>JAAUTY010000007.1 GCA_012031265.1 Spirulinaceae cyanobacterium SM2_1_0 | reverse complement strand
GTACAACTCAAAGTTCCCCGGCGTCAGTTCTACTGTAAAAATTGTCAGAAATACTTTACTGAGCGACTTGAATTCATTGACTGGGGTCGAAAGTATACACAACGCTACGAAGAGTATATTTATCATCAGGGCCATTTCATTCTCAAGGAAGGCTGAAGATGCTAGAGTTTCAGACTGATTCACTTTTTCCATAAGGCGTATGCATCTCCTCCCGCAATCCCCTGCTGTTGCCCCGCAACCCAGCCTTGAGGCGCAACCGAAGAGAATTGAGATTCTTGAAGCCTTTGCTGACCTGCCAGACGTGCGGAGCGCTTGCGGTCTAACTCCGGTAATAGGGTTGTTATCCCGCCGTTGCCTGATAACACCCCGATCGAGGGACTTTGACCGCAGCATAGATTAATGCTCTCCCAATACATCCCCAAGATAGCGAGTCACAAACGCTTCCGCCGCTTCTGGGCTGAGCATCTTCAACGCCTTGATAATACCGCACCGCGTTTTCTGGCGGCTTGCACTCCCCTCGAACCCAGTGCCAGATACGGTTACGCTTAATCCATGATGCTGCTGGTTCTGGTCATGTCGTCTTGAGTTTCTCGCTGTGCCTCGGCGTTTTCATTTTGATAACCTTCCAAGTCGTGAAAGGTGACCCAACAAGAGAGGAAAACGGAGTGGTTTCTGAAAAACCCACTCCGCTTGTCAATTGCCCATTGATGTCGATCCGAGCAGGCGACTAGCCCATGACCGCCAGGCTGCCGCCGATTGCAGCGGCGATCGCCGAAATCGTCGCCGTCGCAAAGATCCACCAAGCCGCCGCCGCGGCGGCTTGGCGCGTCTCTTCGACTTGCGCTTGCGCTTGCTGCTTCAGAGCTTGGATGCGACCCTCCACCTTGTGCTCGAGCTGCTCAGCCCGCCGCAATACGGTGTCGCGAGCCGACTCAATCTGAGCCAGCACCTGCGAAGCATCAGCTTCAGAAATCGCATCGTGCGAGCTGAGCAGCGCGACCAGCGTGTCACGGTCAAACTGTGAGAAGCGGTAGCGCAAGGACTCAAAGCCCGCTTGCGGATCATTGAAGAGTTGCTGAAGATCCCGCCGAATGCCATCGTAAGCTAGTTCCGGACGCTCTAAGGAGTCCAGATACATTTGGATGCGGGTCAGCAGACGCTGAATCATGTTCTGAATGCGGTCTTGGAAGCTCTGGATCTGTGCCAGGATGCGATCGCGCACAGCGACCACTTCTGCAACTGCCGCTTCTGCCTCCTCCTGGGTCATGTCGGGACGCTGCGCCAGCAACGCCACGAGGGTATGACGATCCATGTTCGACAGGCGCTCCCGCAGCCGTTGGCTCCCCAGGCGGGGATCATTGACCAACAAGTGCAGATCCCGTTTGATCCCATCAGGATTCAACTCCGCCTTGTCTGTGCTACGCAGATAATCCGCAAGTGACTGCTCAAACGAGAGTACTTCCGCCTGGGCACGGCGGGCTAGGCGTTGCGGGGCACGAAGTAGACTGCGAATCGTTTCCAGCAGGTCATCAATAATCTGATTGACTTCGGCCTCACTGAGGTCATCGCGCTGGCTGAGCAACTGCACGAGGGTGTCGCGATCCATCTGAGCGAGGCGATCGCGCATCGCCCGCAATCCAACGCGCGGCTCCTGGAGCAAAGCCTGCAAATCACGTTTGATGCCGTCAGGGTTGAGTTCCGGCTTGCCTGTGCTCCGCAGGTAATTTTCCAGGGCGCGCGTAGCTTCAGCATATTCCTGCTTAGCCCGAGCCGTGAGCGCGGCTGGGGCATGGATGACCTGATGCCAACTGCCCTCGACCTCGCGCATGATCTGCCGCACTTCTCCCTCATTGAGATCATGGCGCTGGTTGAGCAACTGCACGAGGGTTTCGCGGTCGAAGTAAGCGAGTCGCTGACGCAGGCGCTGGACACCCGCTTCCGGTTCCTGCATCAGGATCTGGATATCGGTCTTGATGCCCTCTGGGTTCAGTTCCGCCTTGCCGGTGTGGCGCAGATATTCTTGAAGGCGCTGCCACTGGTTTTCCAGGCGAGTTTTGGTGGCATCCTGTAGCCCGTGCGCGTCGGCGAGCACCTGATTCATCCGCCGCTCAAGCTGCATCGCCACTTGCTCAACCTCGGTTTCATTGAAGTCGCCGCGATTTCTCAAAACGAGTGCAAATTGCGTGTAGCCGAACTCTGAGCAGCGACTTTGCAAGTCTTCGTAGCTCGCGTCTGGGTCTTCGAGCAAGGCCGCAAAGGCGCGATCGCCCATTTCCGAGGTCAATTCCGCCTTAGGTGTCACACGCAAGAACGCTTGCACCTGACTTTGCAACGCTTTCGCCTTCTCGAAGCGGTCGATATCAGTCACCACCCGCAGCACATCTGCCCGCACTGACTCCAGGATGGTGGCGGTAGCATCGATCTCGGCTTGGGTCATCAAGCCCCGAGATTCTAGCAGCTCACAGAAATAGGCGCGATTGAGCGGAGCCAGTGCCTGACGCAGCGCCCTCGGCTCGGCCTCAGTATCATAGAGCCGCTGGCGAAACTCCAGCTTCAAGCGTTCGGGCTGAAGCTGCCAGGGATAGGTATTCAGCAGGTAGTACTCAACATCCGTCTTCACCGGGTTGTCAGGGATCTCCTGATGGTCAAGCCGACGCGAGAGCTGATCGCCCTGAGCCACGATTTGAGACTTGGCTTGCTTGACTTTGCCGGCGATTTTTTCCACATCCAAATCCGACAGATCGACGCGACCTAGGGCTACACCCATCAGGGCATTCAACCCCTGGCTCAAAAAACCATCTGAATCTGAACGTCTTTGCTGACGATGTTCCTGGAGGAAACGATCGAGGCGCTCTGCCAAGCGTTCGGCAATCTGTTCGTTGGGATTGGCGGTTTGCACGTAGTCGATCAGCTCGGTCAGTGCCCCCTGATTCGAGGCTTGAGTGAGCGACTTCTGCCAGGTACGGTAGAGCCGGTTGGCGATCCGCTGTGTTTCTTGGCGAGACAAATCCGTGCGGCGGCTGACCAGTTCTTCAAAAGCACGGTGATCCAACTGGCTGAGGGTGTCGTAGTCGGCGGCGTCTGCGATCCCAGAGTCCTGGATCAGACGCTCAAACTCGGTCTCAAGATCGTTGGTCTGGAGCTCGGGCGATCGCAAGGTCGTCACATAATCTCGCAGGGAATCAAGCAGCTCACCATCATCCAGCGTCTGTGCCATCTCCCGGCGAATCGTAGCGGCTACAGCTTCTGCGGTTTCGATCACCTGGTTGCTCGCCGACTTAGCTCCAAAAGCGGCTGTCGCAGTTCCAACCAGGGCATTGAAGCTTGCGGTTGCCGTTTTGACGACCGAGCCAATCAAGGAACCTACCGTGGTTGAACTAACCCAAAAGAGGAGGGAAAAATAGGTGCCCCAAATCACCAGACCGGTAATCGCACCGAGGAGCACACTGTTATAGAGACTAAGCTTGATCGCTAACCAGCAAGCAGAGAAGAGCGCCAAACTCACCGTGATCAGTGTCCAAGCACCGACTGCGATGCCGATCTTGCCCATGCCGACGTCACTCGAATCAGAGCGGCGAGACGATGAGCTATGACCAACATAAGAAATTCCCGCTGCTACGGAGAGGTTGGTTAACAGAAGTTGAAAGCCGAAGGCGAGAACAATGCCTGAAAGTAGGGCAATAAAAAACTGCGGCCCTGAGAAGATCAGGGCAGCTTCTTCGGGAGTATCGATCCCAGGGTCAGCAAGCTGCGCGAGCAGCGGCATGATTTCTACGTAGCTGTGTTCTGTCATGATAGTTTCCTGACGGCTAAAGATCCAAAGCATGGCTGCTTCTGTCGTTTTGGAAGTCCTCGGCAATAAGCGATAGCAACTACGACCTGAAAACAAGTCGATAGCGATGATTTAACCGAGAGATGAACCTTGCCCATTCAGAAGCATTGGTTCAACATCTCATGCTAAATCCGGTATCTATACCCCGCGAATCAAACCCATCAATCAATCCTCTTCCAGGCTGGGGATAAAGGATGCAATTCTTGGGATCCGAGGACAGGATTTGGTGTCATTAGCGCCTGCAAAGTAGCCAGGAGACCTAGCTGCCATTAATGCCTTCACTCAATGGCTTGATGGCTCGATTTAGCAAGAACCTCTGGATCAAACAATCCTAAACTCCAAAACTCGAGAGACGAAACGCCAGTGTAGTCGCTCACTTCATCAAAGCGATTTCTGTGGAGACTGACATCTCACTATTGGCATAGTCCAAAAGAGCGGAGTTCTAAGTCAAGGCTATTGGTCGTCGGGGAGCAGCCAATAGGTCGCGATCGCGCCGCGCCCGCGCACGGCGACTTCACCCCGCCGCTCGCAGCGGAAGCAACCGCTTAGCTTTTCGTAAGTCGCCTCGGTGATCTGGATGTGACCGGGTAAGCCTTGCGACTCCATGCGCGAGGCGATGTTGACGGCATCGCCCCAGAGGTCGTAGATGAATTTCTTTGCCCCAATGACACCGGCAACCACAGAGCCGGTATGAATGCCGACGCGCATCTGAAGTGGCTGATCACCGCACAGTTCGCGGAGGCGGGGCGTGCTGACTTGGGGAAGGACGGCTTGCATTGCCAGCGCCATCTCGGCTGCGGCGATCGCATGGTTGAACTGAAATGTTGGCACACCGCTGACCGCCATATAGGCGTCACCGATGGTTTTGATTTTTTCGATCTGAAACTGTTCGGCGAGGCGGTCGAATTCCGAAAAGACCTGATTGAGCAAGTTCACGACCTCGATCGGCGTCATCAGCGCTGCCAGGGGCGTGAAGCCAACAATGTCGGCGAAGAGGATCGTCGCTTCATCAAATTGTTCGGCGATCACGCCGGGCTGTTTTTTGAGCCGCTCGGCGATCGGGCGCGGCAGGATATTGAGCAGTAGGCTTTCAGATTGCTGTTGGGCGATGCGGAGGGCGATTTCGGCGTGTTTGCGATCGCTCACATCCCGCACAATGAACAGGGCTTCGTCGGGGCCGCTGACCACAACGCGGACTTCTTCATGCTGGATGCGGTTTTCGAGTTGCACCTCCTGCTCGTAGAGCTGGGGCACACCGGTCACCAGGGCAATCTTCAGGTGCTGGAGGTGGCGGAGTGCCAGCGCGGGCGGCAGAAACTCGCGGATGTGGCGACCGATCGGCTCGTAGTCCTCCGGCAGCAGGTCAGTGAAATCGCGGGTCTTGACATAGCCCAAGTAGATGCCGTCGCTGCGAACCCGAAACATCAGATCCGGAATGGCGCGTAGGATGGCTTGGTTGCGGGCTTCGCTGGTTTGCAGGGCTTCGGCCGCCAGTTGGCGCTCTAGCTCTACGCTAGCACGGGCGACGAAGATGTCCACGAGCAATTCTTGTTGGCGATCGCGCTGCATCGGCTTGGTGTCCATCAGCACCAGGTGACCGATGACTTGCTCCTGGCGATCGCGCAGCGGCACGCTCCAGTAGCTCTCGACTCCCAGCTCAACTAGAGATTGATCCTGAGGAAACTCGGCTTGGACGCCCTGTGCCCAAAATTGCGGGTTGCCATTCAAGACACGCTCGCAAGGTGTGTCGTTCAGGGCATAGACCAATTTTTCAGGGTAAAAATCCTCGCCCGTCCAGAAGGCGATCGCCTCGATTTGGCGATGATCGGCGTCGGCAAAGCGACCGACCAAAACGTAGCGAATGCCGAGCGCCTGGGCGAGTACGCGCGTGCAGGCATTGAAGAATTCGTCACCGATGGTCTCCGCCGTGCCTTTGGCGATCAGTTGCAGTGCCTCCTCGCGTTGCTTGCGCTCACTGATGTCACGGGCGACGAGGATGGCACGATCGCTATCTAGCGGTGAAATACTCGCCGCCAACCAGATCATCTGCCCATCGCGTTTGACGTAGTACTCAGCGTTTTGCGTGGTTTGTTGGTCGAGGGCGGTTTGGATGCCCGCCAGCATCCGATCGGCGAGGGGCTGGGGCATGACCTCGTGGAGCGTCTTGCCGACCATCTCGTCTGGCGGACAAATCAGGCTAGTAGTGCTGGTTGGCATGACTTTCAGGCAGCGGCCTTGGCGATCGCGCACCAGCACTAGGTCAGTCATGGCGCTCAGGATCGCACTCTGCTCGGCTTCGATCTGCTTTTGCTGCAAGCCGGCACCG
Source organism: Spirulinaceae cyanobacterium SM2_1_0 (assembly GCA_012031265.1). Taxonomy (GTDB): domain Bacteria; phylum Cyanobacteriota; class Cyanobacteriia; order Cyanobacteriales; family Spirulinaceae; genus JAAUTY01. The sequence goes on along the minus strand of JAAUTY010000007.1, from coordinate 109,181 downwards.
AGCTGTGTGGCGATCGCCATTGCCAGTGCGACCGAGCGTTCCTGACTTTCCACCGAGTCAAATGGCTCATCTTGACGGCGAAAGAAGATCAGAACAGCTAGGACAGCCTTATCTAGGTGATCGGTTTCTGAGCTAGCCGCCACAATCGGCACGCCGAGTTCGGCACCGAAGCTACAGTCGATGATCGCCTGTCGCCGCAGCATGGTCTCCGGGGGCAGCGCGTTTAAGTCGGCGATGAATTCCGGCTGAGCTGTTTTCCACACCCGTCCGGTCAGCCCTTCTTCGGCATGGCGCTGGGTTTGGGTGCTGAGGCAATGAAAATCAGCAAGGGCCGCGCGATCGCGTCCATACCAGACCGGCGCACAGGCCAAATATTGCCGCGCCGGGTCAGGCAACCAGGCTTCAGCATAGCTCCAGCCGCTCGCCTCGCTGACGTGGGCGAGGGCGAGGGCGAGGGCGGTGTCAAAGTCGGGGGATTCGGCGATCGCGCGGGTCACGGCGAGCAGGAGTCGCGTTTCCGCCTCGGCTTGCTGGCGCTGGTGTTCGGCCGCGCGCGCCGCGATGAATTGCCCGAGACTTTTCGCCATCAGCTCGACGATTTCACATTCCTGAGCGGCAAAGGTGCGCGGTGTGGTCTGCTCCTGGCTCAAACTGCGGCTGGCAAAAGCCAGCGTGCCATAGAGCTGTTCATTAACCCAGATCGGCGTACCCAGATAAGCGCTGAATTGCTGCGTTCTGTCGTCCTGCGTTGGATCACAGCGGTCACAGGCTATCCCCGCCGCCTCAGACGCCGTCGGTAGGGATATGGTCATGCAGTCAGTGCCCGTTGGTGCTGGCAGCGTGGGCGGTTGCCAGTGGGGGTCAGGATTACATTGCGCCTCGATCTGCGTGCGATCGCCCTGGTGGCGACTCAGCCAGCCGACTTCGAGATTCAGAATCCGGCAGCCGGTTTGCAAGTAGTCGGTGTAGCGGGCGGCAGCGCTGTCGTAGTAGCTGGTATCGAGGCGATGGAGTTCTTTGAGATTGGTGCTGAATTGTTGCAGGCGTTGTTGGGCGATCGCCCGTTCTCGCACTTCCGCTTGCAGGGTTTCATTCTGCTCGCTGAGCTGGAGTTGCAAGCGGCGTCGGCTGAGCTGGTTTTCGACCCGCACTAAGACTTCAGCCTTTTGAAACGGCTTGCTGATGTAGTCCACGCCGCCGACTTCAAACGCCCGTACTTTATCGGTGGCTTCTTCCAAAGCACTGAGAAAGATGACCGGGACATCACGGGTCCGCTGGCTGCCCTTGAGATGTTGGCAGACCTCGTAGCCATTTAGATCCGGCATCATGATGTCCAGCAGGATCAGATCCGGGGGGTGAGCGATCGCCCCCGACAGCGCCAGCGTGCCATTGATCGCCGAGCGTACCCGGTAGCCACTACGACTCAGCACCTCAGTCAGAAGGCGCAAGTTCGCTGGCGTATCGTCAACGATGAGAATGTTGGCTGGATTCATCAGTGGGCTACGCTCAGAGCAGGCGCAACTCAAGCAGGAGCGGATCTGTTGATTATCTTAAACACCATTGCTAGGTAGCGACGAGGGGAAATAGAAGGTTTTCATTTATTTCCTCAGAGAATTTAGCGCCGATACGTATCAGGAGTAGTCGCGTGTTGACCCGGATGGGTCAGGGCATCGCCGCCAGCTTGAGTTTGCCGTCATTGTTCAGTATTCGCCCTTTCTGGCTGTAGAGTGGGCTTCCGGTTGATTTTGAGACTAGCGGTCATTGGGCTGAAAAGAGTAGCTTTTTTAGCGATTAAGCAGTACATTTATACTTAATCAAAATCAGTCGTTGTGAACTGAGGACGGGAGGTTCGTGATGGATGAATTTTTCAAAGGCGTGATCGGCTGCGCCGTGCTCGTGGTCGTCACTGGCATTGTCGGTGCATCGCTGAGTGGTTCCGAGCGCGCCTTTGACCTGACGCCATTGCTCAACCTTGCTGCCAAAACTAGTGCATCCAGCACGGTCGATTCCAGTCTAGCGGTTAGCCCCCCCGCTGCGGTCGGCGGCCAAGTAGCAGCACCTCCCGCCCCTACCCGCGCCAATTTTCTGGCGGTTTGCCCACCCGGTTCGATCGAACCTGCGACCCCACCGCTCTCGCTGGCACAGGCCCAAAGCTTGCGACAAGCAGTTCTCGATGGTCAGCAATTTAACGATCTGATCGAAGTGCAAGCTGCCCTGGGCGAGCCGATTTGCAACTTTACTCGCGGCGGCACGCGCCAGTATCGCTACTTGGTCGAGCCGGACAAGGCGATCGATGCGCTGCAAGCGGGCGACAGTCCTGATGTGTTGATTTTGTTTGAAAACTTCTCGGGGTTGTAGAACGATGTCCCACACCCAAAATGGCAACGGTCACACGCGATCGCCTTCACCGCCCTCCATGGCGGAAATGCTCGATGCCGATATTCTCGATGCCGAAGTGATCGATCCGCTGCGGACGCCTGAACCGCCACCGCCGACCGAGCCGGTCAGCGATCGCCATCATCACCCCGACCTCGTTCATCTCGAACAGCAACTGCGCCGCGATCGCCAACGCGATCGCCACCAGTTGTTGCAAAATCTCCAGGACACCGAAAACCGTATTCTCCGCCACCTCTTCGATCTCTACGGGCAAACCAACCGCCTCGAACGCAAACTCGACCGCCTGCTGGGCGATCGCCAAGCCCGACAATCGCAGCGCTCGACCTTGGCCCTGTTTGGCATCTTGCTGCTCGGCATCGCCTACATCACCGTCATCCAGCCGCTACGACAGCAGCGCCTCGCTCCCCCCGCCGGTCAACCGGCCCCCAATCGCCCGGCTGAGTCGGCTCCGGTGCCTCCAGAGCAACTCAGCCATCTCTTCGGCTCGGCACAGCTCGCCCAGACTCCCAGCCGTCAACAGCAGGCCCGCGGCCGCAATACCCGCTACCGTATCACTGACCACTACCGTCTACGCCCGGTGCATCCCAGCACCGGCCAGCGCAGCCATCCCGATTGCTTGGGCAAAAGCTTAACGGAAATCGACGCGCAAAATATCTCCGGCTGTGTCGCCCATCGTGGCGCTGATGTCGGTACGCCGGTCGGTACACCGCTGGCGGCGATCGCCCTCCCCGGGGCAGTGGCGCGGGTGGACTGCATTCAGCAACCGCCATGGGGCACCTACGCCCGTCTCGAGAGCCAATCCTTGCCTGGTTGGACATTCATTGCCCACCACCTGCAAACCTGTCGGCCGGGAACCTACCCCGCTGGTAGCAGCTTCGGCACAACAGGCAGCGCTGGCACCGGCCCGCACCTCCACTTCGGCACGAAATATGAGGGCAAATGGCTGGCACCACCGCTCGGCTTTATTGAATGGATGCTCGCAGGTGAGCGTCCCCAACCGCTGTCACCCACTTAAGGGTTTCATGCTGATGTTCGGTGCATGGGAATTTCCCCTGTAGTCGGGCGACGGTGAACCCGGCGCTGAACCTCGAACCCTCAACGCTGAATCCTGAACTGAACTGAATCGATGTTGCCCCTTTCTCGAACTCCAGTCCCGCGCTCAGCCTGCCCCTACGCCGCCGCCCGCCGCACCGGGGGGCAACCCCGCCCTTGACCGCTGGCTTTTGCACTGCGATCGCGCGGCCCTGCCCGTGACGCTGCCGCCACGCGCACCCTTGCAAATCGCCCTCAATCACCTGCGCGGACTGAGTTTTTTGCTCTGGATCATCGCCGCCTGGGGGCTGGTTTCACTAGGCTGGCGCAACCGCTTGCCCTTCGGCTATGCCGCCGGAATGCTGGGTCGCAGCTTGCAAGGTCCAGCGATGCTCTGGCGCGAGCTGCGCGCTCTGCAACCGCTCCTTGCCCAACTGGCTTGGGGGGAAATGCAGGCCCGCCGCGACAGCCAGGGCGAATTGCTGCGCCTACAAAATCTCGCTGGTCGCTATTTTCTCGTGCGGCAGAGTCTGGCGATCGCCAGTGAGGGCACGCCCGACCGCCACTGGCGCATCGCCGCCGCCATCGAAGCGCTCGAACAGCGCCAAACCTATCTGCTCTGGTATCTCGAACCGCTCCAGCAGCGCTACCAACCCCGCTTAGCGACGCTCCAGAAGGTCTGGGCTTGGCTGATCGGTGCGACGGCAGCCCGCGACGCCCGCTGTCTCGAGCAAATCCTCACCGACGCCATCGACAATTTCGCCACCAGCGCTGCCGCGCCCTCGGCGCTAGAAATTCAATATCTGCTGCTGGATCTGCGCGATCGCTGGCAACGCAACCCCGACCGCCTGCAACCGGCGCGCCTACGTTGCTTGTACAAAACTTGGTATCTCCTCGACTGGCTGGCCCGCCGCGAAGGGCTGGGAACAACTAGCCCGCCGCAATTACCAGCGGCACGCTCGCCCGCTCCGACGATTGCCGATTGGCAGCGCCTGCTGGAGACTCGCTTGGCCGCCTTTCGAGCCAGGCCCAGCTTGGTCGCCTACCAGCAGATCCAGGAGCTAGCCAGTCCGCAGCGCTGGGGAGAATTGCGCCCAGAGCTGTTGGCCGCCCTGCCGCCGGGAACCGAAGCGGTGAAGTTGGACATCTTAATCCATGAAGGCTGGCTGGATGAGGCGATCGCCGTTGCCGATAGTCTTGAAGCCAGCCAAAGTGATCTGCGCCAGCGGGTCATGGATGCAGCGCTGACGGCGCGCCCCAGTTGGGTACTCGCCAGTGCCCAACAACAGGCCGAAGCCATGATCGCGCAAGGCAAGGCAAAAGCCTATCCCGAGGCGATCGCTTGGCTCGATCGCGTCCGCCGCGCTTATCAGCAACTCGGTCGCCCTGCCGACTGGACGCACTACCGCCGCCAACTGCTGACGGCCCATGCCCGCAAATCCAAGCTCCAGGCCTTGCTCACCCAACTTCCGATTGAGGGGTAGAGCAGCGCGATCGCCCCTGGCATGATCGTCGTTGCAATCGTGAGGTAATCTGGGAGTTAACCGCGCATTTCACGCTTGCCCTTCCTGACGGAGACCAACGCGACCGAATGCCCGACTTTACTGACTTCTTGCAACAGTTTGTCCCCAAAGCCACGAGTTCGCTGCCCAATCTCCTGCATCAGCGACTCGAAGAAGCCCTCCAGAACGGTGATAAGGTCTGGATTGAGACGAATAACGATAGCTTCGCGGGCATCCCGATCCGCATTGACAGCGATTTTGTCGAGATCCTCACACTGTCCGCTGCTAGCGAGGATGAGGAGCCTGAAGACCCAGGTTACAAGCGCACGACTTGGCTGATTCGCCTTGCCTGCATCGAGGCCGTTGCCTACCCGACTGAGCACTGGTCGAAGGATCGGTTAGAAAATTTGTTGGGTGGTGAGGAATCGTTGCCAGATCGCGATCACGACGAAGATTAAGGCGATCTACACTCATCTTCAGTCAAAACTGAGACGACTCCTCACCTAAACTCCCAGCTTAGGAATCATTGAAGCGTCACAGGCTTCACCAGCACCTCAGTTCCTGATCGGCTCCACTCTTTAGAATTGGGTGACTTGGCTCGTCGCTCGCCTTGGCGGCTGGTCAGCTTATCGGAGCCAAAAGCCGCCGGGTTTTCTTACTCTCCACTGGGGATTACAAAAGTTCGCAGCCATATCCTTAGTAACGGTAGTGCGCTGGTCACCCGACTGCACATCCCCAAAAACATCCCGATCGGTGCATCCGGGCTCGGGAGGGAGAAGGTAGGTGTGAGGTGATCGGCTGGTTTGTGTTGCTGGGCGCGGGTTGGACGCGGAAACCTACCAACCCGCGCTGTAGTCCCGACTATTGGGGCCGCAGCCACCAGCTAGCGATCGCCAGGCTCAAACTCAACCAGCCACTACCCACTGTCATGGTTCAAGAATTTCAACTTTCCATCACCCCGCTCGGAGGCGATCGCCACCTTGTCCGTGCCGAGCGCGTGCCCCCGGGCGTCCCCCTTGCCGAAGAACAGCTTGAGTGGCCCGTCGAGCGCTGGCTGCAACAGGCTCGGCAGTTGATGGATGATCCGATGCTGAGTTTGTTGCAAGCCGCCGGAGCCGGTTGGCCGGAGGATTTCGCCGCTACTCTGGTGTCTAATCCGGGTGATACCGGTAATGGCAACAGTCAGACAGCGATGCTCACCTTGACGAACTTGGGGCAAGAACTCTACGAGGCCCTGTTCCAGGGGAGCCTGCGCGACAGTTGGTTGGTCGCGCAAGGTGTCGCGCACCACCAGCACCAAGTCTTGCGCCTACGGTTGGGGTTGCGGGGCGATCGCCTGCCGCGCCTGCCCTGGGAAGTCATGCAAGCCGGGAACTTACCCCTCGCGACGGGAACTGATGTCGCCTTTTCGCGCTATCGCCACGGCGCAGTGCGTGCGCTCGTTGAGTCGCAGCGCCAGACTGGTGAGCCAGTGCGGATTCTGATGGCGATCGCCGCCCCCCAGGATCAAGAAACCCTGTCTCTCTACCAAGAAACGACTCACTTGCAAGCGGAACTCAGCGGCGCGACCGAGCGAGGTCTACCGCCCCTGGAGCTGACGATTCTCGAGCAGCCAGGTTGCGAAGAGTTGACCCAGGCGCTCGAGCGGGGCAATTTTCAAATCTTTCACTATGCCGGTCACAGCAATCTCAGCAACTCCGGCGGTGATCTCTACTTGGTGAACCACACAACTGGTTTAACCGAACGCCTACACGGCGACGATCTCGCAGGCTTATTGGCGAACAATGGCATTCAACTCGCCGTCCTCAATTCCTGCCGGGGCGCAGACACCGTACTCGCCGATGCGGAAACCAATAACCTGGCGCAGGCGCTGGTGCGCCACGGGATTCCGGCAGTGCTGGCGATGGCCGAGCGCATCCCCGATGAAGTCGCGCTGACACTGACGCGCTTGCTCTACCGCAACCTCGATCAGGGTTATCCCATTGATGTCAGCCTCAGCCGCGCCCGCCAGGGTTTGATCGCCGCTTACGGTTCCCATCAGCTTTACTGGGCGCTACCCGTGCTGTACCAGCATCCTCACTACGATGGGCACTGGCTGGACGGTCGCAATGATGCGGCGATGGCGCTCCTGGATGACCCTGACGAGCGACCCCTCGCCGCCTTAGCCAATGCCGCCGAAGCGAGTCGCAATCTGGGGGTGGGCCGGGTCAATGGCACTACTGCGGCGGCGGCTGATGCGACCCCAGCGGCTGGTGATCAGGCCGACGCAAAATTAGTGACCAGCATTCTCGAAGACTTCAGTGGCCACGCGGAGCAAACGTCTGCCGCGACAACTTGGGCAACACCGGCTGCTGACTCATCCATCGTGGAATTGGTTGAGCCACCGACGCAACCCTTGATCGTGACGACTGTGCCGTCTGCATCGCCCGCACCGCCGTCGCGAAGTCGTCGGCTTTGGTGGCTGCTGAGTGCGCTGGCGGGAACGGGGGCGATCGCCGGGATTGCTGTCGCCGTTGCCCTACGCTCTCCCGCTGTGCAACAAGCTTTGCCATCGCCGGTCGCCGCCGTCCTGGCGCAGTCGGAACCGCTGGAGGAGGGCGGCGATCGCGATCTCAACGAAGTCAGCACCGAGCGTCTCACTGCCCTAGCGATCAACCAGTTTGACCAGACGCAGTGGGCAGAAGGGGCAGCAGCGGTCGCAGCCCTTCTAGATCGCAATGCCCTCTCCTATGCTCAGTCCGCCCTCGCGGCTGTGCCCGTCGAGGCACTCGATCGGCCGGAAATTGGCTTTTTGCGCGGTCGCCTCGCTTGGCAAAACGCCAAGGTCGAGGCCAACGATGACTTCAGCATCGACGATGCTCGCCGCTACTGGGAGCAGGCGGTGCGAGACGAGCCGCAAGGATTGGCTTATCGCAATGCTCTGGGTTTCGCGCTCTATGCCGAAGGCAATTATCAGGCCGCGCAGCAAACTTGGTATGCGGCGCTGGAAGATGTGGAAGAGGGAGACATCTCGGCATTACCTGCCACTGCCCAGGCTGAAGTCCTGACCGCCTACGCCGGTTTGGCGCTGAGCTTGGCGCAATTGGCTGAGGCGGGTGACGGCGATCGCGCGACCACCCTCGCTGACCAAGCCCGCCGCCTGCGCCAAGTTGTCCTCTCAGAAGCGCCGCTGGAATTTCAAACCGATGCCCTGAGTTCACAGTGGCTGTGGTCGGAGGCGGCGATCGCCGACTGGCAAGCCCTGGGTCGTTAAATAAACCGCGCCTCGGTTGCTGCTGCCCAAAAGCAAAAACCGGTCGCTGCTTGAGTGACCGGCTTTCTAGGGTTTCAACCGCATCTTTATGCAGACAAGCCCCGGCAATCTACGGACGGCAGGCTGTGAGCAACTGCTGCTCGAGTTCGCGCAGGGTCTGAATGCGATGGTGACCCGTGAGGCTGACCGCTGACTGAGCCTGACCCGCTGCGAGTGTGCTGGGCGTTTCCAGGGCGATCGCGTAGGGGTAAACCTGATCGTCGTAGGGATCCGTAATACTCAGTGCTAACACACCATTCTGAGCCGTGCCCGTGAAGCAACTATACTCAGAGCGCGGTGCATAGATTGCTCCCATGACCCGACCGTTGCGAATCTCAAATACCAGATATTCGTAGCCAATCACACCCGCTTCAGGGACTTGACCGAAGAAATAAGTCCCGTCAGTTAATTGGGTATTCGCGACCGCTTGTTTCGTTGGGGTCAATGCCGCTGTATCCAGTTCCGCTGCGGCGAGCGAGCCAGCTTCTACGAGGGTTAAGCCTAGACCAAGAATGCTGACACTCAAAGTTCTTACCAGTCGGCGCTGCCAACGTCGCCAAGATGTTTGCATTACTTACCGCTCCCCAACTATAAAAAAGTTTTCACTATTTGCACTGCTATCTCGACACCCGTGGTCAATAGTCACACAGGCACCGATTGCCAAAATAGCGCCTGATCCAACTCAGATCAGTCGCCAGCACTTTGGCGATCGCTGCTCGCCCTCATCAGTGCAGTAATCTTTAATTCTACACTTCCAGACTAACGAGTTCTCTGTGACGGGCGATACGTCCACGTGACAATCTTTACTTTGGACTTTAGGTATCTTCACAGAGAGATCCGACGATTTCGCAAGCTAGCCAAAATTACCTGTCTGCTAGCTTGCGGCGGCGTTCTTCCACCGTAGCACTGAGTCATCACTGTTATTATCGCGATGGCGTAGCGACGATACCCCTGCCAAAAAGCGGATTCTTGCTTGACTGGGACTCTGCCGAACGGTTTGGGTTTTGCCGAGGCGATGCCAGCGGCGATCGCCCCCCAAAATCGGTGTCAACCTCTGCCCTGATCCCTCCACACCCGGTCAAAAAAAAGAACCAAAGTGCAATGTTGCACCCGGTTCCTTGGAATTGGCGATTAACCAGCTAGTACAGGACAGCGGAAATGAGACGCCCATTCAAAATCCCCAGGATCCCCGGATTGCAGGCACTCAAAACTCAAAATTTAGAACTCAAAACTCCACATAGCAGTACTAGGGAGGCGAGAAGCCGCGCTCCCCAGATTGTCAGAAAACGTGGTCAGGGCTGAAGCTCAGGGTCTCGACTAAGCAGGAGGCTGATTGCCGCGCTCAGCGGGGCGTTCGGGGCGGTGGCGGCGCAGCACTTCCCGCAGTTGTTCCTCGGTGATGCCGAGTTGCTGGGCGGCGGCGGCGAAGTCGGGGCGCGGCGGACGGCTGCCGTCAGCCGGACGCTCGGCTGGAAAGCCGAGGGCATCTCGGACGCTGCTGTTCACTGATGCCCAGCTCTTGGGCGGCGGCGGCTAAATTCGGACGCGAGTGGCGACGGTGCGCACCCAGGGCTTCCTTCAGGGCTTCCTCGGTCACACCGAGTTGCTGAGCGGCAGCGGCGAAGTCGGGGGCGGGGCGGACGGCTGCCGTCAGCCGGACGCTCGGCCGGGACGCCGAGCGCATCCCGGAGTTGTTGCTCGGTGACGCCGAGTTGCTGGGCGGCGGCGGCGAAGTCCCGGCGGCGGCGCTGGCGTTGCTCGGGTTCGGCTTGGGCGAGTTGTAGTGTGGGTTCTGTGGGTTGAGTGGTGGTTTGGGCGATCGCGGCATAGCCCGCAGAACCGAGGAGTAGCGCGGCTGTCGAGAAGGCGAGCAGTTTGGTGTTGAATTGCATCGTCAGTCAATGCCTCAAAAACTAAGGGGTGAATCGGTCGATGCTTTCGATTAAGCACCACTAAAATGACAACTCGCAGCGAGTCAAGATTACAGTTTTGTAATTCTGGACTGCTATAACTAACTCGACGGTGAATTGCCAGCAACCCGCGAGTCATGCACGTACTGTTAGTCGAGGACGAAGCCAGAATTGCCGACTTTGTGCAAGTTGGTTTGCAAGAACAGGGCTTCGTCGTGACCTATTGCGACCACGGCGATGAAGCCTACGAGCGCGCCCTGGGAGAGGACTACGACGCCATTGTCTTGGACATCATGATTCCGGGCAAGGATGGTTTGTTCATTCTCAAGCAACTCCGTCAGGCTGGTCGCAATACGCCAGTCATCTTGCTGACGGCACGCCATGAGCTGGACGATCGCCTTGCAGGCTTGAACCTGGGCGCGGATGACTATATTGCCAAGCCGTTTTTTGTGGAAGAGCTGGTCGCCCGTCTGCACGCGGTCGTGCGGCGCAGTGTGGGCGATCGCCAAAACCGCCTCACGGTCGGCCCGCTCCAGCTCGACCGCATCAGCCGCGAGGTCTGTTGCGAGGGGCAGGCGGTGGAGCTGACGGCACGGGAGTTTAATCTGCTGGAATATCTGCTGCGATCGCCCGGCCGCGTCTTCACCCGCACCCAAATCCTCGAACACGTCTGGGGCTACGACTTCAATCCGAATACGAATGTGGTCGATGTCTGCATTCAGCGCCTGCGGAAGAAGATTGAACCATTGACGGGCGATCGCTGGCTGGAAAGTGTGCGCGGCGTCGGCTACCGCTGTCGCCAGCCGGAGTCCTGATGCCAAATTTGCCCACCTTGCAACTCTGGCAGCCGTCGCTGCGTCGCCGCTTGGCGCTACTGACAACCGCGCTCGCAGGCGGCGCGCTGATCGGTTTTGGGTTGCTGTCCTACTGGCTGATCCGCGAGGCTAAAATCGCTCGCCTAGACGTGCAACTCGAAAGTCAATTGCTCCGTGCCAGTCGGCGGCGAAGCCCCCAAGAGCTGAGCGAGTATGTAGCGGAGTTGCAGGCTATAAATGGGGCGACGACAGCGCTACAGCGGGTCGCAGCTGGCAATCGCCCACCCTACCAATCTGATGCTTGGCCGGCTGGGTTGGTGTTGCCAGTGCTGGAGCGGCCGGCTGGGCGATCGCTACTGCCACCCAGGCAATCCTTGGGCAGGCCATCTCAGGGTCAGCGGCCGAAAGTCACGCCTAGAACACAGCGGGCGGCTGGGGAAACTTGGCGGTTGGGGACGGTGGTGCTGCCACGCGGGCAGATGGCGATCGCCGTCAGTCTCACGGCGATTGACCGCGAGATGCAGGCGATTCGCAATACTTATGTGCTGACGATTCCGATATTGTTGGTGGTGATCGCCGCCGGAGCCTGGATCTTATCCGGGCGGGCGCTGCGGCCGGTGCAGCAGCTCACGGGGACGATGCGCCGGGTCACGGCCAAGGGGCTGGATCAGCGGGTGACCCTTGAGCATGTAGATGTGGAGTTGGTAGAACTGATCGCAGTCTTCAACGCCATGCTGGCGCGGCTGGAGCGCAGTTTTAACCAAGCCTCACGCTTCAGTGGCGACGCGGCCCACGAACTGAAGACGCCGCTGGCGATCTTACAGGGCGAGTTGGAGCGGATGCTAAATTCGGTCGAGGCGGGATCGCCGCTTCAACAGCAGATCGGTCGTCTATTGGACGAAGTGAGCCGTCTGAGTAGCATTGTTCGTAAGCTGTTGCTGCTGTCGCTGGCAGATGCGGGGCAGATGACGGTGCAGCGGCAGACAGTGAACCTCTCGGCGCTACTGGTGGAGCTGACCGCTGATCTCGACTGGCTCGCGCCAGAGCTGAGCATCAAGACGGAGATTGAGCCGGGTTTGACGGTGCGGGGCGATCGCGACCTGCTCAACCAAGTGCTGCAAAACTTGCTCAGCAATGCGATTAAGTACAACCTGCCGCAGGGCTGGCTGCGATTGCAGGCGAGGCGATCGCGTCAGCAGGTCTGGGTGCGGGTGAGTAATGCATCGGTGGAGCTTGGGGTGAAGGTGCGCGATCGCATTTTCGACCGCTTCCAGCGTGGCGACCCCTCCCACAACCGCCGCGTCGAGGGCACAGGCTTGGGCCTGAGCTTGGCGCGCGCGATTGCCCGTGCTCATGGCGGCGAGCTGCAACTGGAGCCAGCCATGCCAGGAGACACAACATTCTTACTGCGGTTACCGCTGGCAACAGCAGAGCTAGAGTAGCCGTTGGCGGTGATTCTCAGGGCGATCGCATCGCCCTGCTGGTTAGGGAGCGCTGTAACCCACCACATCCTCCAGAGTCGCATCCGTGAAGTCGGCTCCCGTTACCTCGGCCTCGGTCAAATCAGCCTTTGTCAAGTTGGCGCTGCCGAGGTCAGCATCAGTCAAGTCAGCATTCTTCAAGTCAGCCTCACTCAGGTTCGCCTCGCTGAGGTCAGCGCCCGTGAGATCCGCCTCACTCAGGTCAGCCCCCTTGAGATTCGCCGCCGAGATGTCACATTCACTCAAGTCAGTGCCACTGAAGTCAGCCCCCTCCAAGCTCGCGCCCGCCAGTGAGATGCCGCTGAGGTCTTCGTCTTCGTAAGTAGCGCCGTCGAGTTCTTCCCCAGCCAGGCTGCCATCTTCCAGGTTTTCGCTCAGGTCGCTCTGCTCGCGTTCACCCGAATCACGGATGATGTCTTCCAGATCCTCGTAGATGGCATCACGGGTATCCGCGTGCTCCTCTGTCCATCCCTGGGCGGTGACCAGCGCCTCTTCGCGCATGGTCAGCAGCTCTTCTTCGCCTTCCTCTAGACCCTCCTCGGCTTCCTGAAGCTCCTCTTCGGTCTCGTCAGTGCCCTCGATCGCTTCCTCGGCTTGTTCGGTGTTCTCATCCATTTGCCCGCTGAAGTCGTCCAGCTCAGCTTCGTTCTGCTTTGACTCTGCCTGAGCCGCCTTGCTGCTGTTCTTCCATTCCTCCACCAGCTTGCCACCCATGCCGCCGACGGCTTTTGCGCCCATGTCCAGCGCCTGATCGCCCTGGGTGAGACCTTCACCTGCCGCCGCTTCATCGGGGCCGCCTTCTGTGCCTGCCCCTTCGTCAGCGCCCTTCTCAGCCGACTGTTTCATCTGCGGCTCAACTGCCTTCGTTTGACCACCGAGGTCTTTGGCGCTGCTGCCGATCTCGGCTTGATCCCCAGCAGTCTCGGCGGCCCCTTCACCGGCGACGTTTTGCTTCTGCATCTTGTCGTCGAGATCATCTTGCTGCTCAACAGCCATTTGCTTATGACCTTCGGCTGTTCCCTTCATGGTCTGGTGAGCGGTTGCCGAATCCTGAGCTTCACCACGCACCCAGTTGTTGGCTGACCGCAAGCCTTGCAACTCGACACGGGACTGTTGTAGATCGATCAAGCCATAGGTCGCGGCATCGTAAGCCATCATGGTGTCTTCGTAGGGTGGCTCAGGCAGCTCTTCTGCGCCTGCGACGATGCGATCGCGCAGTGCCTCCTCAGTGTTGTATGCCTTAACTGCATCTTTGCCCTCCTTCTTGGTCGTGAAGGAACCTACGCCCCCGGCAATACCGGCACTGGCCGCCTTCACCGGATCGCCAATCAGGGCTTCATCGGTGGTGTCATCGTCACCGCTATCTTTATTGATCGAAGTCTTAAACCAACTGGCGGTGCCGTCCGCTTTCTTCTCATCCTTGAACAAATCCTCGTAGACATCCTTGTGGAAGCGGCCGGTCTTGCGATCCGTGACCGCCTGAAAATCACCTGTTCCCTTGAAGCCCGCATAGACTTCATTACCTCCCCCGGTCTTGCCAATGGAGTACTTAGTTGCGGCTAGGTCAGTCTTCCCTTTAATGCCGCTATAGCTAAATTTGCTCTTGTCAAATGCCCCCTTGTAATCCTTTTTCAGCGACTTCCCGGAGCTGCCCTTAGCCTCGTGGGGATTCTTTGCCTTGTAGCTATCCATCCCTAGCTTGCCCGCTGAGGAAATGCCATTCTTGGTGAAATCCTTGGTGTGCTTGGTCAGGGCTTCCTGCTTCGCTAGCAGCTCTTCCGGCGTCGCGTCCGAGAATTTCAGATCCAGTGCTCGCAACGCCATACAGAGCAATTGCAGCGGCATGATCACGGCTAAGGTCATGAACAGTTTGATAATGCCGAGCACCTTGCTGATGTTGAACATCAGAATCGAGAAGGCTTCCAGCGGAATCGCGGCGGGGACACCGATGCCGAAGGGGATTGCGTAGAGAATTTTTGCCAAGACGAAGCAGAGCGCGCCGACAATCTGCATGATTGTATCGACAATATCGATGATTGCCTTGACCATCATGACGATGCCGAGCAAGAACTCGAAGAAGAGCGCCGCTGCTTCCCAACCGACAGCCTCACCGGAGAAGATGCCGCCAATACCAGCGATCTTGTCCCAACTATCGGTCACCCCTTTCGCTAAGCCCATCGCGAGCGCTTTGGGATCGTGGAGCTGCGAGAGGATCAGCACGGCTCCCAAGCCGGGTGCGATCGACGGGAAGGCGGTCATGATGCCGAACAATGCCAATTGCATCGCGAGTTGGATGCCGCCTTCGATCAGGCCTTCGACGAAGCCTGTCAGGAAGGCTTGACCAATCAGGGCGTCGCGGTCGAGATTGGCCGTTGCTTCTAGCTCTGTGCCGATGCCGTCGTAGCTGGTACCGGCAAAGAATTCGTCAATATCGAAGCCGTCGCGATCGCCCGCCGCTCCCTGGAACAGATCGTAAGCCGCAACCTCGTTGTCCCAGTCGGGGACTTCGGTCTCGACGACATCGCCCCAGAAAGTGCCTTCGTATTCCGAAATGTCGGCTTCGTCGGGAACGTCCTCTTCGTCTACCTCCGCTTCTACCGCATCCATCTCCACGCCATCAGGGATTCCTGGCTCGGCATCGCCGGGGGCGGCGGCGGCGCGATCGCCCAGATCGCCAACATCCTCCTCCTCAACCCCCGCCTCAATATCCCCGCCGCCCATCTCAGCCGCCGCGGCTTCCTTGTCTTTGTCGCCTTGTTCAGCGGCTGCCTTTTCGGTGTCTTCCTGAGACTTTTCCTCAGTTGCTCCCGGAGCTTTTTCGCCCTCGTCCCGCTGAATCAAGTCAGTAGCCGGTTTAGTCATGACCATATCGGTCAAGGAGGTCTGATCTTTGTCCGGCGTCATCAGGTTGTCTTCCAGCGCGCCGGCATCGCCGCCTGCGCCGCCCTCATTCGGCATTTCCCCTTCTGGGGGTGAGGCTTCGACCGCGCCCTGCTGGATTGTGTGAACCGCTTCGTGAAATAGCAGTTCCAGGTCGCCGTACTCGCCTTCCCCGAAGAAGATGTGGTTCTGGGTCGTGAAGGCGCGTGCTCCGAAGAGATCGCAGAGTTCGGCGGCTTCGTCGTCAGTGTGGATTTCGATGACCTCGGGATTCAGGATGCCGAGGCGATCGCGTAGGGCTGTCTGCTCATCCTCCGAGGGGGGCTGACCGCCGCTCGCCATTGCCCGCTGCAATTTCCCTTCGACATCGCCCCCCGGTTGGCCGCCATCACTGCCCGCACCGCCCGTGTCCACAGCCCCTATCTGCTCCTTGACTTCAGGGGGCAGCACTGATTCTGGTGCGCTACCATCATCCAGACCCGCGCCACTCGGAGGCAGCGCATCCGGGGGTGGGGCATCGCCGCCCGCGCCGCTTTGTTCACCGGCACCTGCTGTAGCGCTATCCGGTGTACCGAGGTCACCGAGCTGATCCGCCCCGAGAGCCGCCGGATCACCCAGTTGATCAAGACCGCCGAGATCACCTAGGCCGGCCGCGATGTCCTGGCGCTGCACTGCCGGCGAGTCGGCTTGTTGTTGGGCGTTCTCAGAGTTGGACGGCGGCTGCACCGCCGTTGCCGCCGGTTTCATCTGCATGGCCGAGGCCGCGACCGAATCTGCCTCTTGTTCGTACTTGTCGTTGGGCTTGCCGACCACCAGATCCGTCTGGATCGGCATCGCGCCGATGCTGTGTCCGTAGACAGCGCTGCGGAGTTGGGTTTGGATATCGGGGGCGGTCGATGGCGATTGGCTCGTCCCGCTGTCGCGGCGGCGCTTGGTTTGCAGCGATTGTGTGCCTTTGTCGCGTTGTGGCGATCGCGCTACAGCTGTCCAAAACCGTCCCATGGGTCACTCCGAAATATGTGAGCAAGATAAATAACAATCGCTGAGCCAAGTCACTCACTCGTCTGAAAAGAGGACTTGGGTGATTGACTCGGCTCAGTAGCTAGAGATGGCAGTTAAACCTATTTGCTTACGAAGATAGCGTCTGGCCCAAAAAAACGTCACTAACCAAAAGTCGAGCATCAGGTTCCTGGCAACCTTGCCAGACGCTCAGAAGCGGGTCTGGAACTCAATCGACGCGCGGCCGTCACCCTCGATGTCGGTCGAGCCGCGCAGGATCAGGTTCTCGTTGATGCGGTAGCGGGCACTGAAGCGCGTCGGCTGATCCGGCGGCGTCAGGTATTGTTGTACCGAGAGCGAGAAATTGTTGGTGATGTTCTTGCTGACTTCGACCGCGATACCGAGACGGCTGGTCGAGCCACGCCGATCCTCCTCATCGAGCACGACGGCGGGAAAGATGCGGAATTCGTCGAGACCGATGGCATCAGCGATGTTGTTCTGGAAGCGACCAAAGAGGGCGTTGCCCGCGATGTTGGCGATGCCGCCAACCAGCGCTGTGTCATCGCCGCCAACGATCGCATTGACAAAACTGCCGCCCAAGAGGGCGATGATCTCGGTCTCCGAGCGCGAGGGCGTGCTCGAGAGTTCGAGTACCTGTTGGCGTTGACCCGGAATCCCGGCGGCATTGGCATTCAGCGTCGCGATCAGTTCTGAGGCGAGTGCGTCCACTTTTGCCTGCACGCGCACGGTCTCCACCGAGCCCAAGGTGCTTGGATCATCGAGAATCTCCGATGATTGTGAGCCGACCGAGATTGGTACGGTGCGATTGGTCGCATCGGTGACGGAGCCAACCAGCGTGAGGTTGAGGAAGGGATCAAAGCCATTGGCGGGCGTGAAGCGAGCGATGTTGTCAAAGCTGCCATCAAGGCGGAGTTGGGTCGTGAAGAGGTTGAGCAGACCACGCTCGAGCTGAATCGTGCCTTCGGGTGCCAGGGATTCTAAATCACCATTGAGGGTGAGCGTGCCGTCGGCTTCGAGGCTGAGAATCCCGGCCTGGGTGATGAAAAAGTTGCGGCCGAGCACCAAGCGCAGGTCAGCGAACTCAACCCAGCGCTGCACAAAGTTGTTGCGATCGCCCCCCCGCAGCAGCCGTCGCTGCCCGACGGCTCCGCCGAGTTGCAGGCTGCCATTCTCAACATCGATCGCGCCGGTCAGCTTCGGATCGAGCGCTGTACCTGCGACCGTGACGGTTCCGGCCACTTCACCCTCCATGAGACCCTTGAGGCTTAGCGCTAGGGGATCGAGTTCTAGGGTCAGCGGCTCCACAACAACTTCAGGCTGCTGCGTCGGGAGCACCCCAGCGAGGCGGACATCGCCACCGCCGAAGCGGCCGGTCAGTTCGGGCACTTCGATGCGGTCAAAATTCAACAGGATTTGGCCGGTCACGTCGGTCACCGTCTCGGCCACCACGCGCGATCCCAGGGTCGCTTGCTCGATATTGATCACACCGTTGGCAATCAAGCTCTCGAAATCGCCGCGTTCCGGGGCAATCACGCCCGAAACCGCAATATCTGCCTCGCCCTGTCCGGCTTCCCAGGTCAGGTAACGATTGGTGAAGAAGTTGGCGATCGCCAGTCCATCATCCTTGGCCTGGGCGACGATCTGAAACTCATTGCTCTCGGGCGGTGCTGCCTGGGGCAGCGGTAAGCGGTAGGGAATGCGACCGCGCAGGGTCAGCGGCGTGCCACCATCGACCAAAACACTGTCCGCCGCGAAGCGTAAAACGGCATTGTTGTAATTAAAGCTGCCCTCGGCGATCGCGATCGGCGTGTCATTCAGCTCGGCGTCTTCGATGGCGATCGTGCCGCGTGCCTGGGGATTGACTTGGGTTCCTGCCAAGGTGACGGAGGCTTCGATCTCGCCCGCCAAGCCAATGAACGGTGGTAGCGGAATAATATCTTGCAACACCTCGATCGGCAGTGCCGTAATTTCCAATTGCCCCGAAATCGATTCGGTACCAAAGCTGCCGCCCAAGGCGATCTCGCCCTCACCGGTGCGGAAGCGAATCGGCAAAATCGTCAGGATCCCATTCTCAAAATCGCCGCGCGCGACCATCGTATCGGCGAAGTAAGATCCCCATTGCCAATTTTCGCCCGCGAGATTGAATTGGGCTTCGATGGCATTCACCCCTTGGTCGAGCGGGCCGCCAATCGCCACCGTGCCATTAAAATCGCCGCGCGCCTCCGAGAGTTCCGGCAGGGGAATCGCATCGCGGCGGGCTTGGGCTTGTTGCTCATTCAACGCCTGGATTTCCGCCAGTCGCCGCAACTGATCTTCTAGTGGCGCGTCTGGCAGGCCGACGGCTAGGGTGTCTAGGTCAGTCGTACTCCCAGTCGCGGGTTGCTGAAAATCGCGTAGTAGGTCGCGGAGGTCGGGAATGTCTGTCAGGCTGAGGGCGGCGAGCAAGTCCTGGACTTGACCCTGGATAACGTCCACTTGCGCGTCAAAACGGGGCTGCGAGCCAAAGGGAATGATCCGGGCGGCAATCTGGTACTCGGTGACGCCATCACGCCACTGACCGTCGCGGATGGCGATCGCCCCGTTCTGATACTCGATCCCACCCGCGAAGCGCTCGCCGGTCAGTGGGCCGATCACCGGCTGGGCGATCGCCACCGTCCCCGCCAGACCCAATGTGGTGAGATCAAGGCTAAAGTTGCCATTCAAGTTGCCCGCCAGGGGTTGCGCCCGCAGGGTCGGCGTCAAGGCATCTGGGGGCAAGAGCGGTCGCACCAAATCCAGCCGCAGATCACGCGCTTCGGCGACGAAGACGTTGGCACTCTCGCGCTCCCCGGTGATGCTCGCCGCTCCGAGTTGGACATTGAGGCTGACAGGACGGTAGCGGCTATCGAGCGCCAGTTGCAGTCGGTCTTCAGTGCCTTGCAAATCGACCCGCGCGCCCTCGCCGGGGGCAAAAGCGACCGGGCCGGCGAGGCGGGGGTCAAAGGTGAGGTCGTTGAGGGCTAGGTTATTTAGTGCCAAGTTGCCCTGGATGCGGGGCGATCGCCAAGTTCCCGCCACATTGCCGCTGAAATCAGCGCTACCGCCGACAGCGAGTGAGTCGGTGACCAAGGGTAAGGTGGTGAAACGTGCTAAATCATTGCGGAGAGGGGCGATCGCCAGATTCCGCACCGTGGCGTCGAAGTTGAATTGCTCGACCAGATCTGGCACCGCGCCCCGACCAAACGCAGCAAGATTCAAATCCGCATAGCCGCTGGCTTGGAATTGTTGACCGGCTGTGGCCTGGGCGATCGCCAAGCGTGAGCCATTCCAGGCAAAATCAGCGGTCAACGGTTGCCGAATCGCCGACAGCCCCTCACTCAGACGGACATTGCCGTCCGCTTGTACAGCCGCCGCGCTCGGTTGCGTTAAATCAGCACTAGCTCGGATGTTGCCGCTGAGTTGCCCGCGCAGGGCCGGTGAGAGCGCTGCGAGCTGCACGCCATTGGGTTGCAAGCGGGCGCTGAGTTGGCCGTTGGCCAAGCGCAAATTGTTCGCGGCGATCACCCCCCCCGCCAAATTCAAATTGCCTTGGCCTGTCGCCCGAATGCCAGTCAGGGAGAGATCGTCAAGCGCACCCGAGAGTTGCAGGTTGCCGCTGGCAACCGTCTGCCAAGCCGGGGGCAATTGTGGCGTCAGACGACTGGGCTGCACGCCCGCGAGCCGCGCCTCGGCTTGCCAATTGCCTGCACGGGCGTTAAACGTTGCCGCCAGCGTGCCACCGGCTAAGTTGCTGACGTTGCCGCGTCCTTGCAGCGCGATCGCGTTCGGGTTGCGAAGTTCAGCCCAGCGCGTCGTCAGGCGGGCCGCACCAGTCAATTGACCCAGGGCTTGCCGATTCAGACGCAGAGCGGGTGGCAGGGTAGCCAGTGCCGCCAGTTGCGACAGTTGCAGGCCGTTCACTTGTGTCTCCGCCGTGAGTTGCCCGGTGCGGTCGAGGTCGAGCTGTGTCAGTCGTGCCCGCCCACCCGCAACATTCACCCCCAGATCACCAACCGCTTGCAGCGTCTGCGGTACGAAGCCGTCGAGTTGGCTGGTGACTTGGAGCCGACCGTCGAGGCGACCGAGCGGTGGCACAGTCACACCCGTGGGAATGAAGTCACTGACCGCGATCCCACTGGCGATGACCGTCGCTGTCAGGCGTTGGTCAGCGAGACGCAATTGGTCGATCGTGACGGCACCGCCACCGAGCGCGAGTTGCACGCGCCCCGCTAGGGCGAGACCGTCCGACGCCGGCAGGGTGAGGGGGCCGCTGGCGGTGAAATTGCCGGTCAAGCCTTGAATCGCCAGTCGCTCCGGCAGTCCGAAGTTG
Organism: Spirulinaceae cyanobacterium SM2_1_0; assembly: GCA_012031265.1. Classification (GTDB taxonomy): domain Bacteria; phylum Cyanobacteriota; class Cyanobacteriia; order Cyanobacteriales; family Spirulinaceae; genus JAAUTY01. The sequence goes on along the minus strand of JAAUTY010000007.1, from coordinate 88,504 downwards.
GCAGCAGCAAGCCCCGTCACCTGCGCGGTACCCGCAAACTGGTCGGCGGTCACCTCCAGGCCGTCGATGCTGACTTGTCCCCCCGCAACTTCGAGATCGCTCGATACCGTGGCGCGGAAGTCGGTGGGATTATCGAGCGCAACGGCTAACTGCGCTCGCGCCGCAATCTCACCCACGTCAGTCGGCAAGTCCAGTTGATAGCGCTGCGCTAAGGCTGCTCCGGGTATACCAAAGACGCGCGCATCAACATTGGCAACCAAGCTGTCAAGGTCGAGCTGACCGCTGGCGGTAATCGTGCCCCCCAGGTTGGGCAGGGCTAGGAAGCGAGAGACCTCAAATTCTCGCGCGCCGAGCCGCAAGCTGAAGTCGGCGGCCACGGTATCGAAGTCGAGGCGATCGACCCGCAGTGGACAAGGTTCGGCGGCATCCCGGCGCTGACGACCGGCGCGATTCGTCGCGCAAACATTGCTGAGGTTGCCGGTCAGAATCGGTTCTTCGAGGTCACCGCTGATTTCAGCCGCCATGGCGACGGCACCACTGAGGGGAATGGCGGGCGGCTCGAGTTCGAAGGTGTCGAACAACTCGGACAGGGTGACGGGCGCAATTTCTAGATCCAAATCATAGCCATTTTCAACGCTGACTTGACCTGCCAGTTGCGCGCTGAGCTCGCCAACTTCGGCACTGACATTTTCCAAACGGGCGCGATCGCCCTGCAAGCGAATCCGTCCGCGCCCCACGCGCACGGGTCGCGGCACTTTATCGACCGTTGCTTGCACATCACTCACTTGTACAATGCCGGTGATGCGCGGCGTATTGACCCGCCAGTCCAGGGGATTGCCCGCTAGCTCGATCTGGACATTGCCACCGACAACCCCTGCTTGCAAGCGGAGCGGCAGGGGCGGAATCAGGGCACTCAGCTCCGCCAGTCGCCAGTCACTGGCAGTCAGGGCAAACTGACCAACAAGCGCATCCAGATCGCGTTCGGGATACTGTGCCGCGCCGCGCAAGCTGAAATCCCCCTCCGCAAGCTGACCAGTGAGATCAATGGCAAAACTTTCGTAGCGATCATTGAGTTCAAGGCGTCCGCTGGTCTCAGCCAACAGGATTGGCTTCGCCAGACTGCCATCCAGTTGACGCAGCCGTAGTGTGGCGCTGGCATTCTCTACCCGCAATACCATCACCTCCACGCGCTGGACGCCATCACGCTCGACCAAGGTTGGTAGCTCGATCAACTGTCCGTCCGCATCTTGCTCGATGTAGGCATCGGGAGCTACCAGCGTAATGTCTAATACCAAAACGCGCCGCCTGAGTAGTTGCCACAGGTCAAAACGGGCTTCGATGGCACGAATACTGGCAAAATCAGGATCAGTCGTGGTGGTGGGGATGCGCGTCTCATCGAATCGCACACTATTGAGACTGAAGCCAGCAAATTCGCCGAGTTCAACGGGGCGATCCAGGGTATCGGTAAGGGCGGCTTGCACCGTGGGCTGCAAAAAGCGCGACAGCAGTACCCAGGTTGTGATCAGACTTCCCCCTGCGAGCAGTCCGATGCTGAGGAGCAGCCATAACCAGCGCGATCGCCGTCGCTCGGGACGACGCGGCCTGTCTGATCGCTGGCGATCGCCATCAGGCTGGGGAAATTGGCTCATGACTGTTCCTCACACCACCTACCGACGCAAAGCTGGGCTGGTTACCCCCTGGTCGATCTCCCAATCTCGCCGGTCAAGCCGCAAGTTCCGATGCCCACAGAGACTGGATTAGCACTTACGTTACCGCAACCCCGCAAATCGTGACAGGGAATTGCGACCTGAAGCAGTGGGTCAGCTCAGCCGTCTTGTGGGTGATCGAGCTGAACTCTGGCCACGAATGCCGTTTTCGCCGCTGCCTGCTCAGCGGCTTTCTTGGAGCGACCCCGACCACGACCGAGGAGTTCCTGGTGGAGCCAGACCTCGGCTTCGAAGCGTTCAGGACTGCCATAGCCTGCGCCGCTCTCGCGCACCCGGTACTCGGGCAGGACTTTGAATTGCCCTTGCGTCCAAGCTTGTAGGGCTTCTTTGTAATTATGCAGTGTTGGATCGCGGCGGATTTCGGCAGCCTTGTCGCGCAGCAGCGGACTGAGCCAGGGCCGCAACTGTGTCATAGCAGGCTGGCTGAGGTAAAGGGCACCGAGAACCGCTTCAAAAGCATCGGCGAGGCGCGATCGCCAGCCTTGGTGATCATTAGCCGCTGCCGCAGACACCAGCAGGTAGCGGTCGAGGCCGAAGTGATCGCCAAAGTCAGCCAGAACGCGATCACTGACTAGAACGGAGCGAATCGCGGCAAACTCCCCCACGGCGGCGGTCGGATAGGTGGCTAGCAAAACCTCCGAAGCCAGCAGACGCACAACGGCATCGCCGACGAACTCGAGCTGCTCATAGTTTTCGGTCGGCGAAAAACTGCTGTGAATCAGCGCACAATCCAGCAGATGGTAATCCACCGGCAGCGTCGCGGGCAATCCCAGCCGTTGCACCAAGATCGCGAGCTGTTTTTGGCGTCGGGCATCTGGCAAGGTCACGGTCGCAGGCATAGGCACAGTGCAAACCAATGAAAGGGCGGGGAAAAGAGTTGGACATAAGCCGGATTCTGTTCACGCCTACTGCAATAGCCGACGCGGATGGTTATCTATCTAGGATGACTGTTACCAGCCACCTCGAGCGGTTCACCAAAAGCGGGACAGGAAAAAGACCAACCCTTGCCCCTCCGACCTTGCTCCCGACCGGGGTTTACCGAGCCAGCACCTCACGATGCTGCTGGTGCGCTCTTACCGCACCTTTGCACCCTTACCAGGCGTGACAAGCGGAGCTTGCCCCGTCGGCGGTATATTTCTGTGGCACTCTCCTCACGATCACTCGCACTGGGCGTTAACCAGCAAGTCTGGTCTTTTGGGAGTCCGGACTTTCCTCAGCACTGCCGCCAGGGCAGCCTGCAACCATCTCGCCAACTCTTCTCCAACTTTTTAGTGTAGACAGCCACCTTACCTCACCGCCAGTCGAGCGAATATTCAGCAGTGGGATGGACAGCAGAGTTTGTAAAGGAATATTACGAAATTGCCGTCAAGACAGCTTGACAGCTTGACAGTTCCGTAAATCCCTCAGTACACTGTCGAAGCATAAGCGGGCATGAACCTTGTAGGTTGAGATGCAAGACAAGCAAAAAGTTACACTCTATCTCCCACCTGCAACCCATCGTCAATTGAAGATTGCGGCGGCTGTCAATGTCGAATCGATGTCTGAGTTAGTCGAGAGAGCAGTCAGCTTCTACTTGCAGAACCCAGACATTGTTGAAGAGGCTGATGCCGCTCGTCACGGTCGCTCACATCGGGTTTACAGTTGCCCAGAGTGCGAGAGCCAATTGGTTCAGCGTGAAGATGAGTTAGTGGCAGTGCAAGAGCAACCCAGCGTCCTACCAGATGCGGTTGCGGGTGAGATTTCTGAGAAGGTTCGGGCAGTAATGGCTCGTTCTGACTCCCATGGGGAAGAAAGTTTGGTTCCCTGTTGATTGCAACCACTAGGCTTGCAGATGCAAGGTGTTTAGGGCGGCATCAGCGTTCGGGAAACTGGCGATCGCGCCATAACAGTGTTGGGGTCACGACCGATGAAGGAAGAGCTGAGTATTCTCGTCCAAGCCCAATACCCTCTGATCTATCTCTTAACACCAGAGGAGGAACGGGCTGAGCAGGCGATCGCCAAGATTGCCGCCGAAAAAACACAACACCAGCGGGTGTTCGTTTGGACGGTGACGCAGGGGATTGTGGAATACGGCCAAGCTCGTCAGCAGACCCAACACAATACCATCTCTCCCCAAGCCGCCATTCAATGGGCAATCCAGCAACGCGATCCCGGTATCTTTATTTTTAAAGATTTGCACGAATTCATCTCCTCGGCTGAGGTGAAACGGTGGTTGCGAGATGCGATCGCCTCATTCAAAGGCACAGAGAAAATTGTCGTTCTCATGTCACCGGTGCAAGAGGTGCCGATCGAGCTAGAGAAGGAAGTGGTCGTCCTCGACTTCCCACTACCTACCATGCAAGAGCTGAACCAAGTTCTCTCCAAGCAATCAGAGAAGGTTCGCAACCCACGCATCAGCACGGAAATTCGCGAAAAGCTCCTCAAGGCAGCGCTGGGACTGACTCGCGATGAAGCCGAAAAGGTCTACCGCAAGGCGGCCGTGAAAGCCGGGCGCTTGACCGAATCTGAGGTCGAGATCATTCTGTCCGAGAAAAAGCAGTTGATCCGCCGCAATGGCATCCTTGAATATATCGAGGAAGACGAAACCATTGACGCTATCGGCGGCTTGGAGGAACTGAAGCACTGGTTGCGACAGCGTTCCAATGCCTTCACAGAGCGGGCGCGTGAATATGGCTTGCCCCAACCGAAAGGAATGCTCATTCTTGGCGTTCCAGGTTGTGGTAAATCCCTAATCGCCAAAACCACCTCGCGCCTCTGGGGACTGCCGATCCTGCGCCTTGATATGGGTCGGGTCTACGACGGCTCCATGGTCGGTCGCTCGGAAGCCAATCTTCGCAATGCGTTGAAAACGGCGGAATCGATTTCACCGGCCATTCTCTTCATCGATGAGTTGGATAAGTCCTTTGCCGGTGGCACGGGTTCAGCAGACTCCGATGGCGGTACATCCAGCCGCATCTTCGGCTCTTTCTTGACCTGGATGCAGGAGAAAACCTCGCCAGTCTTTGTGATGGCGACAGCGAACCGGATTGAACGCTTGCCGGGTGAGTTTCTCCGCAAGGGTCGCTTCGATGAGATCTTTTTCGTTGACTTACCGGTTCCGGAAGAGCGTCAAGAAATCTTCCGCATCCACCTTAGCAAGCGGCGATCTGAGATTGAGCGCTTCGATCTCGCTCAGCTCGCCAATATGTCGGATGGTTTTTCTGGGGCAGAGATCGAGCAGGCGATTGTCGCCGCGATGTATGAGGCGTTTGCGCAAGATCGCGAGTTCACGCAACTCGACATCATTGCCGCGCTGAAGGCGACACTGCCGCTGTCCCGGACGATGACCGAACAGGTGACGGCCCTCCGCAATTGGGCGCGGGAACGGGCACGACCGGCGGCATCCTCCACCGCTGAATATCAGCGGCTGGAGTCCTAACAGGCTTTCCCGGCTCGGCTTGCCGACCGGTGGAAGGCTAGCGAAATTTCGCTAGCAGCAACGAAAAAAAGCCGCCTCTCGCAATCGGCGGCGCGTCACAAACCAAACAACTGTCGTTTTAATCACGAGGAAATCCCATGTCTCACTTCAGCACCCTCCGTACTAAGATCACCGACGCTGAAATCCTGAAGGCGTCTCTGCGCGATCTGGGCATCTCGGTCAAGTCCGAAGCTGACGTCCGCGGCTACAACGGTCAGCGCGTTCGTGCCGACCTCGTTGCGGTTCTCGACGGCGAGTACGATCTCGGCTGGTCTTGCAACAGCGACGGCACCTATGACCTGATCGCCGACCTCTGGGGCGTGGCTAAAAAGCACAACCAGACCGAGCTGATCAACTCGATCAACCAGAAGTATGCGGTCAACAAGACCCTGGCTGAAGTTCAGCAGCGCGGTCTGCAGAATGCCAACGTCAAGTTGGTTGTCCAAAAGTAGATGACGTTTGGCGCGCCCGCCGACATTCTAGGCGCGCAATTCAGCTCATTGACTGTCAATAATCTGGGGAGTCGCGCTGTCGTCTCCCCTATTTTTTGTGGGGAGCGAGGTACCGACAGTGATTCGCAAGCCTCTGCCCAAAGGGACAGTATCGCTACTCGCGTGTACTGCTTAGAGTCGGTTGGATTGAGTTTGGCACCACCCAATCTACAACTATCTAGTACAAGAGGGCGGAAATGAGATGCCTATTCAAAATTCCCAGGCTTCCCGTATTGCAGGCACTCAAAACTCAAAACCCAGAACTCAAAATTCCGCGTAGCGGTACTAGGTTGCGGTGTACTCTTTGCCCATAGCTCTCACGGGGCTGGCGGTTTCACTCTCAGCGTATCCCGTGTGAGCTTTTATACTTCCTCAGAACTTTTCAAACAGCCTCTGAGTCTGAGGGCGATTTCCACAAACGCACCGCAGAAACAGATCTCGAAGACCAGCACTAGGGCGTTTCGGGGGGTCTCACCAGCGGTGAGTGCCCCGGTTCCTGCACCGATAGTCGGCTCTAGGAAGGCGAGGCTCGTGCCCTATCATTCGCCTCATTGTTCAATGCGCTCAGCTCTGCCGCGTTCGGCAACATTGCCGTGAAGTCAGTCAGGGATGGGGCGATCGCCGCTTGGGATAGAAGCAGCTGTCGGGTCTCGATCGCCAGCATTGTGAGGCGATCGCACTCCATGTTGGATTAGTAAGCGTCCTGCAACTCGTAGAAATCGGGTGAGACGTAGTCCTTACGCAGCGGCCAGCCGACCCAATCCTCGGGCATGAGCAAGCGCTTGAGGCCAGGATGGCCCTCGAAAACGATCCCATACATATCGTAGGTCTCGCGTTCTTGCCAATCCGCCGCCTTCCAGATCCAGTAGACCGAGGGCAAGGTCGGCTGGTCGCGCGGCAGAAAAACCTTCAGCCGCACTTCCTCGGGCTGGCGAGCGTCATCACTCAGTTTCACCAAGTGGTAGAAGCTCACTAACGACTTGCCCGGGCCGAGGTCGTAGCCGCCCTGGCACTGGAGATAGTTGAAGCCGTAGGCATAGAGCGCAGTCGCGATTGGCAGTAAGACCTGCGGTTCGACCGCGACTAGCTCAACGCCGCTGTGGTCGCGGGCAAGCGGCTCGTTTGCGAAACCATTTTCGCTGAGCCAACTCGACACTGGACCGGCTTCAACAATCGCTTGCGACTCTTGTTCCGATGCAGAGGTCTCCTCACTCACGACTGCACCTCCTCCGGCTGACTGGCTGCTGACTCTAACGCCTGCGGCAGAGGCATTCCGGCTGCGGCGACCAGCTCCTTCGAGGGCGCTTGCCGACTTGCCACACTTAGGTACTTGCCATCTAGAATGGGTTCCGTCGCCTTGAGGTTGTGCGTGGTGCTGTAGAAGCGGTGCGTCTGCTGTTGCACCGTCATCCGCTCTTGCATGGACTCATTAGCCACCTTCTTACGCAGCTTGATGATGGCGTCCATCACCGCTTCCGGGCGGGGTGGGCAGCCGGGAATGTAGACATCGACCGGGATGAGCTTGTCCACGCCCCGTACAGCGGTCGGCGAGTCCATGCTGAACATACCGCCGGTAATTGTGCAGGCTCCCATCGCGATCGCGTACTTCGGTTCCGGCATTTCTTCATAGAGCCGCACCAGCGCCGGAGCCATTTTCATCGTGACCGTGCCGGAGGTGATGATCAGGTCAGCCTGGCGGGGACTAGCACGCGGCACCAAGCCGAAGCGGTCGAAGTCAAAGCGCGAGCCGATCATCGCCGCAAATTCAATAAAGCAGCAAGCTGTGCCGTACATGAGCGGCCACAAGCTTGAGAGTCGCGCCCAGTTGTAGAGGTCGTCCACAGTTGTCAGGACGACATTTTCCGAGAGTTCCTTAGTGACTCCGGCTCGCGAAGCCGGGTTCAGGATTTGCTCGCTTGACTGTGTTTCAAAGCTGAGAGTGTTCGGGGTATCCGATTTCATGACCATTCCAGCGCTCCTTTTCGCCATGCGTAGACCAGTGCGACCGTGAGAATCGCGATAAAAATCAGCGCCTCGATGAAGGCTAAAAGTCCAAGCTGATTGAAAGCAACCGCCCACGGATAGAGAAAGACAGTCTCCACGTCAAAGACGACAAAAACCAAGGCGAACATATAGTAGCGAATGTTGAATTGGATCCAAGCACCGCCAATCGGCTCCATGCCGGACTCGTAGGTTGTACGCCGCTCTGGGCCACCTCCCGGCGACCGCAACAGCTTAGAGGCAGTAAGTGCCAAGAGGGGAACAGCCCCTGCCAAGAGCAAGAAGCCGAGAAAATATTCGTAGCCGCTGAGCGTGAACACTGCGTCTTTAATCCCTTGAACTACGTCGAGAATGTTGCTAACGCTTAATATTGTAAAGGTGATTGTGATCTCGTGGCGGTGTCGGAGGTTAGAGATCTTGTGGCGATCCTGATGCGAACAGTCGGCGCGGCGAGCTGCTTCTGAGCCGTCAGGCTAATTCCATCACGGCTGCCCCCCTTAAGGTTGATTTCATGCGATAATTTGTTACAAAGTTTTTAAGGTTTCTGAGAGCGGATGAGCGAGCGACCGCCAGAGCAGACTCTCGCCGAACAGGCCCCCCCTCGCTATGAGTGTTTGGCCTGCGGCTATGTCTACGAGCCCGCAAAGGGCGACAGCAATGCTGGTGTTGCGCCGGGCACATTGTTTGTAGACTTGCCCAGCCTTTGGCGCTGCCCAGTTTGTAGCGCGCGGCGTACTCAGTTCCGAAATATTGGGGCGGCGGGTGCGCCGTCAGGATTTCAGGAAAATCTTAACTACGGCCTTGGTGTTAATCGTTTGACGCCGGGTCAGAAAAATTTACTCATTTTTGGGGCCTTAGCACTGAGCGTTCTTTTTTTCCTCAGTCTCTATGGTCTGCGTTAGCGTGCTTGGAATGAATTGGTTGGGTATGAATGCTTTACTGAGGGCATTGCGCCGAGGTCTGATTTTACTGGCGATCGCCAGCTTCTGCTGGGGATGTAGCGGTCTGCCGACCGCCGGCAGCAACCCGTGGCAGGTCATGGAACTGCCGACCGAGGCGACCTTGCTCGACGTCGGTTTCACGGGGGACGTGCAGCACGGCTGGCTTGTCGGCAGCCGGGCGACGGTGTTTGAGACGCTGGATGGGGGTCAGTCCTGGCAGCCTCGCCAACTGGATCTGGACGGCGATGATAAGTTGACCTTTACAGCGGTCAGTTTCGCGGGTGATGAGGGCTGGATCGTCGGCAAGCCCTCAGTGCTATTGCACACTGAAGATGGTGGTCAACAGTGGCAGCGTATCGGTCTGAGTGAGAAGCTCCCCGGCAGCCCCTACAGTGTGGTGGCGCTCGGCCCCCAACGGGCGGAGATGGCAACCGATGTTGGCGCAATCTATCGCACCGAGGACGGGGGCGCGACTTGGCAGGCACTCGTCCAGGAAGCCGTTGGTGTGGTGCGAAATATGTCGCGTGCGGCGGATGGCTCCTATGTGGCGGTCTCATCACGGGGCAGCTTCTATTCGACCTGGCAACCGGGTGACCCAGCTTGGCAACAGCACAACCGTAATAGCTCGCGACGCTTGCAGAGCATGGGGTTCGGTCAGGATGGTCGCACTTGGCTGATCGCGCGCGGGGGTCAGTTGCAGTTTGCGGATTCGGCGGCGGCGGAAGACTGGGGTGATGTGGTTTACCCTGAACTCTCGACTAGTTGGGGACTGCTGGATGCGGCTTACCGCACCCCTGATGAGATCTGGGTTTCGGGTGGTAGTGGTAACCTACTGGTCAGCCTGGATGGGGGCGAGACTTGGCAGAAGGATCGAGCTGTGGAGAATGTCCCCGCCAATCTTTACCAGATTGATTTTGAGTCGCCGGAACGTGGCTTCATTCTGGGCGATCGCGGTACCCTGCTTCGGTACGAGCCACAAGTGATCGCCACGCAGGCGAGCTAACTTGTTGGTTAGCGCGCTCAATGATTGCTTATGATGGCAATAGTTCAAGTTGAGCTTTAAATTCCCTTTACTGTTTTTGAGCAAGGAGATTGTTAGATGTCCGGAACTACTGGTGAGCGCCCCTTTGGCGACATTATCACTAGCATCCGCTACTGGGTCATCCACAGCATTACGATTCCGATGCTGTTCATTGCTGGCTGGCTGTTCGTAAGCACGGGACTCGCCTATGATGCTTTTGGAACCCCGCGCCCCAATGAGTACTTTACTCAAGAGCGCCAAGAGATTCCGATTGTTTCGGATCGCTATCAGGGCAAGCAACAGATCGAAGAATTCGTGAAGTAGTTTCTGCCGTCATTACCAATTCTGATTGAGGGAGTTAAAACATGACCAATGCACCCGGCAATGAGCCGATTTCTTACCCGATTTTCACGGTTCGCTGGCTAGCGGTTCACACCCTGGCTGTGCCTTCAGTCTTCTTTCTCGGCGCGATCGCCGCGATGCAATTTGTTCAACGCTAGGAGATTTCTTCACTATGGATCGTTCATCTAATCCGAATAAGCAACCCGTCGAACTAAATCGCACCTCGCTGTATTTGGGCCTGTTGCTCGTGTTTGTGCTTGGTGTGCTTTTTTCGAGCTACTTCTTTAACTAATCGCGATCGAGTTTGTCAACCATTGGGAGTGATGAGGAAATAGTAATTATGTTTGCAAACGGACGTATTCCGCTCTGGTTAGTAGCGACAATTGCAGGGAGTGGTGTGATTGCCATCCTGGGGATCTTCTTCTACGGTGCCTATGCTGGTGTCGGCTCTTCCCTGTAATTAATAGCATCTGGCGCTTTGCCTAGTATTTTTTCCGAGCTGACCGTACCGAAAACTGTGTTTTCGGGCAAGGCAGTCAACTCGCCCATCCCCTTCCTGAATCCCGCTCCCAGCCCTGGGGGTGGGATTTTAGGTTATTAATTCCTCATAGATTCCGAAAAACCGTAATCTCCCTCAGTTTTGGAGCGGATTGAGACAATAGGCTTTTTTGCATTGTGCGACACAGTTTTGCAGGCTGACGCCAGTACAGTTGATTGAGTGCAGTACTGATGGCGTTTCGCGATGGGGGGATTCTATGAAAATCAGTAGACGGCGCTTCGCAGCGTTTACGGCTTTGGCGTGGTCATTCGGCATGATCGCTGTAAGCTGTGCCCAGATCCCAACGCCAACCTTGCCGGCAGCAGACACTGAGGCAGCCACCGCGAATGAAACGGTTGAGCTAACGGTTTCTGCGGCGGCTAGTGTGCAAGATGCCATGAAAGAAGTGCAGAGTGCTTATCAAGCCGAAAATCCTGCTGTTGTCCTTACCTATAACTTTGGTGCTTCCGGCTCTCTGGCTCAACAGATTACTCAAGGTGCGCCGACCGATATATTCCTTTCTGCTTCCCAACAATGGATGGATGATTTGGAGGCAAAGGGGCAACTGCTGGCGGATTCGCGCCAAGATCTACTCCGGAATTCTCTGGTTTTGATCGTACCCCAGGGCACAACTGGAATCACTGATTTAAATAGCTTTGCCACCGATGCAGTCAGCAAACTGGCGATTGGTGAGCCGGAAAGTACACCCGTCGGACGCTATGCGAAAGAAGCATTGGCTTCTCTGGGCTTGTTTGATGACCTACAGTCGAAAATGGTCTTTGGAAAGGATGTTCGGCAGGTACTCTCCTATGTCGAGACCGGCAATGTGAATGCGGGCTTGGTCTATGCGACTGATGCCAAAATTTCGGAGCGGGTGCAGGTGGTAGCGACGGTTCCTGCTGACCTCCATTCCCCGATTATCTATCCGGTGGGCGTGGTCGCCGATAGCGAAAATGCTGAGGCCGCCCAAGCCTTTATCGATTTTTTAGCGAGTGATACAGCCGCCGCCATCTTTGCCAAGTACGGTTTTGACAGGGTGGAATGAGCAGCTCGAGGGGAAGGGTTATGCCTAACATTCCCTGCCTTTTTGGCCGACAGATTTTGTTGTCTCCGTTCGCTGCATCACTCGCTAGCTCTTCATGCCTGAAGCCCTTGCCCCGCTCTGGATTTCGTTAAAAACGGCGATCGCCGCCGCCCTGCTCGCGGCTGGTTTGGGCATCCTGGTGGCGCGCTGGATGATGAGCTATCGCGGTCGGGCGCGGGGGCTGATTGATGGTGTCCTGACGTTGCCCTTGGTGTTGCCGCCGACCGTGGTCGGTTTTTTGCTGCTCCTCCTGTTCGGCAAAAACAGCCCGGTGGGTCGGCTCATCGAACCGCTCGGCGTCTCGATCCTCTTTACCTGGACAGCAGTGTTGATCGCGGCAACGGTCGTCGCTTTCCCACTGATGTACAAGACGGTGCTGGGTTCCTTCGAGCAGGTCGATCTGACTTTGGTGAGTTCGGCGCGTACCTTGGGTGCTTCAGAGTGGCGAATTTTCTGGCAAATTTTGTTACCTCTCGCCTGGCCGGGGGTGCTGGCGGGGACGGTGCTGGCTTTTGCGCGTGCCCTCGGCGAATTTGGTGCCACGTTGATGGTCGGCGGCAGTATTCCCGGCGTAACCCAGACGATCCCGATCGCCATTTTCTTCGCGGCTGAAGCGGGACGAATGGAAGTTGCCGCTGCCTGGGTGTTGTTAATGATTGTGGTTTCGCTTCTGGTCATTACCGGCATCAACTCCGGCAACCAGCGTCGGTTGCAAAAGCCGACGGCAGCGAATGCGTGGGTGAAGCGAGTTTTCAACTGGGTTTTCTTCGGAACCTGGCGGGTGAGTCTGTTTCGCCTGACAGCCTCGGGTCTGACCTCCCCCACGGATTTCTCGATGCCTGCCGACTGGGTTGCTGGTGGAACCGCTTCGGCTGTGGGCAGTGGGGAACAAGCTGTTGCGGCTCGTTCTGCCCAGCTAAGCCGTCCTGACGGTCGGGAACCGTGGCGGCAGGAGTCGCTCGACCCGGTTGTTCCGGCCATGGCCATGGCGATCGCTCCGCACTCTCTGGCGGCGGTGGCGGCGGCGATCGCCGCTCACCCTCCGGCTGAACTGGTGGTGCAGATTGCGAAGCAGGTGCCGGGCTTTCAGCTCCAAGTCGGATTTCAGACCGATCACCGGCCGCTCGGTCTACTGGGGGCTTCGGGTTCGGGCAAAAGTATGACCCTCCGTTGCATTGCCGGTTTGGAAACGCCGTCTCAGGGTCGCATTGTGCTCAATGGTCGGGTGTTGTTTGATGCCCAGCAGCGCATCAATCTGCCGAGTCGCGATCGCAAGGTCGGCTTGGTGTTTCAAAACTATGCGCTGTTTCCCCACCTCACGGTGGCGCAAAATATTGCCTTTGGCATGAGCCAGATTCCGCGACGCCGTCGCGTCGCGGCTGTGGTGCAGTATCTTGACCAAATCGGCTTGACGGGACTGGGCGATCGCTATCCTCATCAGCTCTCCGGGGGACAACAGCAGCGGGTCGCCCTAGCGCGCGCGCTCGCTATTCAGCCCGACATCCTCCTGCTCGATGAGCCGCTGTCCGCCCTCGACACCTACCTGCGCAGCCAAATCGAAAAACTGCTGGTCGAGGTCTTGTCCAGTTATCGTGGGATCACTCTCTTCATTACGCACAAATTGGAAGAGGCCTACCGAGTCTGTAGCAATCTGGTCGTGCTCTCAAACGGTCAGATGATTGCTGAGGGCACAAAGGAGGAAATTTTCAAACACCCCCCGACTTTTGAGGTCGCCAGGGTCACTGAATGCAAGAACTTTTCTCGTGCCCGCCGTTTGAGTGATCATTACATCGAAGCGCTGGATTGGGGCTGTCGTCTCCGAGTCAACACACCGATGCAGTCAGAAACGGGCTATGTCGGGTTGCGAGCACATCACATCAAATATCCCCTCAAGCCTTGTGAGAGCAATACGTTTCCGGGTTGGCTGGCGATGAGCACGGAAGCCCAGCACCGGGTCACTCTGTATATCAAGCTGCACAGCAAGCCGCGATCGCCCCAGGATTATCACCTCCAGGCCGAAATCTACCGGGAGAAGTGGGAGTCACTAAAACAGCAGCCATTTCCGTGGCTGATTCGGTTGGCTCCGAATCGTCTGATCACGATGACCCAATAGGCTCCAGGGTGAGATTTTGGGTGAGGCGATCGCCCAATCCGGATATTGAATTGGAGAAGCAGATCGCAAGGCGCAAACTAGCAGATCTGGATTGCTGCCGCTGGGTTGAAGCCCCAGCCGCTGACTGCTTGTCGCTCAATTCACTGCCTTCGGATCGACTCCCAGCTCGCGCAGTTTTGCCGCTAACTGCGCCGCGCGATCGCGTTCCTGCTCGGCTTCTGCCTGCGCTTGCTCGGCCCGTTCCTCGCCACTCAAGAGGAGATTGCCTCCCGTTTCCCACCAGTGCAACCAGGGGAGGGTGATGTGTTGATCGGCTCCCGGCCCAATTCCCGGCTCCACTTTTTGAGCATTAAACCCAAAGGTATCAAGGGCTTTGGAGAGTATCGATGTAGAAGATGAAGAAGTTAAATAGTAGCCAAGCCAAGATCAGGGCATAGCTCACTAAGTTGGCGAGAAAAACTGACCAGAGGAGCTTACGCTGTCTGACTTGGACTTTGATGATTGTTCGCAGGACAAAATACTCAACACTCCAGGAAATCAGCAGCGCCAGAATCAGGCTGGTAGCAAAGTGAGCGACGAAGGTTTCTGAGGGGAAGGTAAAGCCAATGCCAACATTACCCATGATGCCCTCGAATAGGGGCGAATCATTGAGGTCATCCGGGAAGTAATTGCTCAGAAAAAGGAGGGGAATAATGCGCGCGATTCCTTGCAGGATGTAGCCAAACAGCGTCGTCACCAAGTTCATGCCGAAAGAGGCCGAGAAGAACCGGAAACGCCTGATACCCAAGCTCAGGCTCAGGACAGCGGACTCCAGTGCTGCGACGACGAGGAGCGCGAGGAGAACGTGCCAGATCTCCCAAAAAACGAAGGGGATGACCAGGTTGTAGAGCTTGAGCGAGTCGCTATTTTTTCGAGCCGTCATGCCTGAGTCACCGGGTAAAGGGATGCTGCCTGGATAAACCGCCTGGTTTAGCAGCCTCCCGTCATGAAAAATTCAGAACGTTTCATCCTTGCAACGATAGACGGCTCTGGAGATATTGAAGCAACTGGGGTGCAGACTGGACGCCTTCAATGCGATCCACCGGCTCGCCGTTGCGGAAGAGGACGAGTGTGGGCAGAGCTTGAATTTGGTATTGCGAGGCGAGGCGCGGGTATTTGTCGGCGTCGATTTTGACGACTTGCAGGCGATCGCCCAACTCCCCACTCACCTGCTCTAAGATCGGTGCCATCATCTGACAAGGCCCACACCAGGTCGCATAGAAATCGACCAGCACCGGTCGCGGCGTATTCGCCAACATTTCTTCAAAACTGCTGAATTGCTTCTTAACAGCCATCTGATTCTCCCCGGCGATCGCCCGGCGATTGACACAAAGCTCGATCGTAAGAGAAGATCCCCGGATTGTGGATTAGGTAAACCTTAAGTCGAGCCAGCTGTTATGGAACTTTTGCCGGACAACTTGCAAACGCTACAGGGTCAGGTGGCGATCGTGACCGGCGGCTCGCGCGGCATTGGTCGCGCCACAGCTCTCGCCCTGGCGGCGAGTGGTGCTCAGGTCGTGGTCAACTATGCCCGCTCACAGGAGGCTGCCGATGCCGTTGTGGCTGAGATCAGTCAGGCGGGTGGGGTGGCGATCGCCCTCGCCGCCGATGTCGCCCAGAGCGAACAGGTGGACGAACTGATCAGCCAGACCAAAGCCAAGTTGGGTCAGATCGACGTGTTAGTCAACAATGCCGGCATCACCCGCGATACGCTGCTGCTGCGGATGAAACCAGAAGACTGGCAAGCCGTGATCGATCTCAACCTGACTGGCGTGTTCCTCTGCACTCGTGCCGTGAGCAAGCTGATGCTCAAACAAAAACGTGGCCGCATCATCAACATTGCCTCCGTTGCCGGTCAGATGGGCAACCCCGGTCAGGCCAACTACAGCGCCGCCAAAGCGGGCGTCATCGGCTTCACGAAAACCGTCGCCAAGGAACTCGCGCCACGGGGCATCACTGTCAATGCGGTTGCTCCCGGTTTCATCAGCACCGACATGACTCGTGATCTCGCCAGCGAAGAGATTTTGAAATACATCCCGCTCGGTCGCTACGGTGAGCCGGAGGAAGTCGCGGGGCTAATCCGTTTCCTCGCCGCCGATCCTGCCGCGGCGTACATCACCGGTCAGGTTTTCAACGTGGATGGTGGTATGGTAATGGCTTAAGCCAGCCACTGTCCGCGTCTTGGGCATGGTGGCGGGCGTGAACCATTGCGAAGTTTTGAACCTGGGTATGACGTTCCCTGAAGCCGCCGCCACCCCAGAACCTGAGCCGTCAGCCCCATCAGCGGCGGCCGCCCCTGATGCTGACACCGCGACGCCCAGCCCGCCGACCGAGCCAGCCCCACCGGCTACGGCGAAGACGAGTACTGGTTTGGTCAATCCGCGATCGCAGCTCCGGCTCACCCGCAAAGCCGGTCAGTTTTCCCTGATTGTCCCTGCCGCCCACGAGCTACGGGGCAAGATCGCCTGGTTGGATCTGCTCGACCATCTAAAATCACGGCTGAAGGCGAGCGAGAAGTTCTGGCCGCCGGGGACGGAAATCCAGTTGCGGGCGGCAGATCAGTTGCTCGACGGTCGCCAACTCCAGGCGATCGCCGAAACCCTCGCCGCTGCCGGTCTCAAGCTCTGCCGCGTCCGCACCAGCCGCCGCCAAACAGCGGTTGCCGCCGCCGCTGCCGGTTACTCAGTCGAGCAGCAAGCGGTGGAGGAGGAGGCGAAACCAGCCCCCGATGACTCGGCAGAAAATTGGTCAGAACCGCTCTATGTCAAATCAACACTGCGATCGGGGGCGGAGGTGCAGCATCCTGGCAGCGTCATCGTCTTCGGCGACGTGAACCCCGGCAGCAGCGTCACCGCTTCCGGGGATGTCCTCGTCCTAGGGCGACTCCGGGGCATCGCCCATGCCGGCGCACAAGGCAACCGTTCCTGCCAGATCACGGCCTTGCAGATGGAGGCGACGCAGCTCCGCATTGCCGACGCGATCGCCCGTCCCCCCGAGACCCCCCCCCGACCAACTCTATCCCGAAGTCGCCTACATGGCGGCTTCCGGCATCCGCCTCGCCCGCGCCATCGACTTTTTTCGCACCCATTCATTTTCGATGAGTGCCGATAGCTGGGCCGATATCGGGACGCGCTCACCAGATTAGCCGCACTGAGGTCAGCGCGACTTGGCAATATTCTTTACTTTACGGTCACGGAGATCCTTGAGCGCTCGCAACTCACGCAGTCTTTTGCCAAGTGGCAGCGAATGCTGCCAACACTCGAAGGCTCAACGAGACTTCTGGTTCATTGGGATCGTTTTTGGCCTACTATTACTGATGCCAACCGCCAGCATTGCTCAGGATACAGAAATGGGTGCTGAGAGTGTAGAGCCGTTTGCGACTCCCAGCGCAGCACCGACCTCCCCATCCGAGGGCGATTTTTATTTTGCAGACATTCTAGTTCGAGGGCGACCCCTTTTTCAAATCGGTGGCTTGACGGGGATTGATGCCCAAGAACGGGCTGCCACAATCAATCGCCGCATTACCAGCCTCCTGATGAGTAACGATCAACCGGATATGGTCACGGCTCGAATCGATCCCTCAGAACAGTGGGCTATCTTAACAGTGAATAATCGCGCCCTCATGACGGTGACTCAACAAGATGCCGATGACTTCGGCCTGACTCTAGAAGCTTTGGCAAAAAAATGGGCTGAGCGCCTAAACGCAGCCTTTGAAAAGCCACCTTTATGGATTGATGTTGCTGAGCGAATTGAGATTACCATTCGGCAGCTTGCTCGCGATACGCTTGACAAACTGCCCGCCATTTTAGGGGCTTTAGTCGTTGCGCTCATCACTTGGGGTTTCGCGAGTAGTGTCCGTTATGCCGCCTCGACTTGGGCACAACAAACGGAGGGCGATCGCAGCACCGAGATCCTGATCGGTCGTCTGGGTTATGGTGCGGTTTGGGTCTTTGGTGCTGTGGTTGCCCTTGGAGTGTTGGGATTAGAATTGGGGGCGCTCTTGGGAGCCTTTGGTCTTACCAGCGTCGCCATCGGTTTCAGTCTCAAAGATGTCCTCAGCAACTACATCTCTGGCGTTGTTTTGCTCTCGGCTCGTCCCTTTCGACTCGGCGACCAAGTTGTCATTGACAGCTACGAAGGCACGATTACCCAGATCCAACTCCGAGCAACGACATTGCAAACCTATGACGGCCGCACAGTTTATATTCCGAATCAAGAGGTTTTTCAGGCTAGCATCACCAACAATACTGCTTCCCCAAGCCGTCGTAGTTCCATCATGGTTGGCATTGACTACGATGCCAATATTTCCGAGACCAAGCAAGTGATTGAAACAGCCATTCGTGTCCTCCCAGAGATTGCTTCTGGTCGCCCTATTGATGTTTTAGTGAAAGACCTAGCAGCGAGCACAGTCAATCTAGAAGTTCGTTTTTGGGTCAGCTCTCAGCGAGGTGAATTTTTAGAAACTACTTCAATCGTGTCGCAGACGATCAAAGAAGCATTACAAGCTGCTCAGATCGAAATGCCGACCGAAATTTATACCCTATCATTCCGCAATGAGATGCCACTACCGGAGCATTTCAAGCGAAATCGGGATCACCATCAAGAGCGTGAGCCAGCCTCTTGACCAGCAACTGGAAGCATCCCAGATTGGCGGCTCTCATTGGGAGCATCCCACTTTGGCACTCTCTAGATTCAAATTCGAGATTCTCCCTAGCCCAGTTGCTGTGTGGCGGGAGCAGTCGCACGTTACCAAAGTGGGATGTACCCGCTCTCACTCGCAATTCCTCTTCCGAGCTAAAAGAGGAACTCCAAAATTCCTTACTTCAGCTCTTGACGCCTACTTTCTTTGGCTTTCCTTCAGCAACAACAAAAGGACATTAATCTTCTAGACACAGGGTTCTGGATCAATACTCGTAGGTAGCGATGATCGTCGTGTCCGCAACCGATTGCTCAAAATATCGTTGCTTGACTTGCTGGTATTCGGGGTCGGCAAAGAAGGCATCGAGAGCTGCTTTGTCCGTGAAATAAATTGTAAACACACGATTAATCGGAGCGGCGGTGCGGGATTTCAGCACGTCAGCAATGCGGAAGTCGTAGCTAAAGCCGCCGCCATAGCGCTCTAGATAAGGCTGAATCGCTTGACGGTAGGACTGATAGACGGCAGGGTCAGTCACATTCAGACCCACCAGCATTTCAATAGTCATGGTCTGGTTGCTAGCAACGATGGAGCAGGTGGTGCGGCTGGTGAGTATGACCGAAGCCGTATCACAAAGAAATCACCAGATGTCGATCTTGGAATTTTGCCCCCTTGACCGGCTGACCCTTGAGCGGTGGCGGCAAGGTGAGGTTGCGGCGCTGGTCGCCTGCTTCGATGGTGATTTCGGGGCCATATTGCGTCAGTTTCACCTGCTTTTTGTCGAAACCTGGCAAGAAGACACGCACTTGCCGATTCGCTGTATCTACGGTCAGCGGCGGCGGCGCTTGGCTACCGTCGCGAAGATTTGGTAGCGCCGCCTGGAGCGGCTGCCAATCGTCGTCGGCGCGGCTGGGCAGCGATGCAATCGGTAAAGGGGAAAAAGCGGCTCGCGCCGCCTCAGTTGGCTCGCCTTGATTCCAAATTGTGCTTGCCACCGTCAAGCCGATTTGCTGGGCGCTGCCCCAGAGATATTGCGCTGTGGCGATCGCGGCTGGATCGCTCGTCGTCACCAGATGGGCGATGACCCGCTGCGGATCCCGCAACATCGACTGGCCCTCGCTCAGCAAGTTGTTCATGTCACCGTCCGGCTCCTTGCCGAGGTCATCGAATGACCAAGCCCGGTTCAGAACTGCCGCACTCAACGGTTGTACGAATGGGGAAATCGCCTTGCCCAGATCCGACTCAAAAAAGACTTGGCGGAAGCGACGTACATACCAACTACCGATCTCAGGAATACCCAGCATCCGCAGGGTATTGAAACCGCGATCGCCATCGTAAATAATCACTTCGTAGCGATTACTGGCGTTGTACTCGCGCAGGGCGTTCAATGCTAGGGCACTGTCCAAACCAGGAAATAAGCCCAGTTCTTGACCGTAAACATTTTTGAGTGTCGGCGATCGCAGATACTGCGCCTCGAGCTGCTTCGCCTGTTCCCAACCGCGCTCCAGTAGCGCGGCGGCGTGCAACTGTACTGCTTGCAGATTGGGAGCAATGTCTTGGGGCTCAGCACCGGGGGCACTGCCGAGCAGCACAGCGAGAGCAGGACTAGGATCGCGGCTGGCAAAGAGAACGGCTGCTCCCTGGGCTGCTAGTTGCCGAGCGGTGGCGATCGCCACCGTCGTACAACCCACCCCGCCCTTGCCCAAAAAAGTAATAACTTGCGCCATTTTTACGTGCCTAAACGGCTTTCAATTCGTCTTCAAAAAACCAAGTGGAAGTCTGATCATTGAATTCTACGACAACACCGACGCCACTGCCGTCGGTCATTTTGTAGCTTTTGATCTCGCCGACTTTGCCTAGCTTCGACGCCACATTCTGCCCGACGCGATCGCGAATCCGACAGACCTGAACCTTTTGCCCGATTTCCATGCCTTCTCTCAATCAACACAAACCTTTACACAGTTTAGGGCAAAATTGGGGGCGAGCCGCACGCGCTGTGATCACCCGGCTGAGACCCTCAGTGTTAGTCAATCTTGCCTTTTTCTCCGAGCGAGCGACCGGCCTCGCCACCTACACCCGCCACATCGTCCCGCACTTGCAGCCGCTCGCGCCGACGCTGCTTGCGGCGCGTGCCCATCCCGGCTTCCCGCATCACCCGATTCCTGACAATCTCACCGCCGCCCACGGCAGCCGGGGACATCTGCGCCGCTTGCTCTGGACGCAATTTCGTTTGCCGCGCCTCTACCATCGCCTCGGTGCTGATCTGCTATTTTCGCCAGTTCCTGAAGCGCCGCTATATGCGCGGTGTCGCTCGGTGGTGATGATTCATGACACGATCCCACTGCGGTTTCCCGATCCCCGTTCGCGCCTACGCCTGTACCATCAGCACTGGTTGCCGCGCGTCGCGCAACAGGCCGAGCAAGTCATCTGCAACTCCGTTGCCACAGCACGAGATATTGTCGAGTTTCTCGGTGTGCCCGCGCCACGCATTGCCCCGATTTTGCTTGCCTATGACCGCAATCGCTTTCACCCCCTTGATCCTGCCGATTTGCCATCACCCCCGGCTCGACCCTACTTTCTTTACCTCGGCCGCCACAATCCTTACAAAAATGTCGCGCGGCTGGTTACCGCCTTTGCCGCCCTGACGCAACACGGCGACTATGAGTTGCGCCTCGCTGGCCCGACTGATCCACGGTATACGCCCCAGTTGCGTGCTCAGGTTGCCGAACTGGGGCTGGGCGATCGCGTGCATTTTCTAGATTATGTGAGCGATGACGAGTTGCCGATCTTGCTCAATCAGGCGCTAGCTCTCGTTTTTCCCTCCTGCTGGGAGGGATTTGGCTTGCCCTTGCTCGAAGCCATGGCCTGTGGCACACCGGCGATCGCCGCCAACGTCAGTTCATTGCCAGAAGTTGCCGGTGAGGCTGCATTGCTGATCGATCCCGCCAGTGCGGCTGAGTTGGCTGGGGCCATGCGGCAAGTTGCCGAGGATGGGGAGTTGCGGCGACAGTTGCGCGATCGCGGTCTGGCGCGGGCAGGCCAATTTAGCTGGGCGAAGACGGGGCAGGCAACGGTTGAGGTGTTGCAGGCGTTGTTGTGAAGCGACCCTGTCAGTAGCATCTCAAGCTGGATTGACCACGCTACCCCCCCTCTGGCTCACTGGTAATTTCCACGGCTAGCGTTGCTTCATCGATTTGGATAAACAGCACATTGGGCTGACAGCAGACTTGGCAATCTTCAACATAAGACTGCTGGTTGCCGCCACTGAAATCCACGAAGGTGAGATTTGTTTCGCCGCAAAAGGCGCAGGTATAGTCTGCTGTCGTTTGCACTGTTACTTAGGTGCACTGTTGCTCAAACTGAAGGCAGCTTTATTAAAGCACTGCCGAGTTGACCGAATTTTGCAAACTCTCGACGAGTGATTGCATTGCTAGCGTCGTCAGCTCAACCAAGAGCATCAGGGTTGCCTGTCCAGCGGCGAAAGCGGATTTTGGATTCGCCGGCGTCGGGCGAGCCGTGTCAACAGCTTTGCACTCTAGGTCAAGCCCAATTTGCCGGCTGCTCAACTTGGCATCCCGTCGCCCTCATCCTCCGGCCCCTGCTCCCAATCCTGGGCGAAGGGGAGTTGGAAGCCCCTCTCCCCAATTTGGGAGAGGGGTTGGGGTGAGGGCTAAGAGACTCACAAAAACATCCGGACTTTTCAGCTTGACAGACCACTAGTACAACACGGCAGAAATGAGAGACCGATTCAAAATCCCCAGGATTCCCGTATTGCCAGTACTTAGAACTCAAAATTCAGAACTCAGAACTCCGCGCAGCGGTACTAGCGTGCTTCAACGCTCGCCACCAGTTTTTGCACGCGGCCGCTGCTGCCGTCGATCTCTACCCAGTCGCCGTCCTGCAACCATTGGGTAGCACCCGCGAGACCGACAATCGTGGGAATGCCCAGCTCGCGCGCCACGATCGCCACGTGCGAGAGCACACTGCCCCGCTCCACCACCAGCCCCGCCGCCGCCGGAAACAGCAGAATCCAGCCTGGATCGGTGTGCCGCGCCACGAGGATGGTTCCGGCTTGTAGCTGTAGTGCACCCTCCACACCCAGAGCTTGCTTGGGATCGGCGATCGCCCGCACCGCACCCCGCACCACTCCCGGCGCACTGCCAACCCCTTGACGCACTTCTGAATTTTCCGGCGGTGGCTCGATGTTCACCTCTGGCCGCATCGCCGCCGCCAAGCCCTGATAAACCGGCCCGTAGGTGGCGAAACGATCGGGTAGCGCCGGTTGCTGGCGGTAGGTGGCGAATTCGGCTTGCCGCAGCGCCGTTAGTGCCTTGAGATCGACGCTGAAGGCGGTGCCCGCGACGAAGCTGAGAATTTCATCCACGGTCAGGTAAAAAATATCGGTCGCCTGCCGCAAATCATCCGTCGCACACAAGCGCCGACCGCATTCCAGAAATACTTGCCGCGCCCGCCCGAAAACGCGCGTGCGCTCGAAGCGGAGATTCTCGCGATCGCGCAATCGTCGTCGCGCATTCGCCAACACCCACTTCAATATCAAGCGCCGTCGCAGATAGCGTCGTAGTGATCGCCGCACTTGCAGCAGCGCCGATTTACGCCCCTTCGCTGGGGGATCGCTGGTGGGCGGACTACTGGCTAAAACACCGATCGACCGTAGTAACGGCAGCGGTTCGTCGGTCAGGGTCGGACTCTCCAGCTTCAGCTCATCGAGGCAGCGATCGCCAAATTCTGTCAAATAAGCCCGATAACGGGCCTGAAAGCGCGGCTGCTCCGGTAGCGCGGCCTGGATGGCGGCGAGCGTCCCGTGGCTGAGTAGTTGCACGAAAACGGGGTCAGGGGCGGCGATCGCCGCCAGCTCCCGTAAGCGCCGCGCCGGTTCCGCACCTGATCGCGCCGGCGCGGCCGCCCAGCAGCGCGTGCGCCAGTTGCCCGTCTGCGTCCTCGCACCAGCGCGCGGTCAGTCGCCTTAGCAGGCCGTAAAAGATCATTGCGAAGAAATCATTGACGATCGGCGCATCCCAGTGGGGTAGCAATTCCGCTTCGATGCGGCGGTAGTAGGCGGCTAGCTCTTCCAGCGACAGCTCCGTTAGTGCTTTTGCTCCCTCGAGCGCCAGGGCCTGCCGGAGGCGACGGTAGAAGCGGCGCTGGCGTGGGCCCAGACGGAGGTAGTTGCCCACTAGACCCAGGCGGTGCGACCCAAGCGCCAGCGATCGGCCCAGCGCGCCGACCAACTGCTCTGTTCCAGTTCCGTCACCAGCTCTTCAGGTAAACCCGCCTTGACCCCCATCATCTGCTCCATGAACTGGCGGTTGGCGCGGAAACCTGGTAGTAGCGCGAGCATCCGATACCAGTTGAGCAGGTTGTAGTAGAAGCGCCCCTGGATAAAACCGAGGGTATGATCGAAAGTGTCACGATGGCGCTCAATCTCAACCGGAGACACGCCCATGAGTCGGCAGAACTGGCGGTAAACCTGCCCGTAGGCGCGGCGGGCGAAGGAGAAGGTGAGTGGGGTGGTCACGCCGCTGTAGCTCTCGGCGATGTTGCTGTTGTCCCAGAGTTGGTAGCAGCCTTGGGGGGCGGCCGGTTGCGATCGCCCCACCCACTGACTAATCGGGCGCGCTTGCAGCAGATAAAGATTTTGCTGGGCGATCGCCCACTCGACATCCTGGGGTGCGCCGAGCCGTTCGCTGACTTGGCGGGTGAGTTGGGCGATCGCCACGATCTCACGATCACCCAAGACGGGTTGATCGACCAATGCCGGTTGGATGGCTTGCGAGCGGATGCGGCCGGTTTCGGGATCGAAGCGATCGCCGTGAGTTTTCTGAGCAATTTGGCGCTGAACGATGCGCTCCTGAGCGTCGATGTGGAAGGTATCGGCATCACATTCCCCGCTGACCAGACGAGCGCTGAGGCCGTAGACGGCGCTGACGACAGCGATGTCGGCGCGACCAGTGACGGGATCGCCCGCAAAGGCGACGCCAGCGGCTTGTGGGGCGAGCATCTGCTGCACGAGGACGGCGGGAACTTCGGGGAGGGGGGAGAGGCCGTGTTGCTGGCGGTATTGCACCAGGCGATCGCTGAAACCGGAGCGCCAGACCGCCGCGATCGCCATTTGCAGATCATCAGGATCGATGCCGAGGAAGCTGTCCAACTGACCGGCAAAGGAATGCGCAGCAATGTCTTCGCTGGCGGCCGACGAACGCACGGCAAATTGACCGCCATAGGGGAAGGTCTCCGCCAGAATCTGCAACAACTCCAATTGCACGGCTTCGCTGGGTTGGACTCGCACGGCGATCGCCTGCAAACTCGCCACATCTGCCGCCGCCTGCGCCTGTGCCCAGGCCTGCCGCTGACTGGTGCTCAGGCTAGCGGCAAAAGCGGTCGGCGTCACGACAAACCCCGGCGGAATCACAAAGCCCTGCTGTCGCAGCGTCATCAGGGTGCTGGCTTTGCCACCCAGTTGCGGGCGCGAGTCGGGGAGGTCGCGCGGGTCAGTT
The DNA here is from genome assembly GCA_012031265.1 of Spirulinaceae cyanobacterium SM2_1_0. Taxonomy (GTDB): domain Bacteria; phylum Cyanobacteriota; class Cyanobacteriia; order Cyanobacteriales; family Spirulinaceae; genus JAAUTY01. The sequence goes on along the minus strand of JAAUTY010000007.1, from coordinate 63,599 downwards.
TGCAGGCGGACGATATACTGCATGGCAAGAGCGGCAGGGGAGAGCAGAGGCATGACAGCAACTCAGTACGGCTGTATTTATTCTACGCCGCGCCTCGGCGATGCTGTCGCCCATACTGTACGCGGCGCGCCGTCGAAAAACTAGCGCCGCCAAATCTATTAACCGGTCACGGGTAAGAATCCAGGTTGGTTTCCGACTGCCCTCGCGACCGCTCTAGCGCGGCGGTGCTCCGACAGGGCATCCATCCGCCGGAAAAAGGGTGCTGCAACGGGGCAATAACACTGCTCGCGTGTTTCTATCGGATCGTTAGCACCCCATGCGGAGCATCAACCGAGATGTGTCAGGCAATCGACCTTAAATCACTTCAACTTTTGACGCATCAACTCTGTTAGTCCCATAACCTAGGACTGGTTAAGCGGATGCCAGCGCGATCGCTGCTCTTCAATGTGCATATTTTCCTTGCCTTTTTTCAAGTGACGCGGGCTGCTCTCAAAGGCGAGCGAGGAGGGCAGTGCCTCAGCACCATACTCAGCACGAATGAAGGCATCGACTTCGGTATAAGCGGGGGAGAAGCCGTCGGGACTGGCGATCGCCAAGCACTGTCGCAACGCGGCTGAAAAGACCGCTGTGCCATCATCAAAGAAGCGCTCGGTGGTCGTGCCATACTCGGCATAAGGATAGAAGCATAAATCCGCCGGTGACTGCGCAGCAACCCACGAGACATAGGCCCAGTACTCGCTGAAGGTGCCAAACTGGTTCGCCGACCGCATCATCAGCAGCAGCCAGTGGTCATCGGACTGGAAGTAGCGGCCAACCTGTTGCTGAAAGGTCTGGAGATGTGCCTGCTTGAACCACATATGATGCGGCACAAAAGTTCCTTCCACATCCGTCAGCGGCTCCACCCCAAGCACTTCGCGAATCCACCGATCCCACTTGGCCACGATGCTGGCATTGCCCCATTGGTTGTGTTGCAGGAGCGCGAAGGCGTGCTGTGACCCAGCAGCCTGTTGCGTCACCAGCGGCCAAGTCGCCACCGGCAGCAGGTCACTGTCCCAGACCATGTACCACTCGCTCAGGGTGGGGATGCCCGCAGCGGCTCCTAGCTTCAGGAGCTGCTGATAGAACCAGCCAGGGGTATAAAGCGATTCGCCCAGATCCAACTCAGCACAGATCGTCTCCTTATCAAGACCCTGGGGTTGAAAAAAAGGCTCTTCTGCATGGATGTCGAGGGGAGCGACTTGCCAATGCGAGGACTGCGATCGCAATGCCGCCACCTCTGGCTCCGGGGTAATGATATGGATAGCACGCGGCTGATAATGCAGCGTCAAACCCTCCAGCACAGCGCGCGTATTCCAGCGCTGGCGATAGAGAGGGATCACAAAATCAAACGGTTCCTGTGGCATAACATTCTTGACGTTGACAATCTCAAGATGACCGGTCGGGAGGCTTTGGAAATCCGCGCCAACGAATTTACAACAGCGTCGGGGCGTAGCAAACACGCCCCGACGCGCTCATCCGAAGCAGCTGTGAGTCTAACTAAACGCCTGACAATGCTTCGGTGGGTTCCTCAGAGGGCAGGATCGGCTCTACCAGTGGTTGTCCGACCGTGGACGGATCTTCGAGGCCAACATCGCTGCAATGCGGCTCGATCCCCCAGCCTTGGCGTGGATAGTCTGCACAGATCACCTGGTAGGCTTCAATGGCCGCATAGAGTTCGTCCTGAGTCAGCGCATTGAGATAGGCACACTGACCGATCGCCCCTCTGGGCAGCGGAGCCGCCAGGTTTTGACCGCGTTTCTGCACGATCTTCGCTTGGGAGGCCCAGAGGGTTTCCTTCTTGAGCAAAATGTCGTGCCACAGGCTCAAGCCAAAAGAGCTAATCAAGCGCAGAATGCGATGTAGCTCGGCTTCATCAATCCAGTCTAGGCGGTAGCTGAGATAGGCTCCGAAGCCCATACCGATCGCGACCGCGTGCCCATGCAGCAGACCCGCCTCGATCTCGAAGCCCGGTGACCAGGTATGACCATAAGCGTGCGGGCGACATTGGTGGGTCTCGTAGAGATTGCCATATTCCGCTGCGACATAGCTGCGGAGTGCGCCGCCGAGAATCTTCTGCGACAGGATATCGATTTCGTCCTCTGGCTCACAGTTGACAGTACCGAAGCGCGTGCTGATCAGGCGCGGGCCGGCTTTTTCCAGATCAGCGAACAGCTCGGCATCCTTGACCACCGCCATCTTGACGATCTCAATAATGCCGTGGCGGAGCCAGCCTTCCCGCAGGGTTTTGAAGAAGAAGCGGTCGGTGATCGAGAGGACGGGCGGATGGTAAGCGCCAAAGAGATTCTTGTAGCCAAAGCCGTCGCAGCAGGTGCGCGGCGAGGGCCCGGCATCGATCCCGGCCACGATTGACGTGGAAAGCATGACGTAGGGCGTGTTGCGATGGTACAGGGCACAAGCCAAGCCCGCCGTGTCTGCGAGAACCCCGCCACCGACAATCAAAACCGGCTCGTTGCGGGAGACCCCCAAGCGCTTGAGGTCGCCCAACATCCGCTCGACGGTCGTGATCCCCTTATCCACTTCCATCGCCCGATAGACGAGCTTTTCCAGATGGATGTTGTGATTGTGGAAGTAGTGGGCAATTTGCTCGCCGTAGTAGCGATCCACATTTTGATCGACGAGGCAGACGCAGCGGCCGAGCGACCGATAGGTATCGCGGAGTAGGTGCTGTTCTGGGTCAAGGGCGTGGTCAACCAGCTTAATTGAGGTGAAGGTGCTGGTACTCACAACCGCCTCGATGGTGCGATCATCAGCGGTGCTGACGATGTGCCCTTGGCTCTCGCGGTAGCTGGAGGTGGGATAAATCGCGTGGGGATTCTCCTCAATCAGCCGCAGGGCGAGGTCTTGGTAGAAGTCTCCGGTTTGGCTACGGAGCAGGCGATTCAGGAGCTTCGTGGCACCGAGATTGGACTGATGCAAGCGAGCGGCGAAGACAATCCAATCGGTACTCGCGGCGGCGTCAAGGGCTGAAATCAGCTCAGCTAGCAGACTGAAGAAGCGATTCAGCGACAGATTCAGACAACTGCGTAAGCGGCGACAAGCGGCTAAGCCTTGGATGGCTCCCACGGCTGCGAATTCTTGCCCGATGGTTTCCGAGAAGGCTGGGATGCTAGTGAAGGCGAGCAGTAACGCTCTGAACTGCTGGGAATTACAGATTGTTTCGATGGCTCGATCCAAGTCATCATCGGCCAAAGCGGTGCTGCCGTAGGCACCAATGAACGACTGAACGGCTGAGATAGTCTTGGTCATTGCTAATCCTAGAAAAAACCGCGTTTGCAAGACTCGCTAATGCAAGATTAGCTAAGATACAAAGTCCCAACCCACGACCGCTCGGAAATGGCATCCAAGGGTTAACATCAGGTTATGAGTTAGGGGTCGGTGGTTACCATGAAATGTCACTGGAGCGCTGTCCCCAATGCATGAGCAGAACATCACAATTGTTACAGCACTGCCTTAATGAGGGCAGTATATAACCAGCGCCTCAAACTGAATCCAAGGGGAGTCATCTTGAGTTGGCGATCGCACTTCCCCAGCTAGAAAGCTGCAACCTCAGATGTAGCACCTACTAGCAACTCTAAGCTGCAATCGATCGGGGCTACAGGATGCATTGCAATATTGACCTAGGCATATCTGCACTAGTGGAGGCTACGCACACTGCCTGCTCAGTAAAGCTATTTGGGATGTTCCAGTAAATAGGTGTAAGTACATAGTAACACGGAGATACAAGACTTTACACAATCTGACCTCGAGAGCAATTTGGGTTGGTACGGTTACGAAAAAAAGTGATCGCCGACCCGCCACCAAAATTTTTCTGCCCCTTGGACGGTCAATAACAGACATGAGTTGTGGTTGAACGGATGCATGGTTATTGGTTCTAGGCTGGTGCGTTCGCTTGCGAGCCGGTCAAAGAGAGCTAGCGCCTGATCGCAGGGGAGTATCCCGGATTGGCAACCCTCACCCCCCAATCCCACTCCCAAGTTGGGAGGGCTTCTAGCTCCCCTACGCCCGCTCTGGGAGTAGGGGCTGGAGGATGAGGGTAATGGCGATGCCGAAGTGGGCGGCTCCCGATCGCAACTCTTGCTAACAGCAATCAATTTGACAACAAGGTTCGTCAGCTTTGATTAGCTCCGGCTGAGCGCTGGGGAGGATGACGGGCAGCCTAGAATCTGAGTTCTGTAAGCGTCAACAGGTTCGGTGATTGCCCGCAAAAACTCAAGTGAGCAGCAGCCACATTTTTGCCCCGATTACGCCTTGGGGGCAAGATTTATCACACGCAAACTAATCGATCAACAGCAAAACAATTAATGTAGCATTTAATCAATCTCTACGGCTGTGTTTGATTAAACAATCTGCGCCAATTCGATCACGCATTGGCATCAGGTGGGAATCTGACTCGGAGTCGCAATCGAATGCTAACTGCTTCAGATGCCAGGTATTTGCAGGCAAAATGATTTCCCGCCCGTCGGCTTAATCGAGATTGCACCCAGCCGGCATCTTCGCAAGCGCACATCGGCACCAGATGGCTAGCGGGTCAGGACAGCGGGCGAGCGACGGTCGCGCCGAATTCAGGCTCTGTTGAGGCCGCCCGAGGTGTGTATTGATCTAGATAGGAGTGGTCAAAATTTTCATGATTGTCTACGAGGTCAGTTGTATAGATGTACTCCTGATGCGGGGCGATCGCCCTTCCTGCCACCTTCCAGGCATTGGCGCAGCGCTCCTAAAGATGGTATTGACCGGCGGCATCCTCAGCCAATTTTCAGATGTCCTCGTTAGGTTTAGTAGGGAAAAGTCCACTTTACTGGCGAGTAATGTTGCTAAAAGTTGCGCTGGGCGGGTCGCGGGCGATCGCCCTCTGGCTCGGAATCGGTTTGGCGATCGCCCTCACCATTGCTATTGTCCGCTTGCCCGCGCCGACATCCGTCATGAGCGACCCCGAATCACAATTCGCCAGTGCCCGCGAGGCGCGATCGCCCGCCTGGATCGTCAGTGCTGTCGAAGCTAAGGCCCTGCTACAGCAAGGCGCGACGCTGTTGGATGCCCGCCCCCATCCCCAGGCCCGTCCGCTCCCCGGTGCCCGCGTGGTTCGATGGCAAGAATTTTCCCAAACCGCCTCCGGACAACGCGGTGAACTGCTCACCGATGATGATGTGCTGACCGCGAGGCTGCGAGAACTGGGTGTGAGGGGCGATCGCCCCGTCATCGTCGTCGGCGACCCGAGGCGCGACTGGGGCGAAGACGGCCGCATCGTCTGGATGCTCCGCAGCCTCGGTCACCCGCAAGCGGTGCTTGTGGATGGCGGTTATGCCGCTCTCACCGCGACTGATCGGCCGCAAAATCTGCCAGTGGCTACCCCTGGTGACTTCACCATCGCGCGGCAAGCCGACTGGAGCATCTCGCAAACCGAAGTTCGCGCTCGCCTCACCCAGCCCGGAGTGGTGCTCCTCGACACCCGCGAAGCCCGCGAATACCGAGGCGCGACCCCCTACGGCGAGCAGCGCGGCGGTCATTTACCGGGCGCAGAGCACCTGTATTTCCAAGATTTGCTTGCTGACAACGGCAAGCTCCTCCCGCGTGACCAGATTGCGGTACAACTTGCCCAACGCGGCATTACCGCCGCCACTGAAATCGTGGTCTACTGCACGGGCGGCGTGCGTTCGGCTTGGCTGGCCGTGGTACTCGCCGACCTCGGCTATACGGTCAGGAACTATGCCGGGTCAACCTGGCAATGGTCAGCCGCGCCCGCCGACAGCCATCCCTTAGAATGAGGGCTTGGACTGCACACACTCGGCATGAACCTCCAATGGCTGCACCTGCGCGACTTTCGCAACTATCGCGACCAAAAGGTGGAGTTCACCGCCCGCAAAACAATTTTGGTCGGCAACAATGCGCAGGGCAAGTCCAATCTTCTGGAGGCGATCGAACTGCTGGCATCGCTCAAAAGTCATCGGGCAAGCCGCGATCGCGACCTCGTTCACAATGACCATGCTCAGGCGCAGATCACCGCCCACGTCCAACATGATGCTGGTTCGGTGGATCTGCAACTGATCCTGCGCGAAAAAGGTCGCCGCACCGCCAGCGTCAATTGCCAAACCCTGCGCCGCCAACTGGATTTTCTCGGTCAGCTCAATGCCGTGCGCTTCTCTAGCCTTGATCTCGATCTCGTCCGGGGTAGCCCCGAGGCGCGCCGTGATTGGCTCGACAGTCTGGCAATCCAGCTTGAACCGGTCTATGCCTACATTTTGCAGCAGTACAACCAGGTGCTGCGTCAGCGCAATGCTTTGCTAAAGCAATTGAAGCAGCGCGAAGAGCCGCTGACCGCACACCAGAGCGACCAGTTGGCGATCTGGGACGCCCAACTAGCAGCGGCTGGCTCGCGGGTCACCCGCAGGCGATCGCGCATTCTCCAACGTCTCGCTCCACTCGCCCAGCTCTGGCACCGGCAGATCAGCGGCGAAACCGAGCAACTGACGATCCGCTACGCCCCCAATGTCGCCTGGTCAACCGATGACGCGATCGCCGTGCAACAAGCCTTTCTCGCAAAAATCGCCCAGCGCCGCACCGCCGAGCAACACCAAGGTAAATCGATGGTCGGCACGCACCGCGACGAGATCGAGCTGACCATCAATGAAACCCCCGCCCGCTTCTACGGCTCACAAGGGCAGCAACGCACGCTCGTGCTCGCCCTCAAGCTCGCCGAGTTAAAACTGATCGAAGATGTCATTGGCGAACCGCCATTATTACTCCTTGACGACGTACTGGCGGAACTCGACCCGACTCGCCAAAATCACTTGCTCGTCGCCATTCAGGATCGCTTCCAGACCCTGATCACCACCACTCACCTCGACTCCTTTCACCAACCCTGGCTCGAGGCCGCACAAATCTTAACAGTGACCGCTGGCTCCATTCGCGCCCAGTGACCGTTAGGATTGGGTGAAACACTCGCGGTACACTGCTTCAGACTATCAATCAGCAATACGTATTGAGCGGCTGACTAACGAGAATTGGCTGTTGCTGTCAGCGTATCCTGAGCAACAGTCAGCGGCGCTTTCCCACTCAAAACGAGCCTCCCCGCTTGAGTCTGTCATCCTCCCTTCTCACTCCCCTGACGATCAACATCATGAAACGTGCTGAACTGGAAGCGTTGGGTCGCTCTCTCCGTCGTATCAACCCGAGTCTGCTCCGCAAGCCAGCGGATGTCTCGACCCGCATTTGGTATCAGGGCGGTGAGCCTTACTTCGATGTCTTTGTGGATTTGAAAGCCGGTGAGATTGACTGGTTTCAAGTCACCTTGCGCGGCCGCTTCCTCTGCTGGCGGCGTGATGGGACGGGCTGGCAGACGGGGACAACCAACGAGCTGCAAACCGAGGTTCAAGTCCTCTATCCCGCGAGCAAAACGGTGACGCTCGATGACACCCTGGATGGTCAGTTTGTCCACTGCGTGCAATCACTGCTGGCGACTCGTGCTGATGATCCGCTCCTCGGTCGCTTGGCTGCCTTCTGTACGCAAGCTTATCTGCAAGTCTCCTAAGTCGGGATGGGCGAAAAATGTCAACGTTGCCCCTTGGCTGACAATCAGAAGATTATGTTATCATTCTAGACTGTGCGAGCGATATTTTGGGTCGCTAACTCAAAGGTAGAGTACTCGGCTTTTAACCGATTAGTTCTGGGTTCGAATCCCAGGCGACCCATACCTTCAAGGATTCCCAGCCAAAACTGGAAGTGACTCACAACAGAGAAGGTTGCTGCAAGATCCTTGGGGCATCAGGCTTTGAGTCAGCAAATTGCAAATGGATTTCCACAAGAATATTGGGTTTTGGCCCTCGATCGGGACGTTGGCTGGGTCATACTGTAACCGCTGACGTCCACGAGTCACCGCCGCCGAAGCCTAAATGCGTGCCTCGTCGTGCTGCTGCCGACGAGACTAGTACAAGGCGGCGGAAATGAGATCCCCATTCAGGATCCGTAGGATGCCTGTATTGTCTGCACTCATCACTCAAAACTCAGAACTCAAAATTCCGCGTAGCGGTACTAGTACCGAGCTTCTGGGCTGGGATGAGGTTTTTCCTCAGTCGGTCATGCTCCTCACCTGTGCTCGGTAGCGCCCCAGAGCTAGCAGCGGGAAATATTGCTGGTAGAAGTGGTATTTGAGATAGAAGTGGCCAGGAAAACCCGTGCCGGTGAATTCTGACTCATCCCAGCGACCGTCGGGCAGTTGCGTTGTGGTGAGGTAAGCGATGCCTCGATCCAGGGCGGCACGCGCCACGTTGCCGGTAGCCTGAGCTGCTGCCAGCAGACCCAGCAGCGCCCAAGCGGTCTGCGAAGCGGTGCTGTTCCCCTGTCCCTTGAGGTGGGGATCGTTGTAGCTGCGACAGGTTTCGCCCCAGCCGCCGTCGGTGTTTTGGCAGCTGACCAACCAAGCCGCGCCCCGGGCGATCGCCGTTTGGTGGCGCTCCGGCGTGAGCAGGGCCAGCGCCGACAGCACGCCGCTCGTGCCATAGATGTAGTTGACCCCCCAGCGCCCAAACCAGGAGCCATCGGTTTCCTGTTCGCGTGCGAGGTACGCCAGTGCTTTGGTCACCCGTCCCTGATAGCGCTGGATTTGCGCCTTTCGCTCCGGTTCGGGATCGCTCGCCAGCAATTCCCCCAGCATTTCCAAGACCGCGCGGTGACATCGGCTGTATTGGGGTCGATCATGGCCTTCAGGTCGGCGTAGGGCAGCAGGTTGAGCCAGTCGTGGTCATTGTCGATGTCGAATGCGCCCCAGCCGCCGGGTTGACACTGCATCGACATCATCCAGTCTAGGGCACGGGCGATCGCTCCCTGTTGTGCCGCGCGATCGCTCACCTGCGCCTGATTCAGCGCCATCACGACCACGGCCGAATCATCCAGGTCGGGATAAAAGCGATTGTCAAACTCAAACGCCCAGCCCCCTGGTGTTGCCAGCGGATTCTTGACTGCCCAGTCGCCATAAGCCAGGATCTGCTGGTCAATGAGCCACTGTGCGCCTTTTGTCACCACGGGGTCATCGGGTGCGAGGCCGGACTCGACGAGCGATCGCACCGCCCAAGCCGTATCCCAAACCGGCGAGATACAGGGCTGCATACGATAGCCATCTGCCGTCTCAATCGCGAAACGATCCACCGCCGCCAACCCGCGTCGCACCACTGGATCATCTGGGCTGTAGTTGAGGCAGCGCAGCGCCAGCAGCGAGTTGAGCATCGCCGGAATGATGCCGCCCCAGTCGCCTGTCGCCTCTTGGCGCTCCAGCACCCAACGCTCGGCGGCACGCAGCCCCTGCTCGCGAAAGGGAATGAAATTCAACGTCTCGGCTAGCTTGAAGCTATCGTCCAGCAACACGAAAATGTCTGTCCAGTCGCCGTTGCGAGGCATTTCGTAGCGGGCATTTTTCACCCCTTCGCTGTAGAGTTCATCCAGCTTTAGCGCCGGCTGGGTGGGAAAAATCGGCTTTTGGTCGAACACGATCAGCAGCGGCACCGTGCTGCCGCGTGCCCAACTGGACATTTCGTAAATCGGGAAACTGTTGGGCAGCAACATGATCCAAGGCGGAATCGAGGGCACGCCGCGCCAGTCGTAGCACCCGATCAGCGCCAGGTGCATTTTTGTAAAAATGCGGGTCTTGCTGAGGCCGCCATGCGCCAGGATGAATTCGCGTGCCTTGGTCAAGGCTGCGTCTTCAGCATGAACCCCGAGCAGCCGTAGCGCCATGTAGGCTTCCACCGAGGTACTCAGGTCGCCGCCATCGCCGTAGAAGAGTTCCCAGCCACCATGCTCGCGCTGCTGCGATCGCAAGTATGGTTCCGCCTTGGCGAGCGGGCGAGTCGCGCTCGTTCCCCAGATTTGATGCAGCAGCACGACTTCAGCCGTCATCGTGACATTGGACTCCAGCTCCGCCCACCAGTAGCCGTCGGTCTGTTGCTGGCTGATCAGATAGCTCTGGCTAGCGGCGATCGCCGACTGCACCTCGCTACCGACTCGTTCCTGTGTCTGCATTCGTTTCTTCTCCTCGACTGGACGGCGTTGCCAGAGATTCACTCCAGCCATATAGCCTAGCAAGTTATGGCTTGTGACATCCCGCCCAAGCGGCAGGATTGCCATCGCAGGGCAACCGGAGCTGCCTCAGAAGTTGAATTACCGAGAGCAAGCCTGGCCGCTCTATGAGGCGGTGGGCGATCGCGGTAGCAAGACGAGACGACTGCCGTTACATTTCTGGTTATAGTAATTCCTACCAAAATTTATAGTAGAATTTACCAAAATCAATCAGGCCTCCAGCCGCCGCGAGCGTCGAAGTCTATCGCTACACTGCACTTGTGGCTTCAACCCTACCTTTGCCCTGCCATGAAAATTGCGATCGCCCAGCTCAATCCCACCGTCGGCGACCTTGCGGCCAACGCCGAGCAGATTCTTGCCACAGCACGCCAAGCAGCAGCGGCCGACGCCCAACTGTTGCTCACCCCCGAACTGGCACTCTGCGGCTATCCGCCCCGCGATCTCCTGTTGAATCCGGGCTTTGTGATGGCGACCGTGCAGCAACTGACGCAACTCGCCCGCGACCTGCCACCCAGCCTAGTCGCCCTCGTCGGTACGGTGGAAGCCAACCCCAATGCCGACGCGCGCGGTGAAAAGCCGCTATTCAACAGCATCGCCCAATTAGCCGATGGTCGCGTGCAGCAATATTTCCGCAAGCGACTGCTGCCAACCTACGATGTTTTTGATGAAGACCGCTATTTTGAACCGGGCGATCGCAGCAACTGTTTTCAACTCGCGGTCAACGCCGTTGCCATGACCATCGGGGTCACCGTCTGCGAAGACCTCTGGAACGACGAGGAGTTTTGGGGAAAACGCAGCTACGAGGTCAATCCGCTCGCCGATCTCGCCGCTGCCGGTGCCGATCTGATCGTCAATCTCTCAGCCTCGCCCTACAGCGTCGGCAAGCAAAGATTGCGTGAAGCGATGCTGAGCCATGCGGCGCGCCGCTTCCAGCAACCGATTATTTATGTCAATCAAGTCGGCGGCAATGACGACCTCCTCTTTGACGGTAGCAGTGTGGCTTGCAACCGGGCGGGGGAGGTGGTCAGCCGCGCGGCGCACTGCCAGCCCGCTCTGACCTTGGTGGAATTCGACGCGACGCCGCGTGATCTGCAACTGAGCGCGATCGCCCCTCGCCCCGAGGGGGATGACGCCGAAATCTGGGCAGCGCTGGTGCTCGGCGTCGGTGACTACGCACGCAAATGTGGCTTCCGGCGGGCGGTGCTAGGCCTGAGCGGCGGCATCGATTCCTCGCTGGTGGCGGCGATCGCTGCCGAGGCACTCGGTGCCGAAAATGTGCTCGGTGTGCTCATGCCCTCGCCCTACAGTTCCGACCATTCGCTCGCAGATGCCGAGGCCTTGGTGGCAAATTTAGGAATTCGCAGCCAGGTCTTGAAAATTGCCCCGGCAATGACTGCCTACGATCAGATCCTCGAACCGTTGTTTGCCGGTACAGAATTTGGCGTCGCCGAGGAGAATATTCAGTCGCGAATTCGTGGCAATCTGCTGATGGCGATCGCCAACAAATTTGGCTATCTCCTGCTCTCAACCGGCAATAAATCCGAGATGGCAGTCGGCTATTGTACGCTTTATGGCGACATGAATGGCGGCTTGGCGGCGATCGCCGATGTCCCCAAAACGCGGGTGTTTTCGCTCTGTCGCTGGCTGAACCGCGATCGCGAGCGGATTCCGGCCAATGTCATCACCAAACCACCCAGTGCCGAGCTACGCCCTGATCAATTGGACAGCGATTCCCTGCCCGACTACGACAGCCTCGACGACATCCTGGAGCGCCTCGTAGCTCAACGCCAAGCCGCAAATGAGATCATCGCCGGCGGGCACCATCCAGAAACCGTCAGTCGCGTCCTCAAACTAGTCGCCCGCGCCGAGTTCAAGCGCCGCCAAGCGCCACCGGGTCTGAAAATTACCGATCGTGCCTTCGGTACAGGCTGGCGGATGCCGATCGCTTGTCGTCACCCGGAGGCGAAGTCGCCAGCCGCTTTGGTTGAGCTATAAACGCGGGTGCATCCCACTTTGACGTTGCGGTTTCCCACTCTGCGAGCAGCCGCCGCGCGCCTACATCCCCCAACCCCTACTCCCAAGCTAGGCGAAGAGGAGCTAGAAGTCCCTCTCCCAGATTGGGAGAGGGACTTAGGGTATTGGCGGAGCCTGTTCCGTAAGAACGCAGAGCTTCCAAACTGGAATGCTCCCTTGTTAGGTGGTTGCCCTACCGACATCTCTTGGTGCAACAGCCTTAATTCCTTCGGAGATGTAGCGTTTAAAGTCCTCTACGTTCAACGTGAGAATGCACGATATACCATTGACTTTCATTAATGCAACTAGTCGAGCATCATGAACCTGAACTCCTGAAACACCAAAAGCAACAACCAATCTGCGCCATTCCTTATAAATCTCAGAACTATCAGGTAAGACTGGAAAGAGACGCTCAATCAGTTGCAACAGCCGTTCAGTTTCAGGCGGAGCTAATCCAAATCCATTTCTTTCAATGGGACGAGTTGCAACATTCCAAAACTCAATGCAATTTTGAGAAAAGACTTGTAGCTTGTGTCCATCTTGACGTAGCTCCCGGATAGCAGTTCTAAGCAAAGGATGGAGAGGATGAGAGCGATCTACAAATCGCAACAGAACATTCGTATCCACCAAGTAAATCATAATTAGGGATGCTCTCCATAAATTCCTGCTCGACTAACAGAATAATCTGATAGGCAAGGTATATTGGAGCCACCATAGCTTTGGAATTCGTCAGCTAGATGATCAGCGATCGCCTCAAACTCTTCATCTTCTTGAAGAATATCATTGCTTAATGGTCGCGAAGCTAAACGCTCTTTGTCCCAAGTCAAAAAGTCAACAAAATTTAGAACTTCTAAGATTTTAATCTCAGATAGAGAATGGAGCTTTCGCACGATTTCTGCAATTAATGTTTCCATAGTTTCTCCTACTTAAGGTATGAATTTGCCCAACCATAACGACCTGGATCTTTTTTGAGAAGATACTCTGCAACTTCTCTACGTTTATCCTTATCTCTTGTCATTCTGACAATTCTTTCAATCTCATCATCAGTATCATCGGCTCCACGTTCTGCTGCCATCTCAAACCACTTATCACCCTCTAAATATTCGCGTCGGTCATAATAAATTGCCCCCATTAAGGTGTAGGGCTGGTGACTTCCATGTTGGCATTCCCTCGCTTGGGCTGCACAGTCTTCGGCTTCATCTAGCCGTTCAAGATCCCAAAACTCTGCACCTCTTGTTACCCAAAGAGCCGATTTTGAGTCGGGTTCTCGAACTTTATGCCAGTTCACATTTTCTGTGACTTTCAGTACATTTTGAGGCTCATCGGCTTTACGCCAATTACTACTTGCGCTCGGCAAGTGGGTGCATCCCACTTTGGCGTTGCGGTTTCCCACTCTGCGAGCAGTCGCCGCGCGCCTACATCCCCCAACCCCTACTCCCAAGCTAGGCGAAGAGGAGCTAGAAGTCCCTCTCCCAGATTGGGAGAGGGACTTAGGGTATTGGCGGAGCCTGTTCCGTAGGAACGCAGGATTGCCAAACTGGGATGCTCCCATCAAGCGACTATAGTCCGCCAGTCGGCACTGGACTACTAACGGGTGATTGAGGCTGTAAACCTTGTGAGGCAAAGGGTTCTAGCGATCATCATCAAAACCCCTGATGGGTCAGGGATTCAGCACTGTCATCACCTCCTAAGAGTCCAGTGCCTGCCAGTCGAGGAGTATCAAAACCACCTAACAATGCGGTTGAGAAGACTACCACTTGAGCAAGTTGAACTGCTCCATGTCGATCGTGTCGCGGTTGCGATAGATCGCCAAGATGATCGCCAAGCCAACGGCTGATTCGGCAGCGGCGATCGCAATCACAAACACCGCGAAAACCTGACCCTTGATCTCAGACGGATCGAGGTAGTTCGAGAAACCCATCAGGTTCAAATTGACGGCATTGAGCAACAACTCGATCGACATCAGCACGCGCACAGCATTGCGACTCGTGACCAAGCCATAGATGCCGGTGCAAAAGAGGGCGGCAGCCAGTAGCAGAAAATATTGCAGATAGAGTTGCATGAGAGTTTGAAATAGATTGGTCTGATTCAGCAAAACTGTGAGGACAACAGCTCAACGAAAGCGCGCGGGCGACTCAAGCCAGACAGCAGCATCAAAAATCAAGCTTGCCAACTTCTGACTTCTGCCTTCCCGATCGTGATACTAGGAACCCACACGCTCGCTCGGCAGTTCTCGTGGCCGCTCCGGCAACGCCAGTGGCTCCGAAGTGGCACCGGGTATTGTCACTTCCGGAATGAAATCGCGGCGCGCCAAAATAATCGCCCCGACCATCGCCATCAGCAGCAGCACCGATGCCAGTTCAAACGGGAGCAGATAATCGCTGAAGAAGTGAATACCGATTTTCAACACCGTATCGACTGGGCCGGGTGACGGCGCGATCGCCCAAGGCGTCGCAATCACCATCGTGCCCAACAGCGCAAAGATCCCCAGGCAAACAACAGCCGTCGCACTGCGGCGAATCCACAAATTGCGGGAGGGCGCAAACGGCTCGCGCTTATTCACCAGCATGATCGCGAACAGAATCAGGACATTAACCGCGCCAACGTAGATCAAAATCTGTGCCGCCGCCACAAAGTCCGCATTCAGCAAAATGAACAAGCCAGAGATACCAATGAAAACAGCACCGAGCAGAAAAGCCGAATAGACAATTTCTTCCAGCAAAACAACGCCCAGTGCAGCGCAGAGCGTCAGCGCCGCCAGCACCACAAACGAAACAATCTGAACCCCTTCCGACAAATTCACAGACTCACTCCTCAGTAGCTACGGTCAGTCGCAGGTCAATCCCCCCGACCCGACTAATTTTTCGCGGACATCTCTTCAACTATTTCTTCTGGGCGGCGACCCGCTCGTTGCGCGCCAGCCGGCAGGTCGTGGGGATCATCCACACCCTTGGGCAGATACGCAAACTCGCGTAACGGCGTCACCATCGGGTCTTGGGTCACCTTGTAGGGCAGACGACCGAGTGCCACGCTGTCGTAATTCAACTGGTGGCGATCGTAGGCGGCCAGCTCGTACTCTTCCGTCATTGACAGGCAGTTAGTCGGGCAATACTCAACACAGTTGCCGCAGAAAATACAAACACCAAAATCGATACTGTAGTGATTAAGCTTTTTCTTCTTAGCCGCCTTGTCGAATTCCCAATCCACAACCGGCAAATTGATCGGGCAGACCCGCACACAGACTTCGCAAGAAATGCACTTATCAAACTCGAAGTGGATGCGGCCGCGATAGCGTTCCGAGGGGATCAGCTTTTCATAAGGGTATTGCACCGTGACTGGTCGCCGCTTCATGTGGTCAAAGGTGACCGAAAGACCTTGACCGATAAACTTAGCCGCTTGGGCAGCTTCTTTAGCGTAGTCGCCGACTTGTTGAAGGAGTTTAAACATGGTTTTACAGAGCGAGCGTGATAACGAGAGAGCGCAGAGGAAATCGAAGCATTCTAGCCCCCGAAGGCGAAGGGAAATGCCAACTTGAGGGCGGCGGTCAGCAACAGATTGACCAGGGAGACGGGAAGCAAAAACTTCCAGCCGAGGTTGAGCAACTGGTCGATGCGAACCCGAGGCACTGTCCAGCGCAGGAGGACAGCGATAAAGACCAGCAGATAAGCCTTGAGCACCGTCATGACAATCCCCAGCGAAGCGGCGATCACCTGTAACCAAGAGCTGGTTTCGCTGACGCCCAGCCAATTGGCGAGGCTCCCGACAGGCAGGGGCGACTCCCAGCCACCGAGATAAATGATGGCGACAATCAGCGCTGAGAGCACCAGGTTGACGTAAGAGCCAATGTAGAACAAACCGAATTTCATCCCGGAGTATTCAGTCTGATAACCTGCTACCAATTCCTCCTCTGCTTCCGGGAGGTCAAAGGGTAAGCGCTCGCACTCTGCCAGGGCGGCAATCCAAAAGATGATGAAGCCCACCGGTTGCCGCCAGACATTCCAGCCGAGAATCCCGTAACCGGCCTGCTGTTCGACAATATCGATGGTGCTGAGGCTGTTGGACATCATCACGACGGCCAGCACGGAGAGCGCCAACGGAATCTCGTAGCTGATCGACTGTGCCGCCGCCCGCAAGCCTCCCAGGAGCGAGTACTTGTTATTGGACGCATAGCCGGACATCAACAGGCCAATCGGGGCAATGCTGGAGAGCGAGATCCAGAGGAAGATGCCGACATTCAGATCCGTGATCGCCAGATTCTGACCAAAGGGGACGATCAGAAATGAGAGAAAGACGGGAATGACCACCAAGATTGGCCCGAGGGTGAAGAGCCAAGGATCGGTCTTGGCGGGGGTGATGCTCTCTTTGAACACCAGCTTCAAGCCGTCGGCGACGGGCTGTAAGACGCCGAGCGGCCCGGCATACTCGGGGCCGATGCGTTGTTGGGCGGCGGCTGAGACCTTGCGCTCGAGCCAAACGGTGACCAGTAGACCTACTGTCGCGCTGAGGATCATGAGCGTGATCGGGAGCGGAATCCACAAGGCGGTTGCCGCTCCGGGTGGCAACCCCAAGTCGCTGAGAGAGTCGATGAAGCTTCCTTTCAGATCAATTCCCGCGCTCATGAATAATCCACTAATAAGAGAGCAATGGTGAGGCAGCAAGCTTAGTCGAAACTGTGAAGATTCGTTGCTGTAGACAGTATATCCCTGGATGCCGCGACTCTTAGGGTCGCCGGGGGGTAATTTCTACCAATCGATAGAGAGCGGGGTCGCGGATGCCGAGGGAGGCGATCGCCAGGCTAAAACCACCCTGACGCTACCGCTCTGCCATGGGGATATAGGGCTGATTGTGCTCGCCGCGATAGATCTGTGTCGGTCGAAAGATGCGATTTTCCTCGATCTGCTCGCGCCAATGGGCCAGCCAACCGGCGACGCGGGCGATCGCAAAATGGGGGTAAACAGATCAGTCGGAATCCCCAATTTTCGATACACCAGGCCGGAATAGAAATCGACATTGGCATAGACGCCTTTGTGCGCCAGCTTTTCTTCGACGACTTTTTCCAGTTCCACGGCGATTTCGTAGAAGTAATCAACGCCTTCTTTGGCAAAGAGTTTCTCCACCAGCTCTTGCAAAATTGTTGCGCGCGGATCTTTGACCTTGTAGACGCGGTGACCGAAGCCCATAATGCGCTTTTTATTGACTACGCAAGCTTCGACATAGGCGCGCACATTGTCGATCGAGCCAATTTCTTCAAGCATCTGGATCACTTCCTCGTTGGCACCACCATGTAGCGGCCCTGCCAATGTCCCCACGGCTGAAGCTACGACCGCATAGGGATCGGTCATCGTTGACGAGGTGACCATTGCCGAAAAGGTCGAGGCATTGATCGTGTGCTCGGCGTGTAGGGTTAGACAGACATCGAAAATATGCGCCTCGATCGGGTCAGGGATCTGCTCCGTCAGCATATACAGAAAATTCGCCGTGTAGTCCAAGTTGTCATTGGGTTGGATGGGATCATTCCCCTTCCGCATGACTTTGAAGGCAGCAACCATGGTTGGAATCTTCGCCAGCAGGCGGACAACTGCTTCACGAATATACTGGGGATCGGCGAGCGCTCGGCGGGCGTAGAATAAGCCGAGGGCAGCGGCGGAGGTTTGCAGGGCGTCCATCGGATGCCCAGTCTCCGGGAAACACTTCATCATGTCGCGAATCCGATATTTGATGCGGCGGTGATAGCGGATCTCGGTCTCAAAGGCTTCCAGTTCGTTTTGGGTCGGCAATTTGCCCCAGATCAACAGATAGGCAGACTCAACAAAATTGCTCTTAGCTGCCAATTCTTCGATGCGAATGCCGCGATATTCTAAGATGCCTTGTTTGCCATCAACATAACTAATGCCTGATTGAGCGGCGGGGATATTTTCCAAGCCAGGAACATAGTCGCAAACGGTCATGAGCGTTACCGATAAATGAATGAGAGTGATCTGAAGGGTTAACTGACCCCAAAAATTTCCGTAGGGGTAGCAAGGCGTTTGACTGTAGAGCGGCGGACGGTCAACCTCAGCCAAGCCAAAGTTAAATTCTACAAGCTTGACAGAATTGGCTGAAGCTTAGCAGTATCGGGGTTTACGATTCTGAATGTGGCTCGGGCGATCGCGCTGTCCATCGTGAGCACTTTTGCTGAGTGAGCCAGCACGATATTCTAGGCGCAATTGCTGCGAAGGTCATAACCATGCTGCGCTTCATCCCGCTCGCCATCGTCTTCTTGCTCGGTAGTGTCGGCGTCGTTGCCTTCGGCTTCTACGCTTTGATCGATTGGGTCGCCTTAGAGCAATCCTACGCCAATTTTGCGGCGCTAGCCGGAAGTGGCAGCAGTTTGAATGCTCTCTTTGCCGCTGAAGCGCAGCAGAATATTCACCGTCTCAATCTCTTTGCTGAGGGGGTTTGGGTGCTGCAAAGTGCAACGCTGGCGGCGATCGCCCTGCACGGCCTCTGCACAGTTCCCCGGCGTCGTCGCAATTAGCCTGAGTAGGCACGGCTTGACGACCCAATACGCCCTGCAATTCGTCGCGTAATGCAGACGCCACTCAATGTTGACAAGGGTTATGGTTGCTGCGCTTGACCCAATTCCGCCGCGATCGCCCGTAATAACGGTAGTCCCTTGTGCTTCCAGTGCCAGTTGAGGGTGTGGTAGTTGATATTGCAGTCCCGGGCGATCATCACCAACTTATCCGGCGGCTGCTTCAGGAGCAAGCGCTGGCTCAGCATCTGACTGTGGCAATCGGGATGCGCTTGCGGATGGCTGGCGCGCAGGCGACCGTCAGGATCGGTTTCAATGTAGCGTTGCACCGCTTGCCCGACTTGTTCCGTCGCTTGTTGCTGCTGGGCTTGGGCAATCTGAGCTTGCAGCTCCCAAAAATTGCGCGGCAGATCGGCGAGTAGGCGGTCGGCAAAGCTTTCTGAGCTATCGTCCGTGAGGGGGGCATCCAGCGAGAGCGGCGGTTGGCGGGCTTGTTCGGCGAACTCGCGCTGAGCGGTGCGCTGCTGGGCGCGGCGGCGCGATCGCGGTGGTTGGTGTAGATCACGCACGGCGTATTTGAGCCGCAGCTTCAGGTTGAGCCAGTGGGTCAGACTCTGGGTCAGCGAGTCGCCCTGAGGCACGAATTCGCCAATTTCATCCGCGAGTCGCAGCAGCACATCATCGAGGACTTCGCCGTAGTCGGGATGGCTCGACCGCGCCAAGCCGGGCAACTGCTGGATCGTCAACAGCAAGTGGTGCATGGCGCGACGCCACGCCAGACTGGTTCGGGGCTGTTGCTGAACGGTGGCCAGCCACTGCCGCAGTTGTTCCGCTTGCTCGTCCATTGCCGTTGCTTGGCGATCGCCAGACAAAATCTCGGTGGGTACGACCGGGTGAGGTTGGCGATCGCCGTGAGCGCTATCAGCCTGTCGGTCGGTGCGCTCTAGACTTGCCCTGCTTCCGGCGAAGCGCCGATCTCGCTACAGACATCGTAAAACTTCGTCTCGGGCATCTTGGCAAACAGATGCCCCATCTCGCGCACCATCGCTTCTTGCACGGTGTTGCGGTTGGCATCCATATCTTCGCGGTTGTCCCAGAGAATAATCGCGATGCCGCGATCAGTATCCGGCTCTTGCAGCAAGTACGCGCCCTCGAACCCTTGTTTATAAGTCGAGACGGCTTTGACAAACAGTTGCTCGGCTTCCGCAAACTTGCCGGGCTTGAATTCACCGATCGCCACGTAGGCCCACTTATGACGCAAGAAATCCAGAAATTCGCTCATGATGCCGAAACTCCTCAACACTGGCAACGATTCTAAGCGATCTACCGGGGCGATCGCTTCGCCGAATGACACCCTATTGAACTGATCCAGTGAAGCGACGCTGAAAGCGTGGGTCAAGGCGATCGCGCTTGCGGCGGTTGCAAGGGCCGCAAAGCACCTGGAAATTACTCAGATCATTAGACCCTCCCAGTGCTAGTGGGATGATGTGGTCGATCTGTAGACCCACACACTGACCTTGCTTGCCACAGCTCTGGCATTGATAGTTATCGCGCTGAAGCACGAGTTCTCTGACGGCTAGCGGAATCGAGATTCGGGGTGTTTTCGGCATTCTGCAATCCGTTCTAACCAATGGGAGCATCCCAGATTAGCACTAAGTATAAAGACTCAGAGAAGTGGGTGTGAGAAACTAGAGCGAAAAGAGGAAAACCGTAGTGCTCATCGCGTCACCGCCCTATGCTCAGCCGCGTGTTGCCGGTCGTGAACTGCCACCACCGCCAATTTTGGTAAATTTAACTATAATTATTAGAACCTAGAGTTCGTCGGTACTGGAGCCGGAGACTGCTGTGTTTGCCACTACTTTATCTCGTCCCCAAATGCCTGCGCTGCCGAGCGATCTCCCTGGGGCGATCGCGACTCTGAAACGCGACCTCAACGCCGTCATCCTCGCCCACTATTACCAGGAGAGTGAGATCCAAGATGTGGCAGACTACATCGGCGACTCCCTCGGCCTCGCTCGCCAAGCCGTGATGACTGAGGCGGAGGTCATCGTGTTCGCAGGGGTGCATTTCATGGCCGAGACCGCGAAAATCCTCAATCCCGATAAGCTCGTCTTACTGCCCGATCTCAACGCCGGTTGCTCGCTGGCGGACAGTTGCCCCCCTGAAGCCTTTGCCGCTTTCAAAGCCGCGCACCCTGACCATTTGGTCATCTCCTATATTAATTGCACGGCGGCGATCAAAGCCATGAGCGACATCATCTGTACCAGCTCCAATGCGGTGCGGATCGTCGAGCAAATTCCTGCCGAGCAGCCAATTATTTTTGCACCGGATCGTAACCTTGGTCGCTACGTGATCGAACAGACCGGCCGCGACTTATTGCTTTGGCAAGGCAGTTGCATTGTCCACGAAACCTTCTCGGAGAAGAAAATCGTGCAACTGCAAGTCGCGTATCCCGATGCTGAGGTCATCGCCCACCCAGAATGCGAGCCACCTGTCCTCCGTCATGCCGACTATATCGGCTCGACGACGGCACTATTGCATCATGTCCAAAACAGCGCGGCTCCCGCTTTTATCGTGGTCACAGAACCGGGTATTCTCCACCAGATGCAGAAGCTTGCGCCTGAAAAGCAGCTTATTCCAGCTCCGGCACTTAATAATTGTGCCTGCAACGAATGCCCGCATATGCGGCTAAATACGCTGGAAAAGTTGTATTTAGCAATGCAGCACCGTGAACCAGAAATCAGCCTGCCCGATGACATTCGCGTCGCGGCTCTGAAGCCCATCCAGCGAATGCTTGAGTTGAGTGCCTAGTACTGCTAAGCGGAGGTGAGAAGGTGGAATTTAGAAGTCAGCAAGCTTTGATTTTCAGGGCGTCCCACCAACTTGAATGGTGTCCTGACTGCCGCCTTTATGTACTAGTACAAGACGGCGGAAATGAGAGTCCGATTCA
The DNA here is from genome assembly GCA_012031265.1 of Spirulinaceae cyanobacterium SM2_1_0. Taxonomy (GTDB): domain Bacteria; phylum Cyanobacteriota; class Cyanobacteriia; order Cyanobacteriales; family Spirulinaceae; genus JAAUTY01. The sequence continues at coordinate 41,997 of JAAUTY010000007.1, read as the reverse complement.
AGATCCACAGTAAGTAGGTCAGGACAGAATTGAGACATCAGGGATTTTGTCACGATCGAGTTGAAACTCTTGCTAGTACTGAGATTCGCATATCGTTACAATCTGTTACAGAGTGAACGAAATCTACCCTGGTCTACTTATTCCCGTATTGCAGGCACTCAGAACTCAAAACTCCGCGTAGCGGTACTAGATGACTAAATTCTGAGTAATGATGCCAAATTAATGAGCTAAGTTCTATTATCTCTGCACGAACTATGACCGATGTTGAAACCTTCACACCGTTGCCTGACCACACCCAACTTCCCTGCGAAGATGGATCGTTCGTGAAGAATTTTCAGGAGCATCCCCAAAGCGTTCTGCTGACGGATTCAATCCGCCCGATTCTACAAACCATCCATCCCGACGGACAGTACTGCATCGGGCAAGATAGCGGCATCTACTGGCGTTTGACAGACCCGCCCCAGCGAGGTGCCGAAGCCCCCGACTGGTTCTATGTGCCCAATGTGCCGCCTGCTCTTGATGGTCAGATGCGACGTTCCTATGTGCTGTGGCAGGAAATCATACCTCCGCAAATTGTGATCGAATTTGTTTCGGGGACGGGGGCGGAAGAGCGCGATCGCACGCCTTGGACAGGAAAGTTTTGGGTCTATGAGACAGCAATTCGGCCCGCCTACTATGCCATCTATGAAGTCCAGAAAGCCCAGGTTGAGGTGTATTTCTTGGAGAAAACCCACTACCAATTGCTTCCCGCCAATGAGCGGGGGCATTTTCCGATTGACGAACTGGGGGTTGAGTTAGGGATTTGGCCGGGAACCTATCAAAATGTGACCCTGCCTTGGCTGCGCTGGTGGGATCACACGGGTCAGTTGTTATTGACGGGTGAAGAGCGAGCCGAACGATTAGCGGCAAAGCTCCGCGAGCTGGGGGTTGATCCGACTGAACTTGAGTCGTAGCTGGCTGTCGGTTTGCGGTCGAGAAGGGGCTGGCGCTGAGTTCAGAAGTTGGTGCGACGCAGGCGTTGTTCGGCGGCGGCGATCGCCTGGTACATGCTGAGCACCGCCGTCGGCTCCACAGAGATTGCCGTGATTCCCCAATTCACCAGTAAATCCACCAGCTCCGGCCATTTGACTGGCGCTTGGCCGCAAACTGAACAGGGAATACCGGCTGACTGAGCGCTACGAATGAGCTGCTGGATCGCTTGCCAGACGACGGGATGGTTATCAGTCAGCGTTTGTGACAGGCTCGGATCGTCGCGATCGGCTCCGAGTAGCAACTGGGTCAAGTCATTGCTGCCGATCGCGACCCCCTGCGCGCCCGCCCGCACGTAGTCGGGCAGGAGGAAAAGCGCCGAAGGCACTTCGGCCGCGAACCAAAGCTGGAAATCGGGTAGCGCCAATAGGCCTGCTTGCTCAACGCGATCGCGCGCCTGCTCGAACTCTTCAACACTGCGGACAAACGGCAGAATCAAGCTCAAGTTCCCACAAGTTTTCTGTACCGCTGCCAAGGCGGTTAGCTCTGCGGCAAATAGTTCTGGGCACACCTGGTAGCTGTAAGTCCCCCGCACACCGAGGAGGGGATTGAGGGCAGCGCGAGTTCCGGGCAACAGGGGAAATTCTGGGGCGCGCCAATCGGTCGAACGGTAGAACACCGGGCGCGGTGCAAAGGCGGCAGCGAAGCATTCGAGCAAGCGTGCCAGGTGATCGCTCAGCATGATCGGATGTTGTAGCCACCAAGCGAGATCATGCGCCCGCAGCAAGCGCAGCATCATTAGTTCAGCTCGCAACAAGCCAACGCCGCGCACCGGCAATGTGACTGCATGGGCGATCGCGCTCGGCTGACTGAGGTTGACCCACAACTGAGTGCTCAGGGCAACCGTCGGCCCAGTGACGGCTGTGGCAGGCGGTTCATTGGCGCGGGAGGGAAGGGTCAACCCTGAAGTCGGTGGAGTCGCCGGGGACGGCGACGACAGCAGGCAAACTTCGCCACTGGTGCCATCAATGGCCAGGCGATCACCATTGTGCAGGTGTTGAGTCGCATCAGCCAGACCGACGACGGCGGGAATCCCCAACTCGCGCGCGACGATCGCCCCGTGGCTGGTGGTTCCTCCCTGCTCGATCACCAAACCGGCTGCCTGTTCGAGCAGCGGGAGCCAATCGGGTGTGATGTGGTCAATCACCAGAATACAATTGGGGGGAATGCTCTGCCAATGCTTCTGGATCCCCGCCAGTAAACAGGCAGGGGCGATCGCTTGTCCGGGTGCAGCCCCGATGCCCAAAAGGCGCAGTGAACCAGGCCCCGCTGTAGAAGTAGATTGCACAAGCGGATTTTGGTCGTGGAGCTGGGTGAGAATGATCTCGGTTTCCAGGGCGACCGGGGTTGCCAGCCACTCCCAGCCAGGGACATCGACGCCATCTGCATTCAGCCGCACCGCGATCGCTAGCAATTGTTGCTGCTGATCGGGGGTAATTGCCATGGGCAGCGAGTCGTGCTCATTGAGTGCCATGATCTCCACACAGTCAGCGCTGACCGCCGGTGGCCGCGTGCGCAGGCGATAAATGCGACTCTGGTGACCCCCTCGGCGCTGCTGCCATCGTCCCGTAGCCGCTTCAACCTGGTAGGTGTCCGGAATGGTCTCGCCCCGTTCTTGGCTGAGAGCTAAACCGCGCGTAGCTTGAAACTGCCAAAGTCTGCCACGACTCGTTGCTGTGCCAGAGGCGATCGCATCTCGCGCCGGTTGCACCAGAACTGCCAAATGCAGTTGTTGCCAAGTCAGCCCCAGGCGCTGCCAATAAAATAGGCTGCGTGCCCGCAGCAGTTCCGCCCAAGTCTGTTTTAGCCCGTGGGCGATCGCGTCAGGCTGCTGCCAACACCACTGGGCGAGGAGCAGGTGAGCCGGAGGCGTCCCGTGTTCGAGGGACAGCGAGGGCCGGAAGAGCAGCACCGGACTAGACATTGTCTCGCAGGCAGTCACCAAAGACTGCAACCAGGCCGCCGGAAGTTCAGCCGCAAGCAGCGCGCGACGCAGTTGGCGGGCTAAGGCTTGGAGTGGTGACGGGCGATCGCTCGGTAGGGTCGCGAGTTCAGGCAACTCGATCCCGCTCCTGAGCAAAAACTCTGGCAGCATCGAAGTCGCGATCACAAAACCCGGCAACACCGGATAGCCGCGTTGTCGAAGCTGTCCAAGCAGAAAGGCCTTGTCACCAACCTCGGCGCGGACTTCGGGAGTCATGCTGGCGAGCCAGTGCAACACCAGTGGCATGGAGCGATCCTGAATAAATTGATTAGCCATAAGCCAGGTTGAACCTCTTGCTCGCGGTCGGGACTTAAGCGAGGGCGCGCTGGCGATCGCAAAATTGCAGCAGTCGATTCAGACCCCAAAATTGGTCTTCTGAAGCTGTCGCCGTGGTCAGATGGGCAATATGACCGCCGTGCGCCGTCAGGAGCAGTTGAGTTTGGGGATTTTGGGCGGCGCGATCGCGCAGTTCCGGCACCAGACACGGCGCAAACATGGGGTCATCCGCCGCATAAATGATCAGATGCGGGCGAGCAAGAGCGGCGAGCTGGTACAGCGGGCTTGTTCGTTCATAGTAATCGGTGACGCTGGCAAAGCCGTAAAATCGAATCACCATTTCGTGATCAAAGGCGCGAATGTTGTCAATGCGCTCGACCGCACCAGCCGGGACGCTATCGGGAAAGCGATCGCGCCGCCGCGCCGCTTCCGCCCGCAACTCCTGCGTCAAGCGCTGCTCAATCCAGCGACCGATCGGCGTCGAGACCAAGTGATCGAGAGAGCGATTCGACTCCAGGGCCGGACAGAGTACCGCCGCCGTGCGGATCAGCGGATCGTCGGCGACCTGAGCCGCATGCAAGCCCCAGAGCGCCAATTGTCCACCCAGGGAAAACCCCAGCAAAGCCACCCAAGGCGGACAGCCAAGTTCAACCAGTTGCGCCGCCAGCCGCCGCTGGTCGTCGCCTTCACGCCAGCCGTCGGACGAGGGCGTCGGTGAGAGGGCCGCCGAGCGACCGTGGCCGCGCCAATCGTAGATCAGCACAGCCCAGCCACACGCATAGGCTTTGCGGGCGAGGGTGTGCGCGTACCAGGCGGTCTCACTGCTACCAGTGATGCCGTAGGTAATGATCGCCGTTCCTTTGGCCTGAGGCGGACAGCTCCATTGACCCCAGAGTGGTACATCCTCCGCCCCGCGAAAGATCTGCTCTTGCCAGGGGATCTTGGGCAGGCTGATCAGCCAAGATGCGCGATCGCCCCAACGCTGCCAGCCCCAGCCATAGCGGGTCACACTCCACAGCGTTTGGACTAAACCATCTTGCAAAAACCACAGCGGCTGGTAAGGCGGTGCGGCAACCATGCCATCAGTCATAGGTCAACCCCCAATCGGGTGTGGCCCACCCAACTCGCCGCTGAGACCAGTCGTAGCAATTGCTCACACTTGCAACCAGTCAGGGGGCGGCCACTCGGGTGCCACTGCCAATTTTGAGCACTCGCGATGTCAGCATCTGTTGACGAATGAGCAAGTTTGTTAAAAACTATTAACATTCCACTGTTGATTCTCGCCGTCCTACCTGCAACCGATTAGGTTTCTGGCGAGCGATGCGAAATTTACCCTTTATAATCAGTACAGGAATCTTCACGTTTGCATTACAGTTCTTAGCGAACTGTAACCTAAAATGCAGTAGCTGCTTTGGTAGGGTAATGCCTCGAATTTTGGTCATTGATGACGACCCCGCAATCTCCGACTTGGTCTCCATTAACCTGGAGATGGCTGGCTATGATGTCAGCCTAGCTAGTGATGGCATTAAGGGTCAGGCACTGGCTGTACAGTTGCAGCCTGACTTGATCATGCTGGATCTGATGCTGCCCAAAGTTGACGGTTTCACCGTTTGCCAACGCTTGCGTCGCGATGATCGCACCGCAGATATTCCAGTTCTGATGCTGACGGCGCTAGACCAGACTCAGGACAAGGTCGGCGGCTTCAACGCCGGTGCTGACGACTACATGACAAAACCCTTTGAACTTGAGGAAATGCTGGCGCGGGTGCGGGCCTTGCTGCGACGCACCGATCGCATCCCACAGGCGGCGAAGCACTCTGAAATTCTCAACTACGGCCCCCTCACCCTGATTCCGGAGCGCTTTGAGGCGATCTGGTTTGACAAGACTGTGAAGCTCACCCACCTGGAATTCGAGCTGTTGCACTGCCTACTGCAACGCCACGGTCAGACTGTCTCGCCAAGCGAAATCCTCAAGGAAGTCTGGGGCTACGATCCTGACGATGACATTGAGACGATTCGGGTTCATATCCGCCACTTGCGGACGAAGTTAGAACCTGATCCTCGCCACCCGATGTTCATTAAGACGGTCTATGGCGCGGGCTATTGCCTGGAGTTGCCGACAGATGCCGAGTCGGTCACCGGCAGCGATCAGTCGGCGGCAGTCTAGTTACGGCGCGATCGCCCCAGCCACAACCGTAAAAATCGCTCCTCCGGCTTAGCTGCGCTCGTCTTCAAACTTGTAACCCACTCCGACCACAGTTTTAATAAAGCTAGGTTGGGTTGGTTCGGGTTCCACTTTCTTCCGCAGGCGGCCAATGTGGGTATCGACGACCCGCTCATCGCCGAAAAAATCATCGCCCCAGAGTTTCTCGATCAGTTGCAACCGTGTCCAAGCCCGACCCGGATAGCTCAGGAAGGCAGCGAGCAGCTTGAACTCGAGCTGGGTCAGCTCGAGGTGCTGCGGTTCCGTCTCCCCCGCCAGTTGCCGACTCGCCACATGGCGATCGAGATCAACACTGAAATGACGGCTGCGATAGACGTTGGCGGCGGCTGGGGCTTGGGGATCGCCATGGCGCAGGCTGCGTCGCAGCAGGGCGCGCACCCGTGCCACGAGCTCGCGGGGACTAAAAGGCTTGGTCAGATAGTCATCGGCACCAGTCGAGAGGCCAATGACGCGATCGATCTCTTCGCCCCGTGCCGTCAGCATCAGGATGTAGGGGTCTTTGTGGGTGAATTGCTGGCGAATGCGGGTACAGACCTCGAGGCCATCCAGTTCGGGCAGCATCAGATCCAACACAATGACATCAGGTTGCCAGTCCTGAAAGGTGGCGATCGCCTGTCTACCATCCGCCACACGCCGACAGATAAAGCCCTCACGGGTCAAGGTCGTCTCGACCAGTTGGGCGATTTCACGATCGTCTTCTACGATCAAAACCTGCTGCATGATGCCTCAGAAACTCAGTGCTCAGCCTGTCCACCAGGGCGCAAACCGCAATACCAGACTTGCTACGCTTGAACCGGTGCTGGCGTCGCAAAAAACTCGGCGACCGCCTGACGAATCTCAGTCATGAAGCGCTCAGTTGAGAACAGTTGGTTGCGCGCCGTGAGCTGGGTGCGGAGGTCGTCCAGGCGCTGGCGATCGCCCAGCACCGCGACGATTTTCTCCACCGCCTGGTCGATACCATCGAAAAAGAGCGCCTCATTTTCGATCCCAACAATCTCTACTTGACCACCGCGCGATCGCACAAACGGGATCGCTCCCGCTTTCACCATCTCGGCAATCGAGATGCCAAACGGCTCCGGCTTGTGGTGAATGCCATAGCGGCAGGTCGCCAGCAACTTGACATAATCCCGATAATTCAAATTTTCGTGCAGCGTCACCCAGTCAGCATTCCGCGCGACCATCTGCCTCAGAAATCGCCCGTACTGCCAAGCATAAGTCCCGCCGCCGCCGCCCGTGAGGTGCAACTTCACATCGTAGCCTTGCTGGCGCACCCGACTGAGGATCTGAATCGCTTTGTGCGGGCTTTTGGCTTTGACCAAACGGCCACTGCAAATGAAGGCATCATCCTTCGCCTCCCACGGAATGTCCTGGACATCCATCACCACCGGCGGATAGACCACCCGCGCTGTTTTGCCATAGTCCTTGTGGAAGCGCTCCGCGACAAATTGCGAATTGGCCAGCGACCAATTTTCTAGGAGGCGCGCCGGATCGAAATCGGCAATGCGACCATAAATGGGCTGTTTGCGGACAATATTATCCACGACCCCGACCCAGTGGACATACTGGATGCCGGGCGCACCTAGATCGGCGGCGTTATAACCCGAGATCGCCAAGTCGTAGTCGGCGTGCTCGGCTTTGAGGCGGCGGAGCGGCCAGTGCAAGCTAATGTAGCGTCCGACGGCTGAATTGGCGATCGCCACTTTCGCGATCCCGGTGAGCGGGGGCGGGCAGACTGATTGCACCTTGACCCCAACCCCCATTAATTGCGTCCCATACATTCGATCCAGCTTTGCCAGATCAACAGGGGTCAGCGTGAAGAGAGACAAATCATAGTCATCCTTGAGCGCTTCTAAAATCCACAGTCCTACGGCTTCCGCACCCCCGCCAGCAAAGTTTGGATAGTAGAGCGCAATCCGTTTACGAGTTGTCATGGCTGAGTCTTCGGATAGACAAGATTTGGTGGTTGTAGGGAGAGAGCAAAAGCATGATCGCAGCCTGGGTTACGTCGCAACCCTGGGGTGGCGTCACCCTCAAGGATGAAAAAGGAGTCTATTTTCAGAGTAAATTACGGTATCCGTACCCCAAAAATCCCAACCCTCACCCAAGCTGGGAGAAGAGCTGGGGATGAGGGATACAACTCTTGGGTTCCAAGAACAGGCTTAGGTATCAGACCCATTCTCACGCAAGAAGCCATTACCACTCATAGCTTGTCCCCGTCAACGACGCCTCGATCCCGCCACTACAGAACCCAGTGAGACGGGCTATACTTTGGGCAGCATCGCTAACCTAGCTTAAGATTAGCAGTTCGCTGTGGCGGCACGATTGTCATGCTGAAGGGCAAGAAAAAGAATAAGCAGCCAGCCAAGTCAAAGCGCCAGTCAGGTCAACAACAAGCCGCACAAACCACACTGAGCAAAAAGGAAGAAGCCGCGCTGAAGCGAACGGCCAAGAAGCAACGACAAAAGTTGATTCAGGTTTCAGCGGTAGCGATTACCTGCTTCGTTTGCCTCGGCCTGCCATTGGTGGCGATCGACCCCAAAATCGGGGCGGCTCTCGGCGCAGGCGTCCCGGTCATGTACGTTTCGTATATGTATCCCCGTACCGCGCTTTGGCTGTTCTTGATCTACATGCCATTCGGAGGTACAGTCCTCTATCAGTTCATGGGCGGCAATGCCCTGTTTAATTTGGCGAAGGACGGCTTTTTTCTCCCTGCCTGCTTAGCGCTGATGCTTGAGTGCCAACGCAAAAAAAAGCCAATCATTGTCTCCAAAAAACTCGTTGGCACTTTGATTTTCTTATTGGTCTGTGCGCTGCTGACGATGCTAGTCGTCAACGGAATGCAGCAATTGCTGCCAGAGTGTACACGAGCCATGAAGCAGGCAAAAATCCCCTGTAGTGAGGGCATTCCCATCGCGCAGGGGATTCTCGGTCTCAAAGTGTTAGTTGGCTATGTCCCGCTCATCTTCTGCGCCTATTACCTGATCGAAACCAAAAAGCATCTCCTTTGGCTCGCCCGACTTCACCTGATTCTTGCACTCATCTGCTGTTCACTCGGCATTTACCAGTATGTGTTGCTCGACTCCGGTGTCTGCGAAGGGACTCGCAATGCTACTGGGGTTGACTTATTCAAGGCATCGCTCGATGCGAAATGCTTCATTGGCGGCTCACTAACTTTTAGCCCCTCTCAGAATCAAATTCGCCTGCCCGGAACCTTTGCCTCACCCTGGCATTGGGCTTGGTTTCTGATCGCCAACGGTGCTCTGACTTTCACAGTTGCCTTTAATGATCCCGCGGTTCTCTGGCGCTTAGCGGGCTTAGCAGGGATGGCGCTGGTCTTTGTCAACTCGTTCATTTCCGGTCAACGCATCGCCCTGGCGCTGGTTCCTGTTGTCACAGTGATTCTTTTGGTGATGACGGGGCAGTTGGCGAACCTGAAACGATTTTTGCCCATCGGTATTGGCTTAGCACTTGTCGCCACCATTGCACTCAGCACCAATCCTGAAATCATCCAAGAGAGAGTTGATAGTTTCAGGAGCCGTGCTGAAGCATCCCCCCCTCATGCCTTTATTCAAGAACAATTTACATGGGCGGTCAAAGAGCAAAGAGGTGTCCTCGGCCGCGGCCTAGGTCGCGCCACCAACTCGACGCGCGTCTTCGGGCCTACTGCCTTGGTTGAAACCTTTCATCCCAAGCTCCTTTACGAGATGGGGTGGATGGGCTTAATTGCCTTTCTCGCATTTACCACCCAGGTCACGCTTGTCACCTTCAAGAGCAACCGCAAACTCAAAACCAAAGTCCTCCGTGATTTCGGTGCGAGTTACTGGGTTTTCATCATGATTATCAGTTATTTTCCCTACTGGTATCCTCTGGATACTGACCCAGTTGCGGTTTATTATTGGCTATTGGTTGGAGTCATTCTCAAGCTACCCGAGTTGGACAAACAGGAGCAAGAACAAGCTAAGCTAGCTCAAGAACAAGAAGCTGAACTCTTGCGCCAGGAGCAGGCGCGGCGTCGGCGAGCATTGGGTCTTGAGGTCAAGGACGAAGTTGCCTAAAGCTTTGGTGTTACGCAATGGGTACATCCCTTACGGAATCTTGATGCTGAATTGTAAGCGCTAATATTTTTGGTTATGAACCTCCCGAAACTTTCGGTCATCATTCCTACCTATGGGCGCGAGTCTATCTTGTGTGACTCGGTGCGTTCGATTTTAGAGCAAGACTATCCTGACTTCGAGGTGTTGGTAGTCGATCAGACCCGTGACCATGAATCGGCAACTCAGCAGTTTTTGCAAGACCTTAGCGCGGCTGGCAAAATTTCTTGGTGGCGCTTGGATTGGGCGAGCTTGCCGGGAGCACGCAACTATGGTGTGCGACGCGCGCGCGGAGAAGTGGTCGTTTTCATTGATGATGATGTACAGATTCCGGCTGGTTATTTGCACGCCCATGCCCGCCACTACACACGCTCAGAAGTCGGGGCGGTAGCGGGACGGGTGTTTGACCGGATGAAGCTGTCAGATTCTGGTGGTGATGTCGTCATCGAAGACCTTCCCGCCGCCGCGATGGATCCGGGCATTGCTTGGTATCACATCGATCTGGTTCACACCATAAAGCCGCAGTGGGTGATCTCAGCGCGTGGTTGCAATATGTCCTATCGGCGCGCGATTTTTGTGGAGCACGGCGTCTGGTTTGATGAACGGTTTCGGGGTTCGGCGGTGCGTGAGGAGTCCGATTTTTGCCTCCGCTTGCGGCGCACGGGCTACCGGATTTGGTACGATCCGGGGGCGAATCTGGTGCATTTGGGCGAGGAGACGGGGGGGTGTCACGATATCAGCACGCGATCGCTCCGCTATCAGGTCACCTTCTACCACAATCACTTCCTGATGGCGCAGAAGAACCTCACCCTCGGTCAGCAAGCGCGCTTGTACGTCAAACTCTTCGATTGCCACGTCCTTGGCAATCCTCCTTGCAACAAAAGTGGCTCGCCTGTGAAAATCTTGGTACGGGGACTGTTCTATAAACTAGGGTTTTTGGATGCGCTAAAGACGCGCTTCCAAGGTATTTGGCAAGACGGACAAGTCTACACTCGCCAAGATCCCGAAGCGGGTGAGCGCGCTGCCCAGCCTACGGTCGCCGTGTGAGGGAGAGCCAATGCGTATTCTGGTTGCCAGTCACACCTACATCGTCGCCCTCAATCGTGAAAAATTGCGGGCGATCGCCCAGCTTGCAGATGACATCGAAGTCACCGTCGTTGTCCCGAAGCGCTGGCGGCCCGGTGGCGTGCAGAGGAAAACGATCGTGTCCGAGCCATATCAGGATGGTGGCTTTCGTCTTGTGCCAGTGGCGAATTTCAGTGAGAATAATCAGGGATTACTGACCTTTGGGTTGGAGCTGATCAAGCTACTGCGTGAGTTCAAACCCGACATCATTCAAGTCGAGCAAGGGGCAAAATCTCTCGCCTATGCTCAGACGATTGTGCTCAATAAATTGCTGGGCTTGAAGGCAAAAAATTGCTTTTTTACCTGGTGGAATCTTCCCTATCAGAACCAGTTTCCGATCAACTGGCTGGAGCGCTTCAATCTCCAGAACACCCATGGCGCGATCGCCGGTAACCAGGACGGAGCTGATATTCTGCGTGAACATGGCTACCGGGGCGTGATCGCCGTCATGCCCCAGTTGGGCGTGGATGAAACACTGTTCCAGCCACAGCCGCAGCCTGAACTGGCGGCACAGCTCAACCTCACGCCGGACGAATTTGTAGTCGGCTTTGCGGGCCGGTTCGTGGCGGAGAAGGGCATCCTCACTCTGTTGGCAGCACTAGCAAAACTGGTCGAGCTTCCCTGGAAGCTATTGCTCCTCGGGCGAGGAACCCTGCGTCAGGAAATCGCCCAACAGGCGAGTGCTGCCGGGATTGGCGATCGCGTCATCTTCATCGAGAGCGTTCCCCACGACGAAGTGCCGCGCTATATCAACTTGATGAGTGTTCTGGTGCTGCCCTCCGAAACAACCGCCAATGTGAGAACCCTGACGGCCGTAGGTTGGAAAGAACAGTTCGGCCATGTCCTGATCGAAGCCATGGCTTGTCAGGTGCCGACCCTCGGCTCCGATTCCGGTGAAATCCCCCATGTCATTGGTGAGGCCGGGTTGATTTTTCCGGAAGGGGATGCGGAGGCGCTGAGCGATCGCCTGCGGCAACTCATGTCCAACCCGGAGCAAACCGCTCAATTGGGGCGGCGTGGCTACGAGCGCGCCATGCAGCACTACACCAACATCGCCTTGGCGCGCGAACAACTCGCCTTCTACCAAAACCTGTGAGCATTTAACGCGGCAGCGTCAAGCATTCAATTGCTAAACTGTGAGCCGCCACTCATCAGTAGTTGATACGGCTTCCAAGTTGCAATATTTGGGATCTTGGTTGTGACTATAGTTTGATTTGCATACCAGTAATTTTGTGTTCGTCAATTGACCTTCTTTGGTAGAGGAATGCCCAAAAACATTTCTATCAATCTCTTCACTGGATCAATCTCTTCACTAGAGTTAATGCCTCTTGTGGAAGACTATTGTTTTTTTAGTAAATATACAGATTCAAAAATGATGCTGTTCAACCTGAACATGGCGCGACTGTAGGTTCACTCATGCAGGCTACCCACACGCCACCCACCAGAGTTGCATCTCTGCATTGGGGACTACCGCTCCCGTAGTTCAATAAATTCCTCGCCGATCGTGACATCGTAATTGCCAAAAACATTCTGCCCCAGCAAGCCCATGCCGCCGAGGTTATCCTCGTTGGTGCCAGCGGCGAAGGTGACATCCACATTATTCACAATCAGGTCGCCCAACTGCACTGATTGCAAGCGACCGAGATCGCTGTCAATGGCACGGCCGTCGGCAACCGTTGTGCGGATTTGCCCCACGGATTCTAGCTCCAGTCGCTGCGCCATACTCGGCAAGATTTTCGTGACCGATGCGCCCGTGTCAAAGAGCATCTCGAAGGTTTCGGAACTGTTGAAGGTGACATCGACGACGGGAATTCCGGAGATGCGTCGCTTAATCGGCACGCGGAAGGTGCCCATCGGAGCGACGGCGATGGGATCGGGTTCTGATCCGGGCGCTGACGTGGCGCTGGGTAAGCCCCCTGTCGCGCAATCCCAACCGGGCATGAAGACGTTGCGATCCGCCAAGTTCTGCAATTGGCTTTGATAAATCGTTAAGCGCTCTGCGCGATTGGGCAGCACCCGCTTCATTTCCTCCAGCACCACGATCGCCTGAAACCAATCCTGCGCGCAGATGGCTTGGCTCAAGGTTTCGTTGAGGTAGCTCTGAGCCTGAGCTGGACGGGCGGCTGTCAGGCCACCGAACAGTAGGGGAATCGCAAGCAGTAGGGCACGGGGTTTCATAAGCGTTAGTGAAAGTTGGAGCGCGATCGCAAGATGGATGGTTGGCTGGGGCGGCCAAAGCTAGGCAACAGGATTCCCAGTTGATCGACATCCCTCAATAGTTTAAGCGCTCCATCAGCAGAATTTAGTCATGAGCTGTGGGCGATCGCCGACTCGTCTCAATCCCGCCTCAGTCCTGACCGCTACAAATTTATGCTTGGATCATCTGAGACTGTGCCACCCTGGCAGCCGCCACAGGTTCCGGAACCGCCGTTTCGCGGGTGAGTCAAGAGCAAAGAACATTGTTTTGCGTCTTGACTGAGGATACACAAGCATGATCCGCTACCCCTGGCTGGCTCTGAGCACCTTGACTGCCGCAAGCGCGGTGGGTAGCGCGGCGCTCGCGGCCCCCACCGCCACACTCCCAGTGGCGGCCACATCACCCTCGGAACCCGTCGCCCTAACCAGCGCGCCATCCGCAACCTCGATCGCGCCGCCGACCCCGATTGCCGCCACACCAACGATCACTGTTGAGGCCGTACCTGAGTTTGCACCCGCCCGACCCGCAGGCGGTGGTCGTCTGCCCCAATCCACGGATACGACCGTCAGTGATTATGCGCTGACGGCGACGAGTGTGCGCGTGCTGGGGGTCAGTGAGGAGCTGAGCCAGATCGCGCTGGGGGCGATCGCCACGCAGCCAGGGGGAACGACCAGCGATCGCCAACTAGCGGTCGATGTCCAAGCGCTGATTGCGACTGGCTTGTTTGCTGAGGTAGATGTTGTCAGCACGATTGTTAATGATGCTGGCATCGATGTCGTGTATCAGGTGAGACCGGTGGTGGCGCGATCGCTGCAACTGCAAAATGCCCGCGCCTTGACGCCGGAAGTTGCCCAGCAAGCCTTCCAAACGCAACTCGGGCAACCCGTCAGCCCGCAGGCGATGCGTCAGGGAGTCGAACGAGTGAATCAATGGTACGAGGACAATGGTTACCCGCTGGCGCGCGTCATCGATGCCCAAGTGCAAACCGATGGCAGCGTGCAAGTGGCTGTTGCCGAGGGACAGTTGCGGTCGGTGAATGTTCGTTTCTTTGACAGTGATGGTCAGCCGACTGATGGGCGCAGCCAGCCAGAATTTCTCACCGACCAGCTCACCTTGCAGCCGGGTGACATCTTCAGCGTAGCGGCAGCGGAAACCGACTTGCGCCGCCTCTATGAACTGGGTTTATTCCAAGTCATCACCGTCGATCTTCAGGGCGACGCCAACCAGACGGATTTGACCTATCAATTGCGTGAAGTGCCAGCACGCGGCGTCAATGTCGGCGGCGGTTATAGCGAGTCCACCGGCGTCTTCGGCACCGTGAATTACAACGACCGCAACCTGGGCGGCATGGGTCAAAATCTCGACCTCAATGTCCAGGCCGGTCGCCGTGATTTGCAATTCGACGGCGAGTTTCGCAATCCCTATCGTGCTAGCCAACCCGACACTCCTGGTTACAGCGCCAGTGCCTTCCGACAGCGCAGTCCCGCCAGCAATTTCAACGCTGATGTGCGGTTGCCGAATGGCGATCGCCCGCAAGAAGGCCGCTTCGGTGGCAATTTCACCCTCGAACGCCCTGTGGCTGAGGATTGGCAAGCCGCCGTGGGGTTGGATGTCAGCCGCGTCAGTATCCGCGATGGGGCTGGGGATCTCGCGCCGCGCGATCGCTACGGCAACCCGCTATCCTTCAGCGCAACGGGCATCGACGATCTGGTCACCGTCCAAGCCAATGTCGCCAACGACCAGCGCGACAATCCCCGCAACCCCACGACCGGCTCGCACTTGAGCCTGAGCAGTGAGCAATCCTTACCGGTGGGCAGTGGCAGCATTTTGAACAACCGCCTTGAGGCCAACTACGCGCAATTTGTCCCCACCCGTCTCTTCGGTCAGGAGAATCCGGAAGTGCTGGCCGTGAATGTGCAAGCGGGGACGACGATCGGCGATTTGCCGCCCCACCAGGCGTTTAATCTCGGGGGCAGCCATTCGATTCGCGGCTACAACTTCAGCGAAATCGGCGGCGGCCGCAGCTATGCGCTCGCCTCAGCAGAGTACCGCGTGCCGATTCTCACAACGCCGTTGACTGGCGTGGTCTTCGCTGACTTTGGCACCGATCTCGGCTCGAGCGCCCCCGTGCAAGGAGAAAACGGTGAAGAAGTCCGCCAAGGCAGTGGCTTTGGTTATGGGGCGGGCTTGCGGTTGGATTCGCCCTTGGGCGTGATTCGCGCTGATCTGGGCTTCAGCGATCGCGGTAACACACGCTTGCATTTTGGCCTTGGTCACCGCTTTTAAGGGTCACGGCGATCGCCGCCTCGTACTAAATCCGGAGCGTGAACCCCAAAATTTGCAATATTGGGAGGGTTTCAAACCCTCCCCCACCGTTAATTTCATTTCGGGGGCAAAAAATTTGGACTGGGTATCAATCGCTAAAGGGCTGGCACTGACCACCGAGCGCGGTGACGATCGTGCAGGTGTTGTAGGCGATCGCCTGCACATAGTTGGCCTGCTCACTGCCAGCCTCGCCCAGCGACCCCGTAAACAGCGGCTCAGCCGCCACTTGGATTCCGGCCTCGCGGGCAACGGTTTCTAGAGCCTTAGGATTAGCCGTGGCTTCAACAAAAATCATCGGCACCTGAGTCGTCGCCACCGTTTCCGTCAACTCTTTAATACGGGCGGCTGAGGGCGCATCATCAGTGCTGATGCCTTGCAGCGCGGTATTCGTCAACCCATAGGCGGCGGCGTAGTAGTTGAACGCATCGTGAGTGGTCACCAAAACGCGCTGCTCCCTGGGAATGGTCTCAATCTGAGCCAGCACCCAAGCATCTAAGCGTTGAAGTTCGGCGGTGAGTGTTGCCGCATTTTGTTGGTAGCGCTCAGCCTGGTCGGGATTAAGTTGGCTGAGCCGCGTGGCAATGATGTCGATAGCCGCGATGACATTTGCCACGTCATGCCAGACATGAGGATCTGGCTCTAGCTCTCCCGTCTCGCTGTCTGCATGGGCTTCATCTTCAGCGTGGTCATGGTCATGCGCTTCGTCGTCAGCATGAGACTCATCGCCGTGATCATGGTGGTGGTGCTCTGCCAGGATTGGTTCTGGCACAGCCTCCTCGTAGACCGCGATCGCCACTGACGACGCGACCGTCGCGGTGATCACCCCCTCCAAACCGGGTGCGATTTGGTAGCCGCCGTGAAAGACAAGATCCGCCTGTTCGAGGGCGCGGCGAGCGGATGGCGTTGGCTGGTAGGTGTGGGGGTCTTGACCCGGTTCCATGAGACAAGTCAGCTCGATCGTCTCAGCGGCCAGTTGCTGGATGAGGTCACAGAGGATCGTATCCGTGGCAACGATGCTCGCGGCGGCTGGAGGATCGGTTTCAGCGGCAGGGGGATCAGCAGCAGGAGGCGAATCGGGGGCGGCACAACTGAGCAGCCCCAGCCCCAAAATGCTTGCCAGTGTGCGGCCGATGTGACGTTGAGTCAGCATATCTAGTGCTCCAAGCGGGGAAACAGCTAAGAATGAGAATCATTCTATGAAGTGAGGATCATTCTACACTGCTCACCGCCGTGATCGCACCACCAGCCCCCAAAAAAGTGCGTGGAGATTTAGCATCAGCCGATCTCCACGCGCAGCGCCGTAGATATGAGCGCGTCTCCAGTCGAAGACGGCAGTGAGCACACCATTTGAGTTGGTGGGAAGGCTTGAAAATAGAGTTTTTCTGCCTTCCGGGAGCGATACTAGCTGTGGCAGGTGCAACCCGCATGGCCGCAACCCGCACCATCTGGATGCCCATTGGCGCAGGCCTCGCTGCAATAGGGCTTGCCGTCTTTCTGCACGGCAGATGCGACATCAACAACGCAAAGGCAGGACTCGCAGGCGCATTTCATCTGAGTCACGGTAGTCATGGCGTAAAACCTCGTAGGAATTGATAGACTGAATACATGAGCGATTGCTCATATATAAAACCATAACACATGAATCAAGGTTCAGATATAGTAGGATGGATAAAGATTTATTGAAGCGATATGCCGCGCTGAGCTAGCGCGCCGGTACAGTAGTTCTAGAATCCTGATTTCTTCGTTGGTTGGCGTACGAGATTTGGCACTTCTCAGGCAAGCAACCAGAGTTCTGTATCGGTGCTCTAGCGCGCCCTCACTCCCTACACGTTTTATGATTGCCCCCTCCCAACCCGCCACCCCTGACCCTGCTCACGCTGACCAGTGCGAGACTCGTCATCCCATCGACCTTGAACAAGTTCGCGCCCTCAATGTCAGCGTCCTGACGGCTGACAAGGCGCAGCAGATGGCGGAACTCTTTGCGGTTCTCGCCGATCCCAATCGCCTGCGGCTCCTCGCGGTGCTGGCAGAGCGAGAGCTGTGTGTCTGCGATCTCGCCGCCCTGGTTAAGCTCTCGGAGTCGGCTGTGTCGCACCAACTCCGCACACTGCGCGATCGCCGTCTCGTCCGCTACCGTAAACAAGGTCGCAAGGTCTACTACTCGCTCAAGGATCAGCATATTTTCGATGTCTATCGCGCTGTTGCCGATCACGTCGATGAGCCTGAGGACTGAGCGCCACTGTAGCTTGGGGGTGCGGGATCGAATTCAGGAATCCGCCAACGCTCACGGCACAAGCTCACGTTGATGGACGTCAAGCGGGTCTGTTTCTCAGCTAGGTGGTCATAGGCTTGAATATACTGCTGCAAGCGCTGTTTTTGGGTCGCTTCCTGCGCCTCCAGAAACTCGATCTGCGCGTCAGTATCAGCTTCGAGGGCGTCATCATTGCACGACCATAGGCGTTTCTTCTCTGAGGTCAGCCTGTGCTCAGGAGCCTCTAACCGCCGGGTCAGGGCTTGGAGTGTATCCACTACAGTTGATGCGAGCAACCCAACTCTAACCCTTATGGTTGTTGGGCTATCTCCTCTGGAGCAACAGACCCAACCCCAAATGTTGGGTAATGTACGGAATAAACAGGGGGATGTGTCTATCGTAACCGTAAGCTCTAACAGTTAAGACCGCAGTGCCACTGGTGCCTTAATGCCTGTTTTGGAGCATGGTCCTGGGAGCTGTGGTGAAGACACTGGTGAAGCCCTAGCTATCCCGTTTAGAAGATTCTCCAACAACCGTCCCCGGTTAGAGCCCCTTGCTGTTCCTTAGAATCCTCATGACTCAGCCATCTCAGCAGATGGGGTTCGAGCTTGTCCCCCAATCTCCGCTCCCGGAAGTTTCTTAGAAGACGCTCCGCGTTCGCGGAGCGTCTCCAGAGGAAATCACGCTAGGCTCAACCAAACCTACGAAAAGATGTGTCAGGCAGTCAGGGCTTATGCGCCGCCGCGTAGTTTGTCAAGGACGCTGCGATCTTCCAGCGTCGAGGTGTCACCTGCGACCTCCTGACCAGCCGCCAGGTTGCGCAATAGGCGGCGCATGATCTTGCCGGAGCGGGTCTTGGGCATGGCGTCGGTGAAGCGGATTTCACTGGGACGGGCGATCGCGCCGATTTCCTTCACCACATGCGCCTTCAGCTCTTCAGCTAGCGCCTCTGAGCCATCGCCACTCCCTTCCAAAGTGACAAACGCAAAGACATCCTCGCCCTTGACCTCATCGGGGCGACCGACCACCGCTGCTTCGGCCACCGCCGGGTGGGAGACCAGCGCCGACTCCACCTCCATCGTGCCGAGGCGGTGACCGGAGACATTGATCACGTCATCGACGCGACCCATCACCCAAAAATAGCCATCCTCATCGCGACGCGCGCCATCACCGGCAAAGTAGAGGGATTGCCCATCCTGGGGGGCAATGTGCTCCCAGTAAGTGCGGCGGAAGCGCTCGTCATCGCCATAGACGGTTCGCATCATGCTCGGCCAGGGATGCTTAATAACGAGATAGCCGCCCTGATTGTCCGCCACCGGATTGCCTTCGAGGTCAACGATATCGGCGATGATCCCGGGGAACGGGAAGGTCGCTGATCCCGGCTTCGTCGCCGTCGCTCCGGGCAGCGGTGTGAGCATGAAGCCGCCTGTCTCGGTCTGCCACCAGGTATCGACAATCGGGCAGCGTCCGCCGCCGATGACGCGGTGATACCACATCCAGGCTTCGGGGTTGATCGGCTCGCCGACCGTCCCCAGGATGCGCAGCGAGGAGAGATCGCGGGCATTGGGCAGGTGCTCACCCATCTTGATCAGGGCGCGGATGGCGGTGGGGGCGGTGTAGAAAATGGTGACGCCGTATTTCTCGACGACATCCCAGAGGCAGCCGGGATTCGAGGGACGCGGCGCGCCTTCAAACATGAGGCTGGTCGCGCCATTTGACAGTGGGCCGTAGACGATGTAGCTGTGGCCGGTGATCCAGCCGACATCGGCGGTACACCAGTAGACATCGGTGTCCTTGAGGTCAAATGTCCACTTGCAGGTGATGTGGGTGTAGAGATTGTAGCCGCCGGTGGTGTGGACGACGCCTTTTGGTTTGCCGGTTGTGCCGCTGGTGTAGAGGATGAAGAGCAGATCCTCGCTGTCCATTGGCTCGGCGGGGCAGTCTTTGGACGCACCGGCTTGCAGGTCGTGCCACCAGTGGTCGCGACCGGGTTCCATGTGAATTTTCTGTTCGGTGCGGCGGACGACGAGCACATTGTCCACACTGGGCACGCCGTCATCTTGCAGTGCCTCGTCTACGGCCGGTTTGAGCGGCACAATCTTGTCTTTGCGGAAACCGCCGTCGGCGGTGACGACCAGCTTGGCATTGGCATCCAGGAGACGTGCTTTGAGCGCCTCGGCACTGAAGCCGCCGAAGATGACGCTGTGGGCTGCGCCGATGCGGGCGCAGGCGAGCATGGCGATCGCGGCCTCGGGGATCATCGGCATATAAATCCCGACCAGATCGCCCTTCTTCACTCCCAGTTGCTTGTAAACATTCGCCATCTGGCAGACTTCGCGGTGGAGCTGCGCGTAGGTGAGGGTGCGCGAGTCGCCGGGTTCGCCTTCCCAGATCAGCGCTGCCTTATTTTTGCGCCAGGTGGTCAGGTGGCGATCGAGGCAGTTGTAGGACAGATTCAGCTTGCCGTTGACAAACCACTTGGCAAAGGGCGGCTGCCAGTCGAGCACCTGATCCCACTTTTGAAACCAGTGCAATTCTTGCTCGGCGAGTTCGGCCCAGAAGCCTGCGGGATCGGCTTGCGCTTTTTCGTAGAGTTGCCGATATTCGTCCATGCTGCTGATCGACGCCTGCGCTGCGAACTCCGGTGACGGCGGAAAGGTACGCTGCTCCTTCAGGATCGATTCAATGGTCGCTTGTGACATGGGTAACGCTTGCTACACAAATGATTTCACTCACGATACTGCCTTGATTGGGGGCGATCGCCGAAATGTTGCGTTTCTTTACGGCGGCGCGCTGGTCGGTCGGGAGCAACAGCCAACAAAAAAGGGATGTAGAACCATCCCCCTGATGATTGGTGGAGAGTTGCAGATGTCTTAGCCGAGATTCGCTAGCTTGCGAGTCCGAAGATCCGCTTCGCGACGGCCGCTACCCCGTGCCTTCTCAACATCAACCTCATCCCGTCGGAAACTCCGCCGACCGCTGCCGCGATCGCTGCAAGGATACTTGCAGCTCGCCGCCGTCTTCTGTTCCGTAGGGCCAGTCACTGGCTGAGCGCTCGCTACATCCGCCTTCACAGAAAGCGAGATCGATAGTAAGCTCAGCAGTATTAGAGAAACGTAAATGTGCATAGCAGCTCCCTGTATCAGGGTTAGACTTATCTATTCCCTGATACGGGTTTCCTATGGCTGGTCAGGAAAGTAGCCGAAAATCAGCCCAGTTCTCAACAATGTCATGCACCTTGTGCCGCGCTGTGTCACCTGTTCTAAATCTCTCCAGTAAGAGTAAAATAACGACGAATCTCTACCAGCCATGTCACCGAAGCTGCGGCTGACGGTGAGCGATCGCCAGCCAGACAAAACGCCAGCCAATCTAACAACATGACTGACCTCAAATTAGCGTTTCTCGGCTTGGGCACGATGGGCGGTGCGATGGCTGCAAACTTAGCGCGGGCGGGCTTCGCGGTCAGCGGCTGGAATCGTACCCCCAACCGACCGGGGGTTCAGGTTGCCGCTGCCGCCGGGGCGCAGATCGCCTCTTCACTCGCCGCCGCCGTCGCTGACGCTGAAGTCATCTTCAGTTGCGTCGGCGACGTGCCCGATGTCGAAGCTGTGCTGCTGCCGCCCGAGGGTGCGGCGACCGGGGCGAAAGCTGGTGCCTTAGTCGTCGATACCAGCACGATCGGGCCGCTGGCGGCGCAGACGGTGGGGCGATCGCTCGCCGCTCAAGGTTTACGTTTCCTCGATGCCCCGGTCTCCGGCGGTGACATTGGCGCTCAGCGCGGCACGCTCACCTTCATGGTCGGGGGCGAAGCGGCCGATTTTGCAGTGGCTCAGCCCTATTTCGCGGCGATGGGCGCGCAGATCCACCACTGCGGGCCGGTAGGCAGCGGGCAAGCCGTGAAGATGTGCAACCAGATCCTCTGCGCTGCTAACCTGGTCGGCATCTGCGAGGCAATGCTGCTGGCGGAGAAAATGGGACTCGATCCGCAACAAATTGTTGAAGTCTGTGGTAGCGGGGCGGCGGGTTCTTGGGCGCTGGCGAATCTGGGCGAGAAGGTGGCGATCGCCGATTTTGCCCCCGGTTTTGCGATCAAACATATGCTCAAGGATCTGCGCCTGGTGCAAGCGAATGCCGCCGCCGTTGGACAGGCAATCCCAGGGACAGCAATGGCCAAGCAATTTTTTGAACAAGTGCAAGCGCTGGGCGGCGACGAGCAGGGCACGCAGGCGATGATTCGCGCCTACCACCAGCCGCCGCCATCATAAACTCCGGCGGACTGCGACCTCACTCAGCAAGGTTGCTGGGACGCTCTAAATTGATCAGACACGCGATCCAGCGCTCAGTATCTCCACAATCAGACCCTTCACCGAGACCAATATCGTGCCACTGCTTGATGTTCGCGATTTGCAAACTTGTTTTTTTACCGACACTGGCGTAGTGCGGGCGGTGAATCATGTCTCGTTTCAAGTCCGCGAGCGGGAAACTCTTGGCGTCGTGGGCGAGTCCGGTTCTGGCAAAAGCATTACCATGCTGTCGGTGCTGCAACTGATCCCGCAGCCCCCCGGCAAAATCGTCGGCGGTGAGGTTTGGTTTGAGGGGCAAGACTTGCTCCAGCTCAGTTCGCGCCAAATCCGCGCCCTGCGAGGCAATCGCATCGCCACGATTTTTCAAGACCCGATGACCTCGCTGAATCCGGTACTGACGGTTGAGCGGCAACTGACGGAGGCGATCCGCTTGCATCTAAAGCTGGGTCAGCGTCAGGCGCGCGATCGCGCCATCGAACTCCTACAACTCGTGGGTATTGCCGATGCGACCCGCCGCATTCGTGGCTATCCGCACCAGTTTTCGGGCGGGATGCGGCAGCGGGTGATGATTGCCATGGGTTTAGCCTGCAACCCGAAGCTCTTGATTGCCGATGAGCCGACGACAGCGCTCGATGTCACGATTCAGGCCCAGATTGTCGAACTCATCAAGCGCCTGCAAGCTGAACTGGGCATGGCTGTGATTTGGATTACCCATGACCTGTCGCTGCTCGCCGGTCTCGCGGATCGCATCTTGGTGATGTATGCCGGTCAGGTTGTCGAATCCGCACCCTTGCATCAGCTCTATGCCAACCCCCGCCATCCCTACACCCTCGGTCTGCTACGGAGCATCCCGCGTCTCGACCAAGGACACAAAGCCAGCCTCCAGGCGATCCCTGGAATGCCGCCCGATTTAGCCAACTACCCAACTGGCTGTCCCTTCGCGTCCCGCTGTCCGTTTGTCGAAGACCGCTGCCGCCAGGAGGATCCGCCGCTGGAAACCATTGCGGATGATCAGGCTGTGGCTTGTTGGGTCAGGCCTCATGGAGCCGAGAGCCTGCCCCAGTCGGCGTGAGGTGGGGCGAGCCGGCGGTCAACGCTAAACGTTGGGATGAGCTTTGCCGGTGTTGTCGCCCTCACTCTGCATCTCGCTCCGAACTCTGGAAGATGAACTTCTAAATCCCCTTTGGCGGGGGACGGCATGAGCAATGCCGATTGAGTGCGTGGGCAGTTGGGGGCGATCGCTCTCAGCCGCCTTGGCTCCGAGTCGCCCGTAAGCAGTGGAATAATTAAGCTAAGCTTAAATTATTGCTGAATTGCAGGTTGCGCGCCTGCGTTCGTCGTCAAGCCGCTTTGCCCTTGCCCTGGTGCTACAGTCCAACAGCCAGCCTACTAACTCTGAGCGTGACACTGCTTCAGGTGCATTGCTGCAATTTCTTTTGTTCATTGATGACCGGCCTAACTCGCACGAGCATGCCCAGCGCATCCGCAATGCTCTCAACCAGCTCAGCGAAGATTACAACTACGATCTCCAGACCGTTGAAGTCAGCCAACGTCCCGATCTGGTTGAGCATTTTCGCCTCGTCGCCACGCCTTCATTGGTCAAACTACAGCCGGAGCCGTCGCAGATCCTGGCGGGCAGTGACCTACTCGAACAGTTGCAACGCTCCTGGCAGCGCTGGCTCAGTGATGCTCTGGCGCGTCGTTCTACTGAGAATCCGAGCCACAGCAGCAACGCCAACACGCGCTATTCTCTGGACTATATTCGCCTCACCGACGAAATTTTTCAGTTGCAAAAAGATAAGGAAGACCTAGTCGCTCAGCTCCAGTTCAAAGACCAGATTCTGGCGATGCTAGCCCACGATCTCCGCAGTCCGCTCACCGCTGCGTCGATTGCGGTTGAGACATTGGAACTCGCGCAAAATCAGCCTGACGCTGAGCAAAAGGCGCGCCTCAGCCAGCAATTGCACAAACAGGCTCGGGCACAGTTTCGCACTATGAATCGCATGATCACTGATATTTTGGAGGCGACGCGCACCAGTGGCAGCAAGCTGAATGTGCAGCCGCACAGTATGCAAATTACGAGACTGTGCGCTGAGTTGCTCGCGCAGTTTCGTGAGCCAGCGCGATCTCAATCCCTCCAACTCGAACAGGATGTCCCCCAAGACTTGCCGCCGGTCTATGCTGATCCCGAGCTGATCCGCCAGGTTTTGACCAACCTGCTGGAGAATGCGCTCAAATATACCCCTGCTGGCGGTCGTGTTTCGCTCTCTGTCCTGCATCGCACCACGCAAAAAGTACAGGTCAGTGTCTGCGATACCGGGCCGGGCATTCCTGAAGAACAATGTGAGCTTATTTTTGAAGGTCGCTTTCGCCTCAAGCGCGATGAAGGCAAGGAAGGCTACGGACTCGGCTTGGCGCTCTGTCGGCGCATTGTCCGCGCCCACTACGGTCAGATTTGGGTCGATAGTGTGCTTGACCAGGGCAGTTGTTTTCACTTCACGCTGCCGGTTTATCGTTAGGAAACAGGGAATAATTAAAGGATGGTGTCGTGAACTATGGTTCCGAGCGAACCGGGTGATCGCTGTAGCGCGATCTACTGTCTGACCTGGTGCCCCGTTATCTCCTCCCAGCACGCAAGTTATGGCTCGACCGTCACCTGCTGAAGCCGCAACGCCGCGCACACTCCGTCTGCCGCTGCGAGTCGTGCTGATTTTGCCTTTTGTACTGCAAGTCTCTGTGGCGGTGGGGTTGACTGGCTGGCTATCCCTCCGGGGTGGTCGGGCGGCGATCAAAAATCTCAGTGCTGAACTGCATCGCGAAACGAGCGCGCGCATTGAACAGCAGCTCAATGAATATTTAGCTGTGCCCCGTATGGCGACTCAGAGTGCGATCGCTGCTCTCACCCCCGACGCCATCGATCCGCAGGACAGTGACCAGGTTGAACGCTACTTTTGGCGGCAGGTTCGCGTCTTGTCCAGTATCGACACCATCCAACTCGGCACGGCTGATGGCCGCTATCTGGGGGCCGGTCGCGGGCCTGAAGGGCAGTTCACGCTCAAACGTGCCAATCCCAACATTACCAATCGCGAATTGCGCACCTATGCCACCGATGTCAACGGCCGCGCCACAGAACTCCTCGCCAGCCGCCCTGATTATGATCCGCGCCAACAGTCTTGGTATATTGCGGCGATCGCTGCTGACCAGCCGGTCTGGAGTCCGGTCTATGTCACCTTTGACCAGCAATTATTGGGCATGACGCTGGCGCAGCCGCTGGAAGATTCGGCGGGTGAGGTGTTGGGTGTAGTCGGCACCGACATCTTACTTGCGGAGCTGAGCGACTTCCTCGCTATGCTGCCGGTGAGTCAGAATGGCAAAACATTTATTTTTGAGCCGGACGGGGCGCTGATTGCTAGCTCGAGGGCTGGCGATGCTCTGACCTCGGTACAGGGCGATCGCCAAATTGCTCGTCAAAGCCAGGATCCCGTGATTGCGGCGGCGGCGCGAGCGATCGCGACTCGCCCGCGTCAAGCCGGAACGCCAACCCCGGACTTCACATTCACGCTCGCGGGTCAGCGCTACTTGGCGCGCATCCAACCGCTGAGCGCGGCGACCGGCCTCAATTGGATGATCGCGGTCGTCGTCCCCGAAAGCGATTTTCTCAGCGAGATTCGAGCCAATCAACGCCATACGCTGCTGCTCTGCGTGCTGGCGGTTATTGTCGCCACTGGTTCCGGGCTCCTGACCGCGCGCTGGATTACGCAGCCGATCCGGCGACTGGGCCACGCCAGCCGGGCGATCGCGGATGGTGACCTCGACCAGGAGCTACCCCTGCGCCCCCATCGCCCATGGCTGCCGAGCATCACTGAACTCCGGCAGCTTGCCCAGGCCTTCAATGGCATGGCCGTGCAAATGCAGGACTCATTTGCTGCTCTGGAAACCAGCCGGGCTGAACTGGAACAGCGCGTGCGCGATCGCACCGTCCGCCTCAGTGCCGCTGAAGCCGAGATGGACGCGCTGTTTGAGGCGATGACTGAGATTATTTTCGTCTTTGATCGCGACGGCCGCCATCTCAAAATCCCCTCGGCGAACCCTGACTTGCTCTATCGCCCCCGTGAGGTGATGCTGGGCCGCAGGCTACATGACTTTTTACCCGCTGAACAAGCGGATCATTTTCTTCAGCAGATCTGTACGGCGCTCGAGACGGGCCAACCCCAACACTTTGAGTACGAACTCAACATCAGAGGCGAGATGATCGGGTTTGCCGCCAATATCTCGCCGATTGCCGATGAGCAAGTGGTCTGGGTTGCCCGCAACATTAGCGAACGTCGCCTGCTTGAGCGACAACTGCGAACCTCCGAGGGCAAGATGCGCGCCGTATTCGAGGCAATGAGTGATATTGTCCTGGTTCTGGAAGTGCGTGATGGTGTGATCGCCAACATCGAGATCCCGCCCACGAATCCATCGCGCCTCTACGGAGCCGCCGCTGATCCGATCGGGGCGACGATCACCCTGTTTGCCAGCAATGCCACGGGCGCGCAGTGGCTACAAACCATTGAGCGCGCGATTCTCACCCAAGAAGCGATTAACTTCGACTATCGCCTCGACCTCGACGGTCGCGCCGTCTGGTTCGATGCGAGCCTCTCGCCGATCTCTGATACGGCGGCCATTTGGGTCGCCCGCGACATCACCGACCGCAAGCGCGCGGAAGCTGATGTCAAGTTGTTGCTGACTGTTTCGCAGGCGGTCAATGCGGCTCCCGACTTTGGCAGGGCGCTGCACGCGATCCTGCGCTCGATCTGCGAAGCCGCCGATTGGTGCTATGGCGAAGTCTGGGTGCCGAGCATCGATGGCACCGCCCTAGAGTGCCACCCGAGTTGGTATTGCGGTGAGCTGCCGCCGGAGCAACGCGCAGACATCATCAGTTTCCGTGAGTACAGCGAGGCATTGGTTTTTCTACCGGGTGAGGAATTGCCGGGACGGGCTTGGCAAAGCGGCGAACCCTTGCCATTTGAGTCATTAACGGCTTGCAGCGACGATACCTATCTGCGCCTCGAACGCGGTCTCGAATGTGGTTTGCAGGCAGGCTTCAGTCTGCCCATTTTGGTGACCTCGACAAGTGCCGCTGCCACAGTTGGGACGAATCTCTTGGCGGTGTTGACTTTCTTTACCAATGAACCGAGCGATCGCGATGCCCGCTTTAGTCAATTGGTGGCGGATGTCGCTGGTCAACTGGGTTCGGCGTTGCAGCAGCGCCGGGCTGACGCCGAGCTGAAGGCTCTGTTCGCAGCGATGACCGACCTGATCTTTGTCTACGACGCCAACGGCCGCCACCTGAAAATCCCGGTCACCAACTCGACCAACCTGCTCTACTCACCGACCAACTCGCGCATCGGTCGCACACTACACGACATTTTCCCAAGAACGGTCGCCGATCAGTTTCTCGGCTACATTCGCCAGGCCTTGCGCTCGCAGGAAACTGTCCATGTGGAATATCACCTGGAACTGGACGGACGCGAGGTTTGGTCAGATGCGAGTATTTCGCCCATTTCCCTCGATAGTGTGATCTGGGTGGCACGAGACATCAGCGATCGCAAGGCGGCCGAGGCGACGTTGCTCAAACGTCAGCGCTACTCAGCAGCCGTCGTGGAGATTCAGCGTGCTCTGCTCAGCACCGAGGGCGTAGCGGGGGACTTCGACTACCAGACCCTGCTCACGCCCTTGGGGGAAGTGTCGGGCGTCAGTCGCGTCTCACTCTTCGCCATTCAGCCCGAGACTCCGAACCAGCACCTGCTCGCCAATCAGCAGTGCGAATGGTGTGCGCCGGGGATCACGGAGACCAATCAAGCGGCGGCCCAACCCAATCTCGATTTGGATGAATATCTGCCGCATTTCAGTGAGTCGCTGCGACGGGGTAGCCCGATCGTCGGCCTCACGAGCGATTTCCCTCGCCCCGAGCGGCAACTCCTGCAAGCCCAAAACATCCAGGCGATCCTGATTCTGCCGATCTTGGTCAATGGCGAACTCTTTGGCTGCATTAGCTTCGATGAGTGTCAGCAGGCGCGTCGCTGGGAGCAGGACGAGATCGCGCTACTGGAGGCGATCGCCGCTGCGGTCGGTCTCTGGCAAGAACGCCGCCAGGCCACCCTCGCCCTCCAACGCCAAGCCGAGCGTGACAATCTGCTCAGCCATACTTCGCGCCAATTGCTCGACCGTGACCTTGATACAACGATCAGCGACGCGCTGCAAGCGGTGGGTGAGTTTGTCGGTTGCGATCGCGCCTATGTGATGCGCTACAGCCCCGACCTCAGCAACTTCACCAACACCCACGAATGGTGCCGCCCCGCCATCCTGCCCACGATGCAAGATATGCAGGCGGTTCCAGCCGACACCTTTCCCTGGTTCCACACCCGCTACCTGGCCGGTGAGGTCATTCAGCTCGACCGCCGCGACCAGTTGCCCGACAGCGCCAGCGCGGAGCGGGCCGAGCTGGAACGCGAAGGCATTCAGTCAATGCTGAATGTGCCGATGCTGTACTCGGAGCGGCTCGTCGGTTTTCTCGGTCTCGACGCCGTGCGCCAGCGACTCGCCTGGGATGATGAGCACATCAAACTGCTGCGGCTGCTGGGGGAAATGGTGGCGATCGCCCAAGCCCGTCGCGAAGCCGAGGCCGCCCTACGCCTTGAGCAAGAAAAATCAGAACGATTGCTCCTCAACATCCTGCCCAAACCGATCGCCGAAAAACTCAAGCAGCGCCCCGGTTCGCTCGCGGAGCAGTTCAACGAAGTCACGATTCTCTTTGCAGACATCGTGGGCTTCACGCCCCTCTCAGCCAGCCTCCAGCCGATCGAACTCGTCGATCTGCTCAACCAAGTCTTTTCCCAGTTCGATAACCTCGCCGAGCATCTGGAGATCGAAAAAATTAAAACGATCGGCGATGCCTACATGGTGGCGGCCGGGTTGCCCGTGCCGCGCGCCGACCATGCCGCCGCGATGGCGGAGATGGCACTTGCCATGCAACGGGTCGTGACCTCGCTGCGGACGCCGCACGGCGCGCCATTACAGATTCGCATCGGTATTAATACTGGTGTCGTGGTCGCGGGGGTTATTGGCACCAAAAAATTCATCTACGATCTCTGGGGCGATGCCGTGAATATCGCCAGTCGCATGGAGTCTCAGGGCAAGCCCGGCTGCATCCAAGTCACAGAATCCACCTATGTTCGGATTAAGGATCACTTCCACCTCGAACCGCGCGGCCCGATCCCGATCAAAGGCAAGGGCGAGATGATGACCTATTGGTTGCAGCAGCGGCGCGAGCTGTCAGGGAGTGATGTTTAGGGGCGTTTTGGAGCGATCGCTTTTTTCTGGAGTCCCTTGGCAATCATGGATCACTCATGGTCAGGGGGAGATTCAGTTGTTGCAACAGGCTGTACCGGCAGGAGAGTTAGAAACGGCTGAGGTAAAAGCTGAGAAAGGCACTGCCGACGGGCACAGTCAGATTATCGATGCCGAATTGGGAGAAGGTTTCCAGCAGAGTTGCGGCGAGGGCGATCGCCAGTGCCACCGGCCAAGCGGTAGCCCAACTGCTGTCGGCGAGGCCAAGAATCACAAACGTCACCAGAAAGCTAGCGGTCAGCATCGCCAGGGTTCCTTCGAGGCTCTTTTGGTTCCCGGCAATTTTGTAAGGGTGGCGGCCGAACTGGCGGCCGATGATCGCGGCGAGGCCATCCCCCCAAGCCATGACCAAGATGCCGATCGCGGCATACTGCGGCAATTGTTGCGGGAAGAAGTAGCCGCACAAAATGCCGATGCTGCTGGCATAGAAAAAGGTGCCCAAACTCTGGCGGCCAACACTGTTAATGCTCGGTAAGATCGGCAGGAAGTAGGAGAGGAGGGCGATCGCGGCGGCGACGACGGCAGCAGCAACGCCAACCCAGCCTGGAATCGCCAACAGCCAAGCGAGCAGGATGACCTGACCCGAGCCGATGTGAACGATTTTGCGGGTAAACTCGGCATCGGCGGCGAGAAGCCGGTTGAGTCCTTCGGCAAGGCCGACGATGGCGGCGAGGTAGAGCGCAACGAGGGCGATCGCAGTGGGTAACGGCAGGGGTGGGGAAAAGCCGGTGACAGACTCAAGCAAGGAATCGGCTAAGGTGAAGTGAGTAGGGTGTCGAGCGCGCCGACCTGTTTCACTTGTACCGCCTTGGCTGGCGACTTGCAACCAACTGCCGGAGGGTTGTATTGATGAAGGCTATTCTATTAACCCTGATTCGCGGCTATCGGTTCGCGATCTCGCCGCTGTTGCCACCGAGTTGCCGTTTTCAGCCGACTTGTTCGCAGTATGCGCTAGAGGCGATCGCCCGTTTTGGGGTGGTGCGCGGGAGCTGGCTGGCGGTGCGTCGGATCTCGCGTTGTCACCCTTTCCATCCGGGCGGCTACGATCCGGTGCCTCCCGCTGACCCACCGGTTGAATGAAATGCCGATTCCTGCTCCCCGCTTCTATTTCCTGCTCGTGCTCGGCTTGGTCAGCGCGCTAGCCTTGGCCGACCTGTTGGGGCCGGGTCGCAGTGCCGTGATTACGCTGGCGGCGGATGGGGGCTTGCTGCTACTGGCTCTAATTGATGGGCAGCTTGCCCGCGTGCGCCGGGTGCAAGTCGAGCGGACACTGATCCCCAAGCTCTCAGTCGGGCGCGACAATCCGATTGAACTCACCGTGACAGCGGGAAAGCACGGCGCGCCGCTCCGGCTGCGGGATGCCTATCCGCCGCAATTCACCGTTTCGCAGTCGGTGCTGACGGTGGCGATCGCACCGCAGCGCCAGCAGACTTTGAGCTATACCATTCACCCGGATCAGCGCGGGCAGTTCGACTGGGGCGATGTACAGGTGCGGCAGTTGGGGCCGTTGGGCTTGGCTTGGCACGATTGGACAGTCCCAGCGGCGCAAACCGTGGCAGTTTATCCAGATTTGATGGGATTGCGATCGCTGGCGGTGCGGCTGGCGGTGCAGAATAGTGGGGCGCTGCGACAGTCGCGGCGACTGGGCCAAGGCACAGAGTTTGCGGAGTTGCGCGAATACCGCGTTGGTGACGACACGCGGCTGATTGATTGGAAGGCAACCGCGCGGCGCTCGAAGCCGTTGGTGCGAGTGCTGGAGCCGGAGCGGGAGCAAACCTTGATTATCCTGCTCGATCGCGGTCGGCTGATGACGGCGCGGGTGCAGGGCCTGCTGCGATTTGACTGGGGACTGAATGCGGCGCTGGCACTGGCGCTCGCGGGCTTGCATCGCGGCGATCGCGTCGGCATTGGTGTTTTTGACCGCGAGCTGAGTCTGTGGCTGCCGCCGGAGCGTGGCGCATACCGCTTCAATCGCCTGCTTGAACGTTTGACACCGCTGCAACCAGCCTTACTGGAACCAGACTATTTTGGGGCGGTGACCCAGGTGGCGGAGCAGCAGCCCCGGCGAGCGCTGGTGGTGGTGCTGACCGATGTGGTGGATCGCACCGCTTCGGCGGAACTGCTGGCGGCGCTGATGCGCCTGTCGCCTCGCTATTTGCCCTTTTGTGTGACGCTCCGCGATCCGCAGGTGGATGCGATCGCCCGGCCGCCAGAGCCACAGGATGAATCAACCCCGGCCCCCCGTCGCGAGCTGGCGGCGGCCTATCAGCGGGCGGTGGCGCTGGATTTGCTCGCGCAACGGGCGATCGCTTTTGCAGAACTGAAGCGTCAGGGTGTTCTGGTGCTGGATGCGCCAGCGGATCGGATCAGTACGCAGTTGGTGGATCGCTACTTGCAGCTCAAGGCGCGGAGTTTGCTCTAAGCGCGCAGTTGCGCGATTTCGGCTTGCAGTCCAGCAGCGAGCGATCGCGGCGCAAAGTCGAGATCGCGATGGGCGGCGTCGTGGGGATAGGCTTTATCCTCTTGCAAACGGAGGATCTGCTCGCGGCGGATGGGGGAGCGGCGGCCGAGGAGGGTTTCAAGCAGACCGGCGGCGATCGCGCTGGCTCGCAGCGGCAACGGGATCGGGCGCACGGGTTTGTCTAGCAGCCGAGAAATTAAGGCGAGCAGCTCCCGAAAGCTGACAACACTGCCGCCGGAGAGATCGTAAGCGCCAGTCACTTGTGGACGCTGGTACGCCGTCAGGATTGCCTCGGCTAGATCGTCGGCGTGGACGGGCTGAAGGAGGCTGCGGCCGGAACCAAAGACTGGGAAGCTGTGGTAGCGATCGCAGAACTGAATCAATTTATGCAAATTTTTATCGCGCGCGGAACCGTAGATCATCGTCGGTCGCAGCAGGCAATGAGACCCGGAATAGTCAGCAAGCTGAGCCTCAATTTGGCGATAACCGGCGGCATACTGGTTGTACTGCGAGTAAACACCGGTTGTCCCAACAACAATCAGGCGAGGGGTTTGCGGGTGTTGTTGTAGAGCAGCAAGCAGCGCGGGGACGTGGCGGATCGAGGCGATGTGAATGATCGTGTTCGGTTGATGGTCGGCGATCAGCCTTGTCCAAGTTGCCGCTTCACTGCCGTCGCCGATTTCGTAGCTGAGGCACAGATTGAGAGCCATCAGGGGCGTGCGATCGCTCTTGGGTCTGACCAAGATAGTAGCAGTAGTTTCTGGCTGGGCATGGGCGAGCTGCTGGCAAAACAGGGTGCCGGTGAAGCCAGTCGCACCCGTGATCAGGAGATTGGCAGACATGAATTACAGAATCCCTAAATCGCGGTAAGCGGCGGCGAGGCGTTGAAATACAAGCTGCTCGTCGAACTCAGCTTCGACGCGATCGCGCCCAGCCAGCCCCAGCTTTTGGCGCTGCTCCGCGTGGGTGGCTAATTGCTGGAGAGCAGCAGCAAGCGGCTGGCTCTGGCGCGGCGGCACGATCAGCCCAGTTTGCCCGTGGCGCACGGCTTCACGGCAACCGCGTATATCGGTCGTGACAATGGGCAGCTCCATCGCCATCGCCTCAAGGATGGAACGGGGCAAACCTTCGCGATAGGAGGGCAGGCAAAAGATGTCAAGGAGACCGAGTAGCTCAGGGATGTCGCTGCGGAAGCCGGTGAAGATGACCTGTGAGGCTAAATTTTGCTGCTGGATGCGATCGCGCAGTTCGCTCTGAAAAGCATCGCGCTCGCTACTGAGTTGTCCGCCGATGACCAATAGGCAGGCTTGCGGAAATTGTTGCCGGAGCTGAGCGAGAGCCGTAATCAATTCGGCATAGCCTTTTTCAGCCGTGATGCGTCCGGTCATGCCGAGCAGCGGGAAGACGTCGGCAGGAATGCGTAAATCGTAGCGGAGTTGGGTTTGGTGTGAGGGGGAGAGGCGATCGCGCCGAAACCGGCCGATGTCAACTCCATTGCCGAGGTAGCGCAGCTTACGCGCTGGACACAGATCCGATTTTTCAGCCGTTACCAGGTCTTCGCGGCTCTGGGTCAAGATCAAGTCGGTCAGCCAACCCGCTGCCCGTTCGATGCTGTGGTAGAAGCGATAAGTCCGGCGCGGCATCTCGTCATGAAAATAGAAGCCGTGAGCGGTGTAAAGAATGCGAGAGATTCCAGCCAGCTTAGCGGCAAAACGACCCAGCACGGAGGCAATCGGAGTATGAACGTGAACCGCGTCGTAGCGCTGGCGTCGCATCAACCG
Source organism: Spirulinaceae cyanobacterium SM2_1_0 (assembly GCA_012031265.1). GTDB lineage: Bacteria > Cyanobacteriota > Cyanobacteriia > Cyanobacteriales > Spirulinaceae > JAAUTY01. The sequence continues at coordinate 8,558 of JAAUTY010000007.1, read as the reverse complement.
TGCGAGCTGCATGACGCTACGAAGGTTGCTGGCGGGGGCAATGCGGCGGTCGATGGGCACTGGATGCACGATGTAGCCGCGTTGTTGTAGCTCCTCAACCTCACTTCCCGGTGAGCAGGCCACTTCAACTTGCAATCCCCGCTCGAGAAAGTGCTGAATCTGTGGCAAGAGCAAGTTCTTAACCGTGAAACCAATGGCGCAAATGTGCAGAAGCTTCATCAAAAAAACAACCCGCCGTCGTCAGTCACCAGCTTAGTTCCTGTTGACCGTTACGGACTGTTTTATAAGCTCCAGTAGTGCAATTGCTGGGGAAGTGTCCGAGGATCGAAAATAGACTTGACATCGACGAGCACACCATCAGGTCGCAGGCGTTGCAGGAGTTCGTCAAGCGGTTGGTCGAGATAGAAGCGGTGGTTGACAGCAAAGATCAGCGCATCGAGGTTGACCAGTTCTGCCCAGTCAGCGAGTTGGATGCCATACTCATGTTGGGCGATCGCCATATTCGCGAGCGGGTCATGGATCAGCGGCGCAATGCCAAATTCGCGCAGCTCGCGCACAATGTCGGGAACGCGGCTGTTGCGGAGATCCGCGACGTTTTCTTTGAAAGTCAGACCGAGAATGCCGACACGCGCGTCCTTGAGTGCGATCCCCGCTTGCACCAGTAGCTTGATCGCCCGCTGACCGATGTAGACCCCCATGCTGTCATTGATGCGCCGACCGGCGAGGATGACTTGAGGGTGATAGCCCAATTCTTCCGCCTTGGTCGTCAGGTAGTAGGGATCGACACCGATGCAGTGGCCGCCGACCAAACCGGGCGTGAAGGGCAAGAAGTTCCATTTGGTGCGGGCGGCTTGGAGGACATCGTGGGTGCGGATATCGAGCGATCGCAAATCACCGCCAGCTCGTTCATCAGCGCAATATTAAGGTCGCGCTGGGTATTCTCAATCACCTTCGCCGCCTCAGCGACTTTGATCGAGGGCGCGCGATAGACACCGGCTGCAATAATCGTCTCGTAAACCCGAGCCACACGCTCCAGGGTCTCCTCATCCTCAGCCGCGACGACTTTGACGATCTTCTCCAGGGTGTGCTCTTTATCGCCGGGGTTGATGCGTTCGGGGGAGTAGCCCAGCTTGAAGTCGATCCCCTGGCGTAATCCCGACGTTTTCGCGAGGATCGGCCCACAGATTTCTTCGGTCACGCCGGGATAGACGGTGGATTCGTAGACGACGATCGCGCCGGGTTGGAGAACCTGACCGATCGTTTCCGATGCTTTGATCAGGGGTGTCAGATCGGGGCGGCGATCGCGGTCAATCGGAGTCGGGACAGCGACGATGAAGAAGGTGCGATCGCGCAGATCCTCCAAGTTACTTGTGAAGCGCAGCTTCGTTTCCTGCAAAACCGCTGCTGGGGTCTCACCCGTGACATCTCTGCCCTGCCCCAGCTCAGCGAGCCTAACCTGATCGACGTCAAAGCCGACAGTATCAGGGAAATAGCGGGCGAGGGCAATTGCTACAGGCAACCCTACATAACCCAAGCCAATCACCGCAATTTGGTAATCCACATCAGTAAGCCTGATCCTACAGTTAACCAGCAACTACTATTTAGTCCTGTTAATCAGCAATCGGAATTGTGCAAACCGGCGCGCAACCATCGAATATGCCTGAACAAGGAATAAGCTAGGGAAAAATGTATAGACCGCCATTAAATATCTTGATATGGGAGGCTCCACCGCAATCACTAGAAGGATACCAAAAAGAAAGTATCCTAGGGCAATAAGAATCAAGTATAAATTTTCTGCAAAAGCAAAAATAGACAAATAACGGAACTCTTTAATATCAGGTTTTGCCAGAACCATGATTCCCACAACTCCGACCATCAAGATGTAACCCAAACTGATCCAAAAAGAAGACTCGAAAACAAAGTTGAAAGCTGCTGTGGCAATACCTTTTGTTGCTCCAGTTCCGGCAAGCAAAGCTGTAGTAGCCCCCAGGACAACCAACGAAAGAATTAAAGTCGCTTTGCCCATTTTCCTGAAATGAGAAGCCATGTCAGCATAGAGCTGAAAAATCAACTCCATGATTACTACCAGAGTGAGAACCTTAGAGGCATTACTGACCAAAACATCGATTCGAGGTAGCCAAAAAAATGAGTCTCCAAATGCTCTCAGAAGCCAAGTAAAATAAAGCTTTGGATTTGCAGCTATTATATGTTTAGATAAAGACTTAAGCTCTCGATTGACTTCAACAATGTTCCCGTGACCAGTGCGTTCCGCCGATAGCGGAACTGACAAGAGCCAGATATGATAATTGTAACAATTAACCCAATCCCTGAAGATCATCGGCATAGGTCTAGTGCATTCCAGGGGTATGTTGTTAACAATCAATGGATGATCATCAGGATAACTACCAGCATTGCTAATGACCTTTCTATCCTCATCTCGCCTTTCGATGATTGAAATTGCAAGTTCCCTATCTCGATCAGGTAGGTTCACGACAAGTTCTTTGGTAAGCATCTGGGACGCAATTCCGACTATATTAAATCCTCCGAAGGATACTAGTCCAAAATGATCTACTAAAGCAAATCTCAGTGTACTGAAGGCAAGAAGAGGGAGAAGGGATACTAACGTTAGGTAAACACCAAAACGTTGAACAGTTAAACCATTAAATTCCATACAGTAATGCTTCAAATACCACAAGCCAATACCCAGACTTGGGATAAGGGGTATCATGAAAAGGAAAGCAGGTCTGATTTGGTAGGTGCAAAATATCCCAACACAAATGAGAGTCCAAATGATCAATTTCCGGGGGTGGGAAATTAGTATAAGCAGAAGACCCAAAACGCAGATTGCAAAGGTAACAGCGAGAGACTCTGTAAGCTGATAGGGCACATAAATCTTGGCAAATTGCAAGTAGAATAATGGGATGATCGAAATTAAGCTCTTTAGTCTTGGGATACCAAAGTATCTTAAACCCAGGAGGAAAATAAATACACCGATGCTATAAAGGACAAACTGAATATCCGGCAGTAGCGAAAAGTCAGGAGATAGCCAGGAAACTACGTTTAAAAAAATGGGATACCCTAAAGTTCTAGGGCTCGATAAAGCGGCAGACAAATTAACACCCAAAGCGTACGAACTAGAATCAGGCGCTGAGACCAAGGTAAGCAGCCCAGAGAATTTCCAGACCATAAATACGGTAAGCGCATGGAACCAGTACCAGAGTGGCAAAAAACGTAACAGTCTAGATCGTGTCATGGAACTTGACTTACCAAAGCGAGATGACTGGGAGCTATTGTTTCAACATTATCTGTCGCAGCAGGTCTGCTAACAAACCCATCGAAAAGAGAATCGGAGTTGCTAGGATACAGCCAAATCCCAAGAATAATAGCCCAGATGTCTCTGTGAAAATAGCGAGGATTAAACTTAAAAGTGCCAGTAACATAACTAGCAGGCAAAGCACCACGAACATTTTTAGGGGATTGTAGTAGATAATTGCCTGAATAATGTACTGTAAAGTTCTCAGGGAGTCTTTGAAAAGTCGAACCTTGGTTTGTCCTACACGCTTGCGGTAATCAATTGGTACATAATAGATAAATTTCTTAGTCATCACATAAGCAAGAGTCATAGATGTCGTGAAGCTGAAGGTATCACACAATTGGTCGAAGTAGGGAATGATTGCCTGTCGAGAAAAAACTCGCAAGCCTGAGTTGATGTCAGTAATTCTCTGACCGACAACAAATTCAACAAGCCATCTCAGAAGTATACGCAGAGGCATTTTCAACAGCGACTCTCTATAGTGCCTGCCTGCTCTAGCCCCGACCACAAGATTAAAACCTTTTTGATATTCGCTGAGCAGGCGAGGAATTCTTTCGATTGGGTAAGTTCCGTCGGCATCCGTAATCACAATGGTATCAAACCTAGCTGCGAGGATTCCTGTCTTCAGAGCAAAGCCATACCCAATATTATGTGGATTGGTAATCACTACAGCACCAGCCTGCCGAGCAAGTTCACCTGTCTCATCAACAGAGCCATCATCAACGACAATAATTTCAATATCAAATATACCGGCATCTGATAAAGCAAGCATAATAGTTTTGACCGTTTCAGTAATTGCAAACTGCTCATTCAGAGCAGGAATTACAACTGATACACTGAGGTCTAAAGCTTTGAGATCACACATATCAGGGATTGACCAAAGAAAGATTTTGTAAAATAATTCAAAGACTTTGATATGGGGACAATATGTTTGTCAAAAATTTCAATTTGCTTGTTAATTTTATTGTCGTCTAAGCTCCGATGATCGAGGAGTTTATTTAGCCCCCAACCAACCCCTCCGACCGGATTAAAGTACTCTATGCAATCAACCTTGCCACCGCTATCACCAGCCACCAGACGGTGGAGGCTTTGCTTAGTATACCGGCGGTAGTGACCAGCTAGCTTATCCATGCTGGAATACAAAAAAGGAATTGCGGGAACGAACAGCAGTATTTTACCTTGAGGACAAAGTAAAGAAAGCATATTTTTAATTGCCTGATGATCATCCTCAATATGCTCAAGGACATTGGTGCAGAGAATAGTGTCAAACTCAAACTTTTGAAGTTCGAATAAACTTGTAGAGTCGGCAATATTGGCAAGAAAGTAGTGACCTTCTGGATCACGTTGTGATGCCCGTTGGATAACTTGAGAATCAATGTCAATTGAAACATACTCCTGGCTAGCAGGCAAATAGCGTCGGAAATTCCCCTGACCCGTGCCAACCTCTAGAATACGTAACCCTGCGTATGGTAGTAATGATTCGACAATCCAATTATTATAGTTATCAGCAAATTCGATTGCTGAGGACATGGTTGAGAAACCAGCAGCAGGCTCAGGCAAAGTATCCATCTTCTCTGATCCAATTTTAATGAACTCTACATTACTTTAGCTCAAAAACCAGAAAACCATTTTCAGAAAAACATCTTCTAGCAATCCATCATGATTTCTGAGAATATCATTGTGCCACAGCCTTTAGACAGCGAGATTTGCAGCCCCAGTGGGTTTTCAACTATTAACCTAGTTGGTTTTTCCCCTCGAATATGCCCATTAACTTTCAGGCAGCCGCAGCCTGAGAAAAGCCTCTAGACCCGCCTGAGAATGGCGACGTTCATGCAAAATGGTTCACTAGGTTATTTTGACATTCTCCGATTTGGCACCGTCTGTAGAGTGTGACTGATGGATCAAATCCTACTGGTAGCGTGATTCTTACAAAAGTCAACACATCCTAGCACACGAAGGCGGAAATAAGAATGTCATTCAAATCGACATTCTACCTTCTGACTTCCGCGGAGCGGTACCAAGTTGCTAAGTAGGTCAGGCTAGAATTGCCGCGCCAGATAATTTTGGGCATCTCAAGCCAAAACCCGTGCTGGCACTAGAATTCAGCCGACGAAATAATCCGTTACATGGTTCACGAAATCAACCCCGACCTACTTATGTAATATGGCGTTTCCCAGACCAGTACAGTACACCCACAACCCATTAGTGCTTGGTTTGGGCGGGCTGTCTGTATTGCATCAGGTTGAGATCCGCTATACAACCCAATAGCCCTAGCTAAAACGCAACTGCTGAGTTCCCAGCGAAAGATTGAGATTAGCAAGTGCAAATAATTTGAGCGAATTATCTTGCTTTTTGTCGATATGAGAATCCAGCAACTCATGAACAAAGTTTTGATTGATCATCCCATTTCCATTGAATAAGTTTGATGTAAAATAGTTCTTTTGCTCACTCAGAATCCAGTGAGATACAGGAGCATTAAAGCCCTTCTTTGATCTACGAAGTGTTGCCTTAGGTAGGTGTGCAGATTGTGATTGCTTTAAAAGGTACTTTGTCTGAAGTCCCTTGAGTTTCATCTCAACTGGCAAAGATGCTGAAAATTCCACCAAGCGATGATCTAAGAATGGCGTTCTCGTCTCAAGGGAATGAGCCATAGTTGAGCGATCTACCTTAACCAAAATATCATCAGCCAACCAGGTTTTTATATCGACGTACATAGCTCTGTCCAAGTAATGACAATTTTCAGCCTCCTGCCAATACTGATGAAAACAAGTATAGGGATTGGATGACGAAAATACTTTTGATAAGTCTGGCAATGTAGAACGTTTTTCCGATTCGGAGAAAAGCGTTCTCCAAAAATAATGAGCTTTGGACAAGCTATTGTACTGATAACCAGCCAGAAACTGCTTAAGTTTGTAGTCAAAACTAACCTTATTAAAAGTTACTGGGACTAAGTGGTTAGAAACTCGAGCAAGGGCACCAGTAAAAAATTGAGGAAGCCAACAAGTTAGATAATGTAACTTATCTGCAACGTAGGTTTCATAGCCAGCTAATATTTCGTCCGCACCATCTCCAGATAGGCACACGGTTACATGCTTTCGAGCCAGTGCAGCCAAAAAGTACATGGGTATGATCGAAGTATCTGCAAAAGGTTCATCAGCATGCCACGCAATTTTAGCTAATAAGCTTAAAGCATCAGCATTGACTAATTGATCAGTGTGATTGACATTGAGAAGGTTAGCTACTGCGCGCGCTTCCGGTAACTCATTATAACTTGCTTCAAGAAAGCCAATACTGAAGGTACGGTGCTGAACAGACGGGCTTAGACGACACATTGCGGATACAATACTCGATGAATCAATTCCCCCACTTAGGAATGAGCCCAGCGAAACATCAGCAACCATGCGCAGACGCACAGAATCTTCTAGAAGACTATTGAATGCCTCTCCTGCCTCCACCTGAGAGACAAATGAATTCTTATTTTGGAAAGCAGTAATCAAATTCCAATAACGAGTCTCATGAAAGGAGGAACTTTGACGAACTATTAAATAATGAGCAGCAGCCAACTTTTTAACCCCTTGAACAATTGATTCAGAGGTTAGTAAATAGCCTAGTGATAGGTAGTGACTAATGGCTGTTAGATTGATTTGCCTCGATATAATTTCATCCTTTAGCAGAGATTTTAGCTCAGAGGCGAAAACAACACCACCGTCTGGCAAAGGGTAATAAAATAATGGCTTCTCTCCAAGGCGATCTCGTGCCAGGAAGAGTGTCTGGTGAGGCTCACTCCATAAGGCGAATGCAAACATTCCATTGAACCGTTGAAGGCATTCGACTCCCCATTGTTTGTATGCTTCCAGAATCACCTCTGTATCAGTCTGAGTTCTGAAGGAAGTACCTAGGCGCTGTAAAGTAGATCTAATTTCCTGATAGTTATATATTTCACCATTAAACACTATCCAGAACAGCCCGGAGGTATCAGACATCGGCTGATTACCGGACTCACTAAGATCAATGATTGAGAGCCGACGATGCCCCAAGCCGAGAGATCCATTGATGTAAACACCCTCGGCATCAGGCCCACGGTGAATTAGAGCGTCATTCATACTCTTAATCAACTGTGGAGTTGGCGGTGAATTCCACGATAGCTTACCAGTAATCCCACACATATTCTGAGCTAATAACGCTTGGTTCCAATAGCTGTCCAGCTGTAACCATGGCGATGGTATAGATGGATATCTGTAAAGCCACCTTCCTCAAGGAGAATTCGACATTCCTGATAGGAGTAGTATTTCGCATAAGCTGGATTGAGCTGATCAAAAATCGTCAGCCTTCGCACGCTGGGTGTCAATTTACTCATGTGGTTACGCATATACCTATGCAATGGCAGTGCAAGCCTCTGGCAGAGGTGTATATAAAGCACCAGAGGAATGTCAATAAAACGTACAAATCGTTTCAGCCAGGGATCAGGAAGACGGGTGGTAAATAGACGGGCTAACCCTGTAAAAAGTAGATACAACTCATTTCCTTCCTTCCCATAAAGCCAAACTAGGAACCTACCACCGGGTCTCAGTGCCGAATAGGCGGCTCTAACAGTAGGCTGCGGATCAGGAACATGGTGTAAGACACCAATAGAGAACACATAATCGATATCCCCGTAGGATGGAAGGTTGTTGCCAGTAGTATTTAGGTAGGTTATGTGATTGCTTTGTTCTCTAGTGTTAGTCTTAAGAACTTCGAACGCTTGTGAGGGTTCTAGAGCGACCACATGCTGGACATCACACGCTAGAAGCATGTCCACAATTCGCCCTGTCCCACTGCCTATGTCTGCTACCTTGCAACCAGTAAGATCTTGGGAAGCCAAAAGTGGTCCAGAAATATCCTCCAGCAAAGCTGCAGAAGCGTAGTATCCCTCATTATCCTGATAGGCAAGCCACTGATCGCCAAAGTCACTAATTGTCCTTGCACTTAAGTCAGTCATTCTTAGTTCTGATGGTATTAAACGCTCGAAAATTGAAACAACCAAGATGAATGCTGAAATTGAAAAGAGTATGCCAATACTCTCAGGAAATAGAATCCTTAGACCCAAGCTGAAGATACATATGAGTCTACCATAGCCACGCTTGGAACATTAGAACATCCCAGAGGTAATATTGCCAATTATGAGTACCCTCTAAGTGTTCTTGCCATTTTTGGCGGATGGGTTCAACAGCGAAAAAGCCGTCTTGTTGCAATTTCTGCGGATTGA
>JAAUTY010000094.1 GCA_012031265.1 Spirulinaceae cyanobacterium SM2_1_0 | reverse complement strand
CGATGTCGGCTCATCGCAACCTGGGGCGGAAGTACGTCCCAAGGGTTGGGCTGTTCGCCCATTAAAGCGGTACGTGAGCTGGGTTCAGAACGTCGTGAGACAGTTCGGTCCATATCCGGTGCAGGCGTAAGAGCATTGCGAGGAGCCTTCCTTAGTACGAGAGGACCGGGAAGGACGCACCGCTGGTGTGCCAGTTATCGTGCCAACGGTACACGCTGGGTAGCCATGTGCGGAGCGGATAACCGCTGAAAGCATCTAAGTGGGAAGCCCACCTCAAGATGAGTGCTCTCATGGCTTAAGCCAGTAAGGTCACGGGCAGAACACCCGTTGATAGGCGCTAGGTGGAAGCTCAGTAATGAGTGCAGCCGAGGCGTACTAACAGACCGAGGGCTTGACCTCATCTTTACTTTCGCTTTGCAGTCTTCAGGGCTCTGACCCTCTACACCTTTCCTGGTGCTTTTGGCACAGATGCACCACTCCCATCCCTTCCCGAACTGGGCTGTGAAACTCTGTTGCGGCTACGATACTTGGAGGGTCGCCTCCTGGAACAATAGCTCGGTGCCAGGGTGTTTTTGAGTTCCCCCTAGATTGCGAGACAATCTGGGGGGAACTTGTTGTTTAGGGGTAGTTGTTTGTAAGATGTCGTCACTCCATCTCCGCTTTGCGATCGCCAGTGATCTCCACATTGCACTTCCGCAGACGATTCGACGTTTACCCCAGCGCCTGCACTTAGTTGAGTTCAGTATTTCAGCTTTCGAAGCAGCGCTCGCTCATCTGGCGATGCTCGACCTCGATTTTCTTTTATTGCCGGGTGATCTCACCCAAGATGGCGAACCAGATAATCATCGCTGGTTGCAGGAACGTCTGCAATTACTTCCCTTCCCTGTTTACGTTGTGCCAGGAAATCATGATGTTTTAAGTCCAGTACCGACAGAGTGCTCGATTGGCGCATCAGAATTTCCTGACTATTATCGGAACTGTGGCTATCGTGATGCTAAATGCCTGTATTATACGCAGCTGCTGGCTCCAGGCTTACGCTTAGTTGCGCTCAATTCTAACCAATTTACGGCTGATGGACGGCAACTTGGTCGGATCGATGCTGAGCAGTTGTCTTGGCTACAAGATGTTTTGGCGGCTAGTGGTCAAGAGCAGGTTCTCGCAATGGTACATCACAATGTTCTTGAGCATCTTCCGGGCCAAGCAAAGCATCCGCTTGGGCGGCGCTATATGGTTGATAATGCGGCTGAATTGTTGGAGATTCTGCACACAGCGGGGGTGCAACTGATTTTTACCGGTCACTTGCACGTTCAAGATATTGCCCATAATCGTCAGCTTTATGAAATCACAACCGGCTCGCTCGTCAGCTACCCCCATCCTTACCGTGTGCTCGAGCTGGAGAGTGATCGCGGGGGCGAACTGAAACTAACTATTCAATCATTTAGGGTTGAGCAGATTCCCGAATGTGCTAATTTGACCGAATTTTCTCGCGAGTGGCTGGGTGATCACTCTTACCCATTCATGCACAAACTGGTTCAATGTGCCGATTTAGAACTCAGTGAGACTGAAACGGAGGCGATCGCTCGTGATTTGCGTTACTTTTGGGCGGACATTTCGGCGGGTGATGCCGTTTTTGATTTCCAGCATTTCCCATTACCTGTCCGGCAATATTTTTCTACCTTCGGTGCGCTTGACGCTTCTGGAAAGCCGATGCGCATAGACAATCAGATGCAGCTCGCTTTGCAGGCACGGACGGGCTGCAATCCTGTTTGAGCTAATAGGCAGATTCAGCTCCAATGTTAGGCATCATGTGGGGTTTCGGCACTGGGGTCATTTGCAGGGGTTTTGGACGGGGCGATCGCGGCAGCAGCGAGAGTCGCACTCAATTTATCCGCGATTCCCTCGATCCACGCTTCGTCTTGCTTGGTGTAGCTACGGGGTGCATTTGCTCCCAGAATCAGTACACCGGCTGAACCAAGCGGGTGACAGATGACGCCTTGAGTATTTTCGGGCAGATAATCAAACTCAATGCGACCGGGATAGATATTCAACGCCACCAGATAAACTGGCTTCTGAGTTTGGAGGACGCGGCGGAGGATCCCACCGGGCAGAACCTCTCGCTTGGGTGGCAGGATGCCGCGCCGCAGTAGGACTCGTCCTTGATAGTAGAGCACCAGTGATTGCGTCACGGTATTGGTCAGTAACAGATGGGAGGCCCAGGCTAGCTCGATCCGAACTTGCTCATTGAGGTCATCGGCGAGATCAAACTGTTGCTCACCATTGAGATCGACTACATCCGGTGAGCGTGGTTGAACCTGTTGCCAGAGCAAGCCCACTAAGATCAGTAAGGCACTTAAAATTACACCGAGTACGTCTGAACGCGCTTGATTGCTAGTGACCTGGGCGGTTAGTAACCGATTGACCAACAGCAGCACTGCGCCCAGACTGCCCGCTGCTAGGGGCAGCAGGCGAATAATGCGATTCGGGTCAGATTGTGCCATACGTCATCCTGCTGTTCGGCGAACGATGCCCCATCAACCTATGTGGGTTCCAAACTTATAGCGTAGGGGTAGACTCCAAGCACCACAAGCCTTCAGCCATCATCGTCTCGGTCTAAACCCAGTCGGTGTCTGGCGGACGATCGGCGCGATCGCCACTTTCAGCATCTGTAACACTGGGAGGCGGTGGCGGCGTGATAATGCGATAGTTGGCGTCATAGACCTGATCCGGATTGGCGGGAGCTTCGGGCACGACTTTTTCTTCAGTTATTGGGGGATTACCCGCAGCGGACGGCGACGGTGGTTGGTCTTGAGGGCGCTCTGGCGCGACTGGGCGATCGCGCTCAGAGCCACTGCGGGGTGAGCGGACGACGGTTGTCTCTGGCGGTGCTTCCTCAATATTCCAATCGTCGTCTGGTGGGGGAGGCGTCTCCCAATTGGCTCCCGGGCGCGATTCCCAGTTCCGCTCTCGTTGGCGGCGAACTTCACGCGGTGTCAGCGGACGGCGATAATCCTGCTCGGACTCGGGGCGGGTGGTTGGCGATGGGCGATTGGTTGACGTAGGACGCGGTCGGTAGCTGAGCAGTTGCACGATGCCGCTCGTGAGCATTCCGGCGGCAACCCCAAATGATAGCCAAAGCGCAATCGGTAGCGCCAGTGTCTCGCGACCAAAGAGAACGAGTGATAGAACTGGCGTCCAGTTCTGACCGATCAGAATGGTCGCACTGCCGACTAGCAACAACAGCAACACTACCCGCATAGATGCCTCAAGCGATACCTGGCGTAATTTTGGCTTTGCCCGCTCCATTGTAAATTTTTTGCTCCACCGACTGACCGAAGCGGCTGCTAGTCTCAGGATGTCTTGCACTACAAAGGCGTTGAAAATTCGCTTATCTTGAATAAGCTGAAGAAGCGACCTAGCGGCAACGCTGGGGTGAAACCTAGATCATTGCCAATTCTGCCTGTCATGCCTGCCATTGCTGAATCGACGCTCCTGACTCGTGAGCAAGCCTTCGACTCCCTTGACCGTGTCTGTCGTGATTCTCAAGCCGAAGGGGTCTCGCTCAGTTTGGTGAGCGGCGACAGTGCTCTCAGCCGCTTCGCCAGCAACCAAATGACGCAGAACGTCCAGAAAGCGACGTTGAAACTCAGGGTGACCAGCCACTTCGGGTCGCGCTCGGCTTCGGCGGCAACGACTGACCTGGCTCCGGAGGCGATCGCCGCAACGCTGCGTCGCAGCGAAACCCTGGCTCGGATCGCCCCAGAAGATCCGGAGTGGTTGCCATTGCTCGAGCCGCAAGCCTATGCACCGCGAGCGGCAGGCTTTGACCCGGCAACGGCGGCTTGCTTGCCCCAAGTGCGGGGTCAATTGGTGCGGCAGGTTTGTCAACTGGCGCAGCAGGCGGGGGCTGAAGCATCTGGAACGCTGAGTAGCCAGGCCTACAGTCATGCCTTACTCAATTCGCGTGGCTTACAGGCTTACGAATGCAGCACGGAGGCAGAATTTAGCGTCACCCTGCGTCAGGGGACTGGCTCAAGCTGGCGTAGCCGCACAGCGATCGCCCTCGACGAGTTGCCGATCGTGCAACTGACGCAAGCGGCCCTGGTACAAGCGGCGCGATCGCAAAACCCGCGCGACGTTCAGCCCGGTGCCTATCCGACCATTCTCAGCAGCGCGGCGATGGCGGCCCTGGTGCCCTGGCTGGCATGGAACCTGAGTGCGCGGGCGGCGGCGGAGGGCCGCTCATTCTTCGCGCGTCCAGGGGGTGGCGATCGCCAGGGCGATGCCCTCTTCAGTCCCCTAATGCAGTTAACCCGCGACCCGACACATGCGCTTCTGCAAGCCGGGGCATCCGATGATCAAGGGCTGCCCAACGAGCGGCTGGACATCGTCCGCGACGGAGTTCTGCAACAACTCAACTATGACCGCTACTGGGCACAACAGCAGGGGTGTCAACCGACGGGGAGCTTCGAGCCTTTAGTGATGGCAGGGAGCGATCGCCCCCTCGCCGAGCTGATTGCTGAAACGGAACGCGGTCTTTTGATCAACCGCGCCTGGTATGTTCGCTACGTTAACCCGCGTCAATTGGAGCTGACCGGAATGACGCGCGATGGAACCTTCTGGATCGAAGCTGGCAAGATTGCTTATCCGGTGAAAAATTTGCGCTTCAACCAAAGCCTCCCCGCTTTGCTCCGCGACATCGACGCACTCAGCCAAGTGGAGCGTCATGATGACTGCGTGATGCCAGGGGCAAGAGTCACCGCCCTGCACTTTAGCAGCGTGACCGATAGTATCTAAGTTGAAAACTTGACTGGAGTTAAGTCCTCACTTGAACGGGCTGTTCTATGCCTTGGCGGCGGACGCGAGCAGTTTTGTACAATACATTCAATGTTGTTTGTCCGCCGAGTGATCGCGTGACTTCCGAGCCAGGACCAAGCAAAAGTCATTCCCGACCCGCCGCCGTGCGCCTCGCCAGCAGCCACTATGCACGGCTTGGATTGCATCCCTCAGCTTCGGCTGTGGAGTTGCGACGTGCCTACCGTGAGCTGAGCAAGCAGTATCATCCCGACACCACAACATTGGCTCCCGAAGTGGCAACGCTCAAGTTTCAGCAGCTCAACGAAGCATATGCAACGCTGAGTAATCCGGAGCGCCGTGCCCTTTATGATGTCCAGATTGGCTACTCGCGCCTGCCGGTCATGCCCGCACTGCCCAGTCTACGCCAGTCGCCGTCTACTCCTTGGCGTGATTCAGCCTACTTGGATGCAACGGATCGCCCCCTCTCAGCCGGTGAAATTGCAGCATTATTTGCCCTGGGTGTGGCCTTCTTAGCCTGTTTATTGCTGGCGCTAGCGGTGGCGATCTGGCGCGGCGATCCACTGCTGCCGGACAGTGCCGTGCTGGTGGGTTGGGTGGCGTCTAAACTGACTATGAACCCCTACGATTGTTTGTGATCGCAATATTTGCTTGAGCCTATGTCTCTGCCCGCTATCGACACCCCGCTTTACAATCATCCGCTGCCCCAAATCGAGCAATGGCTCCGCGATCATGGCTGCCAACAAGACGAACAGGAACTCAACACCTGGTATCTTGAGCGACCTAATTGGCAGGCAGAAATTGTCCTAGAAATTGAAGAACTCGCCGTGCGCTATCACCAAGCCGGTGCCGACGGTCGCGATATTGTTCGCTCGTTCAAGTACTCCCTGAGTCGAGGCGATGTCGAAGCGGCGGTGTTCGATGGGCCGTGAGCGCGTTGAGCAGTGGGCGATCGCCCTAAGTGGTGCTCTAGAATTGAACCACCAAGTTACCTTAGTTCAACCTAATCCGCCCAAGTTGCACCAGTGCGAGCGCGTCTAGATCAGGTCAAAATCATCGTGCGAAGTTGGCTCTGTTTTGTAGTCGTAATTTTCAGAGCGCGAATCTCAGTGTAGGTAAGATCACCTCCAAGCCACAGGAGGCGTGCTGCCCTATCGCTTGCCGCTCAAGATTTTGAGAGCATATCCTGCTCAAAAGCCGCCCGGCTGGGAAAAATCTCAAACACCCGATCCATGCTGGTCAATTCAAACAACATTTTGATCTGGTCGTTGATCGAGCAAATAAATAATTTGGTGCCAGCCGCGCGCACCGTTTTCAATGCCAGCACCAAAGCCCCCAGTCCAGAGCTGTCCATGAAGGTGACATCCTTGAAATCAATCAGAATCGTCTGCGCGCCATTTTGGACGCAAGAGGCAATCTCTTGGCGAAACTCAGCCGCTTTCGTGCCATCAAGAATGCCAGCCGGCTCAACCACTTTTAGCTGGTCGCTCATAGACGCTTGTTGCTTGCTACATAATGCCAGTTCCTTGCCAGTATAGCCGGGCAGACGATCCTGGGCTAGACTTTGAGAGCTGATGCTTGGGAGACGAGGCAACGAGCTGCCCGACGAACTTATTAGACTCCGAGCTGAGCGCTAGTTGCTGAGACGGACAGCAACTAGCCGGTGAGTGCTTGGTGAGTGGCTAGTACCGCTACGCGGAGTTTTGAGTTCTAAATTTTGAGTTCTGAGTGCCTGCAATACGGGAATCCTGGAGATTTTGAATGGGCATCTCATTTCCGCCGTCCTGTACTAGAGTGGCAGCCCTCACTCTCCTCCGATTGCGATCAACGCCCTCGCTGCGCCAAGTGGATTAAGTACCGGCAACGCTTCCCGCTGGTTGGTGATTGACTGCTGCCTGAGCTTGATGTTTGCCCAGTGACGAGATTGTTGGCTGCTACCATGCTGATCGCATTGACCTGTCGTTTTCAAGGTGCCTTGTTAGGCAGTCGGCTGATGCTGCCGGCAACTATGCCTCTAGAGGACTATCAGCAGGCCTTGATGGCTCCGCCAGGTGTGGCTCTCTCGCCACCGGCTCCTTGGGAATTTGACAGCGCCGTAGCTGCCTTGGCAGCCGTACCGTTGATTTTGTTGCATCACGAGGAACCGCGCGAGCTGTCGGCTTGCTTGGCGCGTAAGGTGGCGGCTTGGCTCTCACCCCAAGCGTCGCTGGCAGCTGTGCAGGTTTGGGGTCAGGCGCTCGCCTTTTGCTTGGCTGGCGATCGCCCCGGCTTGCCCTTGACTGACTTGGCAGAGAGCGAGCCTGACTTGGCTCCTTGGCGGACGATCCTCGCGGAGCTGCAAGCGGCGATCGCCAACGAATGGGGTCTGAGTCATCTATGTCGTTCCCTAAGCCGCCAGTGTTCTGAGGCGGACAGTGCGATCGCCCTGGCGCTGTATTGTCACGCCAGTACACCGAACTTGCCCCGGTTGAGTAGCGCGCGAGCCGCCCGCTCAACCTTCCCGCTTGCCAGCCCGCTTGCGGCCACACTCGCAGGCGCGAGTCATGGAGTTTGGGGTCTGTCCCGAGACTGGGTCACTCATTCACACCGCAACCTCACAGCGAGCCAGTGGTTGGCGGAGCGGCTGGCGAGGCGCTGGGCGGGTCAATCGCCGTCTGTGGAGAGTCAGCCCCTGCCAACGATCACGGTGGCGGGCCGCTTGCAATCACGCTTGCCCTTTCAAGTGATTTCACAGGCTGAGCCTTAGTAGCAGGAGGCTGACTCAACCGCTCGTTGCTCAGGTATAAGGGGTTGTAGCCGAAGCGCGATCGCCCCCCAGTCCCAGCATCTGCAAGCGGTAGAGGCTGGCATACAGACCATCCCGGGCGAGAAGTTCGTCATGGTTGCCGGTTTCGACGATACGACCGCGCTTGAGCACCAGGATGCGATCAACATTGCGAATGGTGGACAGGCGGTGGGCAATGATGATCGCCGTGCGGCCGGCGAGTAAACGATCGAGGGCTTCTTGCACTAGACGCTCGGAGATGGCGTCGAGACTGGCGGTGGCCTCGTCCATGACCAAAATCCGTGGATCGCGGATGGCGACGCGGGCAAAGGCAAGGAGTTGCTTCTGCCCAGCGGACAGATTGGTGCCGCGTTCGCGTAGCTCCGTAGTATAGCCTTGGGGCAATTGCTCAATGAAGCGATCCACATTTGTTGCCGCTGCGGCTGCCTGTACCGCTGCCAGTGAGTAGGTTTCGCCGAGGGTGATATTGCGCTGGACATCGCCCGCAAACAGGAAGCTCTCCTGCAAAATCATGCCGACATAGCGACGCAGTTCGGCTTGACGCAGATCGCGGATGTCAATGCCATCGACCAAAATGCGGCCTTGGGTCGGTTCGTAGAGGCGGCAGAGCAGGCGCACGATTGAGCTTTTGCCAGCCCCAGTCGGCCCGACGAGCGCCACTTTTTCGCCGGGGCGGATGGTGAAGTCGAGATTTTCGAGCACCAACTCGTCGCGCTTGTAGCCAAACGAAACATTTTCAAAGCGAATTTCGCCTTGGGTGGGGGAATTTTGCCATTCGCTGGCGATGAGGGAGGACTCGCGATCGCTCGGGTCACGAATGTCGAGCGGCTCATCCAGCAATTCGCTGACCCGCTCGACAGCGGTAAATCCGGCTTGAATCATGGTGAATTTTTCGCCGAATTGCCGCAGTGGGTTGAATAACTGCTGCGAGTAGAGAATGAACGAGGAGAGTAAACCGAGGGTGAGGGCGTCGCGCAGGACGAGCAGGCCGCCGAGCCAGAGCACACAGGCGATCGCCACCCAAGCAATCCACTCCAGCGTCGCGGAGACCGCCGAGTCGTGAAAGATGGTACGGTCAACCTCTGTGAGGTAGCGCTGGTTAATGCTGCGGAACTGCTCGCTGTTGAAGCGCTCGCGGCGGAAGAGTTGCACGATATTGATGCCCGCGATGTTTTCAGCGAGCATCGAATTGAGGCGCGAGAGTTCTTCACGGGCGCGGTAGTTAGCAAGGCGATATTGCTGTTGGAAGTAGACGATCAGCGCGGCGACCGGCACGAGCAGCAAGATGAGGATGGTTGCGAGCTGCCACTGCAAAATGAAGATGCCGACAACCGTGACAGCGATCGCCACAATGTCGCTAAAAATGCCGATCGTGCCCGTGGAAAAGACATCGCCGAGGGCTTCGACATCGCTAGTGATCCGGGTAACAAGCCGACCGACAGGTGTGCGGTCGAAGAAGCGTGAAGACAACGATAGGACATGGGTGAAGAGGTCTTCGCGGATATCGGCGGTCATCTCCTGGCCCAGCTTCTGCACCAGGTAGCCTTGGATGACCGTACAGAGCAGGCGTGCAGCAATGGTCAATGCTAGGAAAAGGGCGAGCCGAGCAATGCCCGCATTTTGGGACAAACCGGCGACGACGGCGCTGGTTGGCTCTTGGCGCAGCAGCGAGATAGCTTGCCCGATGATCCACGGCTGTGCGAAGCGCGCTAAGGCAATGGGAACGACGAGCGCTAAGCAAACAATGAAGATGGCGCGATTGCGCTCAGCGTAGGGAATCAAGCGCAGCAGTAATCGCCAGTCATTGGGGCGATCGCGGCGCGAACGGGCAGATGGCGACGCAGCAGACACAACCCTCTCCTCGCAAATAGCACTGCCCCCTAGCCTAGCCCATTCGCTGAGATTAGCGGCGTGTCACTCAGGCACAACGCGGATGCTTCTACAATGTATGGGAGGACTTGAGTGAAACAAGTAGGGAATTTATGGTGGCTCCTAATGTCACAGCGGCAGCAACGGAAACGGTGGTTTACCAGGGACAGTTTGGGGAATTCACCATCGAGGTGGGCGATCGCCGCAGCGTCGTCATCTATCGAGCGGGTCTAGCTCTCAGCGCCCTCAGTTTCGCACTTGGCACGACCCTATTTCTTTGGCGTGGTAACGATGTCGTCATTCTCCACAGCCTGACCATTCTCTACGCCCTCTTCTCGCTAGGGTTGGGGATTAGCCTGCTGACCATTCATATCTACCTTCGGCCTCTACACCGCCTGCTGCAATTATTTTGGTTGGTAGGTACGGTTGCTGCTACGAGCTTCGCCTGGCATGGTGCGCCGCAACCGTTGGCGCAGATTGTTTACACGCAGCCACTCACAATACTCGGCATCGGCTTTACATTCGCAGCGCTGACGGGCATCTGTTTTAAGGAAGCATTTTGTTTCAATCGCCTGGAAACTAAGCTGCTAACGCCGCTGCTCCCCGCCTTGCTGCTCGGTCATCTCACCAGCGCCTTGCCGCTGCTTGTTGAGCGGGGTCTCCTCGTCGCTGGGAGCATTCTGCTCATGATCTTCGCCAGCCGGAAAGCAATCCAAGCGATTCCGCCGGATATTGGCGATAAGTCGGTTTTTGCCTATCTAGCCGTGCAGGCTCAGATGAGCGACTGAGCAACCAGCGGGTCAGCTTGCAACAGGGCGCTCGGTCGCGGATTGATTGCCCTGTGAATTCGCCCATCAATTCCGGTTAAGATTCACTGGGGTCGGCAAGCCAAGGACATATTGCTGAGCAAGCAGCTCCGTCGCCTCAGTTGCACTCAGCGGGGGTGAAAATAGGAAGCCTTGGACGAGTTCGCAGCCTAGATTTTGCAGTGTTCGCAGTTGGTCGATCGTCTCAATCCCTTCGGCGACAATTTCCAAACCCAAGGCGCGAGACATTGCCACGATCGCCTCAACAAGCTTGTTGCCGCTGCGGCTGTGGTCGAGGCGGGCGACAAAGGCACGGTCAATCTTGAGGGTATGAACTGGGAAGGAATGCAAGCGACTCAATGACGAATAGCCTGTCCCGAAGTCGTCAATGCAGAGTCGAATACCAGCCCGATTGAGAGATTCAAGCATAGCCAGCGCGCTCGAATTATTTTCGAGCAAGCAACTTTCCGTAATTTCCAGCTTCAGTGCCGAACGTGCGCCCGCAATCTGGTCACAGATACATTCAACCTGCTCCAGCAAATTGCTGCGGTGTAAACGTGCTGCTGAAAGATTGACATTCATGTCCACCTGAAATTGTTCACCGAACTGCTGCTGCCAAGTATCGAGCTGGCGACAAGCCATTTGTAGCGCCCAGCGATCGAGAATATCGATCAGACCGGTCTCTTCAGCGAGCGGTACAAATTGGCTCGGCGAGACCAGACCGCGTTTGGGCGAATGCCAACGCAGCAAGGCTTCAAAGCCAACAATCTTCCCCGTCGTTAGGTGAATAATTGGCTGGTAGTCGAGGTCAAATTCTTGCTGCGCGATGCCCTGCTGCAGGTCACCCTCAAGCTCGATGCGGTCGAGGGCGCGGGCGCGCATCTCGTTGGTGAGTAAGACATAGGAGCTGCGGCCGAGTCGTTTTGCCTGGTACATGGCAACATCGACATCGCGCAGAATATCGGCAGCATTCTCATAGCCGAGGCTGCTGAGCACGATCCCAACGCTGCCGCTCACGCTCAAGTTATGACGTTCGAGCTGAAATGGTTGTTGGAGCTGCTGCACCAGTTGGGCAGCGAGGGCTTCAATGCGTTCGGGAGTCGTGCTGCCAGTAACGAGGACGAGAAATTCATCGCCTCCTAGGCGGGTCAGGGTGGCTTCGGCATGACCCAGAGCGACCTGGAGGTAATGTGTCAGGCGCTCGGCAACCGCTTGTAAGAGCGATCGCCCACTAGATGACCAGCGCGGTCATTGATGTTTTTGAAATAATCAAGATCGACAAATAAAACGCTGTAAGGCGTCTCGCTCTGAACAAATGCTTCAAGCTGGCGCATGACCCAAGCCCGATTGGGGAGTCGTGTCAGCGCATCATGGTAGGCCGCAAAACGTAAGTCATCTTCACGGGCGCGCAGGTCGTTCAGGGCATTGGACAGGTCGCTAGTGCGGGCTTGTACCGCCGTTTCGAGATTTTGGTTGAGTTGGCGTAGCCGTGTTTCTGCTGCCTTGCGAGCGGTGACCTCGTGATTCAAGGTCTCATTTTGTTGTTGGAGGCGCAGGGAGAGGGCGCGCAACTCTAGATGTAGATTGACGCGGCTCAAAACCTCCTCATTATGAAAGGGTTTGGTGATGTAGTCAACAGCCCCCAACTCCAAGCCCTGTACCTTGCTCTCTGTATCGTTGAGCGCCGTGAGAAAAATGACCGGAATCTGGCTGGTGCGGGCATCAGCACGAATCTGGCGACAGGTCGCGAAGCCATCTAGGCCTGGCATCATTACGTCTAGCAGAATCAAGCTGACGGCAACTTCGTGTAATTTTTCTAGGGCACTACGGCCGTCACGGGCTACTAAGACCTTAAAGTCAGCTCGCCGCAAGCAATCAAAAAGAACTTTGATATTGGCGGGGTTGTCGTCTACAACCAGGATGACCTTGGCTGAACCGGTCATAGAAACCGACTGCGGCTGGTCAGAGCGATCAGAGGACAGCATTGGAAACGAGGGCAAAATTTGATCACGATGACTATCGACAGTGAGCAGTAGCTCCGCCGCCTTGGTCTGATTCTAAAGATAGTCGCGAATATTCAATTCAGCTCTATTAAAGCAGAGTTTTTACAGAAGCTCCTGCGGTATCGACGACTTTGCCAGGATCGCTAAAACGCTGATGCCTAGAGAGCGCCAGGGTTGTCGTCAATGGCTTCTCGCTGATGGGGTAAAAGTTAGCGATCGCGCAATACTCCTACAGGTAGGCAGCCAGACGTGACGCCAAGGTGATTGGAAGGTCGGGGAGGTCACGGGAGGGGTCTAATTCGGGTGCCAGTGGTTAGCTCGGCACTTGCTTCGGGCGCTTGAAGTAGAAGACCTGCGTATTTTTTTCTAGGCCCATACCGACTGCCACTAATTCCCAACCGCGATCACCCATATAATTCAGGGTTTCTGCCACTGATTTACCTTGCAGAGCATTGACCAGCGACTGATCTTCCGACTCGACAGTGATGCGTAGGGGATTAAGCGGAAAAATCGTTTCCTGAATGGCAACGTATTCCCACTTTTGGAGCGGCGGGTTCACAGCAATCACAGTTAAGACGAGAGGGTCTGAGCGCAAAAAATCTTGTTCTCAAGATACCAGAGGATTGCTGGCCTGCTAAGGTTGCTCCCCAACCAGGCTGAGTTGATCTCAATGACCCGTCAAGACAGTTTGGAGGCGGGGGGCGCGGGCGATCGCCCGCGCATCGAGCGCAATACTACCCGCTTCACGCAGATAGCCCTCGACAAAGGGAGCCAAATGAGCCGGGAAGAGTCCTTGGGAATTTTGGATCGCCTGGGAGGCATAGGCTTCGATCCCGTCCACCTGTTGCACCACGAGCGCCAGCGTGTGTTGCTCGACGCACAGGACAATGGCGTTCAAGGCATCCAGCGTGACATCCGGTTGCTCCCAGATCGCGGTCAAGCCGAGGAGACGGCTGAGATCGATGAGCCAAAGCATCTCGCCTCGCCAGTTGTAGAGACCGAGCACCGCTTCTGGCATATCGGGAACTGGCAGAATCTGGGTGAGCGTTAGCCGGAGAACCTCCTGAATACAATCAACGGCTAGCAGGAGGCTATTTTCGAGTGGCAACTGGAAGCGTAGAAACCGGCGCTCGCTTACCGGTGTTGGGAGCGATCGCGCTGCTGTGGAGGTTGAGGTGGCAGGGGAAGCTAGCGGTGTGGATACAGTGGCGGCAGTGTCAGCGCCGAGCCAAGCTAGCAAGTCTTCTACCAAGGCAGCCGCCCCCAGTTGGCGGCGTTGTTGCCAAACGGGTTGTGATCGCGCCGACGTACAGCCTGCGATGACCAAGACTTCGAGGGTGGGGATGTTCAGCTTGGCGATCGCCTGCTCAATCAGCTGGACATTGCTAGCCGGCTCGGGCGCAGGTTGGGCGACCAAGGTGACCCGCAATTCTCCCTCATGCCAGCGCACCTTGGCGGTAATGCCACGCGGTTGCAGGCGATGGTTCAACAAAGCCGTCAGCGTTTCCGGCTCACCTGCTCGCGCCAACTGCAAAATGCGCTGTTGCTCCACCGACGACGATCGGGCACGCTCACTCATCTCTGTCAGACCTAGCCATCGCAAATTCCTGTTCCCAATCTAGCAAACCGCCTGCATTCCCAGCGGCTCATGATTGCTGGGGCGCTGCGTCGTCCGGATAGAGAGGGGGACACCCTGTCAAGTTCTACAGGATGCCTGCTCAGTTTCCTCAAAACCAGTTCTCTAAAGCTGAAACAATCCTATATATTGAGCTTAGTTAACCGCTATCAGCCCCGATCGCTGTGAGGAGTGAGGACAATTCATGGTTGACCGTAACACCCCCCCCAAAAAACAATCGCTGCCATTCGTCTGGCGAGCCTTACTCCTCAGCCGTAGCCTGGGCTGGCTCGGTAGCCTGGCTTTAATCAGCAGTGGTGTTGCTTGGGCGCAAACTGATGTCTTTGTTGACAATCTCGGCGGTTCACCGACTGCTGCCCCGCCGCTTGTGCCTGCTGCTGCCAAGTCGGCAACACCCGCTCCGGCTAGCGCGATCGCCAAGCCCGAAAAAGCCCCCACCGTCACCCCCGCGCCGGTTGCACAGCCGCAACCCGCCACCGGAAGTGCGGGCCGAGGGGACTCGCGAGCGT
>JAAUTY010000093.1 GCA_012031265.1 Spirulinaceae cyanobacterium SM2_1_0 | reverse complement strand
GCACCGCGCTGGGGCTGGTCGCGGCTTCCGGGGCGGGGCGGGGAGCCGCCGCCGCTGTCTGTCCAGCCAGTCCCCAGGGGATGCGGCTATCGATGGCGAGTTGGGTCGCGATCTGGCTGGCCCCGAAGCGATTGATGTGGCTAGGATCGGCAAAAAACTCGTTGCGATCGCGCCACTGAACGCCAAGGTCGATGAATAGGAAACCCTGCTGCTGGGCTTGCTGGGTCATGAACTGCCGGAATTCGACCTGGGCCTCAGCGCGGGTCGCATCCAGATAGTCGTCACTGAGCGGTAGGTTCACGAAGACCAGTGCGATTTGGCGCGATCGCACCGCCTGACCCAAGCGCGCCAGCGCCGCTAGTTGCGCGCCGCTGAAGCTGAGGTTTTGATAATCGCCATCGTAGAGACCGGCGACGCGCGGAAAGCGATTGTAATAAGTGTCGGGATCGAAGCGATCGCCCACCGCCAAAAAGCCATTGGCATCGATGGCGCGAACATCCGCAGCCAGCGCTGGCTGTGACCAGCCACTCCAGGCCGCGAACCAGTGACCGAACTCGGCCGCTTGCTGACGAACCGTGGCCGCTGAGGTCGTCGGCGGACAGTTCAGTGTTGTTGCCGGGGGCACGGGCAGCGTCGGGCGCTGACCTTGTTGCAAGGCGGCATAGCCAGGGGAGTTGACGATGGCTTGATGAGTGCGATCAGGGCGACCATTGTTGAAGGCGCGCGCCCCATCCGCCCAAATGATTAATGAGGGAACCTGGGCGGAGGTCAAGATTTCACTCAACAGCAGCTCAACCGTCTGCGCCGTTGCCCCGTTGATGCCGAGGTTGAAGACTTTTAGGCCGGGTTGGCCCTGCTGGCTGCGGCCGAATTGCAGTTGGCGCGGATCGACGCCTTGCAGCGCCCGCGAGCTGCCGACGATCAGCACATCGGGCGGGCCAACTGCGGCGACATAAGACAAGAAGAGGCGCAACTGCTCGTCGAGGAACTGACTGTCGAAGCTGTTGAACGGCAGGGGATTCGGCGCTGCGGCCGCTTTCTGTTGGGCGACAGCGAGATTGCGCTCGTACTCCGTGGCCTTTTTGACCGCGAAGGCGCGCTGCGGGCTGTCTAGGGGCATGGCCTGCATGGCGGCGATCGCCTGCAACCAGGCCACCACGGCAGCATTCCAGTCCGCTGCGGTTGTCGCGGTTTGGGAGCGCTGGGCGGCCGTGAGCGCTGTGGCGATCGCACCATCAAAGAGTTGTGCGGGGGAACAACTGCGACTCGTTGCTTGCACCGAAAAAGTGGCGGTCTCTGAAGCGGGTGCCTCCTCCCGGCTCAGGGGCGGTAAGCGCTCGCAGCCGACTAAAAGACCGGCGCTGGTGGCGAGAAGCAATCGCAAGGGCGAAATTTGGGGCATAGCACCTGATTGAATCCCAGCTTGACAGCAGACTGGCGGCTCGATTGCCAACGCGACACAGGCACGCCTAGTCTAGGGTAACTTGCTAGCTCGCTTCCTTCGGATGTGAGCTGAGAAAATTCGCTGGCAATCCCAATCGTGCAACTCGCGCCCCTCTACCCTTGGCTGCAACCGGTGCTCAGCACCGCTTTTCCCGACTGCCTCTGGTCGGGCGATCGCCAGCAGCGCCGCATTGCCCTGAGCTTCGACGACGGGCCACACCCCGAATACACCCCAGCTCTACTCAATGTCCTGGCACGCTACCCAGTCCGCGCCACCTTTTTTTGGCTGGGTGTTTGTGTTGAGCGCTACCCAGAGGTCGCCCGTGCCGTCAGTGCCGCCGGTCATGCCCTCGGCTTGCACGGCTACGACCACCGTAGCTTCTGGCATCTGAGCGAAGCTGAGTTGCTGACGAGTTTGCAACGCACCCAGGCGGCGATCGCCCAAGCTGGCATCCCGAATGCGGCAGCGATCCGCGACGTGCGCCCGCCCAACGGTTTATTTGTGCCGCACACATTGACTCAACTCCGCCAGGCGGGCTACCGACCCGTGATGTGGAGCGTGGTGCCGGAGGACTGGCTGTGTCCTGGGGTCACGGTCGTCCAGCAGCGGGTTTTGCGGCAGGTGCAGCCCGGCGCGTTGATCGTCTTGCACGATGGTCACTGCGGCGGTGCGGATGTAGCGGCGACCACAGCGCGGTTGTTGCCAGCACTGCTGGCGCGGGGGTATGAGCTGGTCACGGTGGCAACGTTGTGGGGCGATCGCCGCGCACCGATGCGAGCCGGTGCTCAAAAGATTTAACGATTGCTAACAATTCTGCGGAATTTTTGCGCGCATTCCTGCCACTCAAGCTGAGATTCACTAAAATGACGAACAGCACAGCCTCAAGGCGTCCGAACAGGTGCCTTTAGTCTTTACTGGAATTTTCAATTACTAAAAATGGGTTGGGGTCGTGGCTGATTTATCGTGGGAGCCGGTGCGATCGCTCTCCTACCCTCCACTGCAACCGCCATTACTCGGGCAAACCACCCGATTCTTTGGGAGCGATCCCCACATTTTTGTAAGAGAGGTTACAATCGGAGAGGTTTTTCGCGACTGCTGGTCGGTGAAGGTAGTGAAACCCGCTGCTGGAGCGACATTCGCGTCCCTAACGATCCCGCTACCAGACTCGGGCGAGCGAGTTGATTCGGTGTAGCGAAACGAAGCGGCTTAGCAACCGCCAGGGACAAACCATTAATCTACTATCGACGTGTTCTGGTCTGGAACTGAAGGAGCAAGAGGAAATCGGCATGACCCAAGCGAACTACGATATCGCCACCATTGCACAGCCTCACAGCGAGGTGGAATTATTGCTGGATGAGGATGCCGGACGTGCGGCGGATGACGCAGTTGCTGTGGAGGTGAGCCGTGGGACAAAAGTCACGACTAGCCGCCGCCGTGAGCAAGCTAAAAAGAAGCCCTACACCGAAGATTCGATTCGGATCTACTTACAGGAAATCGGCCGCATCCGCCTCTTGCGGGCCGAAGAAGAGATCGAGCTAGCGCGTAAGATTGCTGAGCTGCTGGAGTTTGAGCGGGTGCGCGATCGCCTGATGGAGCGGCTGGGTCACGAACCCTCCGACGCGGAGTGGGCGCAAGAAGTCGAGATGAAACTGCCCGAGTTTCGTCGCCGCCTCTTCATCGGTCGTCGCGCCAAGGACAAAATGGTGCAGTCCAACCTGCGCCTGGTAGTGTCCATCGCGAAGAAGTACATGAACCGGGGGTTATCATTCCAGGATTTAATCCAGGAAGGTTCCCTGGGTCTGATCCGCGCCGCCGAGAAGTTTGACCACGCCAAGGGTTACAAGTTCTCTACCTACGCAACTTGGTGGATTCGTCAGGCAATTACGCGAGCGATCGCCGACCAGTCACGCACGATCCGGCTACCGGTTCACCTCTACGAAACCATCTCGCGGATCAAGAAAACCACCAAGATTCTCTCCCAAGAAATGGGCCGCAAGCCGACTGAGGAAGAGATCGCTACCCGCATGGAGATGACGATCGAGAAGCTGCGCTTCATTGCCAAGTCTGCGCAGTTGCCGATCTCCCTCGAAACACCGATCGGCAAAGAGGAAGACTCACGCCTCGGTGACTTCATCGAAGCAGATGGCGAAACCCCCGAAGATCAAGTCTCGAAGAGCCTGTTGCGTGAAGACCTCGAAAGTGTGCTCGACACGCTCAGCCCACGCGAGCGCGATGTGTTGCGACTGCGCTACGGTCTTGATGACGGCCGCATGAAGACATTGGAAGAAATTGGTCAGATCTTCAACGTCACCCGCGAGCGCATTCGCCAGATCGAAGCCAAGGCGCTCCGCAAACTCCGTCACCCCAACCGCAACAGCATCCTCAAGGAATACATCCGCTAGTCCCGAAGTTGCAAGTGTAACTTGTAGCCAAACCGACCCGCTCGGTTTGGCTTCTGAGTTTGGTCTGCCTTTGGTGACGATTCAACCTTGGTGGCAGACTGCTGAGCTGGACGCCAAGCCTGAATTCCAGTGCTCAGGTTGTGGTGAGCCGGTGACGGCGTTGCACAGCGAGCTGTTTTTGCTGAGGTGGCTGACTCTGGGGCAGTGCGGAAGCTCAGTGATCGCCACGATCGAGTCACCGCGAGGCCCCGTCCCCAACCCCATCAGGCGGTGAAAATTTTGCTTGTCAGAGCTGTCAACCGAGAATATACTGAGGGTGGCTGACAGAGTGTCTGTGCTTTGGTAACTGTTTACTATGGTTAGACCGCTTCAACGAGCTAATATCGCTTTCTTACCTCTCAGTACAACGGTTCTGCTGACCTTAACCTTAGGGAGTGTTGGTGCCCGGTTGCTGAACGCGGCATTCCCAGCATCTGGCGATCGCCCCATGCTGCTCGGTGACGGCTATACTCCTCCCGACAATGGCGGCCCCGATAGTAGCCAAGGTTCGGGCACTCGCTGGCTAGCGCCTATGCCCACTGAACCGATTCTTTAATCTTGGTCAGTTAGATGAGCTTTCATGGTTGCTCTGATTCATAGCGTTGCCCCACTGCGCAGTCGCCCTCCCTGCTCCCAATCTAACGCTTCAGTTGGGTGAGCGTCCTCTCTAGGTTGCTGCTTGTGAGGGCGAGCCGTATCTCGAAGGCTTTATGAGACAGTTCATTGTCAATGCCCACGTTGTTGACGACCAGAATATTGGTGATCTTGTCTCTTCACCACTGCGTTACTTCCCGTTTCCAGGTTTCGAGACCCAGACCCTGGATCTGCGCGCTCTAGGTCAGGCGGCGGCTACAAGTGCCGACACCGCTGCGTCTACTCAGCGCGTGCTAGGTCTGCCACAGCTCGCTGATGGTGATCGCTGTCATCTGATCGTGGGCGGCGGCGGCTTGATCGCGCCACGCTTTTTGTCCGGCATCCAGCAACTCCAGCAGGTTGAATTAGGCGATCGCGCTCAGCGAATTGTTTGGGGCATCGGTCAGCAGAACTACGGGCGGCGGCCGACAGGCAATCAGTCCTTAGTCAATGCGTTGGTGCAAGCGAGCCAGCGCTTTGACTATGAGCCATACTTAGCTGGTTTTGACCTCCTCGGCATTCGGGATCACGAGGCAAATGACCCGAATGTTGCGTGGGTTCCCTGCGCCAGTTGTTTACATCCGGCCTTTGATCGCGACTATCCGATCGAACATGAATTTGTGGTCTTCTCGCACAAAAAATTTCAGATTTACGTCGATCGCCTTCCCAGAATCACCAACGAATCCAACGACTTAGAGTCGATTTTGCGCTTTTTGGGGTCAGGCGAAACTATTCTCACCAGCTCTTATCACGGTGCTTATTGGGGCTTGTTGCTCGGCCGCAAAGTGCTCGCCTTCCCCTTCAGTACCAAGTTTGTCACCCTGAAGCATCAACCTGGCTACTATCCCCTGAAAAATTGGCGCGATCAAGTCATTAGGGTGCGCCCATTCCGCCAGGGATTTCTCAACAAAATCTCGTTTGAGTTTCGCTATGGCAATAAGTATTCCTGCCGGACACGGGGCTGGCAAACCGCTTTAAAAGACTGTCAGAGTTATGACGGGATTTTGCAGGAATACCGCGATCGCAATCAACAGTATTACCAACAGGTCATGGAGCGACTAACCCAAGCTTGATGCAGCCCTGACAATGATTTCAACAGTCCAGCAAGGGAATTTTCATGCTCAGCCAAACCAAAAGTCGGAAGGCAAAGTGGATGCATCCCGACCGAGAGCGGATAGCTTCTGAGTTCTTGGATAACCCTCGCGTCAGCGTGGCTTAGAAGCCGCGCTTCAGGGAAAGTTGCACATCCTGAAATTCTTGAGCAAGACGCTTCTTGAGCTTTTCAGGCACAGGGCGGCTGCCGTAGGAGCCGTAGAAACCGGCTAGCCCATTGATCGCGGTCTGCATTGTGGTAAAGGAACGCAAACCAGCGACGCGGTTGTCCCGGCGGTAGAGCGCTGCATAATCATTCATCTCCTGGCGGGCGTGCGCTTCTAGTTCGCTTTTGTTTTCGGCATCAGTTGGCAGACTCATGACTTCCGTCAGGTCTGCGATCACCGTCAGCGTATCCTGGCGATAGTCGCCCGACAGCGTCGCCGTACCGGCTGCACAGCCCGTCAGCGCGATCGCTGCTACCAGAACCAGCGCCACCAGGCGCGCCCAAAAAGACTGTATAAACATGGATTGAGGATAAATTTGAATTTAACAAGCTGCTCCATCCTACCCTGGAACGCGATCGCCAGCCAAAGGCCGCCACCCGTCGAACGTTGCTGACGTTGCCCCTTTGAGCGATGCTAGTACTGCTACGCGGAGTTTTGAGTTCTGAGTCCCTGCAATACGGGAATTCTGTGAATAATGGGCATCTCATTGCCGCCGTCTTGTCTTAGAAACCCTGCCGACCCGTCAACGTTTAAGTAAAGTTGCCTCAAGACGCTATCCCTACTATGTCGCCCGCAGACTCTGAAATCACTACCAATCTCGCCGGACTCAGCCCGAAGCAGTACCAACAGAAAATGGCGCGGCGCAAGGAAGTCCAGGCCCAGCGCTTGCAGGCGCGATCGCTCGAAAAAGGCCTGATCGTCGTCAATACCGGCAATGGCAAAGGCAAAACGACCGCTGCCCTCGGTATGGTACTCCGCAGCTTGGGTCACGGCTACCGCGTGGCAATCATTCAGTTCATCAAAGGAGCCTGGGAGCCAGCGGAAAAGGCGATCTTGGAACGGTTTGGCGACCAACTCGAATTTCAGGCCCTCGGCGAGGGGTTTACCTGGGAGACGCAGGATCGCGATCGCGACATCGCCAAGGCTAGCGCTGCCTGGGAGACCGCTCTCGGCTACATCCGCAATCCCGACTACCGGCTGGTGCTGCTCGACGAGGTGAATATCGCCCTCAAACTCGGCTACCTTCAGGTGGAAACCGTGCTGGCGGGTCTGGCGGAGAAACCGGCAGATAGCCATGTCATCCTCACCGGGCGAGGCGCACCCGCCGCCCTGATCGAGGCCGCCGATCTGGTGACTGAAATGAAGCTGGTCAAACACCCTTTTCGGGAGCAAGGCGTCAAAGCGCAGCCGGGAATTGAGTTTTAGCGCTGTCTACCTCACTGCCGGTCGCGATCATGATTCCCCGTCAGCGTCTCGATATTGGTTGGAGCGACTTCGGTTTTGGGGTCAGGGCCTGTTTGCAATTGGAGTCGCGTCAGGCGATCGCCCAGCGCATCGAGTCGCAGTGGTCGGCGGCAGGTGCTGGTTTGGTCTGCTTGTCGGTGCGTAGCGGTTTCGATGCCCTGCTTACCGCCCTCGACTTTCCCGCTGGTGCAGAAATTTTGGTTTCCGCCATCACCATCCGCGGCATGATCCGCATCATCGAGGCGCATGGTCTGGTACCGGTGCCGATTGACTTGGACATGACGCGGCTGGCGGTCTGTCCTGAATCCTTGGCGCGCGCTGCGAGCACAAGCACCCGGTCAATTCTCGTGGCGCACCTGTTTGGGAGTCGGATGCCGATGGGGCCAGTTGTGGATTTTGCGCGCGATCGCCAGCTTCTGGTCATCGAAGACTGTGCCCAAGCCTATACCGGCGATCATGATTGCGGCCATCCCGGCAGCGATGTTAGCCTCTTCAGCTTCGGGCCGATCAAAACCGCGACGGCGCTGGCGGGTGGGCTGCTGCATTTTCGCGATCCAGCCCTGCGCCAAGCAGTTGCCGCCCAGCAGGCCAGTTGGCCAGTGCAATCGCGCTGGAAATTTGGGGTGCGCCTGGGTAAGTACGCCCTGCTGATGCTGCTCTCCGAGCGCTGGGTTTACCGTTTATTTGCCGGTCTTTGCGCTGCTTGCCGCGCGAACCCTGATCGCCTCATCAACCAGAGTGTGCGGGGCTTTGGCGAGGCCGATTTTTTTCGCAAAATTCGCCAGCAACCGTCAGCGGCTTTGTTGGCATTGCTGGAGCGGCGATTACAGCGTTTTGACCGCGATCGCATCACCCAGCGCATCCAGCGAGCTGAGCAATTGATGGCGCGGCTCCCCGGATTGCAACGACCCGGCACGCAGGCAATTGAACATTCGCACTGGGTTTTCCCAATCCAGCATGAGCAACCCAAATGGCTGCGGCAATTCCTCTGGCGGCAAGGCTTTGATGCAACCCAAGGTGGTTCCAGCTTATTCGCCGTCGTGCCGCCGACCACGCGCCCGGAAACCCGGCCCCGGCAAGCGGAGCAAGCCTTGCCACAACTGCTCTATTTGCCGCTTCATGCTGGGATGAGCAGCGCTGATATTGAGGATTTGGCGCAGGCACTGGAACCGATTTTCCCTGAAAAGAATCACCGGGCCTCCCTGCCGGTCTGACTGCCCCGCGAGCGCTAAACTAAAGGCAAAAGTGGGCGTCCTGTCTCCCCGCGACTGACTGTATGCGTCCGTCCATCTTGTCCAGTTCCCCACGCTCGCGCGCTCGGTTTTCCTCCCCCACTCTGGCGGCATTTTTCTTCGCGGTGATCGCCACGGGACTCAGTAGCTGTCAGCGCTTCACCGCGACCGAAACCCAGGCTCAGCACTCCGGGTCGCCCGCCGCAGCTGAGGTGGTGGCCGTGGAAACGGCGCTCGCCCGTGTCCAGTCCCTCGACGAGCCGCAAATCTACACCGGCACGACCCAACCCCGGCAACTGGTGTCCCTGCGCGCGCAAACCGAAGGGCGCTTGTTGAACCTGGCGGTTGATGTCGGCGATCGCGTCAGTCAGGGTCAACTCCTGGGTCAAATCGACGACCGGTTGCTGGCGACGCTGCTCCGCCAAGCGCAGGCGGAGCTGGCAGCACGAGAGTCTGAGGTGGCCCAGGCGATCGCCACCGCCAGCGATGCCCAGGCGCAGGTGGATCGCGCGCGCTTGGAATTGCAGCAAACCGCCGCCGATGCTGAACGCTTCGCGACCTTGGCCGCCGCAGGGGTCTTGCCCGCACAACAGGCCGAGCAGGCGAAGACCACCCAACTGGCGACCCAGCAGACGGTGCGCTCGGCGGAGCAACAGGTGGTCACGCGCCAGCAGGCGGTGGTGGCAGCCCAAAAGCGGCTGGCGGCGCAGCAGGCGGCGATCGCCGAGATCCAGCAGCGGCAAGCCTACGCGCGACTGCGATCGCCCCTGACCGGCGTGATCGTCGAGCGCCTGAAGCAACCGGGTGATCTCGCGCAGCCGGGAGAAGAAATCTTGACGATCGGTGATTTTCAGAGCCTCAAGGTCGTGGTGCCCGTGTCAGAGCTGGATCTGGGGCGCATCCGTACTGGTCAAGCGGCAACGGTGACTTTCGATGCCCTTCCTGACCGCGAACTCCGGGGGGTTGTAGAGCGCATTTCACCTGCCGCCGATGCGACGGCACGGCTGATCCCAGTGGAGGTGCGGGTTCCCAATGGCGATCGCCGTCTCGGCAGCGGCCTGCTAGCCCGGGTCGAATTCCTCGCGACCCCGCCCCGCCAAGTGGTGGTGCCGATCGCGGCGCTCACGGTCGGTCGCGAGGCGGATGAATCTGTCCTCTTCACCGTCGAGGGCACTGACGCCGCAGCACAAGCGGTGGCGCGGGCCGTGACGCTGGGCGATCGCCGCAATGGCTTTGTCGTCGTTCGCTCCGGCGTGCAGTCGGGCGAGGCGATCATCGTCCGCAGTAGCCGTCCCCTCAGTGATGGGCAGGTGGTGCGGTTGAGCATTTTGTCTGAGTGAAAATAGCCTCTACTCGATATACACTGCTGTTCCATGCCCTACTCTGCCGCGCCAACCCCGACCAAGCCAAGTCTCAGCGCGATCGCCATTCGCCAGCACATCGGCACGCTGATGTTGACCCTGACGGCGATCGTGCTCGGCCTGTTTTTCTTACTGCGCTTGCCCGTTGATTTGCTCCCGGCGATTACCTACCCCCGCATCGGTCTGCGCCTCGATACACCCGGACTCTCGCCAGAAGTCGCCGTCGATGAGGTGACGCGGCCGCTGGAGCAAGCCTTGACCGCGACCCAGGGTTTGCAGCAGATTTTTTCGGAAACACGCGAGGGACAGGTGCGGCTTGACCTCTACTTTCAGCCCGGTGGCAATATTGACCAAGCGCTCAATGATGCCACAGCAGCACTCAACCGCGCGCGATCGCGCCTGCCAGCGGATCTCGACTCGCCACGCCTCTTCAAGTTCGACCCCTCGCAACTGCCGGTCTACGAGTTTGCCTTGACCTCAACGTCGCTGCCAGGGGTTGATTTGCGCGTCTTTGCCGACGAGGAGATTGCTCGCGAGCTGAACGTCGTGCCGGGTGTCGCCAGCGTTGATGTTTCTGGCGGGGTGCAAGAAGAGGTGCAGGTGAATCTCGATTGGCCGCGCCTGCAAGCGCTGGGGATCGGGGTGACCGAGGTGCTCGAGGCGCTCTCGGGACGCAACCAGGATATTTCGGGCGGCCGCTTGGAAGGGGGGAGCAGTGAACCTCTGACCCGCACCCTCGGTAAGTTGCAGCAGGCCGAGGAGATTGCGGCGCTCTCGTTTGCGACGGGAGAAGATGGGGCGATCGCCCCGCCCACCCGCGTCTACCTGCGCGATTTCGCCACGGTGGTTGATGGCACGGCGCAGCAACGCCTCTTCGTGACGCTCAACGGCGAACCGGCGATCAAGGTCAGCGTCCAAAAGCAACCCGATGCCAATACCGTGGCCGTCGTGGCAGCGGTGCAGCAGAAGTTGGCCACATTAAGCGCCCAAGGCCGCTTTCCGGAGGATGTGGTCATGACCGCCACGCTGGACGAGTCCCGCTTCATCCGCAACTCACTGCGCAATGTCGCCGTCGCTGGTCTCACCGGTACCGGCTTGGCGGCGATCGTTGTCCTCTTCTTTCTCGGCAGTCTACGACAGACGTTGATTATCATCATCGCCATCCCGCTGGCGACGCTGGCAGCGCTATTGCTGATGGGTCTCTTCGGCCTGTCGCTCAATGTCTTTAGCCTCGGCGGTCTGGCCCTCGGAGTCGGCATTGTCGTGGACAATTCCATCGTCATGCTGGAAAGTATCGCCAGCGCCTTCGAGCAGCACCAGTTGCGGCGGCAGGTGGCGCGGCCGCCAGTCCCACAATGGCACAGGGCGATCGCCCTGGATGATTCCCTCACCCTCGCGGCTAACAGTAGCCGCGAACTCGAATCAGCGCTCCTCGCCTCGACCACCACCAACCTCGTTGCTGTTGTCCCTTTTCTACTCGTGGGCGGCTTCTTTGCCCTGCTGTTCAATGAGCTGATTCTGACGATCAGCTTTTCGGTGGCGGCCTCCTTGCTGGTTGCCCTGACGATCGTACCCACTCTGGCCTCCCGGCTGCTAGCGCTGCCGACGACCAGCGGCGTCGCCGACTGGTGGTTGCTGCGCCAGTTTCGCCTACGGCTAGCGGGCCTGACGCGCCACTACCAACAGTTCCTGGCGGCGGTGCTGCGGTGGCGTTGGTTGACGATTGTAGGGGCGATCGCTATTTTGGGCGGGAGCAGCTTCTTCTTGATCGGACTGATTCCCTTGGAGCTATTGCCCCGCATCAGTACTGGGCAAGCAGAACTCCGGGCACAGTTTCCGCCGGGGACGACGCTAGCGGATAATCGCACGGCGATGGCGGCGGTCGATCGCCTCCTGCTGGCGCAACCAGAAGTGGACTATACCTTTATCACTGCGGGGGGCGGGATCTTCGCCGCCAATGCCAGCGAAAATACCCTACGCGGCACAGCGACGATTACCCTACAGCCGGGGATAGATACCGTCGCCTTTGCAGATCGCCTTAATCAAGCCGCCGAGCAATTCAATTTGGCTGACGCGCGTCTGCGCTTTTCCCCCGGAGATGTACGTGGTCTGAGCATCAGTAACTCGCCGGTGCGGGGCAGCGACCTCGACCTGTTTTTGCAAAGTCCAGACGCGGCGGCACTGCAACAGGCGGGACAGCAAGTCTTACAGGCACTGGATGAACAAGCGACGCTGGCCCGCTATCGCCCTGATGCCGACCAGCCGCAGCCCGAAGTGCAGATTCAGCCGGACTGGGAGCGGGCGGCACCACTAGGACTGACGGCGGCGACGATTGGTAATACGGTGCAAACAGCGGTACAAGGCACGGTGCCGACCCAGCTCCAGCGCGGCGATCGCCTCGTAGACGTGCGGGTGCAACTCGACAACCAGGCGCTGCAAACGCCCGCCGATCTGTTGCAATTGCCCTTGTTCGTGACGGGCGATCGCCTCGTGCGACTGAGCGATGTTGCCCGGATCGAAAAAGGGCAAACACCCGGACAAGTGCAGCGCCTAGACCAGCGCCAAGTGTTCATCATCGCCGGGAATCTCAACGACGGCGCGAGCCTAGACAAGGCACAAGCCGAACTAGATGCGATTATCAGCCGTCTCGAACTGCCTGCCAGTATTGTGCTCTTCAACAGCAATCAGGTCGCGAGCCGTCGTCAGTTGCAGACAGCGCTGCTCTGGTTGGGCGGTCTCGCCGCGTTCCTCGTTTTTGTCGTCATGGCCGTGCAGTACAATTCGCTGCTCGACCCGCTGGTGATCATCCTGACCGTTCCCTTGGCTTTGGCGGGCGGGATTTTGGGCTTGTTCATTACCCAGACAGCGATGAGTGCCACCGTCATCGTCGGCGCGGTGCTATTGGTCGGCATCGTGGTGAACAATGCCATTATCATGGTGGAGCGCGCCAACCAGTTGCGGCTCACGGACGACATCGATCGACAGGCGGCGATCTTGCGGGCGGCTCCGGAGCGACTGCGGCCGATTCTCATGACCACACTTACGACCGTGCTCGGACTGTTGCCGCTCGCGCTCGGCATTGGCGAAGGCTCCGAGTTTTTGCAGCCTCTCGGCGTGGTCGTTTTTTCCGGTCTCTCGCTGGCAACGGGACTAACCTTATTTATCATTCCCTGTTTCTACATCGCCCTGCATGATCTGGGTGGAGATCGAAAACCACCGCGATCGCCACAACGCAAAATTGCGCGGCTTGCCGCTCAGCCTCAGGTATCGCGGTCAGGGATGCTAGACTAAACCGCAGCCTAGTGACCGGTTGCGGCACACTAGGCACAGAATTTTGACCGCTGATTGAGTCTATGGATACTCCGACCCTCAAACGCTCGTCCCCAACTAGCACCGCGATCGCGCCTCAAGCAGTGCGGACGTCAGGTATCGACCCCAATCATTGGTATGTGGTGGCACGCAGCCCGGAAGTGGGCGATCGCCCGCTCGGCGTCACACTCTGGAAACAAGGGATCGTGCTTTACCGCGATCAGCAGGGCTGCATTCAGGCACTGGAAGATCGCTGCCCCCATCGCCAGGTCAAGCTAAGTGCCGGTCAGGTCGTCGGCGACGCGATTGAATGTGCTTATCACGGCTGGCAATTCGATGCAGCGGGTCAGTGCAGTGCTGTTCCCTACCTCGCGGCAAATCAAAAGCTGCCCAACTGCCGTCTGCGCCGCTATCCGGTGCGCGAGTTGGACGGCTTCATCTGGCTATTTCCGGGTGAGCCAGAATTAGCCAACCAAGTTGAGCCATTGGGCTTGCCCGAATGGGAACATCTCAACTACATCGCCAGCGTGGCGGTCATTGAGTGCGCCGGACACTTCTCCTTCTTGATTGAAAACTTGATGGACATGTACCACGGGCATCTCCATGACAATTACCAAGCCTGGGCGTCGGCAAAACTGGAGCACCTGGATGCCAGTAATACGCGCGTCGATGCCCTCTACGAAGCCCAGAGCTACTACCGCATTGATAAAATCTGGTCGATTTCCCAGCTTTTCTTTCCAGCGCTGCGTCGTCTGCATCCCGAACCGCTCTGGGTTCGCTACATCTACCCGCATTGGGTCTCGACGCTGGGCGAAGATTTCAAAATTTGCTGTCTATTTTGCCCGATCGACGAAACCCACACCCGTGCCTATCTCATTCATTTCACTTCGTTACAAGCATTCTGGCGCTTGCACAAGCTCCCCGTTGCCTTCCGCCGTTGGCTGAAAGATCGTCTCTTTGGTTCGGCCCAGAAGCTACTCGAGGGACTGGTGCGTCAGGATGTCGAGATGATCGAGCAGGAGCAACAAGCCTTTTTGGCACGGCCGGAGCGGCGCAGCTATGAGCTGAACCGGGCGATCGCCAGTGTGCAACGCTTGATCTGCCAGCGGGGACAGCGGGGCGATCACTCCCAATCCTGCTGACGCCACTGCCACTGATCGCCAGACCAGCCCTCAACAACGCTCAGCTCACCACACGGATTTAGTCCTATTCGGTCAAGGCATTCGGCGCACAGCGGTTGTGCCAGAGTATCCCACGTTATTTATCACGTTATTTATATAGGGCTTGCTGAAAAAAGCTAAGATCCTCACAGGATAAGGGCTTCAGCCACTTTTGGGGCACAGCAAGTGCAAGGTTTTGGCTCCCAAGGTTGCAAAAACCTTGACCCCATGATGAAAATCAGGGTCAAAATCTGGAAGCTGGAGAGTATAACCCCTACTTTTCAAGCTGTACAGCGCCCAGAAGCGTTTTGGGGACTTTTTCAGCAAACCCCAAGTAGAGATACCACGCGCTGACCAGCGATTGTTCGTTTGAGGTCATCATGGCAGTAGATGTTCAGCATCCAGATGATGAATTCGGAAAAATATATTAACGAAGCGGATGCGGTTCATCAGGTAGA
>JAAUTY010000035.1 GCA_012031265.1 Spirulinaceae cyanobacterium SM2_1_0 | reverse complement strand
ATCAACAATCGCATTAAGCTGATTAAGCGTCAGGCCTATGGATTTACTGTGTTTGAAAATTTCCGTCAGCGGCTCCTTGCCTGCTTCTCTGATTAGCCTCGCTTATCACCACAGATCCTGGAGAGCCGAATGGGTGCGAATCCGGCGTGCTTAACAGTCGCTTACTGCGACTCCAGCGGGCAGGGGACTGACGAAGAACAAGACGATGCAACTTCAAAGCGCCAAGAATATCGCGGCACTGGTTCTCGGAGTCGCCAAATTTTTGCCAAGACAGGAGTAGACCGCTTGTAAAGCTAAGACTCATGATTTTCCCGCCTATCGAGTTAGCCCGTAGCAATGACAACGCATTTTGAGCATCTGCGGGGCGTCGTTCATGCACTACGCGAGGAGTTGCGGGGCGATCGCATTGTCATCACCGTGATCAATCCCGGCAACGTCGGCACGCCCGAAGTTCTGTCCGACTTGCAGCAGGCCGGCGAGCCAGAGACAAACGCGATTCCCCTGACCGATCTGCTGAAGGTGCTAGACTGTGTGCTTTCCCTATCACGCTCGACCTGCATCAAAGAGATTCAACTTTCAGCCATGTAATGTACGTGGCGCTTGAATCGTGGGGCGGTTGTCTTCTGGCAGATGAGTTATTGCCTAAACCCTGATTGTCAGCAACCGGAGCAGCCGGGCGCGGGTCAATTTTGCCAACACTGTGGCACGCGGCTGCTACTTGCCGGTCGTTACCAGCCCCTGGCCTTGATTGGTGCAGGCGGTTTCGGGCGCACCTTGCGCGCCTGCGATACTCAGAAACCCTCACAGCCCGCCTGTGTGATCAAGCAATTCCATCCCCAGGGTCAGACGGGTGCGAGCAAGGCAGCCCAACTGTTTCAGCAAGAAGCCGTGCGTCTGGAGGAGCTGGGTCGCCATCCGCAGATTCCTACGCTCTACGCCCATTGTGAGCAAGACGCGCGTCATTACATTGTGCAAGAACTGATTGAAGGCGCGGATCTGGACGCCGAGTTGCAGAGTTGTGGCCCGTTTAGTGAAGTGGCGATCCGGGCGCTGCTCGCCGATTTGCTGCCGGTGCTGCACTTCATCCACCAAGGTCAGGTGATCCATCGCGACATCAAGCCGGAGAATATTATCCGCCGTCGCGATAATCGGCTTTTGGCGCTCGTCGATTTCGGCGCCGCGAAATATGCGACGCAGAGTGCCATCGGGCAGACCGGCACGGCGATCGGC
The DNA here is from genome assembly GCA_012031265.1 of Spirulinaceae cyanobacterium SM2_1_0. Classification (GTDB taxonomy): domain Bacteria; phylum Cyanobacteriota; class Cyanobacteriia; order Cyanobacteriales; family Spirulinaceae; genus JAAUTY01. Next base: position 44,898 of record JAAUTY010000035.1, on the reverse strand, counting down.
AGTGCTGGCTATGCGGCACCGGAGCAGAATTTTGGCAAAGCCAACTTCAGCAGCGACCTCTACAGCCTCGGCGTGACTTGCCTGCACCTGCTCACGGGCGTTGAACCGCTGACCCTGTATCGAGTCGAGGACGCGAGCTGGGCTTGGCGCGATCGCCTCCCGGCCCCGGTCAGCCCCGCACTGGGTGAAATTTTGGATAAACTGCTCGAACGCGCCGTCCGTCGCCGCTATCAGAGTGCGGTGGAGGTTTTGGCGGCACTAGAACCGGGCACTGTTGCATTGCCAACGGCAAGCGCGACGGCACCGGCTCGGCAACTGGCGATCGCGCTGACACCGGTGCGATCGCTGGCGAGTCATACGGGTGCGATTGGGGCGATCGCCTTCAGTGCCGACGGCGAGTGGCTTGCGACCGGCAGCGCCGACTGCACCCTGAACCTCTGGCAACGCGGCGCAGTCTGGCAATTCACAACACTCACGGGTCACCAAGCAGCGATCAAAAGCCTCGCCTTCAGTCCCAATGGCAAGCTGTTGGCGAGTGGCGGTCTCGATCGCCGCTTGCAGGTATGGCTGCCGGGGCGCAGTCGGCCGCTCGCTAGTCTGACCGGTCACGCAGCGGGGATCATGGCGATCGCCTTCAGTCCTGACGGCCGCTTGTTAGTCAGTGGCAGCGCCGATGGCACTGTCAAGCTCTGGCAGCCCAATCAGGCCGGTCTCGCCGACACCCTGACCCAGGAGTCGAAATACGCGGGCATTTGGGCGATCGCCTTCAGTCCTGACGGGCAGCAGTTGGTCACGGGCAGCGCCGGTGGCTGGCTGCACATTTGGCAACTGGCGACGCAAACTCTGGAGCAATGCTACCGCGCTCACAGTGGGTCGTTTGCCGGCATTACGACGCTGGCCTTCAGTCCCGACGGGCAGTGCTTGGCGACTGGCAGCCAAGATCGCTGCATCAAGCTGTGGCGGGCCAATGGCGAGCAGCAGGGGAAGCTCATACAGCCGCAACCGGTGCGGGCGATCGCCTTCAGCCCCGACGGCGACTCCCTGGCGAGCGGCGGCGATGATGGGGTGTTGCGACTGTGGGCCGTAGCGACGCAACAGCTGGTGAGTGAAGTGATCGCCCATGCAGGGGCGATTGGGGCGATCGCCTTCAGTCCCGACGGTCAGCATTTGGCCAGCGGCGGTGTGGATAAGTTGGTACGGCTTTGGTCAGTGTAGCGCTGGACATTGTTGCCGAAGTCAAGCGGTGGCGAGGGTGGCGAGGGCGGCCCCGGTCACACGGCAGATACGCCAATCAGGCAGCACCGACGCGCCGATGCGCTCGTAGAAGGCGATCGCTGTTGCATTCCAGTCCAGAACACTCCACTCCAGCCGCCCCGCATCCCGTTCAATCGCTAATTGTGCCAAGCGCTGCAACAAGGCCTTGCCAATGCCGCGTCCTCGGTATTCTGGCTGCACAAAGAGGTCTTCCAGATACAGACCCGGCTTCGTCAGAAATGTCGAGTAATTGGGGAAAAAGAGCGCAAAACCGACGACCTGCTCCTCCCAAGTGGCTAAGAATGCTTCGATATAGGGGCGATCGCCAAACAAATGCTCATGCAGCAGAGTCTCATTGCCAGTCACCGCATGAGACAACTTTTCATACGCCGCCAGTGCCTGCACCAGCCGAAAAATCACCGGCACATCAGCCGGAGTCGCCCAACGAATTGCTAGAGCCATGGCAATATTCCGTCTTCAACCGCCTGCTGATATTCTGCTGCTACCCAGCGTGCTAAGGAATAGATAAGTTTTAAGTTCTCAGTTTTGAATTTTGAGTAGACTCTGCCACTCAAAATTCAAAACTCAAAATTGGGAACTCAATTTAAGTCTCACTTCTAAGTCAACCAGCCTTTCAAGCGACGAGCCACCTGCGGCCGCCGCAGCTTCCGCATCGCCTTGCTCTGAATCTGGCGCACCCGCTCCCGCGAGAGATTGAACATCCCGCCCACCTCTTCGAGCGTGTAGGGCTGACTGGTGTTGAGGCCGTAGCGCAGCGAGATCACATCTTTTTCGCGCTCCGTCAGCACCTCATCCAGCACACTCCAGATCTCCTGTTGCAGCATCACCTCATTCGTCCGCTCTTCCGGCAAGCACAGTTCGCTATCCTCGAGCAGATCCACCAGCTCCGTATCCTCACCCTTACCGACGCGGTGGTTGAGCGAGAGCGACTGACGGCGCAGTTGCAAGAGTTGGTGCAGTTGTGGCACAGTCACCTCCAGCTCCGCCGCTAACTCCGCTTCATTGGGATTACGGTGCAGTGTTTGCTTCAGGGTTCGTTGCGCCTTTTTGAGTTTGTTGAGCTTTTCGACGATGTGAATGGGCAGACGAATCGTGCGCGCATCGTTGGCGATCGTGCGGGTGATCGCTTGGCGAATCCACCAGTAGGCGTAGGTCGAAAACTTGTACCCCTTGTTGGGATCGAACTTTTCCGCCGCGCGGTTCAAGCCAATCGCTCCCTCCTGGATGAGATCCAAAAACGGCACGCCGCGATTGAGATAGCGCTTGGCGATTGAAACGACCAGGCGTAGATTGGAGCGGATCATCTTGCGTTTGGCGATACGACCTTGGTAGCGTTGCTGCTCCAGTTGACGCTCCGTCAGCCCCAGTGCCGCCGCCAGCTCCGGCTTCGTCGGCGGACGACTGAGTTCCGCCGCCAATTGCTCGCGCGCGGCCTCAAATTCAACCGCCTGCCGCACAGACTTTGCAAGTTCCACCTCTTCATCGGGCTTCAGCAGCGGGTAGCGTGCCATCTCCTTGAAAAACGCGCCAACCGTGTCCTCGAGGGCAGGGCGCGAACGAGTGGCCGCCAGCGGGGCGATCGCCACGGGACGCGGCGATCGCCCGCTGCCGGCCTCTGGCTCGGAGCCAGTCAGCGGTGGAAGCGCAAGCGGCGCATTCGGCGTGGCATCGAGATCGAGTTGAGACGATTCCATAGGGAAATAGCGAGTTGTCTGCAATAAATTGGCAGGAGCGCGCCGTGCGAAAGGCAGATGCAAGCTACAGAAGCGAGCAAAATATTGCTTACTACGCTAGCAGAAATAATTTTGGCATCTGTTGGCTTGATTACAGAACACACCATTAGAGGTCATGATTTCCTGACGATAAACCCCTCGCCAGACTGTGAATTTTTGTAAACGCCGATCTGCCCGTTCGCTACTCGGGTCACGGGTCAACGCCAGCAACCGCTTGGAATCATTCAGGATTGTTGCGCAAGTTCCTCATGAATCTGGCGCAAGCTGAGCCGCAAGGTCAGTTGATCGACCACCTGACGACTCAAGGCCTCCAGTGCCTCAATTTGCTGGGGCGAGAGCTGACGGGGCTGGCGATCGATCACACAGAGCGTCCCCAACGAGCAGTCATCTTCGACCAACAGCGGTGTCCCCGCATAGAAGCGAATGTACGGGTCGCCGGTGACCAAGGGGTTATTTGCAAAGCGTGCGTCTTGGGTCACATCGGGCACGATCAGCGTGCGGTAGGGATCCAAGATCGCATGGGCACAGAACGCAGAACTCCGGGGCGTTTCCGCCATCTCCAGGCCCTGACGGGCTTTAAACCATTGCCGCTGGTGATCGATGAAGGTAATCAATGAAATCGGCGTTTCGCAAATACAGGCGGCGAGCTTGACAATATCGTCGTAGGCTTGCTCTGGCAGCGTATCGAGAATCTGATAGCGAAATAGCGTATTCAGCCTGGCATCTTCATCTTTTGGAAGCGGAGCGGTCATATTGGGTTGTAGTTTGAGAGGTTACAGGCGCTTGGCCATTTTAGCGATCGCCTTTCACACCGGTTACCAGCTCGTGATATTTGTCATCAAGGCTGCGGATCAGCGGTGGTGAGTAATCACGTCATCCCAGGTTCGCCTGGTTCGAGGCGGAGTGGCTCAGCCGAAATCCCTGCCGCATCCAACTCAGGAGGCGATCGCCGCTCGAATCGCCAAGGCGGTCGCGGGTGCGAGCAAAACGCCGTTGCGGTAGTGCCCGGTGGCGAGCCAGACATTTTCATATCCCGCCAGCGGGCTGATCACCGGCGCACCCTGACCGTCTGGGCGGGGACGCTGACCCGACCACTGCCGCACGATCTCAGCCGTAGCGAGGGCTGGGTAAAAGGCGATCGCCCGCTGCCAAACCACCTCCAGTTGCTCCGGGCTGGCGGCAACCTGACCGCTGGCATCGGGAAACTCGACCGTCGCCCCGACCCAGTAATGACCACCGCCCAGGGGCACTAGATGAATATCGTCGCCACTCAACACTGGTTGAAACTCCGGTACTCCCAGCAGTGTGGGCAGCTTGACCTGGAGCGCCTGACCGAGCACCGGCTGCAAGGCGAGTGGCTGCTGCAAGTGGCGAGTGAGCGGCAGCGAGCCGAGACCGGCGGCAATCACCAGCCAGTCACAGGAAAAAGATTGGGAACCAATTTCGATCTGACTGACGCGCTGCCCAGTCTGCCCCGGCTGGCTAATGATCTCCTGTACCTCGGCCCCGAAGTGGCATTCGGCCCCGTTTTGCTGCGCGCCCGCGAGCAGCGCTTCGGTGAGGATCACGGGATCGACCTGGCGATCGCACGGTGAATAAATCGCGCCATCGATGTCGTGGCGGTCTAGATCCAGTTGCGGACAGTGGGACTGGAGTAGCGATCGCGACCACCGCACCAGCGGCCAACCCGCCGCCTGACGCTGCGCTTGGAGCTTTTGCCACTGCGGCCAATCCGCCCCGCTGGCAAAATGCAGCAAAACAATGCCCTGACGGTTGTACGGGATCACCCGGCTCGTCAAGGCTTGCAGTTCATCAATTAAGGAGTCATAGCGGTGCAGACTGGCTTGGCGCAGCTCCCAGGCGCGGCCGCGAGTTTTGCGCGAGATCGCCCCCATCAGCACTCCGAGCGCCGCGCCAGTCGAACCCTTCGCGGGTTGCTCCCGTTCGAGCAGCGTCACTGCACAATCAGCGCACAAACTGAGCTCGTAGGCGATCGCCGCCCCAACGACGCCGCCGCCAACGATGGCGACGCGGCTCACGCGCCTGCGGTCTCAGCCGTCACCGGACTCTCCGTCGGCACGAGGTCAATGTAGGCATTCAGATCCGCCAGTGCCCGCGCGTACTCCTGACGAGCGAGACGTTGGGTGGCATTGTCAGCCGCGACATCGATGCGTTCGAGGTCAGAGAAAAAGGCCTTCGCCAACTCTTTCGCCGCCGGTTGATCCTCGGGAAGCAGGCTACGGGTCACGTAGCTCGTACTCGCCCGCAGACCTCCGAGCGGGCCGTGGATAAAGGAGTCGATCTCGTTCCAATCCTCAGCATCGATCGCCGCCGCCAGTTCCGGCATCCGCTCCTGAGCGATCAGAACTGGGCCGAGATATTGCTGGAGCTGAGCCACTTTCTCCGGCGTGTAGGTCGGTGGGGCAACAGGTTCGCTACTACAGCCCACCATCAACAAGCTGACTAGAAGTAACAACAGTGGCGCGATCGCACGTAAGCGTCTCATAAGCGTTTCTGGTCTGTCCAACAAGTCTCAACAACGGGCGTGGTTGTCTCAACAACCCCCCTCCCTAGGCTAGGATACCGGCTTTTTGAGAGTTCTCGCAGGCGAGCGTCGGTTCGGGGTAGATGAAGACAAAGCATGATCTTGGGCGGCTCGACCGGTTTTGCGGCCGGTTGGCTCTTGCCAAGCTCAACCCAAGATAACCATGACCGTATCGCCTTCAACCTGCTCAGAACCGAATGCTGGTTCTATTCCAAATTCCAAATTAATGTCAAGGTCGGTTATCAGGACGAGTTTTACGATTACCCCGATGCCTTCGTAACTGGCGATTGGCGCGGGCGATCGCTACCCTTGATCGCGGCTTCGACAGCGAGCACGCTTGGCATTGACGGCGAGGGTGAAATCCGACGAAACTATTCGCATGGTTGGAGGACAACAATTGTGGCGCACTGGACTTGTGTGAAAAACTGTGGGGCCTGCTGCTATCTCGATCCTACTGAGCGCCCCGACCTGGCAGATTACTTGACACCGAGCGCGCTGGAGCATTATCTCAGCCTCGTCGGGCCAGAGGGCTGGTGTGTACATTTTGATCCCGACCAGCGCCAGTGCCGGATCTATGCGGAGCGGCCGCGCTTCTGCCGTGTGCAGCCCGATATTTTCCAAGACCTGTACGGCATCGAACCAGTGGAATTTGATGAGTTTGCGATCGCTGCTGCCAAGAACAAATCAGCGATGTACATGGTTCCGACAGCCCGGAACTACATCGCTACCTCGCCGCCGTCGGCTTACCGGCCATTGTTGACCCCGACCCCGACTGAGCAGCCCGGGCAAGCAGGCAGCCTTGAAAACCGTGGGCTTCTGACTTCTGAATTCTGCCTTCTGAATGCAGACGCTCCGCATCGCGGTACTAACGCCCCGGCTCCCGCAGACCCTGCAACAGTTCCTCAGCGGGCATCCCCTTGGCTTGCACCAGCACGCCGAAATTGCCCAAACCTGCCGGGTCGATCAATTGATGCAGCGCATCGCGACGCCGGAAGATGGTAGCCAGGTCGAAGCGGCCGCTGGAGAGTGCCGCCAGGCGATCGCCCAGCCCCAGTGCCATGAGAAAGAGTCCCTGCTGAGTGAAGCCGACCGTGGGTAGTCTGAGGCGATCGCCCCAGCGCTGCAAGGCTGTGAAATTGACGTGAGCCGTGATGTCCTGCTGCCCCAGGTTGATATAAGGATCAGTGTGGCGGCGGTGCTGATAGTAGCACTGGAGCGTTCCTTGGGCACGCTGGGGATTGTAGTACCGCGTCGCGGCGTAGCCGTAGTCGATGGTGATCAGGTAGCCACGCTGCAACTTGCGCGCTACTTGCTGGAGCCAGTCGCCCGCCGCCAGATTGATTTCCGTGCTGTATCCTTCCGGGTATTCTGGCTGGCTGAAATCGAGGTCATTGAGCTGGCAGTAGTCGGCGATCGCCGCCGTCGAGAGTTCGCCCGCCACCTCGCGCCACTGCCCCGCCGCTGCGGTCACATACAGTTCTTGCAGCTCCCCCTCCTGCTTGACGACCCGATGCACTGGCAGCGCGTCCACCAGTTCATTGGCGAAACAGCAGCCGATCCAAGCATCATCGGCGATCGCGTCCCAGTCCTGCCAGAATACTTTGCCGGCCCAGGGGGCAAGGTGCTCCTGCTGGCGATCGCGCAGCGCGGGTGCAGCTTCCACGATGATGTAGCGGGTGGCGGCAAAAACTTGGGGATGATTCCGGCTCAAAGTTTGTAAAATATCGGCCGCCAATGTCCCCAGCCCTGCTCCCATTTCCACCAGGTAAAAGGGCTGTGGCTGCGCCAATTTTGCGTAGATTTCCGCGCACTGCAACGCCAGCAATTCACCAAAATCTGCTCCCAGTGAGCTAGCCGTGAAGAAGTCACCACTCGCCCCAATGCCGACCTGACCGCTACTGTAATAACCAAATTCTGGATGATAGAGCGCGATCGCCATAAACTCCGCAAAGGTGAGCCGCTTTTCTGGGCTGGCAGCGAGGCGATCGCTGAGGATTTGGGTCAAGCGCTCAGCATTAGATGCAGCAGTCATAATTGGGCCGTGATCTTCATTTTTGGCAACAAAATTCTCACCATCAACGTGGCGAAAGGCTAAATAATATCGGCTAAGGTGCGCTCGACCTTGCGGAAATACCAAAAACCGCTGCCGAAGAGAAACAGAACCAGGGTGAGCGAGAGCAAGAAACCGGGGAGATAAAACTCCGTCTCGCCGCCTAAAATCGCCCAACGAAAGCCATCGATAACGCCAACCAGCGGATTGAGTGAGTACCAGAAGCGCCAACGTTCCGGCACGACATTGCTACTGAAGCCAACGGGGGAAACATACAGCCCGAACTGTACGACGAACGGCACGACATAGCGAAAATCGCGGTAGCGAACGTTTAACGAAGCGAACCAAATGCCGCCGCCGAGGGCCGCTCCGATGGCGATCGCCACGAAAAACGGCAGCATCACAATCCGCCAACTGGGGACAAATTGGTACCAGATCATCAACGCCAGCAGGATCGTCACCGAGATCAAGAAATCGACAAAGCTCACGGCGATCGCACTCAACGGCACGATCAGACGCGGAAAATAGACTTTCGAGAGCAGGTTGGCATTGGCGACCAGACTCTCGCTACAGGCTGCGAGCGAATTGGCGAAAAACTGCCAGGGTAGCATCGCCGCGAAGACGAGAATTGGGTAGGGCACGCCGTCAGAAGGCAGATCAGCTAACTTGCCGAAAATGACCGTGAAGACCACCATCGTCAAAAATGGGCGAATCAAGGCCCAGGCGACCCCCACAGCGGTTTGCTTATACCGCACTAAAATATCTCGCCAGGATAGGAAATAGAATAGCTCACGGTACTGCCAGAGGTCGCGCCAATAATAATAGGGCGGCTGACCGGCTTTGATAACGAGAGTTTCGCGTGCTGTCATGGGGATGGGATCACAACTGTTGAAACGAGAGTACAGCCAAAATCGCCAGACCGAAAAGGGTGCGATACCAGACGAAGACCCAGGTGCTTTGAGTTTGCAAAAAATGAATCAACCAAGCGATCGCCAAGTAAGAAAAAACCGCCGCCGAGAGAATCCCAACCAGCAACGGCGTTAATTCTGCCACGCTCACCCCGGCATCGATCACATCCGTCTTCAACTGCACCAGACCGGCGAGCGTGATGGCGGGAATGCCGAGCAGAAACGAAAAGCGGGCGGCGGTAGCGCGATCGAGGCTCATGAACAGACCGGCGGTAATCGTCGAACCCGAGCGGGAGACACCGGGGATCAGCGCCAAGGCCTGAGCAAAGCCCATGAGGATGCCATCGCGGGCGCTCAGTTGCTCGAAGCCCCGCTGGCGGCGGCCGAATTTCTCCGCCAAGCCGAGGAGAATGCCCATGACGATCGAGGCGATCGCGATCGCGGGCAAGCTGCGAATCGGCGCATTATCGAGGTCGGGAATGAATGCCTTCATCGCGAGACCAATCACCACAATCGGGATCGTGCCCAGAGCGATCCCTGCCGACATCCGCAGGTCATCGGCTTGCCAGTGACGCTTGGCGATCGCGATCGCCGTTCCCCGCGCCAAGGTCACCAGATCGCCCCAAAAGTACCAGAGCACAGCGGCGATGCTGCCCAGTTGGATCGCGGCGCTGAAGGTGACGCCGGGATCGCCCCAGCCCAGTGCCACGGGCACCACCTTGAGGTGAGCAGTACTGCTGATCGGGATGAATTCAGTCAGCCCCTGCACCATGCCGAGGACAGCGGCTTGCAACCAGTCGATATTAGCCCCTGTCACGGTCGTCGTTGCCACAGGGGCAGCTTGGGCATTCAGGGCCGCGAAGGCGATCGCCAAGCTCGTGCCCAGGAGCAATTCGCTAGCGAGGAGCGGCAAATGGCGCAGCAGTTTGGTCATGCGTCAGGGTGAGAAAGGGCAGGCAGCCCATAAATCTAGCAAAATCACTCGCGGCGGGCAAGGCAACCCCCAGCTTACTCTACTCACGCCGGGGCGATCGCGCTCAGGATTGCCTGCACCTGCGCCGCGACTGGCTGCATTGCATCAAGACGCAGGGCGGCGACGGGGGTCTGCTGGCGGAGCAGTTGCGCGTAAGCGGTGAGGTCACTGGTCGCGAGGCTCGCCCGCGCGGCGATTGGCTTGCTGGCAATACGGCGCTGACGCTCCGCCGCCGGCAACTCCAGGCAGACACTGCCGCCGCTGGCAGGCTGAAAGCCGAGGGCCAGGGTGCCTTCGATGACGAGATAGTAGCGATCGCGTTGCGCCTTCGCCACCTGCGCCTCGAGGTAAGGACGCACCGCCGCCAGCTTCGCCGCGATGTCGCCCCGATAAGTGGGGCCGGTCAGGGGGAGGTCAAACTGGCGCAGCGTTACTTTGAGCAGGTCAGTGTGCAACAACAAGCTGGCATCGCCACGCGCTTGCAAGGCGAGGCTGAGCGCCGTGGCGAGGTGGGTTTTGCCGCTGCCGGGCAGCCCAGTGATCGCGATCGTGGTCATGGGCAAGGCTAAATTTCCGGCTCCGGGGCAGCGGCATCAGTGGGTGGACGATCTGGGCAATCGGTCGGCACATCATCAAAGACTGCCCCTCTAGCCGTAAACTTCTGGCGCTGCGCGCCAGTCAGCCCAGGGTTACGCCCGAAGTGAGACCCTTGGAGATCCGCACCCTGGAAGTTGGCACCTCGCAGATTCGCGTCCCGCAGGTCAGCATACTGGAGATCGGCATTGCGCAAGTTCGCGCTCTCGAGGTTCGTTCCCCGGAGAATGGCGACCTGGAGATCGGCTTTGCGCAGATCGGCCCCCTGGAAGTCAGCCCGCCGTAGGTCAGCCCCTTGGAGATTTGCCCCGCGTAAATTCTTGCCCACGGCCCCGCGATTCACAATCTCCCAAACCAACCGCCATCTCCCATCCAACCGTTTAGGGTTGATTTTTGCCCCCTGGAGATCCGCACCCAGAAAGTCCGTGTCCTGAAGATCGGTGCCCTGAAAATTCGTCCCCTGGAGATCCGCTTCTTGCAAATCAGCTGCTTGCAAATCTGCCTGCCGGAGGTTGACTTGCTGCAAGTTCGCCCCCTGGAGATTTGAGAGCGGCAGACTCGCTTTGCGGAGGTTGACCTGCTGCAAGTTTGCGCGCTGGAGGTCGGCTAGGGGCAGATTGGCACGCTGGAGTTTGGCGTTTTGAAGGTTGGCTCGCTGGAGATTAGCCCCTTGGAGATCCGCTGCTCGGAGATCGGCCCGATCGAGATTGGCGCGTTGGAAGTTGACCCGTTGAAGTTTGGCTTTGCGGAGCTTGGCTCCCTGCAAGTCGGCGGCTTGGAGGTCGGCGCGCTGGAGGTTAGCTTTTTGCAGTCTGGTGTGTCGGAGGTTAGCGTTCTGGAGGTTGGCCCGTTGAAGATTAGCGTGCTGGAGATTTGCACGCTCGAGATTTGCACCCTGGAGGTTGGCCCGCTGCAAGTTCGCCGCTTGCAGATCGGGTCTCACATTGACCTGTTGTGCTCGCCACTCATTCCAAGCGGCGACTCCCTGCCATATTATTGCCAGGTGTGCTGCGTCCACCATCACTGTCACCGGTATTGGACTGTTTTAGTGATAGCACGGTCTGCTACAGACTGGGCGCTACGCAGCCAATATTATGGCGAGCGGTGATGAATGTTACTCATGGCTGCCATGCAAATTAGTGCTAGATCCGAGCCGGTAGCCTTGTTAGCCTGAGGGTAAGCAACGCCGTTGATCAAGCGGCAATCGGATATCGGAGGTGAAGGTCATGAGAGGTGCAATCATTGCGATCGAGCGCCAATGGTATCGGCAGGCTGAGCGCGATCGCCAACTGTCGAACCACCCAATCTGGAAAGCCACGACCCAAGCCTGGGGCTGGCTGGTTCGCTCCCTAAGTCATAGCCACGAGCCGCGTCTGTGGACGAAGCTTGATTCCCAAGGTCATGTCCACTGGTATGTCCGCGATCCAATCACGGGCCAGCGGTTGGAGCAGGCATCAGAGCATGAGGTGCGCGTTTGGCTGGAGCAGCGCTATCACCGCTAATGGTGAGTCATACCCAATCTGAATTTTTTGCCCCAAAAATGAAACACACGGTAGGGGAGGGTTTGAAACCCTCCCGATGTGGCAATTTTTGGGGTTCATGATCTGGATTTAGTACCCGAGTCCGTCTAGCGGTTGGCGCGGGTCGGTCTGGTCACACCCAATGATCAATCTCTGCTCCAAGGCTTGGTGGGGAGTCGCAGTTTAGTGCTGTGGCTCCCCATCGCTGATCGGGGTGAGTGAGAACTATGACTCCGGGATATGGGTCACTGGCGCGGGTGAAAGCCTGGGGCGATCGCGACAGCAATCGCCTAGAATTTAGGCTAGGATTAACTCGTTTATCCCTAGAAGCAGTGGCGGTTCTGAACTGCGACCCTGATTCACACTCCTTTATCCAGTCGAATTTGTCTCACAATTACCGTGGCGATCGCACTCACTCTTTTGCATCCGAGCCAAGCTACACCGGTTCAGAGCTGGACGTTTGATTCTGAGTCGGCGATCAGCATTGGTCGCAGCAGCCAGAACGATGTGGTGTTGTACAGCGCTGTCGTGTCACGCCGCCATGCCGAAATCCGCAGTCAATCTGAGGGTTGGGAGCTGGTGAACTTCGGGGCTAATGGCACCTATGTCAATGGTCAGTCTGTGAAGCAATTGTGGGTCAAGGACGGGACGATTCTGCGGTTTGGCGAATCGGGGCCGCAGATCCGCATTCGGATCGGCGACATCGACCCCAACTATCTGGGTCGCATTGTGCGGCGATCGCGCTTCCCCGATCGCGATGACTTGGCAAAGAGCCAGCGTACTCTGCACACCGTTGAAGCGGGTGACGAGGCGACGGAAATGGACTGAGATTTTCAGAATGTCCAAGTGCGCAGGGCACGCGCGAGGTCGGCACTGAGCGTGCCATCGCGAACTAGTTGTTCCAAAGCATCCTGTTCGCCCAGAGCGGCGACCCGCTGCACGATCTGCCGCTGGTGACGGCTGACTTGGGCCGGATCTTGGCTGGCGGCGGCGGCAAGATTGCGGTTCGCGACTTGGCTGTCCTCGCGATAGGCGGCTGCACACTCCTGGGCGATCGCCGCACCAATCGTTTTATCCTCGATCGAGCGCTGTAAGGTCTGCGCGACTTGCGCGCAGACACAGGCGATCGCGGCATCCGCTTCATACTTCGTCAATGTCGCTTGTTGGCGAGCGCGGCGCTCCCAACGCGATGCCCGCAGCCACTGAGCCAACCCCAGTTGCCAACTCTGTGTCCGCAAGGTGAAAAAGGGCGGCGGCATGAAGTCCAACAACACCGCATCGCGCCGGAGGGTCACTCGCAGTTCCAGTTTTGCCAGCACCGGTTCGCTGAGCAAGCCGCGATCATAGAGGTAGCGATAGCCCATCATTTCAATGCTCAAGGCTTGCAGCCAGAGCACCTGCCGCAGGTCGTAGGCCGGCAAGCGACGATCGACCCAGATGCTGGTGAGGCTCTGCTCGGTGTGGTAAATAGCTTCGGTGTAGTCTTGGGCGATCGCATCCACCACTGTTCCTGTCCACGGCTTGAAGCGTTCCAAATCACTGAACTGGCGCAGCGCTTCCCGCTTCGCTGTCAGTTGTGCTTGTAGGCGCTCAACACGCGCGGCGAGCGAGGGCGGCGTCAACTCCAGATAGCGAGCCAGATTGCCCAGACTCGCCCGCGACAAGGCTGTTGTCAGCAACAGAACCGCCAGCGCCACAGCTAATAAAAGGTTGCGCGACGGTTCACCGACTGACTCCAAGCTCAGCAGCAGCACCAAGGCAACCGGGCTGCGCGTACCACCCGCCCAAAGTAGTGTCTGCACCCGCCAGTCGAGCGGCGTGACTTGGCGCAGGCTGTTCACTAGCGGCACGAGGAGGTAGGTGGCGAGGAGACGGGCGATCGCCCCGGCCCCGACCACCAACAACAGCAGCCAAACAAAGGTCAGGCCGGCGTCAAGACTCTGGAACTGAGCCGCCGCCGCCCAACCCGCAAACAGGCAAGCCAGCGCACCAATGCTGTAGTCGAGGTAGGCCCAGAGCTGAGCCAGCAGCTCGCGATTACTGGGGCTGAGGCCAGCGGTGGCTAGCCAACTGGTGACGAGACCCAGGAGCACGACCGCGATCGCCCCCGAAACCTGTAAGCTCGCAGCGAGACCAAATACCAGCCAGACAACCGCTAAGCTCAGTGTGACTTGGATATACGGCTGTTGCTTGGCAGCGCGCAGGCCGGAATAGAGCAGCAAACCGCTACCGACGCCAATGAGCATCCCGCCCAATCCCGTCGTCGCCAACGTCCGGACTAGCAGTGGCCAGGCGGTCAGCTCCGGGCGATCCGGTGTGATGAGGGTGGCGATCGCGCTGAAACCAGCCGCCGCCACGAGCTGACTGAGTGCTCCCTCAGCGGTGAGCAGCGCCGACAAGTAGCGTGGCACTCCCGACGCCAGCAGCAGCGGCCGGATGAACCCAGGGCTGATCGCGGCGAGCGCCGCACCGAGCCATAGGCCGTCGGTGAGCGCGAGGGGGGATAGATACGCGACGGCACTAGCGATCGCCGCGCTGCTCAGCGCCACGCCCACAGTCGCCAGCAACAGGACGAGACTCAGTTGTGTCCGGGCTAAGCGACCATTCAGTTGCCAGGCGCTGGCGAACAGGAGCGGCGGTAACCCCGCAAAATAAGCCAGATCGGGAGCCGGTAGCAGTGGCTCAACCGTAGGCGCGAGGAGGTGCAAGCTTGCGCCGAGCAAGGTACTGAGCAGCCAACCGACAAAAGGCCAGCGGTGCTGGGCGATCGCGGCACCACAAGCCACGAGCAGCAGCGCGATCAGAGCCAATTGCAGCGTAGGCAAGGTGGGGACGCTCCCTTCAAACCGCGGGCCGCCTCAGCACTGAGCGTTCAAAGCCTTCATTCAAGACCTTCAACGGATAGCAACGGCGCGATATTCTTCTCAACCATACTACGGTGATGAGCCGACGGCGGCGCGAGTTTAGCGTACCTGGCAGACCGTGGTACGATAACGCTCAAAGCAAAATTCGCTGTAGTCCGCCATGTTGTCGAGTCCGAGGTAGCTCAACACGACCTCCATCAACAGCCAGAGGGTGAGGCGAAAGATGATTTTTTGCAACTTTACCTGCATCATGGCTCTCTCGACGCGTAAGGGTGATGGGGAAACCTGTATGGCTTGACAGTTCCACTGTCGCTGTTTCTGGATGAAAAAGCGGCGATCGCACAACGGTGACCTGCGTGAGTCTTATCGACAGCCGGAGTGATGCTCGCTGGGTGGGCGAGTCGATCGCGATCGCCCCCAACTGTGACCACCATTACCGAGTGTCATGACACCGAGACCACTGACCCCCCATGGCTTGTGCGCCTCCAGGTTTTAGACCCCTAGCCTATGAACGCCAGTTCCGAGCACCGGCCACTTTCCCCACTTTGGCGGTGCTGTCTCCGGGCTTTGGCGGTGACCACCGGGCAAACTGTCTCCGACGCCTTGACGCCCGCAACAATCTGCTCAGCGAGCGACACGAACCGTCCCTAGCACGCCGGCACGGGCCACAATGAGAATAGTCTGTGCCCTTGTCCAACTCCGATCCTTGCCTTAGCATTGACGGGCACTTGGACTGTTGACCCTTGCTGTTGCCCTGACTGCACAATGTTGCCAATCATTTACTCTGAGCGTTTTCTCAAACACCACACCGGTCGTTTTCATCCCGAGCGGCCCGAACGGCTGAGCGCCGTGGTCAACGCCTTGCAAGTCGCTCCCTGGAGCAACCAACTGGACTGGCAACAACCCAATGACCAGCGCGACGTGCAGCCCTGGCTTGAAACAGTCCATCGCCGCGACTACATCGAGCGCGTGCGCGACCTAGCGAAACAGGGCGGCGGAATGCTGGATCCCGATACGGTAGTCTCAGTACGCAGCTATGAAGTGGCCCAGCTCGCGGTCGCGGCTTGGTTGGACGGCATCGACCGGATCATCGCCACCCAGGAACCGGCTTTTGTGCTAGCGCGGCCACCTGGGCATCATGCCGAGTCCCACAGCGGTATGGGGTTTTGCCTGTTTTCAAATGCGGCGATCGCCGCTCACTACGCCCTTGTCCAGCCCACGGTCGAGCGCGTCGCCATCTTCGACTGGGACGTGCATCACGGCAACGGCAGCCAGTACAGCGTCGAGAACAATCCCCAGATCGCCTACTGCTCGCTGCACCAGTCCCCCTGTTATCCCGGCACGGGTCAAAGCCACGAGCGCGGCGCTTATGACAATGTGCTCAACATTCCCCTGCCCGCTGGCAGCGATTTCAACGATTATCGTCCCGCCCTCCTCGACCAGGTGCTGCCGTTCCTGCGCCAATTTCACCCTGACCTGCTGATCGTCAGTGCGGGCTACGACGCCAACCAAGCCGATCCGCTCGCGGGCATCAATCTGCATCCCGAAGACTATCGTTTTTTCACAGAACAGATCCTGAGCCTCACCCATCGCACGCTCTTCGGCCTCGAGGGCGGCTACCACCTCGAGGCGCTAGCGCAGTCGGTGATGGCGACGATCGAGGGCTGTATCGACTGGCACGTCTATGTTTGAGGCTGGTTGGGTCAGGGTGAAGCGCTGCGGGCGAAGTGGTTGGTTCGAGTAGCGTTAATGGGCAGTGCGGCACGCGGTCACTCCTGGCTGGCACGGGCACTACTTCAAGTCCGTGGTTATGTTACCGCACTCAATCTGGTACTTGGTTCAGGCGTTCCGTTTCTGAGATGCGCCCGTGCCAGCCCGCAACATCCCTTGATCCAGCAACGCCTTCTGACCAACGCCAACGGTAGAGGATGCTCAGCGATCGCTAAACCGTCACCGGGTTAGCCGCTGTAGGCGTGACGCGCTCCAGTTGTGCGCCGAGTTGCCGCAGCTTGACATCCAGCTTGTCGTAGCCGCGATCGAGGTGGTGCAAACCTTTGACCACAGTTTTGCCCTCGGCGGCGAGACCCGCGAGCACCAGGGCCGCGGAAGCCCGCAGGTCGGTGGCGAGCACCGGCGCACCCGACAGGACGGGCACGCCACGCACGATCGCATTTTGACCTTTGAGCCGGATATCTGCGCCCATCCGGGTCAATTCAGCGACATGACGCAGCCGATTTTCAAAAACAGTTTCGGTGATCGTGCCGACCCCTTCACTGATCGCCATCAGCGCCATGAACTGTGCCTGCATATCCGTGGGGAAGCCCGGATAGGGGAGTGTTTCGATGTCGGTTGCCCGCAGCTCACCAGGGATGGCCCGCAAGCGCTGGGGGCCTTCGGCGACGATCTTAATGCCCATCTCGCGCAGTTTGGCGAGCGTGGGCGTCAGGTGATCGGGGATCACTGGGGACAGCACCAGCTCGGAGCGGGCGATCGCGCTTGCGACCAGAAATGTCCCCGCTTCAATGCGGTCAGGGATGATGCTGTAGTCAGCCGTATGCAGGCTGGGAACCCCGACGACGACGATGGTATTCGTGCCCGCGCCGCGAATTTTTGCACCCATTGCGCGGCAGAAGTTGGCGAGGTCAGCAACCTCTGGCTCCTGGGCGGCATTTTCGATGATCGTCTCGCCATCGGCCAGCGTCGCCGCCATCATCAGCGTCTCGGTCGCGCCGACACTGGGGTAATCGAGATAGATTTTTGCCCCACGCAGGCGACCGTCGCGGCCCTTGACATCGGCATGAACGATGCCGTGCTCGATCCGTACCTCCGCCCCTAGTGCCTGCAAACCTCGCACGTGCAAATCCACCGGCCGCGCCCCGATCGCACAGCCCCCCGGCAGCGGCACCCGTGCCACGCCCTGCCGCGCTAGCAGCGGGCCAATGACAAAGAAGCTGGCTCGCAGTTGCGAAACCAAGTCGTAGGGCGCTTTCGACGTGCTCAGGCTGCTGGCGTCTAGGGTCAGGGCAGCCGCCTCGCAGTGCAACTTGACGCCGAGTGCTTTCAGCACGTCACCCATGCGCTGAATATCCACCAGGTCGGGCAGATTGCGCAGGCGACACTGCTGCGGACAGAGGATCGCCCCCGCCATCAGCGCCAATGCCGAATTTTTTGCCCCACTGATGGTCACTTCGCCGCTGAGCGGATGACCGCCCCAAATGTGCAGTGCCGACAATTCTTCCTCGTCGGCCGGGGCATTGGACAAGTTGGTTTGCGGGCTGATGGCAGTGTCTTTCATCAAGCAACAAGCGCTGTACAGCGGAATGATAGGGGGCAATTTTCGGTTCTCATCTTACCGGAAAGATTGCTATTGTCCAGAGGGCTTTGATTCGTCAACTGTCCAAAGGTCGATTTAAATCCCTGGCAATCACCGGTAAGCTCCAGCCGCTTTTCCCAGGCGATCGCGCCGCGATCCGGGCAAAAGCACGATACGATCTTAGACTCGTAATCCCAACCAAATTGCCGCCCCTCACTTCCTGTAACGTAACCATGACCCAAACCAACCTCGACTTCCTGGTTAACAGCGATCCCGCCATTGCGGAGTTGATCGGTTGCGAATTGCAGCGCCAACGCGACCACCTCGAGCTGATTGCCAGCGAAAATTTCACCTCAGCGGCGGTACTCGCGGCCCAAGGCTCGGTGCTCACCAACAAGTATGCGGAAGGCTTGCCCAATAAGCGTTATTACGGCGGCTGTGAATTTGTTGATCGGGTTGAGCAGTTGGCGATCGACCGGGCCAAGACCTTGTTCAACGCGGCTAGCGCCAATGTGCAGCCGCACTCGGGTGCCCAGGCAAATTTTGCCGTCTTCTTGACCCTGCTTGAACCCGGCGACACGATCATGGGCATGGATCTGTCCCACGGCGGTCACCTCACCCACGGCTCGCCGGTGAATGTCTCCGGCAAGTGGTTCCGCGTCGTTCAGTACGGCGTCAACCGCGAGACTGAGCAGCTCGATTTTGACCAGATTCGCGACCTAGCGCAGCGTGAGCGCCCGAAGTTGATTATTTGCGGCTACTCGGCCTACCCGCGCCAGATTGACTTTGCGCAGTTCCGGGCGATCGCCGATGAAGTAGGTGCCTATCTGCTCGCGGACATCGCCCACATTGCCGGTCTCGTCGCTAGCGGCCATCACCCTAGCCCGATTCCTCACTGCGATGTCGTCACCACGACGACGCACAAGACCCTGCGCGGGCCGCGCGGCGGCCTGATCCTCAGCCGCGATGCCGAACTGGGCAAGAAGCTGAACAAGTCAGTCTTCCCCGGCTCCCAAGGCGGCCCGCTCGAACACGTCATTGCGGCGAAAGCGGTGGCCTTTGGGGAAGCCCTACAACCTGAGTTCAAAACTTACTCGGCGCAAGTGATCGCCAATGCTCAGGCACTGGCCGCCGGTTTACAAGCCCGGGACATCAAAATCGTCTCCGGTGGCACGGACAACCATTTGCTGCTCGTCGATTTGCGCTCGGTGGGGATGACCGGCAAGCGCGCCGACAGCCTGATGAGTGGCATCCGGGTAACGGCGAACAAAAATACCGTGCCCTTTGATCCGGAGTCGCCTTTTGTCACCAGCGGTCTGCGCCTCGGCTCCCCGGCGATGACGACACGCGGCTTAGGATCCGAGGAATTTCGTGAAATCGCAGAAATTATTGCCGATCGGCTCTTGGAACCGGAGAATGAAGCGGTAGCCAGTGACTGTCGCCGTCGTGTGGCAGCACTCTGCGATCGCTTTCCGCTCTACCCACACCTGCGCGTGCCCGTGCCCGCGTTGGCGTGAGTCCAGTCAACCCGCGAAAATTGCGCCGGGTGACCCTAGGCTAAAACCGGGATATGGTGTAGACTTTGCCTGTTCTCTCCGGAGCGCCCGCCGATGCCCGCTCATCTGTATCACCTGATTGCCTTCCTCGTATCAGCGGTCGTCGTCCTGTGGATGACCCCAGTGGTCAAAACATTGGGCCTGAAAAGCGGCCGCGTCGATTGCCCGGATGAGCGCAAAATCCACAAACGCCCGATGGTGCGCCTCGGCGGCATCTCCATCTTCGTTGGCACGCTGACCGCGATGTTGATCCTCTGGTTTCTCGGCGGCTTTGGCGAGTTGCCCACTGCCCAGCAGGACGGCATCTGGGGCGTGGTGATTGGTGGGATTGGCTTCTTCGCGATCGGCCTCGCGGACGACTTGTTCAATCTCAGCCCCTTCGTACGACTGGGAATGGAAGTCGCGGCGGCGATTGGCGCGTGGTCGCTGGGAGTACGCATCGATTTTCTCTCCGTCCCTTTCGACGGACTGGTGCATCTGGGCTGGTTTAGCTTGCCGATCACGGTGCTCTGGTTGGTCGGCATGGCGAATGCGATCAACTGGATTGATGGTCTCGACGGTCTGGCGGCTGGTGTTTCCGGGATTGCCGCTGGGGTGATGCTGGTGGTCGCCTTGTTTATGGATCGCCCCGCCGCCGCCCTGATTGCGGCTGCCTTGGCTGGCGGGTTGCTGGGCTTTCTCCGCTACAACTTCAATCCCGCACAAATCTTCATGGGCGATGGCGGCTCCCACTTCATTGGCTTTACGCTGGCGGGGATCGGTGCCATCGGCTTGGTGAAAACGACGGCGGTGACGGCCGTGTTGTTGCCCTACTTGATCTTGGCAGTGCCGATTCTGGACATGTCTGCGGTGATTTTGTCGCGCCTTAGTCACGGCAAGTCGCCGTTTCTCGCGGATAATCGCCACCTCCACCACCGTTTGCTGAATGCGGGCATTCCCCAACGACTGACGGTGCTGTTTATCTACGCTCTGACACTGTGGGTCGGCAGTTTGGCGCTAGCTTTCTCCGGTATTCCCAGTGGCGCTGCCTACGCGGTCGGGGCGACAATGCTGCTGGGCTATGCTAGTTTGCAGGTCTGGCGAACTACCCAGAAGGCCCGCAGCGAATCTTGACGGCGATAACGAGCGACGCGGAATGGTATGGCGAGGTCGCTGCTGGCTGGGGTTGCGGCAAGTTCAAACTGGTGCGAGACTGCCAACTAAAGCGCTAGCGGGGCGATCGCGAGTGCTAGCCGCGAGGACATGACTCATGAGTGCTGAAATCGTCTGCGTGGGCACAGAATTGTTGCTGGGAAATATCCTCAACAGCAACGCCCAGTTCCTGGCAGGGGAACTGGCGCGGCTGGGAATTCCGCATTACTACCAAACTGTGGTGGGAGATAATCCTGATCGCTTGCAGCAGGCGATCGCCATTGCCAGTCAACGGGCCGAGCTACTCATTTTCACAGGCGGCCTCGGCCCGACCCCGGATGACCTGACCACGGAGACCCTCGCTGACTTCTTCGCGACGCCCCTCGTCGAGCGCGCCGAGATTCTGCAAGACATCGCTGAAAAGTTCAAAATGCGGCGGCGACAGATGACGCCCAATAACCGCAAGCAGGCCCTGCTGCCCCAGGGCGCTCAGGTTCTGCCCAACCGTAGCGGCACCGCCCCCGGTATTATCTGGCAGCCACGCCCCACACTGACGATTCTCACCTTTCCCGGTGTGCCCTCGGAGATGCAACAGATGTGGCAGGAAACGGCAGTGCCTTTTCTCAAGCAGCAGGGCTGGGGCCAACAGGTGATTCACAGCCGCCTGCTCCGCTTCTGGGGCATTGGTGAATCGGCGCTGGCGGCCAAGATCCCGCAGTTCTTCGACTATAGCAATCCTACTGTCGCGCCCTATGCCTTGGATGGCGAAGTGCGACTGCGGCTCTCAGCCCGGGCGGCGTCAGAAGCGGCGGCCCTCAAATTGATCGCCCCGGTCGAGGCGGAGTTACGAACGCTGACCGGCCAGGACTTGTTTGGCGCGGATCAGGATTCCCTGGCTTCAGTAGTGGGGGAGTTGCTGCGCGATCGCACCCAAACCCTAGCAGTCGCCGAGTCCTGTACCGGCGGACGTTTGGGTGCGATGCTGACCCAGGTGGCTGGTAGCTCTAGCTACTTCCTCGGCGGTATCATCAGCTACGCCAATGCTGTGAAAACCAACTTCCTCGGCGTGAGTCGTGAGCTGTTAACGCAGTTGGGAGCGGTGAGCGAGCCGGTCGCCAAACAGATGGCGTTGGGTGTACAACAGCAGTTACAGGCGGATTGGAGTTTGAGTATCACGGGTATCGCTGGGCCGGGGGGAGGCAGCGAACAGAAGCCGGTTGGTTTAGTATATATTGGTCTAGCTTCGCCCGAACGGCAGGTCGAAATTTTCGAGTACCGCTTTGGGCAGGAGCGCGATCGCGAGGCAATTCGTTACCTCAGCGCCTGTCACGCCCTAGATCGCTTGCGTCGTCGCTTGCTGGCTGGGTGACTCTATTAGCCAACTTCTCCGAGTCTCAGTCCGCCCGACTACAGCTTCAATCACAGGCATGAGCAGCACCCTTGACTGGTAGACCGCCTGCCAGTCTGTCCTAATCCTGGCTGGAGATGGCAACCTACAAAGCCGATATTCTCATCGTTGACGATACCCCGGAAAATCTGAAACTGCTCTCCACAATGCTGGCTGCTCAAAGCTACAAGGTGCGGAGTGTTACTTCGGGTGTCCGCGCCATTCAGGTGGCGAAAACGGTGCAGCCCGATTTAATTTTGCTGGATATCAAGATGCCGACCATGGACGGCTACCAGGTCTGCCAGCAGCTCAAACATGGGACAAGCACCTCCGAAATCCCGATCATTTTTCTCAGTGCGCTCGATGAAACCTTTGACAAGGTGAAAGCCTTCAACGTCGGCGGCATCGACTACATCACCAAACCCTTTCAGCTTGAGGAAGTGCTGGTTCGCATCGAAACACAATTGCAACTGCAAACGGCCCGGCGATCGCTACAAGCCCTTAACGATGATCTAGAGCAGCGCGTCCGCCAGCGCACCCAACAGCTCGAACAGGAAATCGCCGCTCGCCAAAAGGCACAGGAACGCCTCCTGCATCTAGCACTCCACGACTCACTCACGGAGTTGCCCAATCGCGCTTTTCTGATGCAACGCCTGCAACAGGTACTATCCACCAACAAACAGAATCTCGACAGCCAGTTTGCCGTCTTATTTCTGGATTGCGATCGCTTCAAAATCGTTAATAACTCCCTCGGCCATCCTGTCGGCGACCAACTGCTGGTTGCATTGTCCCGCCGCTTGCAGTCCTGTGTGCCGGCCGGCAGTATGATCGCGCGGCTCGGCGGCGATGAGTTTGTGATTTTGCTCGAAAACCTTCGTAACCCAGCCACTGCCATAGGCGTCGTCGAGCGTATCCATGCCGAAATGCGTCTGCCCTTCCAACTGGAAGAACACCAATTTCTGATCAGCATCAGCATCGGGGTCGTGCTGGGCGATCATACCTACACTCAGCCCGAACATCTGCTTCGCGATGCAGATGCCGCTATGTACGCAGCCAAGAGCCAGCATCATGCCGGTTACACCATCTTTAGTCAAAATCTGCACAATCGTGCTATTAGCCGTTTCCAACTCGAAGTTGACCTCCAACAAGCCGTCAAGCAGCATAATTTCTTTGCCTGCTACCAACCCATTGTTACGCTCGGTACCGGTGAAGTGATTGGCTTTGAGGCGCTGGTGCGTTGGCAACATTACAACTGGGGCTTGGTACCACCGGGCGAGTTTGTCCCGATTGCTGAAGAGGCGGGCTTTGTCAGCGACATTGACCTTTGGATGTTGCGGCAAGCTTGCCAGCAACTGGCGGATTGGCAACAACAAGGACTCCTACACCCGCCCTTTCGGCTCGGGATCAATTGCTCCGCCCGCCACTTTACGCGACCCGATTTCATTGCTGAAGTGGATCGGCTGCTGACAGCCCACCAACTGGATGGCTGCTGGTTGGCCGTCGAAATCACGGAGCGCGAGTTGGTTACCAATGCCGAGGCCGCACTGGTCATTCTCCGGGCGTTTCGTGCCCGCTGTATTCACGTCGCGATTGATGACTTTGGTACCGGCTATTCGGGCTTGAGCTATCTCCAGAACTTTCCCATCGACACCCTGAAAGTTGATCGCTCGTTCATCTCCAGCCTGGGTGAGTTAGAGCCGAATGATGCGGTGGTTCGCGCGATTCTTGCCCTTGCGGACAGTCTGGGCATGATGACCATTGCCGAAGGGGTGGAAACCGTGTTGCAACGGGAACGACTCGCGGTGCTGGGCTGTCAGCTCGCTCAGGGTTATCTGTTCGCCCCGCCAATGACGGCTGGGGAAGCGACGGCACTGCTCGAGACGCGGCAGCGCCTGCCGCAACCTTGAGTACAGAAGTATGATATAATCCCGATGCTACCCTAGGCAGTGGGGTCACTGTCGTCTGTGGCGGACACGGGCGATCGCCGCGCCAACCAGCCGGCCCGACGCACGCTCTGGACGAACAGCGCGCAACCCGTCCCCAGCATGAACAGCAACCCCAGGCCGTTGAGCAGAACATAGAGCGGTTCTAGAAAATCGCCGAGGTATTCACCCTCGTGAATGACCATCAGAAAGTGAACTTGGTCGCGCGAGAGTCCAAACCAGCTCTTGCCGAGCCGGTAGGCCACACCGGTAAAAGCCGTGACCAAAAACGGCAACAGAATAATCGGTGCCAGTTGGCGATGGAGTTGGCGGAGTAAACGTTGGCTCATAGCGAGAAAGACAGATGCAGTGCCGCGTCAGTTCATGATGGCGCTTGATGTTATTTAATAGTGATCTGCGATCCGAGACCCTAACATGAATATTAAGGGTAAAGCATTGGACAGGCGTTGGTTGCGAGGGGTCAGCAATTCCGAAACTCGGTCGGCGCTAGCACTAGCCGTTGGCTGGAAAGGGTTGAACCAGGCTACTCATCGTCATGGTTATGTCTCTGCTGGAGCGTGCCGAGAGTGATGACAGGTGATGAGGAGCCACAGGCATGGATGCAGAATTTAGGAGGTCGGATTGGGCGCTGGTGCGCGCTCGGCCGTTGCTGATGGCTGCTCCGCAGATGTTGTGTGGCGTCGCCGTTGTGGCGGTCTGGGGGGTGTCGAGCCATACTGCCTTGGTTGTGGACTCAACCACGTTCGGGGGCTGGGGTGTGATCGCCCTCATTCTGAGCTTAGTCGTCGGACTGGGGGCAACTCGTCTGCTCTATCGGCTGCGACAGGAACTACGCGGGCTACGCACGGCGAATGAGCGTTTGCAGGCTCAGTTTCAAGATTGCCAGCATGATCGCGATCGCTGCCAGCTCTGCAAACAGGAGGAGCAAAGGCGTGTCCAGCGCTGGGTGGCTCAGTCCCAAAAATTGCCCTTTCCTACCTACGTCTGGCAGGCATGCGAGGGACAGCTTGTTTTGCTCGATCGCAACGAAGCGGCGATCGCCCAAAGCCACATCCCCGCTTTCGTCCACCTCAGCCAACCGGAGCACTCCTTAGCGGCGATGACCGAGCGTTGGCAGCAAACTGTCGCTCGTTGCCTGAGCTGCCAGACTCACAGCCAGGAGCCATTTGTCATCCAAACCGAGGGGCAGGAGCAATTCTGGACCGCTTACTATCGCTACCTAGCACCGGATATGGTTCTGCTGGTGCTCGTGGAGGCGTCCGCCACCCAGCCACTGATCCGACAGCAGCAGCGCCACGATCGCCAGCAAACGGCGTTGGTTCGTCTCCATGACCTCGGAGGGCGATCGCTCGCACTGGCGGACTACCTCCAGCAAGCCGCCCTGGAGGTCGCCACCGCCCTGGAGGTCGATTTTTGCCAGGTACTCGAGCTATTGCCCAATGAGAGCGTTTTTGTGATGCGGGCGGCTGTCGGTTGGCCTGACCATCTGCGCGGCAGTGCCACCATGACCGCTGCCGCCAGTTCCTCAGCCGGTTACATTCGCTATTGCGACAGCCCAGTGCAATTTGATGATCTGCGGTTAGAAACCCGCTTTCGTGGCTCGGCGCTGCTGCACAACTACAACATTGTCAGTGGGATTGGCGTCCCAATTCGGACGCAGGCGGGATTTTATGGCGTGCTCGGCGCTTATGCCGAGACGATGGGGGTGTTTGCCGGGGATGATCGCCAATTTCTCGAGATCGTCAGCCAAATACTCGCGGCGGCGGTCGAACATGATCGCCAACAGGCCCGCCTGCATCTCCTTGAACGGGCGATCGCCGCTAGCCACAATGGTATCTTCATCAGCGATGCGCTGACGAGTGATGCCACGCTCCTGTCTGTCAACCCCAGCTTTGAACAACTGACCGGCTACGCAGCCTCAGAAGTCGTTGGACATGGCATCGAGTTCTTGGTCGGGCAGGCGACCGATCCCCAAGCTCAGCAAGAATTACACGCGGCTCTGTTGCGCGGTGAAGAGTATCACACCAGTCTGCGCTATTACCGCAAGGATGGCGAGGAACTGTGGAGTGAGCTAGATATTGCTCCGGTTCACAACCCCCAGGGCCACCTTACGCATTTCATCGGCATCCAAACCGACATTACAGCCTACAAGCAAGTTGAAGCGGCCTTGAGTCGCGATCGCGACTTGCTCAACGGTATTTTGCAAACCAGCGTCACCGCCATCCTCGTGCTTGACCCCAGCGGCACCATCACCTTCGCCAACCAGCAAGCTGAGAAATTGCTGGGCTTGCAGCGATCGGGAGCGCCTGGGTCATCCTACGCGGCTCTGGCTTGGCGACGGTTGGACTTAGCGGGCAACGAGTTGCTCCCCGCTCGAGATCCTTGCCAGGAAGTTCTGATCAGCAAGCAGCCAGTCTTCGATGCCAGCTATGCGCTCGTGCAGCCAGACGGCTCGCGGCGCTATCTCGCGATCAACAGTGCGCCGCTCCGGGATGCTCAGGGCGCGATCGCCAGTATCGTCTGCTCGGTTGCTGATATGACCGGACGCTTCCAGACCGAACAAGCGTTGCGCCAGCGCGAGGAACGATTTCGCCGCATCTTCCACTTTGCACCGATCGGCAAGTGTCTCACCGAACTCGACGGGCGCATTACCCAGGTGAACCCCGCCCTGTGTATGACGCTGGGATACAGCAAGGCAGAGCTGCTGGAGCGAAATCTGTTCGACTTGACCCATCCGGAGGATCGCGCCGCTGACTGGGCGATCGCCACCCAGATACAACAAGGTCAGCTCAGCGACTACAAGCAAGAAAAGCGTCTCGTGACCCAGAGCGGTCAAGTCGTCCAGGCATTGCTGCGGGTGGTGCTGCTGACGGATGATCACGGCCAACCGAATCAGATCCTGAGTCAGATTGTAGACATCACCGAACACAAGCAAGCCGAAGCCGCACTCTGGCTGAGCGAGCAGCGGTTGGAGGGCATTCTCAACTCGATCGAGGATGTTGTCTGGTCGAGCAGCGCCGATGGCCGACAATTGCTTTATCTCAATCCTGCGACCGAGCTGGTCTACGGTCGGCCCTTAAGCGATTTCTTGCTCGACCCGACGCTCTGGCTGGAAACAATCCATCCCGACGACCGGCCGCTGATCACCCAGCAACTCGAACAGTTTCAGCAGGCTCAGGATCACTTGGCGATGGAGTATCGCATCCTGCGCCCAGACGGTAGCACGCGCTGGCTCTCGACCCGCTGTCGGTTGGTCTGTAGTGAGGATGGTACCCCCGCACGGGTGGACGGCATCAGTACCGACATCACTGCCCGCAAGCAGGCGGAGGCACAACTGCGCCACAGCGCATTCTATGACGCGCTAACGGATCTGCCCAACCGGGCGCTCTTCCTCGAGCGGCTCTGGCACACGCTGCGACGGGCTAAGCGGCGCGGCAGCTACTGGTTTGCCGTCCTCTTCCTCGATCTCGACTCGTTCAAGGTGATCAATGACAGCCTCGGTCATACGGTGGGCGATCATCTCTTGGTGGCGATCGCTCGTCGCCTCGAGCGCTGTCTGCGGCCGAGCGATACTCTGGCGCGATTGGGCGGTGACGAGTTTACGATTTTGCTCGAAGACATCACCGATGAGCGCGAGGCGACCCAAATTGCTCAGACCATCCGCCACGAACTCCAGCAACCTTTTCAGATTGGCGATCGCGAGGTGTATTCCAATGCCAGTATTGGCATTGCCTTCAGCCACTTGGCGCCGTCGTCCCAGCCGCAATTTGGTCGGCGTCGCGCCGCCCACTCCGGCCCCGACTACAATTGCCCCGAGGATCTGTTGCGCGATGCAGATACGGCAATGTACCGCGCCAAAGCCGCAGGCAAGGGGTGTTATGCGATCTTCGACCGGCAAATGCATGACCAGGCGATCGCCCGTCTGACGCTGGAAACCGACTTGCGCCGCGCCCTGGAGCGTGAAGAATTTAGCCTCCACTACCAACCGATTGTTTCCCTGATCACGCACCAGCTAGCGGGCTTCGAGGCCTTGCTGCGCTGGTCGCACCCCGAGCGCGGGATGATTTCGCCCAGTGAGTTTATCCCTCTGGCAGAGGAGACGGGGGCGATCGTACCCCTGGGGCAATGGGTTTTACACACCGCCACCCGCCAACTACAAGCCTGGCAACAGGCGCATCCGCAACATCACAATCTCACCATCAGCGTCAACCTCTCGAATCGGCAACTGCGTGAGCCGAATCTGTTGGCACAGATCGACGCCGTGTTCCGCGACACGGGCTTGGCCTATCACTCGCTGCGGTTCGAGATCACCGAGAGCGTGTTGATGGAGAATGCCGATGCAGTGACGAAACTCTTGGTGGCTTTGCGCGATCGCCAAATCCGGATCGGCATTGACGACTTCGGGACGGGCTACTCCTCGCTCAGCTACCTGCACCGCTTGCCCGCCAGCACCCTGAAAATCGACCGTGCCTTCGTCGCCCGCATCAACCCCGACGGCAGCAATGCCGAAATCGTCCGCGCCATCGTCACCCTCGCCCACGCCTTGGACATGGATGTGGTCGCCGAGGGCATTGAGACCCCGGCTCAGCTCCAGCACCTCCACCAGCTTGGCTGCGAATACGGTCAGGGCTACTTCTGGGCAAAACCGCTGCCGCCCGCTGCTGCCGAAGCGCTGCTGATTTTTGGCTTGCCCGCATCTACCTGACTCTCAGTTGGGAGTGATCGCCTCGACACGCCGGGGCACACTTCAATCGGGGAAGGGGGCGATCGCGCTTGATTTGTAGACTCACTCCGCAGTACATTCGTTAACATTCATTCAAGTCATGCTGCTCCTACTGCGGTTGGCGGCTGTCTCTACAAATTTCAGCTAGCCTTCGTCCTTTGCGGCGGCCACAATCAGGACATTCTCAGTACGGCTGTTCATCCCGACGCCCTTAAGAAATGCGCCTATGCCTCTGCCCTCGTCTCGCGCCAGCGGAATCCTGCTGCACCCCACCTCGCTTCCCGGTCACTTTGGCATTGGCGATCTGAGTGCCCAAGCCTATCGCTTTGTTGACTTTCTCATCGAATGCGGTCAACAAATCTGGCAGGTGTTGCCGCTCGGCCCCACTGGCTTCGGCAATTCACCTTACCTCGCCTACTCTGCGCTCGCAGGCAATCCCTTGTTAATCAATTTGGATTGGCTGGCAGCCGAGGGCATTTTGCGCCAGTCAGATTTTGGCGAACCCGCCGTCGGCAAACCTGGCAAAGTCGATTATGACTGGGCGATTCGCACCAAGCTGCCGCTCCTGAGGAAAGCCAGCCAAACCTTCTCGGCAAAAGCGACCCCAGAGCGCAAAACCGCGTTTGAGAAATTTTGTCGGGCGCAGGCCTACTGGCTGGACGACTACGCTCTGTTCATGTCGCTCAAATCCGCCTACAACAACAAGGGCTGGCACGAATGGGACGAGGAGCTAATCCAGCGTAAACCCGAGGCGCTGGCCCTGGCGCGTGAACAGTTGGCTGACGAGGTTTTCTACCATAAGTACGTGCAGTCGGAGTTCTTTCGGCAGTGGTCGTCGCTGAAAGACTACGCCAATGAACAGGGCGTCCAGATTTTTGGTGACATCCCTATCTATGTCGCCTACGACAGCGTCGATGTCTGGGCCAACCCCGAGATTTTTTGTCTGGATGAGGAAACGCACCAGCCGACGCTGATGGCGGGTGTCCCCCCAGACTATTTCAGCGAGACGGGACAACTGTGGGGAAACCCAGTCTACAACTGGGAGCAGTTGCAGGCGACACAGTTCCAATGGTGGGTGCAGCGGATCGCTGGGATGCTTAATTATGTCGATCTGATGCGGATTGACCACTTTCGCGCCTTTGCCGCCTACTGGGCGGTGCCGGGGGGCGAGACGGTCGCGATCAATGGCGAGTGGCTCGAAGCACCTGGCGCAGAGTTTTTCCAGATCCTGAAACAGGAACTGGGCGAGCTGCCGATTGTGGCCGAGGATTTAGGCGTGATCACACCGGATGTAGAAGCGCTGCGGGATCAGTTTGAGTTTCCGGGTATGAAGGTGTTGCACTTCGCTTTCGATTCCGGGCCGCAGAATCCCTTTCTCCCCTACAATCACCACCGCAATTGTGTGGTTTACACGGGCACGCACGATAACAATACAACCGTTGGTTGGTTTGTGGCGCGATCGCCCGAAGAGCAGCAGCGCGTCCTCGACTATCTCGGTGGCGAGCCAGCCGAGGGCATTCACTGGGCGCTGATCCGGATGGCGATGTGCTCGGTGGCTGACTTGTCAGTCTTCCCGTTGCAAGACCTACTGGGTCTCGGCGAGGCGTCGCGCATGAACTTCCCCAGCCGCGCCGATGGCAATTGGGACTGGCGTTACGAGGCGGATGAGTTGACGCCGGAATTGCGCGATCGCCTTCGCCATCTGACCCAACTCTACAACCGCGCCCCCCAAGTGTCCTAGCGCTCGGTCGTGGCGGCAAAACTCTGCCGCCAGGCGTCGAGGCTGACATTGCCGCCGCTGAGCGTCACGCCCACCCGCTGTCCTGGCGCGCGAACTACCCCTGCCAGGAGTGCGGCTGCCGCCAGTGCCCCGGTCGGCTCGACCACTAGCTTCAGCCGCTCCCAGAGAAAAACATCGCCTCCAGGAGCTGAGCATCGGTCACGGTCACCATGTCATCGACGTAGTGTAGCACCAGCGGGAAGGTGAACCGGCCCAGGCTGGGGGTGCGCGCGCCGTCGGCGATCGTGTCCGGGTTTTCGACAGTTTGCAAACTCCGGCTATGGAAGGAGCGAGTTGCATCATCACCGGCAGCGGGCTCAACCCCGATGACGCGGCAGTGGGGGGCGAGTGTTTTCGTGGCGATCGCGCTGCCCGAGAGCAGACCGCCGCCCCCGCAGCACACGAGGAGCAAGTCCAGCGAGCCAACATCTTCTAGCAGCTCCTTCGCCGCCGTGCCCTGCCCAGCGATGACCTGCGGGTGGTCGTAGGGCGGGATCAGCACCGCGCCCCGCTCCTGGCAGAGTTGTTGGGCGACCTGCTCCCGCACTGCCTCACCGCGCTCATAGCACAAGACCTCCGCGCCATAGCCGCGCGTCGCCGCCAGTTTCACCGTCGGCGCGTCTCGGGGCATGACGATGGTCGTGGGGATCTCTAGGAGCTGGCCCGCGAGGGCAACGGCTTGGGCATGGTTTCCGGAGGAATAGGTGACAACACCGCGCGATCGCGCCGCCGCGTCGAGTTGTGCCAGGGCATTGTAAGCGCCGCGAAATTTGAAGGCTCCTGCTCGCTGCAAGTTCTCGGTCTTGAAAAAGACCTGGGATCCGACTTGTTCATCAAAGCTGCGACTGGTCAGCACGGGCGTCCGATGGGCAACGCCCTGCAAGCGCTGAGCGGCGGCAGCAATGTCGGCGTAGGTAACAGCAGCAAGCGGTGCAATCATGATGGGCGATCGCCGCGAAAGAATATAAATGCAGTGTACTCAGGCGTTCGCCCGACTGTCGCCGCGCTCACTCCCAACCGCGAGCCAACGGTTGCAAAAATCGGCGTTGCTGATGGATGGATTCACTGAGCTTTAGAGGCATAGTCTTCAGACCGACTGGCGATTGCTCAATGAGGCTCAGGGGACTGCCTCGCGCAGGCTGCCGCTAGGGATCAATCGCGCCAGTCGCTGGGAGCGGCTGGCGCTGCCAAGCCCCGTGGCGCTGGGCGTAGTAGTCCAGGATGGCGTTGAGGCGATCGCGAACAGCGGTCGGATAAGACAGTTGGAGCGCCTCGATTTGGCTGGCGAGATAGTCAAACTGCGAGCTAGTCTGGGTCAGTAGTTCCACTTCCACACCCGCCACTTGGCGTAGATGGGCAGCAACCTCGCGGTAGACGGCGAGTGGCAGACGTGGGCAATGACAGCGTTCGTGGTACATGGGACAGGCCAGTTCAGTCATAGATGGCTTCCTCAGAACAACAGCTTCGCCGCCAATGAGCAAATGATTCAGACCCTACCAGCGTGGTCGCTGCCGTAGCAAGTCAGCGGCAGCAGCAGGCAACAGCGGCGGGGCAAAGAAGTGACCTTGCCCGCAATCGCAGCCCAGGGTGCGCAACTGGGCTAACTGGCTGGCGGTCTCAATGCCTTCGGCGATCGCTTCCATGCCCAGCGTATGACTGAGCGAGACGATCGCCTGCACGATCTCCAGGTTCTTGTGCCCACTGTCAATCTTGCTAGTGAAGGAGCGATCGATCTTGAGTGCATCCATCGCAAACCGGTGCAGGTAGCTCAGCGACGAGTAGCCCGTCCCGAAGTCATCGAGGCTGAGCTGAATGTGGCGGGCACGCAACTCCTCAAACGTCGCCATCGCCGACTCAGGACTGTCGATCAGCACACTCTCGGTGATCTCGAGCTTGAGACATTTGGCAGACAATTGAGTGGCTTGCAATACCGCGTCGATCGTCGTCAGCGAATCACGCTGGGCAAACTGACGCACCGAAAGGTTAACACTGACCGATAGACCGGCAGGAGCAAGACCTCGCTCCTGCCATTGTTTGAGTTGTTGGCAGGCTTCGGCGAGCACCCAGTCCCCGATCGAGGTGATCGCCCCGGTCTCTTCAGCGGCGGGAATAAATTCGGCAGGCTTCACGACACCTCGATCGGGATGCTGCCAGCGTACCAGTGCCTCGAAACCAATGATCTCACCCGAACGCAGCGAAACCACCGGTTGATAGCAGAGATAAAACTCTTGACGCTCAATGGCGCGACGCAAATCATTTTCCAGCTTGAGGCGGTTGAGCGCCCGCGCATACATACTCGGATCGAACACCTGAGCGCGGCCACGTCCCAGGGCCTTGGCGTGGTACATGGCTGTGTCGGCATTGCGGAGCAGATGCTCGGCATCATCGTAGTTCGCATCACTGAGGACAATCCCAATGCTGGCATTGACAAAAACCTCGTAACCACGCGGATAAAAGGGGAGCCTAAGCTGCTCGTTCAGGTGCTGTGCGAAGGCGGTCGCTTGGTTGAGATCGATGATCGCAGCCCGACAGATGATAAATTCATCACCGCCCAAGCGCGCCAGGGTATCCTCTGGGCGCAGACAGGTCTGCAAGCGCGCCGCGATCGCAATCAACAGCTCGTCGCCAACACTGTGACCCAGCGAGTCGTTGATGGTTTTGAAGCGATCGCAGTCCAAAAACAAAATCGCAAACTGCTGCTCCAACTGCTGTCGGGCGCGAGCCAGCGCCACCTGCACCGTTTTCAGAAATGAAGTGCGATTGGGCAAGTTGGTCAGCGGATCGTGCAGCGCCAAGTGCAGGAGCTGTTCTTGGGCGCGCTGGCGTTCTTGCACCTCCTGCTCCAGGGCGGCGGTGCGATCGCGTACCCGCTGCTCCAGCTCAGCATTGAGTGCTTGCAGAGATAGACTCAGGCGGCGAATCGTCAGTTGATTCTCGATGCGAGCGACAACCTCCTCGAAGTGGAAGGGCTTGGTGATGTAATCGACACCACCGAGGGCAAACGCCTGTACCTTGTCCATCACTTCATCCAGAGCGCTGATGAAGATCACGGGGACATCGCGGGTGATCGCGCTCGCCTTCAACCGACGGCAAACTTCGTAACCATTCAGCCCCGGCATATTCACATCCAAGAGCATGAGATCGGGCGGGGCCGCCGTCGCCCCCATCAAAGCCATCGAACCGTCGATGGCACTACGAACCTTATAACCACGCTGCAATAACGCGGTGGAAAGGAGGCGGAGATTTTCGGGTGTATCGTCAACAACGAAGATGTCCGCTTTGGTGGCGACAGCTTGCTCCATGAGTCGGCGTGAGAGTAATGCAGTCTCGACGAGCGACTGTGTGTATCGCATCATTAAGCTCGCTGAAACTCGCCGAACCGACCGAATGCAGACTGGCTCTGGCGATTGAGATCTTTAATATGCCCTGCCTCAGTATGGCAGAAAAAAGGCTGAGAACGACGACTGACCCGCTAGCCGCCCAGCATACAAGGCGCAACGACAATCCTGATGCGGCTGGTGGCAAGTTTGCGGCGAGCACCATAGCCTACACATGCGAAGCAATGAACCGGGTCGCCCCAGTTGCTGGCAGGCGCTGATCAAAGTCCGAATGAGAGTCCACCGCAACGCCGTTTTACCTCAGTTTATGACCTGGATTCACCAGGTGGGTATCGGCGCTCACCGTTTAAAGTTTCCGGGTACTAAGCCCGGCCTACTGCCACAGGAACTGCTGACG
Source organism: Spirulinaceae cyanobacterium SM2_1_0 (assembly GCA_012031265.1). Classification (GTDB taxonomy): domain Bacteria; phylum Cyanobacteriota; class Cyanobacteriia; order Cyanobacteriales; family Spirulinaceae; genus JAAUTY01. Next base: position 10,868 of record JAAUTY010000035.1, on the reverse strand, counting down.
CCCTTAAACTGCAAGCATAGATCAAAAAACTTTATTGGCAGTCACCAACGTCGCAGTGGACTGCCCTGATCATAATCAATCGGTCGGGGAAAGTGGCAAGGGGATGGGAAATTTTGAGCGCAAAAACTGAAGCAACGGCACGCAAGCATTAGTTTTGGTTATGAAGCTTGACGCCGCCAGATGGCTTCGGCTAGAGAGGCTTGTGCTCGGGCGAGGCTGAGATCGGCGAGCGGCAAGCACAGGGTGACATGACCCAGTTTGCGGCCTGGCCGCGCGGCCGACTTGCCGTACCAGTAGACGTGAGCGCCGGGCAGCGTGGCCAGCTTTTCCCGCTCCGCCGCATAGTCAGACTGAGCCTGCTCGTAGCCGAGGAGGTTGATGGTGGCGGCGCTCGGACTCAGCAAGTGGACGCTCGGCAGGGGGCGGCCGGCAACGGCTTGTAGCTGCATCGAAAACTGCGAGGTCGTGCAGGCATCCAAGCTGTAGTGGCCGGAATTGTGCGTGCGCGGGGCGATCTCGTTGACCCAGATCCGCCCGTCGGCGGTGCAAAACAGCTCGATCCCAATCAAGCCCACGAGATTCAAGCCTGCGATGATCGTGCGGGCGATCGCCGTAATTTCCCGTTCCTGTTCCGGTTGCAGGGGCGCGGGGACGAACACGCGCCGACACACTTGCTGCTCTTGTTCGGTTTCGACGATCGGATACAGCTCAATCTCGCCGCCAACCCCCCGTGCCGCCAGGATCGCCAGCTCGCGCTCGAAGGGGATGAAGGCCTCGATGAGCAGTTCAGGATGACCGAGGCGATCGCCCAGCGCTGTCAAAGCGGCGGCATCGCGAACGATGAAGGTGCCTTGGCCGTCATAGCCGTGACGGCGCGCCTTCAGTACCATCGGGAAGCCAAAGGGCGGCGGCGCTCCCCAATCCTGCCAGCACCGAAAGTCGGGAACCGGCAGACCGAGGTCGCGCAGCCAGTGACGTTGATTGTACTTATCCAGGAGCGGCGCGATCGCCGTTAGACTGGGGCGAAAGCAGACCCCGCACTCCGCCAGCCTTTGCAGTCCGGCCACGTCGATAAATTCATTCTCGAAGCTCAGATAGTCGCAGGTCTCAGCTAGTTTGGCTGTCGCGGCAATGTCGGTAAGCGGCGCACATACCACGCGATGCGCCAGAGCGACCGCCGGATCATCGGCATGGGGCGTCTGAACCGCCAGCTCAAAGCCGAGTCGGCGCGCGGCAGCGGCGAGCATCCAGGCCAGTTGACCCCCACCAATGATACCGATGCGAGGCTTAGAGCATATTTGAGAAGTTTCCCAGAATTCAGAATTGGTAGGCATTGCAGCCGACAAGATACCCTTTAGCCGCTTGACATACAACAAGCACACTTAATTCTACGCTAGCAAACTTGGCAACACTAAAGAGCAGTGGGGCGTTGACGAGCAAACCCGTAAAGTCAACGCCGACAGCCACTGGTAGCAGAATGACATCAAAGTTGTCTATCCGTGGACGCGTTGCAGTGAGTCTTGGCTGTGCAGCGCCTAGTACCGCTACGCGGAATTTTGAGTTCTGAGTTTTGAGTGATGAATGCAGACAATACGGGCATCCTACGGATCCTGAATGGGGATCTCATTGCCGCCGCCTTGTACTAGTGCATAATTGGGTGCGACCGCATTGGGGGTTACCCAGCAAGACGACACCCGCCATGGCGATGGGTGACTGCTCTCGTCCCGTCTCAATGCTCGCAATCCTCGATGTTCCGCGCGTCACGCCCTATTCGGCGGGTCATTGATGGCTTAGTGCTGTAACAGCGCGGGGTTGGTGGTCAGGATCTGGGCGATCGCCCTGCCAGTTCATTGCCAGTCGCCAAGGGAGGCTGAAGTTGCAAGTGAATGTCGGGGTATTGGGTTTGCAGACGGGCCACCTCGGCGGCAATGTCTGCGGTCAGACGGCCGGGAAATAAAAAGTAGGGTTGAATGGTCAGTGCGCGCTCGCCCTGCTGATCGCCAGCCGCGACCTGCGTGGCAAGGGAGGGGGGGACTGACCAGCAGGCGAAGCGGGCCGCCAGTTGCGCGGCGAGGGTGGCCAGCGGGCGATCGCTCCCCGGACGACGGCTACCGTGGGCAAGCAACAGGCGGGCGGTTCCTGGAGTGTTGCCAAAGCGGTCGGCAACGCAAGCGCGGAAGGCGCTGTGGCTGCCCAAGTAGGGCAGCAATTTGAGCGGGAGGGGAGCGAGGGGCTGGGCGATGGCGATTTCAGCGGGAATATCTTCGCAGGCATGAACGCCCGGTTGCAGAAACAGCGGCAAGATGGTCAGGTGCGATCGCCCCGCTTGCTGTGCGCGAGTGGCGATCGCGCGGATTTGCTCATGCAGCGGTTGCGGCGCGAGTTCGAGGCAGGCGGTGGCTAGCCAAGGTTCCGGGGCATTCTGCGGCCACTGCTGTTGCACCTGCGCGGCAAGTTGCGCCAGGGCGGCTTGGGCAAGGGGGCTGCGGCTGCCATGGGCGACGAGGAGAATGGCGGGATGGGTATGGCGGGCGATCGCCGGAGCAGTTGCGGGTGCCAAAGTTCAGAGCGTTCAATTTTTTTGTATCGTTTCCCATTATTAACGCGCCGTAGTGTCACTCAGAAGTCGGATCGCGGTACATGACGAAGGTATTGCGGTTGCGATCGCCCACCAGCTCGTAGTGAAATTCATCCGCACTCTGCCAAGCAATGTAGACGCCGAGACCGCCGATCGGCCGCTGCTCAAAAGGTAACTGCAAGCTGCGCTCAGCCGCCGCCAGCGCTGCCAGCGGATTGTAGGGGGCGGCAGTGTCTTCGAGAATAATCGCCAACTGCTGCTCGTCACAGCGGCTGCTGAGATAGAGCCTGCCCTGCTCCTCCAGGGCATAGCCGTAGCTGACAATATTCGTCGCGGTCTCATCCACCGCCAGCCGCAAGCAATAGGTCGCCTTTTTATTCAGCTTGGCGGTAGCCGCAGCAGTGAGGACATATTCGGAGACTTTGTAGAGAGCCGCCATCGTCGCGGGTAGGATTACCGGTTTCATACCTTCACCTCCAGCCGACGGTGACGCTGTGCGGCAGCTGACGCACTCGAATATTTAGAGATCGCTATCATTCCGTCTGCACCAACACAACGTTAGACGGTAAGACCCCATCAAGTCTCATAGATTAGCGACCCGTATTTTCTAACATAAGTTAGGGGTATTTTCGGATTATTGATATCTTTTCCCCCTGAGTCAGTCCATTGCCTCTCCCATTTATCATAGTAAAACTCTAAGTCTGTTGGAGTGAGCTGATAGATTGACAATAAGTTGATGCTACTATAGATCGCAAATATCCAATCAACCTGTCTGTACTTTTCAATGATACTTGGATTGATATGATGATGTGTAGAAAAACTTTTTGTCAATTTTATATTTACGGATTTTAACTCGTATTCATTTCCGTTAGAATCCTTTGCATCATTACCCTCTCTCCCGGGCAGCACTTCCAAACCGGTAATTAAAAGGACTTGCAGAAGTTTGCCACCATTATCCTGGAAGATGTCGTCAATCCCATGCTTTGATGCCAGCTCTTGGTAACGTTGGATGTATGGAAACAGTTCATCAAGAACTTTCTTGTCCGGGTGGAAATTCATACTTCGACTCTCTTAGAAGTTCGGAGATGTCAACCTCTAAGGCTTTTGCAAGTCGTTCCATGTTATCAATTGACACGTTGCGTTCACCGCGCTCAACCGATCCTACATATGTTCTATGTAAACCGGCTAGATCAGCAAGGGCTTCCTGCGATAGTCCCTTATATAGGCGGATCTGGCGTAGTCTTTTTGCAAATAGCTCCCTGGCATTAGTTGGCACAGATACACAAAACAGGAGGTTGACATAGCGTACATTTTTGAGATAATGATTACCATGAGTCTACAGACTATAAGTAGCAAATCGGGGATTAAGCATTGATCAGCCTAGATCCTGGTTTTCCCATAGATATTGAGATCCTCGAATGCCTACCCGTATATTCGACGGGTCAAGGCGCAGCATTTTGTGGGGACTCTTTAGAGTTACTGGGAAAATTGCCTGATGAGAGTGTTAACTTAGTTGTAACAAGCCCACCATTTGCCCTCCAAAGGAAGAAGGAATACGGAAATAAAAATCAGAGCGAATATATCAATTGGCTAGCCGATTTTGCACGGCTAGTTTATCAGAAATTGAAAGGTGATGGCAGCTTCGTTTTAGATTTGGGAGGTGCTTATGAAAAAGGCAAGCCAGTCAGAAGCCTCTATAATTTCAGAATACCGATTCATTTTTGCGATGAAGTAGGATTTTTCCTTGCAGAGGATTTTTACTGGTTTAATCCTTCTAAGCTCCCTAGTCCTATTGAATGGGTCAACAAGAGAAAAATCAGGGCCAAAGATTCAGTTAATACCGTCTGGTGGTTTGGCAAATCCGAATTTCCCAAGTCAGACATCACGAAAGTCTTGACTGAATATAGTCCGAGAATGAAAAAACTACTAGCAGATCCTGATAAGTTTTATGATCCCAAAAAGCGACCTTCTGGACATGACATAAGCAAGGGGTTTGGGAAAGATAATGGCGGGGCACTTCCTTCCAACTTACTACAAATTCCCAACTCTGAGTCCAACAGTCAGTATCTCAGAGGTTGTAAGGCTCTTGGCATGAAGGCTCATCCAGCTCGATTTCCAGGTAAGTTACCAGAGTTCTTCATTCGCCTTCTTACTGATCCTGGAGATCTCGTCATTGATATATTTGCAGGATCCAATACGACTGGATTTATTGCTGAGCAGGAAAATCGCTATTGGATTTCTTTTGAGAAAGATGTTCAATATCTAGCCACGTCTTCTTTCAGGTTTATGCAAGAAGACATTCATGAACAAGCGTTGAAAGATTGGTATCAGAAAATCATCTGCGGTAGCTCCATTAATGTTGCACCTAAAGTTAACCAACTCAGACTTTTCGACAAAGCAGTTCCGTACTGTAACTGATGCGGCATAACCACATATGTCCGTCCAAGCAGAAATTGGTCTGTTATTCATTGCCTTCTAATTGTGAGCGCTTTTAGGGCGAGGGCAGCCGCCGCAGCGCCACCAGCGTGATGTCATCGGATTGGGCGCGACCGCCTGCGTGGGCGATCGTGCGCGCAGCCACCCGGGCGAGCAATTCGCTGGCGGTGCCGATGCGACCGGCGAGGATATTGAGCAACACCTCGCGACCAAGGAACTGTCCATCGGGCGCGCGCGCTTCTGGGACGCCGTCGGTGTAGCCAAACAGCGTTTCGCCGGGGGCAAGTGTCGCCCGGCCGATGTCAAACTCCGCCTCGGGTAGCGCCCCAACGATCGGCCCAGTTGAGGACAGCTCGGCGCGGATCTTGCCCGTGGGGCTGAGGATGAGCACGGGTTCATGCCCGCCGCTCACGTAGGCTAGTTTGCCGGTTGCCGGGTCGAGCACGCCAAAAAAGAGCGTCGCGAACATCACCAGGTCCCCGTGGTTGCGTGCCACGTAATCGTTGGTGAGCCGGACGGCCTCGAGCGGCGAGTCGGTGGTGGGAGCGTTGGCCGTCGGAGAATTGAGGGTGAGACCGGCTAAGGCGGTTTGACCCGAGAAAATGCGGATCAGGCTGCGGAATAGGCCCATAAAAAGTGCCGCCCCGGCTCCTTTGTCACAAACATCGGCGATCGCAATCCCCAGGCGATCGCCCGGCAGCGCGAACAGGTCATAAAAGTCCCCCGACAACTCACGCGCGGGCTGAAACTGCACGGCAATATCCCAGCCCGGTGCCGCGGGGAGCTGGCTGGGGAGAAAATTAACCTGCATCCGGCGGCCTTTCGCCAGCTCATTGTCGAGGGCGCGCGAATATCTCTCCAGAGTCGAGTAGAGGCGGGCGTTGTCCAGGACGAGGCCGATGTGATTCGCCGTCGCCTCCAGGGCCGGAATCGTCGCGGCCTCGAACCAGTCGGGCTGCGAGTGCAGCAGGGTGAGCAGACCGAGCAAATTATCGCCGTGCAGGATGGGAACTGACAGGGCTGACCGTGCCACGTAGGGTTGATCCGGGAGGTGGAGCCAGCGGGGATCATCGGCCGTGTCGCGAATCCAGCCGACCTGGCGGTGTTGGCGCACCCAACCGGCGAGACCGCGATCGAGCACCGTATCGAGCAGATGGGCGTGGCTGAGAGGGTCGGCGTCTTGGCGCGTCAAAATCGCGGCCTCGATGTGACCGTGGATGTCGAGGAGAAAGATGCTGCCTTTGTCGGCATGGGCGATCGCCGCCACCCGATCCAGAACCCGACGCAAAAATCCTCGATCGCCCGATTGCCGGGTTGCGATCGCGCAATGGTAACAAACTCCGCCAAGAGCGTCTGCTGCGCGGCGAGCGCTTGCTGCTCGCGACGCAGGCCAGCGACTTCAGCCCGCAGGCGTAGAATCTCCTCGGTAGGGTCGGCAAGCGGACGCTCAGATTCAGGGAAAGACTCAGAATTGGTGCGGGCTTCGCACATAGGGCAGAAAGGTCCAAGCAAGGGCGAACCAGCGCGTCAGACCGACCAACCCAGAATGGCTAAGCCAGCATCCAGATTTTCGCAAGTCGTGAAATAGTTCAACAGCCCGGTCACCGACATCGTATCGCGGATATTGTCGGACAACCCGACGATGACCAACCGACCCTGCTTAGCAGCCGCTTGGCGATACAGGGACAGCAGCATTCGCAGTCCGGCACTGGACATATAGGTCACTTGGCTGAAATCCAGCAAAATTTTTTCACCCGTCGTCGCAAAAGGCAGCATCCGCCGCTGGATCTCAGCGGCCGTTGTAGCGTTGACATCGCCTCGCAAGGCAGCAATGCGAATGTCGGCGCGCGTGGCGATCTGGATCTCCATAGCGGGTTGGTCAGCGAACAATCGCACAGGTACTAACCATCCATACTAGCCCGGTTCGTTCAACGAACTGCGAGCTTGCCGCAAGAGTTGCAAGAACCCGGCCCATCTTGGCTGGGAAAGCTTGCTAAAGTAGAAAATTGCGGTGGCTCTGGCAATACAGGCAACCGGCGGCACCGCCCTGGTACAAGAGGGCGGAAATGAGATGCCTATTCAAAATCCCCAGGCTTCCCGTATTGCAGGCACTCAGAACTCAAAATTTAGAACTCAAAACTCCGCGTAGCGGTACTAGTTCGTCGCCGCCGGTAGAGGGATTTCAGGCTCGCCATCCGTGGCGCTCAGGTGACTTATGTCAAACACTCTGCTCCCCGCTGTTCCCAGCTTTCCGCTCACAGCGGTCGTCGGTCAAGCCGCCATCAAGTTATCGCTGCTGCTGGCGGCGATCGATCCGGGACTGGGGGGCGTGGCGATCGCCGGACGACGCGGCACGGCGAAATCGGTGATGGCGCGCGCCCTGCACACCCTGCTGCCGCCAATCGAGATCATTCAAGGCTCAGCTTACAACCTCGCTCCCGCCGAGGCTGCGACTTTTCCACACCTGCTGGGGGAACTGGATCGCGAGACGACGGCGATTATTCCTGCCCCCTTTGTGCAAGTTCCGCTCGGAGTCACCGAAGATCGCCTACTCGGTTCGGTGGATGTCGAGCAATCGGTACAGCAGGGCGAACCCGTCTTTCAACCCGGCCTGCTGGCGCGTGCCCATCGCGGCATCCTCTACATCGATGAAATTAATCTGCTTGACGACCAGATCGCCAACCAACTGCTGAGCGTGCTCACCGATGGCATCAATATCGTCGAGCGCGAAGGCCTGAGCCTCGCCCATCCCTGCCGGCCGGTGCTGATCGCCACCTACAACCCCGACGAAGGGCCGTTGCGTCAGCATCTCCTCGACCGCATTGCGATCTTGCTCTCTGCCGATGGCGTGCTAGCCCTCGACGAACGTGTGGCAGCAGTAGAGCGGGTGGTGGAATATGCCAGCGCGCCGAGCCAATTTATCGCCCAATACAGCGAGGAACTGGAGACGCTGAAAACTGACATCATCCTGGCGCGGGAGTGGCTGAAGGAGGTGCAGATCAGCCCCGACCAGGTGCAATATCTGGTCGAAGAGGCGCTGCGGGGCGGCGTACAGGGGCATCGGGCGGAGCTGTTCGCCGTGCGGGTCGCGAAAGCGGCAGCGGCGCTAGAAGGTCGGGAAGCAATCCTCGCCGATGATCTGCGTCGGGCGGTGGAGTTTGCGATCGTGCCACGTTCCACTCAGATTCCGCCCCCGGACGAAGAACCGCCGTCACCGCCACCGCCGCCGCCCCCCGAACAGTCCGACGACGAACCCGACGAGCCGGACGAGGAGGACGAGGACGAGCCAGAGGAACCCCAGGAGGAGCCGGAAAGCATCCCAGAAGAATTTGTCTTCGACTCGGAAGGGGTGATCCTCGACCCCAGCGTGCTCTACTTTGCCCAGATGGCACAGCGGCAGGGTACTACAGGCGCGCGTAATCTGATCTTTTCCGACGATCGCGGCCGCTACATCAAGCCGATGCTGCCACGCGGCCGCGTCCAGCGGGTGGCGGTGGATGCGACGCTACGAGCCGCAGCACCCTATCAAAAGGCGCGCCGCCAGCGCCAGCCGGAGCGGCAGGTGATCGTTGAGCAGAGTGACTTGCGGTCGAAGCGCTTGGCGCGCAAGGCGGGGGCGCTGATCGTTTTTATCGTCGATGCTTCGGGGTCGATGGCGCTGAACCGGATGCAGTCGGCAAAAGGGGCGGTGCTGCGGCTGCTGACCGAGGCCTATGAAAATCGCGACCAGGTGGCGCTGATTCCCTTCCGGGGTGAGCAGGCGGAGGTTTTACTCCCGCCGACGCGCTCGATCACGCTGGCGCGATCGCGCCTCGAAAAACTTCCCTGCGGCGGCGGCTCGCCCCTCGCCCACGGCCTCACCCAGGCAGTACGGGTCGGCAGCAATGCTCAGCTTTCGGGCGATGTCGGGCAGGTGGTCTTGGTGGCGATTACCGATGGGCGCGGCAATATTCCGTTGGCGCGATCGCTCGGTGAACCACCACTCGAGGGTCAAAAACCGGACATCAAGGGTGAGTTGTTAGACATCGCCGGTCGCATCCGCGCCACGGGCTTCAAGTTGCTAATGATTGATACCGAAAACAAGTTCGTCTCGACGGGTTTTGCGAAAGAGCTGGCGCAGCAGGCGGGGGGTAATTACTATCACTTGCCGAAGGCAACGGATCGGGCGATCGCGGCCATGACTCAGGACGCGATCGCCAGCATCAAGTAGGTCAGCACGACGCTAGAATTGCACACGACCAATCGCCGCAACACGCTTCATACAGTGAATGACGCAGCGCTTAAGGCTTGTTTGAGGGTATCAGAGAGGGGAATTGGCAGGAAATAGCGACGGGGATACAAGTAGTCTTCGCCGGATTCGTCGATGATGCGAATGAGCTGATGGCGATCGGCAGCAGGATCGGGCAAAACTTGATAGAGTTTGCGGATTTCTAGGGCAGTTGGATAGTTGGTATTCTCGATACAAACAGCGAATTCCATCTCACTTAATCAATGAACAGGTGTCTCACCCAAAACTCCAACGAGTGATGACAACAGCAGTAACGAGACCTTCGGCACTCATCCACGAAATCCGGCTCGAGCCGGTGGGCGACTGGAGTTTGTTCAAGTTCAGCGAGTCACTTCAGGAGCGTTTGGAAACGTTACTCAATAAGAAGAAGGCGGATCGACTCGATGCTGAGGAAGCGAGCGAGTTGGTAGCGATTGGCGACCTTGATCGCTTGTTACGCAGGCGAACATGCTGCTGGCGGCTCGCTAAGCGGAAGCTAGGGGACTTGCAGCAGAACACGCTCAATGTCTGGGGCAAATTCGACGCGGATGAAGCATTGGCTGGGATAGAGGTAATCTTCACCCTCGTTATCAACGACGCGCAGGTAGCTGGAGCGCGCCGCGCTGGTATCGGGCAAGATTTGATAAATCTTGCGCGGTGTCAACAGGTCAGGATCATCACTGCGAATGCAGATCGCGAACTGAGTGGCAGTCGGCACGTCCATAGCTAATCGAGAAAGCGCTTAATCCTTAGTTTACGCTTCTCAACCCCATGCGCTTCAAACCAGTGAATTTCGGCGAGGCGGATCTCGCCATCCACAAGGCGAACCTGAGCTATGCCCTTGAGCTTGCGCCAGCGACCGCGACCGTAGCGCTTGCGGAGCAAGGGCAAGATGCGGATGCTGTTGCCGGTCGCGATCGCTTCAATGTCGCTGATGTCCCCAATAATCTCGAAGTTTGTGCCCTAGATATGGATCGCTCAATTAGAGCCTACCAGTCCTGAGAATGAGCCAGCGCGACCCGTGGCAGACCCAATCTCAATCAGAGACAATATTGACCGACTTGGAACTGGAAATGACAGACAGGCAGGAACTCTGGATCGTGACAGCGCGGCAGCCAGAGAGAGCCAGACTCTCAACATCCGCATACTAGCGATCGCCCCAACCTTGAGTACGATGATAGACAGGAATTCCCCGCAAACCCATGCGCCAGTGCCTCAACCCTGACTGTCTCGCTCCCAATCCTGACGAGTCCCAGTTTTGCCAACAATGCGGCGACAAGCTGCTGATCAGGGAGCGCTACTGGGCGAAGCGGGTTCTCGGCCAAGGTAGTTTCGGGCGCACGTTTCTGGCGGTAGACGAGGACAAGCCCTCGAAACCGCCCTGCGTCATCAAGCAGTTTCTCCCCCAAGCCCAAGGTACGGACAGCATGGGAGCATCCCAGTTTGGAAACCCTCACCCCAAATCCCTTGTATGTTGAAATCAGGAGCGGTAGAGCGTCAATCCCTGGGTGTCTACACCGTGAAGAGTCTAGCTCGCCGCTCTGTTCAGCATCGGCTCAAGCTCGAAAAATCGCCAGGGACACCAAG
>JAAUTY010000092.1 GCA_012031265.1 Spirulinaceae cyanobacterium SM2_1_0 | reverse complement strand
GCCGCAGCGGCCGCTGCGGCGGCGGCGACGCAACCGGGCGAGCACGACGTGGCGACCTCCGGCTCCACCAGTGCCGAACAAGCCGCGGTGCAACAAGAGCGCCTTTTCCAAACACTCCGAAAACGCTTCCAACGCGACTATCGCGACAACTTGGTGCAGTTCAGCCACTGGGGACTCCTCTGGCTACAAATCGGTCTCTGGTACGGTGCGAGCGTCTGGATCGTTTCCATCCATCCCGCCTTGATGCGTTGGCGGGGTTGGATCCTCGCAACGCCTGTGGAGATTATCCTTGCCTGGTTTTTCTACAGCCTCGCCATCCGCCTCAGTTACGCCTTGATCGACCGCTTTACGCGCGTCTGGAGTCGCACCGATTTTCTCACGGGTCTCCTGCCGCTCGAAGAGGTTCAGCGCAAAGAATTGCGCGCGGTCACGATCGCGGGTGTCCTGCGCGGTGTCGCCTTCGCCGGTTTTATCACCCTGGCGATTATCGATACCCTGGAGACGCTCAATATCCCGACGCGATCGCTCCTCGCGGGCGGGGCGGTATTGGCGCTGGCGATCTCTTTCGGTGCCCAGAGCTTGGTGAAGGATTTGGTCAATGGCTGTCTGATCCTCATCGAAGACCAATTTGCGGTCGGCGATGTCATCGATCTCGGTCACACCAGCGGTTTAGTCGAAGACCTCAACTTACGGATTACCCAGATCCGCGATGCGTCTGGCGCACTCATTACCTTGCCCAACAGCTCGATTACCCAGGTCAAAAATCTGACTCGGCTCTGGTCGCGCGTCGATTTCAGCATCGAGATCGCCTACGACGCTGACGTTCGCCGGGCACTGGCAGTCTTGAAAGATGTCGGCGACCAGATGTTTGGCGAAGCTGAATGGCGTGATCGCCTCCTCAATCCCCCCGAAGTACTCGGCATCGACCACCTCGCCCACACCGGCATCCTGTTGCGTGTCTGGCTCAAAACTGCGCCCTTGCAACAGTGGGCCGTCGGTCGCGAATATCGCTACCGCGTGCGGCTTGCCTTTGAGGCTGAGGGTATCGCCATCGGCCGCCCGCAGTGGATCAACTACACGGCTGACCTATCTGCCGTCCCGACGCTCGCAGCGGCGGCTGAGGTCGCCCCCGACGAGACCTCATGCCAGTAGACCAACCGGCCCGCGTCTGGCAACCGCTCCCGGTCAGCCCGCGTCATCGATCACCAGGGAATTTCGGCGTGAGTGGGCACGGTTTGCCAATTCTGAACTTGCCAACTCTAAACACTTAGGGAGACGATGACAATGCTGTTTTCATGGCGACGACAACGCCGTTTGACGGGTCTACTGGCCTTCTGCCTCAGCCTCAGCTTGACCTTGCTGAGTGCGATCGCCCCCAGCCACGCCCAGACCGCCGCGAGCTGGGCCTTGCCGCTAACCACTCAGGGCGCACAAATCCTCGATGCCCGCCGCCAGCCGGTGCTCCTGCGCGGGGTGAACTGGTTTGGGATTGAGACCGACACGCACGCGCCGCATGGTCTCTGGGCGCGCGACTATGCCGAGATGCTGGCGCAGATCGCCGCGCAGGGCTACAACATCATCCGCTTGCCCTACTCGATTCAGTCGCTGCGGTCAGCCAATATCAGCGGCATTGACTTTGATCTCGGTCGCAACCGTGAACTACGCGGCAAAACGCCGCTACAAGTCATGGACTTGGTCGTACAAGAGGCCGCTCGTCAGGGCCTCCTGATCTTGCTGGACTGCCATCGCCTCAATGACCAACGCATCCCCGAACTCTGGTACGGCGATGGTTTTAGCGAGCAGGACTGGCTGGAAACCTGGCAGATGCTCGCCCGCCACTATCGCAACCAAGCCAATGTCATCGGGGCGGATCTCAAAAATGAGCCGCATGGTCGTGCCAGTTGGGGGACAGGCGATCGCGCTACCGACTGGCGACTGGCAGCAGAACGGGCGGGCAATGCCATCTTGGCCGTCAATCCCGATTGGCTGATCGTCGTCGAGGGCGTAGAAAAAAATGTCCCCGGTCAACAACTCGCGAGCCACTGGTGGGGTGGCAATCTCGAGGGCGTTGCCAATTATCCAGTACGCCTAAATGCCACGAATAAGCTCGTCTACTCGCCCCACGAATACGGAGCCGGGGTCTACAACCAGCCTTGGTTTTCGGCACCAGATTTTCCCCAGAATCTCGACCAACGCTGGGAAATAGGCTTCCACTACATCGCCCGCCAAGGCATTGCCCCGATCCTGATTGGCGAATTTGGTGGTCGCCAAGTCGATGCCCAATCCAAGGAAGGCATCTGGCAACGGCGCTTCGTCGATTTCATCGCCCGCCATGACTTGCACTTCACCTACTGGAGCTGGAATCCCAATAGTGGCGACACGGGCGGGATCTTGCAGGACGACTGGCGATCGCTCCATGCCGATAAACAAGCCCTGCTCGCGCCCCTACTCAGCGGCCGTCGCCCACCCGTGGCGCAGCCGCCGACCCCCGCGCCCAGTCCTGCCCCAGCCCCAGCCCCAGTGCCCACGCCAGCACCAGCACCAGTGCCCATGCCAGCCCCAGCCCCGATTCCCAATCCATCTCCCGCTCCCGCGCCCAGCCCAGCAACTGGTCTGCAAGTCGCGACCACGATCCAGTCCGATTGGGCAGCCGGATTTTGCACCAGTTTTCGGGTGCAGAATCCCGGGTCAACCCCGATGGGTAACTGGCGGCTGCGCTTCCAGATGGCGGACGCGACGATCGACCAGAGCTGGAATGGTGAGTTTGCCCGCCAAGGGAACGACTATACGGTGACGCCACCGGCTTGGGGACGCAATGTACAGCCGGGCCAGACGGTCGAGATCGGATTCTGTGCGCGCAAGCAGGGGAGCAACTATCAGCCCCAACAAGTCCGCTTGACGGGGAGTTAGCCGCGCCCGCTCCCGGTTGCCTTGAGTTGAGCCGTTCGATGCTGATGTTCTACTGTCTCAGTACTGGGGTCAGCATTGGACGGCGGCAGGATCTCGTCGGTCAAGAGGCCGGGTGGTGAGGGCGGCCACAATGTCGATGCGGGATGAAACCGTTGCTCGCTGGTGACGGTGGTTTACGACTTTGCACGCTCAGGGTCGCTTGGTCAGCCGTTCTCAGTTTGACCGTCGTGTGGAGCCGTGACCCAGAGCGATCACGGAACAATCAGGCTTCCGGGAATCGCGATCGCAACTAATCTCAATCACTGTGGTCAAAAAAACCACAATGAGAATTGTCCGTTACCAGCCGCCGCCCCCAAACAGCGATAAAGACAGGTGCTAGAATACGCGGGATGAGTGAAACGGCGAGATTAAACTTTCTAATGTTCCCAGGATGGCAGCACGCTGATTGTCAAGTCGTACCGCTGCGGTGGGGTCAAAAACCCCAGCAATGGTGGCTTGGAGCGGCTGCGGGCGCGAGTAGCGCGATCGCCTAGCCGCCCTTAACGCCTATGGAAACATCGTCTTTTTCCCTCACACTCCAAATCGTGATCGCGGTGCTTGCAGGCATCAGCGCCCAAGTGCTGGGCGAACTGATACGCATTCCCAGCATCGTCTTTTTGCTGCTCTTCGGCATACTCCTCGGTTCCGACGGCATCAATGTTCTGCACCCTTATCAGCTTGGTGTTGGCTTAGAAGTGCTCGTTGCCCTGGCGGTAGCGATCGTCTTATTTGAAGGCGGCCTCAACCTTGAACTTCGTGACCTGGGCCGAGTTTCCGGCAGTCTCCGCAATCTCGTCACCTTCGGCACCTTGCTGACGCTGCTTGGTGGCGGCATGGCGGCGCACTGGCTGGGCGAATTTCCCTGGTCACTCGCCTTTCTCTACGCCTCACTGGTCGTCGTCACCGGCCCAACCGTGATCAGCCCCCTACTCAAGCAAGTGCAGGTCACCCGTCAGGTGGCGATCTTGCTCGAGGGCGAAGGCGTGCTCATCGATCCTGTCGGTGCAATTTTGGCCGTCGTCGTGCTTGACACCATCCTCAACAGCGCTGCGACCCCCATGGCAATCTCGATCGGGCTGGTGGCACGCTTGGGCATCGGGGCGGCGATCGGCGGCGGGGGTGGCTGGTTATTGGGCCAGATTCTCAAACGCGCCAACTTCATCTCCGAGGATTTGAAGAACCTGGTAGTTCTGGCAGGCGTTTGGGGATTATTCGGTCTTGCGCAATCGATTCGCGGTGAGTCCGGTCTGATGGCGGCGGTGGTGGCGGGCATCGTGTTGCGAGCATCCTCGATTCCTGAAGAGCGCCTGCTGCGCCGCTTCAAAGGGCAACTCACCGTCCTCGGCGTCTCAATGCTCTTTGTCCTGCTCGCGGCTGACCTCTCGATTGACAGTATCTTTGCCTTGGGCTGGGGCAGTGTGCTCACAGTACTGGCGCTGATGCTGGTAGTGCGGCCTCTGAGCGTGGCGCTTTGCACCTGGAACAGCAGCATCAACTGGCGCGAAAAGCTCTTTCTCGCCTGGGTTGCCCCCAAGGGCATTGTCTCGGCCTCGGTCGCCTCCTTATTTGCCATTCTCTTAACCGAACAGGGCATCAACGGCGGTGACGCGATCAAAGCCCTCGTTTTCCTCACCATCGTTATGACAGTATTCATCGAAGGTCTGTCGGCGCGCTGGGTGGCGAGCGTGTTGCGGATCACTGCCTCGGAGGAAAAAGGAGCCGTGATTGTCGGCTGTAATGCTCTCGGCCGCCTCGTCGGCAAGCTTTTTCAGGACGAAGGCGAGTCGGTGGTCATGATCGACACTGACCCTGAAGCTTGTGAGCAAGCGCGGGCCGATGGCTTGCAAGTTTTTCAGAGCAGTGCCCTCGACCCCGATGCCTTAGCTGAAGCGGGGATCGAATCCATCGGTACGTTTGTCGCTTTGACGAGTAATGGCGAGGTCAATTCTGTCCTCGCGCAACGTGCCCTCGAAGAATTTGAGCCGCCGCGCGTGCTCGCTGTGGTGCCGCAGAATGGCTCGCAACAATCTGATCAGCAAAAGGCGAAGGCGAAAGCCAAGGTCAAAGCGAAAGCCAAGGTGAATCAAGCCTTCAGTGCCGAGTTGCCGATCAAGAGCTGGAACCAGTACATTACGGATGGTCAAGTCAAGCTGGGCATGACCGTGTTGCGCGAACCGGGCTTTGCCTTTCAACAAGCGCATCTGAGCGCCCTGATGCGGGCTGGCGAGCTGATGCCGTTGCTGGTGCGGCGACAGGAACAATTGAAATTGGTGGCGGTGCAAGAAGATTGGCGGCCGGGTGATCGCCTCATCTATCTCCTCCATGACCCGCGTCCGAAGCTGCTCAAACGCCTTTCCGGTGCCAGCGCTGCTTCGCACTTGGCGATCGAGACCCTGCCCGAAGTCGAAGAAGTCCCGTTGGAGACCCTCAGTCGCGCGGCGGCTGTTGAGGTCGCTGATCCGCTGCGCTCCTGAGTCTTGCCCCCTGTTTGGTTGGCGATCTGGCTCACGGTTCCAGTCTTAGAAGCTTGGGATATTATGGGGAGGATAATAAATCATTTGGTGTAAGGCGATGGATGTGAAATTAGTAATGGTGGTCTTGACCGGGCTATTTATCGTTGCCACACTCTACTTCGGCACCAAAAACGGCTTTTACGACTCTGATAACTACCACGGCAACGGCTCCGCTCACTAGCCGGTCTAGGCCGGTGTTAAGCAGTTACGGTTCACTGCTGGGTCACCACTTGACCCCGCTGGCCTGCTGGTTTGCCGGTTCCTGAGTGATGCCGGTTGCGCGCGTGATGGCGGCTTCGTCTGGTTCAACGCTGGCTTGCCTGCCCTATGGCACGGGGGGCGATCGCGAGGGTGTGTGTCTGCAAGTGCGGCTCGGCCCACATTTGCTGCTGCTGGACTGTGGGTTGAACTCCCTTGATGCCTTGGCGGTCGATACCCAACCGGCGGCTTGGGCGATTTGCTCGCACGCCCATGCTGAGCACGCGCGCGGCTTTCTCGCTCTGCACCATCGCTATCCCGATCTGCCGATTTACACCAGCGAACTGACCGGTGCGTTGCTGTCGCTTAATTGGCCCAGCGAGCAGCCGGAACCGTTTTGGCAAACTTTGGCCTGGCGATCGCCCACCCAACTGGCTCCCGATCTCCAAGTCCAACTCTTCCCGGCTGGTCACTTACCGGGGGCGGCGGCGATCCTGCTGACCTACCAGACTCCGCAACGTGCCTACACATTGCTTTATACGGGCGACTTCTTTCTCTCCAATTCGCGCCTTGTGGAGGGATTATCTCTAGAAATGCTGCGGAGTCTCGCCCCGGATGTCCTGATCGTCGAGGGCCGCTACGGCACTGCCCGCCACCCCCGCCGTCGCCAACTTGAGAAGCAACTGCTGGCACAAATCGAAGAAGCGCTGATGCGCGAGTATTCGCTGCTGCTGCCGGTGCCGCCGCTGGGCCTGGGCCAGGAGTTGCTGGTGCTGCTGCGATCGCACCATCAGTTCACCGGCCGCGATGTGGAGATCTGGGTCGCGGGGCAAGTGGCGGCGGCTTGCGATCGCTACCTGAATCTCTTGCCCCAGCTCCCCGCTGCCGTGCAAATTTGCCCGCCATCAACCACTGTTTTGGGATGAGCGGGTGCTGCCGCGCGTACAGCGACTGGATCCAGAAATGGGCGCACAGCCGCGCCGTTTTCCTTGTCTGCTGCTCACCGACGATTTGCAAGCTTGGCACGCCTGCGCGGGGGCGATCGCTGGCTGCTGCTGCGACCCGACTGGCTCGATCCGGCCACCGATCTACCGGGCTGGGATGACATGCTCGCCGCCCTGCCCCAGGAAACCTACCTGCTCCCCGAACACAGCGACGGCCGCAATACGACGCAACTGATCCACAACATCCGTCCCCAGCACGCTGTCTTCGTGCGCGGCGACGCCAATGCCCTCGCTGACCTCACCAGCCTGGAAGAGCTGCAAAGCCGCTACCAACTGCATTCCCCCGCCCCGGGGACGCTGGTAGAGCTGCCGGTGGGCGATCGCTTCGTCCAGCCCGAGACGCCGCCAACTACTCCCTTTGAGGGCGAGATCGAGGAAACCGACAGCCGTATCCAGATCGTGCTGCCGCCGGACTTAAGCCAGAGCGCGCGCTGGTCACAATTTGCCGATACCGGCCTCGTGGAAGCCCGCTGGCAGGGGGATGAACTAGTGCTGCGCGGTCTCCCCCAGCGGGAACTACTGCGCCAGACCGAAACGGCGAAGGCGCGTTCTGGGTCAGAGTGTTGTGGCAATTGTCGCTACCAGCAAGGAATGCGCTGTGCCAATCCGAGTTCGCCGCTCTGTGGCTTCAAGGTCACCCCCGCTGGCTATTGTCCGGTTTTTGAACCCCGCGACCCCGCCCCAGATACGATCACAACCGAGCCGACTTAAATGGCGCCAGTAGAATAAATTAGGAAAGCGTCAAGTTAGACCAGCAACTGCCCTCCCGCAGTTGTCGTCACTCGGTCGAGTATTGTGAGGAGTTTTGGAGCATGACTGTCAGCCTCGAGCCACATGCGACTAATGCGACAGAGGCGATCGCCTCCCGCCGCTGCCACTACCAGCCCCAAAACCAACGGCGCATTCTCTGTGTCTTTCCCCCCTACAGCCGCTCCTTCGGCACCTTTCACCACGCCTATCCGCTGATGGGACGGGTGCGCGCCTTCATGCCGCCCCAGGGCATCCTGGTCACTGCCGCCTACCTGCCCGCTAGTTGGGAGGTGCGCTTCGTGGACGAGAACATCGCTCCGGCGACCGCCGCTGACTATCGCTGGGCGGATGTCGTCCTAGTCAGCGGCATGCACATCCAGCGTCCGCAGATCAACCGCATCAACGAGCAAGCCCATCGCGCCGGCAAAGTCACCTGGATCGGCGGCCCCTCCGTCTCCGGCTGCCCGGAATATTACCCCGACTTCGATCTGCTGCACATCGGCGAACTCGGCGACGCCACCGACCGCCTGATCGAGCACCTGGATCAGACCATCGAGCGACCCGCCCAGCAGCTCCGCTTCGAGACCCAGGAGCGCCTACCGCTGCATGAATTTCCTACTCCGGCTTACCATCTGCTGAATATCAAGCAGTATTTCCTCGCCAATGTGCAATTCTCCAGCGGCTGCCCCTACCGCTGCGAATTTTGCGACATCCCGGAACTCTACGGCAACAATCCGCGCCTGAAGCAGCCTGAGCAAGTGTTGGCTGAACTGGATGCGATGCTGGCATCGGGCAATCCGGGCGCGGTGTACTTCGTCGATGACAACTTCGTCGGCAACCGCCGCGCCCTCGCCGATCTGCTGCCGTATCTGATCGACTGGCAGCAGCGCCACGGTTACCCGATCCAGTTTGCCTGCGAGGCGACCCTGAACCTCGCCCAGAGTCCGAAGCTGCTGGCGATGATGCGCGAAGCCTACTTTTGCACCGTCTTCTGCGGCATTGAGACGCCCGATCCAGATGCCCTGCGCTCGATTGCCAAGGATCAAAACTTGAGTATGCCAATCCTCGAGGCGATTCAGGTTCTGAATCATTACGGCATGGAAGTGGTTTCTGGCATCATCATCGGGCTGGACACCGACACGCCGGAGACGGGCGATCGCATTCTCGAATTCATCCGGCAGTCCCAGATCCCGATGCTGACGATCAATCTGCTCTATGCGCTGCCGAAAACGCCCCTGTGGCGGCGGCTCGAAACCGAGGGTCGCTTGAACTTTGAGCCGGGGCGCGAGTCAAATGTTGACTTCCTGCTGCCCTATGAACAGGTGATCGAGATGTGGCGACAGTGCATCACCCAGGCTTATGCGCCGGAATTCCTCTACGAACGCTTCGCCTACCAGTGCGAGCATACCTATCCCAACCGCATCAAAGTGCCCAACAGTCCAGCGCGTACCTCACCGGAAAATATCAAGCGCGGTCTGACGATCCTGGCGAACATTCTGCTGCGGGTCGGCGTCTTCAGCGACTACCGCCGCACCTTCTGGCAACTGGCGAAACCGGCGCTGAAGGCAGGCAAGATCGAGTCGGTCATTCATGTCGGCTTGGTCGCGCATCACTTGATTAAATTTGCCCGGGAGTGCGATCGCGGTGATGAGGCGGCTTCATTTTATTCCCAGCGCCTGCGCCGTGCTGCTGCCCGCCGTGAAACCATGACTGCTAGCCGCTGATAACTCCTATGGCCAAGGTCGATCTGCGCGATCGCTTCAATATTTCTCGGGTCGCCATCCATCATCCCCGGCTGACGATTGGCTGCTGGCTGGCGATCGCCGTTGCCGGTCTCATCGCCTTCAGCTCGCTCAAGTACGCCCTGTTTCCCGACATCACCTTTCCGGTCGTCGCGGTCACTGCTCGCGCCGAAGTGGCAACGGCAACGGCGACCGAGGCTGAGCTGACGGAGCCGCTGGAAGCCGAATTTCAGACCATTCCCGACTTGACCAATATCCGCTCGACGACGCGGGCGGGTCTGGTCACCGTCACGCTGTCGGCGGATGTCGGCCGTCGCCTCAGTGAGCTAACCGAGGAAGTGGAGACGGCGATCGCCCGTACTGAACTCCTGGACACCGCCGAGGTGAGCGTCGTGCCGCTCAACCTCAACGAATCCGCAGCGGTGAGTTATGCCGTGCAGAGCGACAGTCTGGAACTGGCGGAAATTGTGTTGCCTCTCCGCGCTGAGGTGATTGCGGATCTGGAAAATCTGCCGGGAGTGTTGCGAGTGAATCTGCTCGGTACGGCGCTCCTCGGCGACGCAACGGACAACCAGACGGCCGAACCCGCCGATGCCCTCACGGCGGCGCTGGCGAATCCTGAAACGCTGACGCGCCTGAATGGCGAGGATGTCCTGGTGCTGCAAGTGATCAAGCGCGGCGACGCTAACACGCTGGAGGTTGTGAGCGCGGTCGAGGCGGCGATCGCCCGTTGGCAGACGGAACTCCCCGAACTCGAGTTCACCCTCGCGGCCACCCAAGCCGACTATATTCGCCAAGCGACGCAAGCGACGATCGATGCCCTGTTCGGCGCGATCGCCCTGGCGATTCTGATCATCTTTCCCTTCTTGCGGGACTGGCGGGCGACGGCGATCGCGGCACTGACGATCCCGCTGTCGCTGCTGGGGACATTCATTGTCATGGCGATCGCCGACTTCAACCTGGAAACGATCACGCTGCTGGCGCTGGCGCTGGTGATCGGCATCGTCGTCGATGACACGATTGTCGAGGTTGAAAACATCGCCCGCCACATTGATCAGGGTCATCCCCCCCGGCAGGCAGCCCTGATCGCCACCCGAGAACTGGGGCTGACGGTCGCCGCTTCGACGCTGACCGTGGTGGCGGTCTTTCTCCCCGTGGCGCTCATGGGCGGCACGGTCGGGCAGTTTTTCAAACCCTTTGGTCTCACCGTTTCAACTGCCGTGCTGATCTCACTGCTGGCGGCGCGGACGCTGACGCCGGTGCTGGCGATCTACTGGTTGCGATCGCGGCCGGGAACTGAAACCGCACTCCCTGCCCGCTCTCCCCTCGCCCAGCGCTACGATCGCCTGCTGGACTGGGCGCTGCGACGGCGGGGATTGGTGGTGGCGATCGCCCTGCTCGCCTGCATCACCGGTTTTGCCCTGATTCCCCTGATCCCCAAGGGCTTCATCCCCAATCTCGATCGCGGCGAATTCATCGTCAGTTACAGCAAGACCTTGCCCGATTTCAACGCCAGCGCCGCCACTGCCCCGCCTGAAGCGCCGACTGTACCTGAAGGGGATAGTGACAGTCCGCTGTTTGAAGAAGGTGCATTTGATTGGTTGACCGATGCCGTCGCCTCCCCCCAGCAATTTTTGCTGCGCGATGCCCGCGAGGTGGCGACGGAGCTGGAAGCCGTGGTGCAGGAAAATCCAGCGGTAGCCTCGGTGTTCACCACCGTCGGCTGGCGCGGCGAGCCGAATCGTGGCCGCTTGCAGGTGGAGCTGACGCGCGATCGCCCCCTGACCACTCCCGAGGTGCAGGCACAACTGCGGGCGGCGCTACCGCAATTGGACGGGGTGACCATCAGCGTTGAAGACGTGCAATTTATCGAAATCGGCGACGAGAAGCCGCTACAAATCGGGCTGCTGGGCGAGGATGCGGGTGAGTTGAGCGAAATTGCCCAGGCGGTGCAAGCCGCAATTACAACTGAACCGGGCTTCGCAGATGTGACCGCGACGGGCGCAGACAATCTCGAGGGCGAAATCCAGGCGATCCAACACCTCAACGGGCAGCGCGTCGCCTATGTGGAAGCCAATTTGACCCCGGGTCAAGGGCTGGGCGATGCGACGGCGCGGGTCGTTGCTGAGATTGCGGCGATCGCCCCGGCTGACATCACGATCGACCTCGGTGGCGACTCGGTTCGCAGTAACCAAGTGCTCCGCAGCTTTGGTCGTACTCTCAGTCTGTCAGTCGCTTGTATGCTCTTGTTCTTAATTCTGCCCTTCGGTCGCCTGCTAGAACCCCTAGTCGTCGGTCTCTGCTTACCGCTGTCGCTAGCCGGAGCGCTGCTGGCGCTGCTGTTCACCGGCAGCGAGTTTGGGACGATTTCACTCTTGGGTCTCCTCTTCCTCCTCGGTTTGCTAGATAAGAATGCCCTGTTGCTGATGGACTACATCAACCAACTGCGCCACAGCGGCTGCGAACGCACCGACGCGATCCTACAGACCGGTCTTGTCCGGCTGCGACCGATCCTGATGACGACAGCTTCCACGGTGCTGGGAATGTTGCCGATCGCCCTAGGCCTCGGCGCAGGTGCGGAGCTACGCCAGCCAATGGCGGTGGCGATCATCGGCGGCCTATTGGCATCGAGTGCCCTCAGCCTGCTCGTTGTGCCCGTACTCTATACGCTGCTCGAAGATGGCTGGCAGCGACTGCGTGGCAAACCCGCCAAAATTTGAACCCTGATGAAACGACTCGCCTGTCCGGCTCAGAATGCGCTGATCGGGGCGATCGCGATCGCCCTGGTTCTTGCCTGGTTTTACTGGGGCAAATTCGATGGCGAAATCACCGGCTTCTTTCGCATCGGCTCGGTGCTGCCACTCTCGCCCTACCTCGATGCGGCGAAGAGCAAAATTTACAGCGGCGAACTCGGCTACGACGGCCAACAATTTCTCACCCTCGCCTTTGACCCGGCGCTGAGTAATCCGGAGAGTATCGCCGCGCTCGACAGTCCGGTCTACCGTTATCGGCGCATCCTCTACCCGCTGCTGGGCTACCTGGGTGGCGGCGGTCAACCGGCGTTGATTCCTTACGTTCTGGTCGCGATCAATGCGATCGCCAGTGTCCTGCTGGTCTGGCTGGTCAGCCGCTACCTCCAGGCGCAGAATCAAGCGCGCCTCGGTTTGCTCGTCCTGGCGATTCCTGGCATCTGGATCGTGCTCGCCCTCTCGACCGCCGATGTACTGAGCAGCGTCTGGGTCGTGCTCGCCCTCACTGCTTACCGAGAAAAACGGCGTTGGGGCGTAGCGATCGCCCTTGCCCTCGCCGGCCTGACCCGCGAAACCACGCTAGTAGTTTGGTTGGCGCTGTTGTTGGCGAGCTGGCGCGATCGCCGTTGGTCGCAGGTTCCCCTGTTATTCGCGGCGCTGCTCCCGATTGTCGGCTGGAATGGCGCGGTGATTCTGCGTTTTGGCGATCGCGGTACCTATGGCGCGGCGAGTAATTTTGGCTTGCCGCTAGTAGGCCCGGTACAGAAATTCGTCGCCCTGCTCAGCAATCCCAGTGCCAAAAGCGGCTTTGAAGCCTATGCGTTTCTGGTGCTGCTCGCCGCCTGGGGGGCGATCGCACTGGCGGTTTGGCGCTGGCCGCGGAGTCGCGATGTCGTGGCGATCGCGGCGCTACTCTACGGTCTCCCCCTGGCTTGCAGCAGCCTGATCATCCTCGGCTACTACCTCGACTATCTGCGAGTCTACCTCGATATTTTCGGACTACTGCTCCTGAGCGCGACACCGCGCTGGCTCAAACTCGCCCCTCTCGCCGCCGCCGCGTTGCCCAGCCTCGCCTTCCTGCTGGTACATTCTTGACCCTTGCCATCAGCCAAATTTTTAGCCGTCCCTAACTGAACCGGGAGTGGTTATAATCGCGGCATCGATTTATTCGCGATCACTTAGGAGGGTTAGTCAGATGGGGTTTCTCGGCAAGCTGTTTGGCAAAAAGGAAGAGGAGAAAGCAGCAGCGTCGCCCCGGCCGGCTGTTCGGCGGGTGGCCCAAGAGCGCTCGATTCCACCCGAAAAGGTGGGCTTGGACGGAGAATTTGATGAGAGTGGCTTGGCGAAGCGAGTCGCTCTAGCCCTCGATGATGCCAACATCTCGGATGATGTCGGCCTCTGGGTCGCTCAGCGCGGCAGCACCGTCGTGCTCAAGTACAACGAGGATGCTAAGGAAGTACTCGCGCGCGCACAGCAAGTTGCTCAGGGAGTCGATGGCGCAACCGCCGTAGAGACGGTTCCCAATACTTAAGTTAGCAATCGTGCTTCCAGGGTGAGGGAGTGTTCGATCCGATCACGGCATCGACCCCCTCACCACTGTGCCCAGCCTCACTTTCCGGTGGGCAAACTGCATCCATGCAGCCTGCATCGCAACGCCCGACAGCAACTAAACGGCAACTCGGCTTCTGGGCACTGGACGATGAATGGGTGATGGAGGCTGTAAGCCTTATGAGATCAAGAGCTGGCTGACCGACAAAACGCCCAAAACCCTTGAAAATTCGTAGATTGGGTTGACGAAGGAAACCCAACTCCAACCCTCGTCGCGGTTGGGTTTCGCTAGGGCGTGTCGTCAGTTAAAGCCAGAATCCAGACAGAGAAAGGGTTTCAGCCTTGACCAATGCCATTAGCACTGCGGCACGAAATCCAGTACTGGCAAGGGTTCCAGAGACAACTGACGACAGACCCTAGGCTCAACCCAACCTACAAAAAGATGTGTCAGGTAGTCAGGGTGTAAGCTGTAGAACGGTTTGTGGACGAACTGCTGGCTGAAGCGGAGAGACAAACCTGGGTTGCTGGGGCGATGCAGGTTTCTGAAGCAGCCTTTGCGGCGGTCTGGGACAATCCTGAGGATGCGGTCTATGACGACCGATAGTTTCGGGGATGTTCTGCTGTTGCCGTTTCCGTTTACCAATCAAGCGGCGGTGAAGAAGCGTCCGGCGGTGGCGATTGGTTCAGCGGACTACCACCGAGTTTATGCCGATGTGATGGTGATGGCGCTGACGAGTCAAGTGTCGCGGCTGGTGCTTTTGGGCGAGTTGGTGGTGCAAAATTGGCCGGGCGCGGGGTTGCTAAAACCATCGCTGGTGAAGCCGGTGGTGGCAACGGTGCAGAAGAGTTTGGTTTTGCGGCGGCTGGGGCGGTTGCAGGCTGTGGATCGGGACGCTTTGAGTCGAGTTTTACCCACTATTTTGGGACTGTAGGAGGCTGAAGATGATGAAACGCTGGCACAGGCTGTGGGGTGCGGGGCTGATCGTGGGGCTGCTGCTGTCGGGCGCGGCGGCGCTGGCGGAGCCGGGCGCGGCGGGGCTGGAGCCGGTGCGGGTGGCGTAGTGGGGATAGACGACAATGAGGTAGTTGGGAGTGATACTGTTTGGGAGTGAGCTGGATAGTCTGTCTGTAACACTCTTTTTCTGTAGTGATGGCAACCGCCAAAGAGATCATTCACAAGATTCAGTGCCACGAAAACGGTTCTCCTGGATCTGCGGTGATAAGCAAAAGTTTTCAGTGCTTAAATCTTCAGAGGGTGACAAGGAGCTGAAAAGCAGAGCGAGAGGGAAAGAGAGTCAAAAGTGGGCACAAAAGAAGTAGGGTTACCCTGAAGACAACCCCACAGAAGAATGCTGCCCCAATCTTACCAGAAG
>JAAUTY010000034.1 GCA_012031265.1 Spirulinaceae cyanobacterium SM2_1_0 | reverse complement strand
TCGCTCCCAAATTTGGGAGCGGGGCTTCCAACTCCCCTTCGCCCAGGATTGGGAGAAGGGGCCGGGGGATGAGGGCGACGGGATGCCAAGTTGAGCATCCGGCAAATTGGGCTTGACGCACCACTAGGGCTGATCAGCAGCAGCCGTCTAGAGCCAGCCGGGGTTGATTGAGACGGCGCGATCGCCAAAGTGCGAAGTCAGCTACACCCGCGCTCCCAGCACTCCTTTACAATTCGTAAGTGCCGTCTACCGATTTTTTTGTGCCGCCGATGGTTAGCCAGCTTGCAACAACTTTGTCGATCAATGGCGATCGCCTCCTCCGCAGCCTCAGCGATCTCGCCCAAATTGGCGGCTTGCCTGATGGTGGCGTGTGCCGCCTCGCCTTCAGCCCCGCAGATTGTCAGGCGCGGGCGCTGGTGCAGCGCTGGTTCGCCGCAGCGGGTTTGCAGACTCGGATTGACGCGGCGGGAAACCTGATCGGTCGCTACCCCGGCCGCAACGAGGCCGCGCCCTGTTTTGCAACCGGCTCGCACATCGACACGGTGCCCGCTGGCGGTCGCTACGACGGTGCCTATGGTTTGCTCGCCGGTCTGGAAGTGGCGCGCGTCTTGCAGGAGCAGCAGATCTACTTGACGCGACCCTACGAGGTCATCGTCTTCGCTGACGAAGAGAGCAGCATGATTGGCAGCAAGGGCATGGCCGGTCGCACGGTCAATGACTCCGCCTACTATCAGCGCCCCGACGGCACGGACATTCAAACCTGTTTGCGGCGTGTTGGCGGTGATTGGGATCGCCTCTATCAAGCACGGCGCGCTCCGGGGGAAATCGCGGCCTTTGTCGAGTTGCACGTCGAGCAGGGGCCGATTTTGGAGTCGATGCACTGTCAAATCGGCGTGGTCGAGGGCATTGTCGGTCAGCGGCGCTATGCGATCGCCGTCGAAGGCAGTGCCAATCACGCCGGGACGACACCGATGTATCTGCGCCGGGATGCGCTGGTGGCAGCGGCGGAGGTCGTGTTGGCGGTGAACCAGATTGGCAATACGCCAGGTCAGCAGGTCGCCACGGTCGGTCAGCTCCAGGTCACGCCCAATGCGGCGAATGTGATTCCGGGTCAGGTTGAAATGAGCTTGGACATTCGCGATCTCTCCGGTCGCCACATCGATAGCTTGGTGGAGCAATTGCGCCACCAACTGGAGGAAATCGCGGTCAAGACCGACACGCGCATTCGCCTGCACCAGCGTCTGCACACGGAACCGGCGCTCGCGGCTCCGCATATTCAACAGGCGATCGCCCAAGTCTGCGAGGCGCAACAACTCCGCTACACGCACCTGCCCAGCCGCGCCAGCCACGATGCCCAAGAGCTGGCGAACATCACTGCTATGGGCATGATCTTTGTTCCCAGTGCGGGCGGTCTGAGCCACGCCGAACAGGAGTACACCAGCCCGGAAGATTGCGTGCGTGGCGCAAATGTCTTGTTGCAAACCTTATTGCAGCTCGATCGCCACTGGCCTCATTGAAGCCGCAGGGTGATCAAGCGAGCTGGGATTAATCGTGCTGGCATTGGGCAGCGAGGCGGCGCAGGATGTATAGCACCCAGTCGCGATCGCGGTAGAGCGAGAAAAGATCGGAGAGTGCGTATTCAGGATCAGAGCGAGCAGCGTCCGGGTGGCGTAGCTTCAGGAATTGAAACTCGCTTCCATTGGTCACTAAACCGACGCGCTCAGCTCCGGCAAGTCAGTACACCATT
Organism: Spirulinaceae cyanobacterium SM2_1_0; assembly: GCA_012031265.1. Classification (GTDB taxonomy): domain Bacteria; phylum Cyanobacteriota; class Cyanobacteriia; order Cyanobacteriales; family Spirulinaceae; genus JAAUTY01. Next base: position 44,978 of record JAAUTY010000034.1, on the reverse strand, counting down.
CCGCAAAAAAATCCGTCTTGCCGCTCGGCCGCAACCGGAAATGCTCTGTCAAGTCATGGAGATTGAGCGCACTGGCGGAGATTGTGGAGGACATCTTAAGAAAGGCTGACTCCGGCAGCATTGCCATGATTACTCTGCCTCATTCTAGCGACCTCGCTCCCGCCCGCCCCGATTTTTTCGCCATGCTCAATAATGGATCAGCAGGGAACTCAAATCCGCCGGACGTACTTTGCTCGAAGCCGAAACCCTCGAACTGCTTGAATGGCCGCGTTTGTGCCAGCACCTCGCCACCTTTGCGGCGACCAAGCTGGGTGCGATCGCCGCTCGCCAACTCCACCCTCCCCGCGATCGCGCCACCAGTGAGCAACTACTCGCCCAGACACGCGATGCCTACTGGCTCGAAAGCCAGCCCAACCAGAGCCTCGTTTTTGAAGGCATCCATGACATCAGTGCGGCGCTGGAGCGGGCCGACTTAGGCGGCTTGCTGGCGGGGGATGAATTGCTGGCGATCGCCACCACCCTGGCGGGAATGCGCCGCCTGCGCCGCGCCATCGACGAGCGCGAGGCGGACTTAACCGCCCTCGCCGCTATTGTCGCCACCATTCGCACCTATCCCGAACTCGAGCAAGAGATCCACCGCTGCATCGATGAGCGGGGTGATGTGAGCGATCGCGCCAGCCCCGAACTCGCTGACCTGCGCCGCCAGCTCAAAGGCACCCGCGACCAAATCGTCAAAACCCTGCAAAGCCTGATCCAGCGTCAGAGCAACGCGATTCAGCAACCGACGATCGGGCAACGGGGCGATCGCTTCGTGATCGCTGTGAAAGCCACCCGCAAGGACGCGATTCCAGGCATCGTCCACGACAGTTCCAGCACGGGTGCCACGCTCTTCGTCGAGCCGCAAACGATCATCAATCGCGGCAACCACCTGCGGCAACTGCAACGTCAGGAACAGCGCCTGATTGAAAAAGTGTTGCGTGCCCTGAGCGACCAAGTGACTGAAGTTGCCCCCGACCTCGAACACCTGCTCGCCGCTGCCACCGCCCTCGACCTTGCCACCGCCCGCGCCCGCTATAGCCTCTGGCTCGCCGCCAACGCGCCCCGCTTCACCGACCGCGAGGAAACCATCGCCCTGCGGCAACTCCGCCACCCGTTGCTAGTCTGGCAACAGCAACATGAACAGGGTGCGCCCGTCGTGCCGATCGATGTGCAGATTGCCCCCAACCTGCGCGTGATCGCGATCACCGGGCCGAACACAGGTGGTAAAACCGTGGCGCTGAAAACCTTGGGACTTGCGGCGTTGATGGCTCGCGCCGGTCTTTTCGTCCCGGCTCGCGAGCCAGTGGAGTTGCCCTGGCTAGCGGCGGTGTTGGCCGACATCGGCGATGAGCAATCATTGCAGCAGAGCCTCTCCACCTTTTCCGGGCATATCCGCCGCATCAGCCGCATTCTGAATGCTCTGGATGAACTGGCTCCTGACTCAGAAGCCAATGCCCTAGTGCTCTTGGATGAAGTCGGTGCAGGCACAGACCCCAGCGAGGGCAGCGCCCTAGCGACGGCGCTGCTGCAACACTTGGCCGACCGCGCGCGCCTGACCGTGGCAACAACCCACTACGGCGAACTGAAGGCGCTCAAGTATCAAGACCCCCGCTTCGAGAATGCCTCGGTGGAATTCGACGACCGCTCGCTAGCGCCTACCTACCGGCTACTCTGGGGTATCCCCGGTCGCTCCAATGCGCTGACGATCGCCGAGCGCTTGGGTTTGCCGGCCACGGTGATTGCCGCCGCCGAGCAGCAAAAGGGAGATCCGGCCGCCGATGTCAATGTGGCGATCGCCGGTCTCGAAGCTCAGCGCCAAGCTCAGGAAGCCAAAGCCCAACAAGCGGCGGAGTTGCTGGCGCAAGCCGAGCAGTTTTACCAGGAAGTTTCCGAACGGGCTGCTAATCTGCAAGCGCGTGAGCAGCAACTGAAACAGGAACAGGAGCAAGCGGTGAATGCGGCGATCGCTGAGGCAAAGCGCGAAATTGCCCAAGTGATTCGCGAGTTGCAAGCCGGGCCGCAGCGGGCACAGCGAGCGCAACAGGCGACGGCGGCGGTGGAGAACTTGGGCGATCGCTACCGCCCCGCGCCCGCAAAACCCAAGCCCGGCTATCGTCCTCAAGTCGGCGAGCGCGTGCGTCTGCCGCGCTTGGGTCAGACCGCCGAAGTGTTGGAGTTACCGGCTGGCAATACCGAGGCGGTGGTGCGCTTTGGCTTGATGAAGATGTCGGTGCCGCTGAGTGACCTGGAATCGCTCGATGGCAAGAAAGTAGAATCGCCACCCCCCGCAACGGCCAAAGCCAGCGCCCCGGCCGCCAGCCCCCAGACTGTTGCCGCTCGCCCGCTGATTCGTACCGAGCGCAACACGATCGATCTGCGCGGGGCGCGGGTGATGGATGCCGAGGCGGATCTGGAGCAGGCGATCGCCGCCGCCACAGAGACGGGCGCGCTCTGGATCATCCACGGCAAGGGCACGGGCCGCTTGCGGCAGGGCATTCATGAGTTTTTGCAAACCCATCCCCAAGTCGATCGCTTTGAGCTAGCGCCGCAAAATGAAGGCGGTGCGGGCGTGACGGTAGTACATCTGCGCTAGACGAGTCGCTCAGCAAGCCACAGCGCTCGCTACCCTTGTGGCTCAGAGCGGCACGCCCAGGCGTTCGAGAGCAGGACGGACAGCGGACAAACTGTCTGCAAACTCGCAGTGCGGCTGTGCCTTTGTCCAAGCTTCGTAGAAGGCGACGTTTTTGTGATAGCTGTTGGCGAGAAAAATGTGGGGGATTTCCAGTAGCAGCGCCAGGATGTGACCGTGTAAGCGATTGCTGATCACGGCGCGGTGTTGTTGAAATTGATAAATCCCTGCATGGACGAAGCTCCAAGACTGGATCTGGCGCGCGGGTGGGGCGATCGCCCGGAAATCTGGCTGACTCGCCCGCTGCCACTGCTGCCTCGCCCACCACTCGCGCGGTGTAGTCAAACCGCGCTGCCAGAGATTACGGGCCAGTCCGGCGAGCTGCTGGCGACGCGGCTGGTCAGCCGCGCCGAGCCACCAGCCAAAGGTTGGCCAGTCGGCAACGGTCAGGTTCAGTAGAGCGAGCAGAGCGGGATCGGTATTGGTTGGTTGCTCGCGATCGCCCCGGCAGAGATAGAGGAGGCGATGACGAGTAGCGGCGACGGGCGCAAATCCCGGCTGACCGGCGAGGTGAAAAGCCATGTCCGGCGCGAGCACAAGACGACAATCGGTGAAGGCATCTCGAGCGATCGCCAGACTGCGGCGATCGCGCAAGCAGAGGGTCAAGTTGGGGTGGCGATTGAACTCAGCGGCGGCGCGCTGCAAATTTGCCGTGTCGGTGAAATAGAGCGTCTGCGGCAAGACAATCAGCGGCCGCTGCGGATACCGAGCGGCGATCGCCTCGCGAAACTGCTGATAGCGGGGCCAAAGGTCACCAAAATTGCCGCCGCCATTGAGCAAAATCGGCGCGTCGGCGGGTAGGCAGCGGTCGAGCTGGTCGGCGTCGAAGTCGCGGACGCTGGCGGTGTAGGCGACGTGACAGTGGCGATCGCGCAGGTACAGCACCGCCCCCAGCCAAATCAGATGATCACCGAGATTCGGGTAGCTGGGATAGTCCAGGAGGGCGCAGGTCGTCCCTGGAGGAATGAGCGGATGCAGCGGGGTCAGCGCTTCAGCCAAAATTTGCGGCAGATCGGAAACCATAGCGGTTGCAGGAATCGCAGCAGCGCCAGCCCGGTTGGCTCGCTCCGCTACTGTAAGTTAAATTCCTCAAACCGCGACACGCGGGCTGAAACGGCCCGTCTCCCGCAAGGCATCGAGAAAAGCATAAACAGCCGGCGTATGCAGAGCATCGCGGGCCACCGCTGCGCCCAAAGTGCGGGACAGATGGCAGGGCAGGCGACAGACTTGCAGGCGATCGGGAATCGGTTCCGCCGCCATCCGGGGCAAGATCGCCGCGCTGAGACCTTGCTGCACCATGCCGATGATCGTCGAGTCTTCGCGGATCTCATAGGCGACTTGGAGCGGCACGTCGGCGGTTTGCAGACAACGGCGAATCCGCCCCCCGCAACTGTCATGTGCCGATACAGCCAGGGGATACTCAGCCAATTGCGCCCAGGTGAGTTGTACACATTTGAGGGGAGCGTCGGGCGGCAAGAGCACCACGTAGTCGTCTTCACAAATCTCCCAGGCCTCGAACTCGAGGCCGTTGAGTAGTTCAGAGACGCCGACATCGGCTTGACCCGACAGTAGCGCGCGTTCAATTTCATACAGCTCGCCGAACTCGACCAGTGAAATTTGGATTTCGGGAAATAGGTTCTGGAGGCGGGCGATCGCGCTGGGCAAGAGGTGCGTCGCGACGCTGCGAAAACAGGCAATGCGAACGTGACCGCCCTGCAAGCCCTTGGCACGATTAGCTTCGTGGGCAATTTCCGCCAGCAGTTGCAACACCTGCTCGGCTTGGGTGACGATACGCTCGCCGATCGGCGTGAGTCGCGCGCCGTTGCGACCCCGCTTCAGCAGCACGACACCGAGTTCCGCCTCGAGATTGGCGATCGCGTGGCTGATCGTGGATTGCGACAGCTCCAGATTTAACGCCGCGCTACTAAAATTGCCGCATTCTGCCACCGCCACCAGCGCGCGCAGTTGCGAAACTTTCAGCCGAGCGGGATCGATGGCAGACATGGCAACTGAGGGGCAAGCGGTTACCCCGATTGTGGCGAGGGCAGCCAGATTAATCCATCGATTTTATCAATGGCAAGTATCAGTCGCATAAATTGTCACAAGCTTGTAATACGACAGCGGCATTGGCGCGCCCCGGACTTCGCGTAGAAAATACAGAGTGGCACAGTAAACAGTTGCTCGGAACTTCGGTAGCCTCACGGTTTGCTGGCAGCAATCGCTGCGATTCAATAAAAGTAAAGCAGCATCGGGATTTTTAGGGACAAGTGCAGGTCGGACGCGCCCACTTGCTCAGCCTGGTTCGCCAACGGCAACCCGCAAGCCGACGGCTGAGCCAGGCCAGTCGCGTTAGTATAGCGAGTTCTCAACCACGAAAGTGCAGAATCATTGGGGTGGGTGCAATGTTGGAAAAACTGCCAAAGCCAGCGAAGCAATGGGCTGAAAGCCTCCATTGGCAGGAGCGTCGCTTCCTCTTGTCCCTGTGTCATCTGCTCTGTGCCGCACCGCCGGAGTATCAGGCCAACTTCCTCGATCAGTACACGGCGGACGGCCTGATTGCCAAGATCCTTCAGGACTACGACACGCAAGCCAAGGTTCAGCAATACCTCAAAGCCTTTCATATTCAAACTGAGCTGACGCAAGACATCCTACGGCGCTATATCAAGCAGTTCTACGTCCACTCCGCTCAGGATGTCCGCCGCGAACCCGAAAAGTATCTGGAGTCTGCTTTACGCTTGGTCACGAGTCCGGAGGAGAAGAACTACGTCCTCAATTACATCCTCGGTTTTGAGCTGATCGAGTTGATGTTTCAAATGAGTTGGTTGCAGCACGAGCGGCTCTATTCGCTCCAAAATAACCAAGAAGAGTTTTGGAATACCTACATCAAACCGATCCAATATGCCCACCGGCTCAATGGCATCATTCAACCTCGGGATGAGCGACTTTTCTTTGCCCGTCGTAGCCATTTTGTCCAGACTCCCCGTATTCCTGAGAAAAAGTTGATCGAGCTGGTCATGGTGACGTTTACCACCGATATGGTGAGCAATTTGGGCTTTTCACTGGTGCGCGGGATTCGCTCGGTTCCCTTCGACTACAACTTTGTCTATCGCCCCGAAGAAGAAAATATTCTCTTCGCCGCCTACTGAACTCACGAACCAGACCCTAAATCCCTCTCCCAAGCTGGGAGAGGGACTTCTAGCCCCCCTTCTCCCCATTCTAGGCAAACGGGCGGGGGGATGTAGACGCGCAGCGGCTGCTCGCAGAATGGGCAACTGCAACGCCAAATTGGGATGCACCCGCTTGTCTTGCGGAGCGTTCTGACTGCCATGAGGCAACACGATCACAATGTGGCTCTGAGCTGGCGACAGAATTGGTCAATATGATGATGCGCTATAGAAGTCTGGGCATCAGAGTCAATCAACTGCAAGGATGCAGATGGACGGCAATCCCTTGAGAATCACGCCTTCTGACTGCTTGCGGAGTGTCGTGGGATTAGTGCAAGAAGTGGCGTGACCCAGCGATCGCCATCACCAGCCCCAATTCATTCGCCGCCGTGATTGAGTCCGAGTCATGGATCGAGCCACCCGGTTGGATCACAGCGGCGATCCCGGCGGCGGCGGCGGCTCGCACCGTGTCGTCAAACGGGAAGAAGCCGTCGCTGGCGAGACAAGCGCCCTGAGCGGCGTCACCGGCTTGGGCTAGAGCGATCTGAGCCGCGCCGACGCGGTTCATCTGCCCCGCGCCGATGCCGATGGTGGCGCGATCGCGCGTCAGCACGATCGCATTGGATTTGACGTGCTTGACCAGCCGCCAAGCAAATTGCAGCTCGGCGATTTGAGCAGTGGTGGGCTGTTTTTCGGTCACAAACTGCCAGTCTGTCGGCACTGAGGGGAGGTCGTCGCTCGCCTGCACGAGAAACCCGCCCGCGATCACCTTCACCGTCTCGGTTGGCCCCTGGGCGAGATCCGGCAGGAGCAGCACGCGTAGATTCTTCTTCTTTGCCAAGATAGCCTGAGCATCGGGTTCACAACTCGGTGCGACGACGCATTCGAGGAAGGTTTCCGTGAGTGCTGCCGCTGTCGCCGCATCTAGCGGTTGATTCAGCGCCACGATGCCGCCGAAGGCTGAGATGGGATCAGCGGTGAGCGCGCGCTGGTAGGCGTTGAGTAAAGTGGTGCCCGTCGCTGCCCCGCAGGGGTTGGTATGCTTCAGCACGGCGGCGGCGGGTTCATCGGGCGGAAATTCGGCGATGATCCGGCGGGCGGCTTCGAGATCAACGAGATTGTTGTAGCTCAGTTCTTTGCCCTGCAACTTTTTGGCAGTCGTCCAGCCAGAGGCACTGGTTCGATACCAAGTCGCGGCTTGGTGGGGGTTTTCGCCGTAGCGCAGGGTTTGCTGTGGCGTGCCGGTGAGGGTGAAGGGGGTATCGGCGTCGGCGAGCTGGGCGAAATAGGTGGCGATCGCCCGGTCATAGGTCGCCGTCATCTCAAATCCTTCTAGGGCACGGGCGCGACGAAAGGCCAGCGAGACATCACCAGACTGAGCGCGCAGCTCGTCCAGGTAAGCACCATAATGCTCTGGCCGACACAAGACGGTGAGGTGAGCATGATTCTTTGCCGCCGCCCGCAGCAGGGTCGGGCCGCCAATATCGATATTTTCGATCGCCGCCGCCTCGCTCACATCCGGCTGGGCGATGGTTTGTTCAAAGGGATAGAGGTTCACGACCACCAGATCCAGCGGGCGGATGTCATTGGCCGCCAGTTCTTGCAGGTCCTCGGGGCGATCGCGTCGCACCAGGATGCCGCCATGAATGCGCGGATGTAGTGTCTTCACCCGACCGCCCAAGATTTCGGGCGCGCCGGTATAGTTGCTGACCGGGGTTACGGCGATCCCGGCTGTTTGCAGCGCCTTCGCCGTGCCGCCACTACTGATCAGTTCAAAGTCAAATTCGGTCACCAACTGGCGCGCAAAGTCTACCAGCCCGGTTTTGTCCGACACACTCAGCAGTGCTAGCCGTCCCATCGCACCCAAGGTATTTGTTACTAACCACGCGGTTTATTGTAGCCCACGCTTTCGGCGGCGCGGGCGGCGGCGATCGCTTTCGTTAACCAGACCGCAAGCTGTTCCACGTCGGCGAACACGGTGGCGGGGAGTTCGTAATAAGACATCTGCATGGGACGATCGCCTTTCCAGTCGGTAAACGGCGACATCCCCGCCGCTTCAAAGTCCGCGCGATTCTCGTCATCGACCTTGAGATACAGTTGCTCGTCCGCAATCAGCGCTGCCATGACGCCATCACAATAAATCCCGTAACCGCCAAACATGGCTCGCGCTGTGGTGGGCGCACATTGGCAGGACTGACGCAGTTCAAGACGGAAGACACTGTCGGTGATGGCAGAATCCCCCCTCCCCCCCTTGCTACTGTGTATACACAAGTCCTGAAACCCTTGCCGTTAGCGGGTTTTACTTTTTTGGTTTCGCCCCTACTTTTACAGCAGGCTTCAGGAGTCCGAAGGCCTCGTCCAGTCTGACTTTTACTGAGTTAGGTAGACCGCAGTTCGGTCAGGAAGGATCTCAAGCTATGTGTACACGGTAGCCCCCTTGATAAGGGGGGTGGCGAAGCCGGGGGGATCTTTTAACCCGCTGAAGACACGATGTTGTGTGTGACGTATGCATCGCGTTAGGTTTGGTGGCGAAGCCGGGGGGATCTTTCAACCCGCTGAAGTTTTATTCAGTGCGTCAGTCCTAATTGGTTCAACTGCTGGAGGACAGCGTCGCGATCGGGGTGAGAGCGGGCCGACATGATGATTCAGTGATTTGGATGACGTGAAAATTCCCGTCTGGCCGCACAGCGGGCAGAATTCACGGTAGCATCTGCGCGCACGCTCTATACCCATCCATAACCGCAGCACATGAGCGACCCTCAACCCCTCAACCTGGATCTCGAAGGCATCACCATCTACCTCATCGGCATGATGGGAGCAGGTAAGAGTACCGTCGGCCGGGCGCTGGCAAAGCAACTCGAATACCGCTTTTTTGATAGCGATGACCTGATCGAGAAAGTCAGTCAGCAGGCGATCGCCGACCTCTTTGCTCACCAAGGCGAAGCCGCTTTCCGTGACCTCGAAACGCAAGTACTCCAGCAATTGGCTGCCTGTGCGCGCAGCGTCATCGCCACGGGTGGCGGCATCGTCCTGCGCCAGCAAAACTGGAGCTATTTGCAAGAAGGCCTGGTGATTTGGCTTGACGCACCGGTCGATATACTAGTTAGTCGCTTGCGGGACGATACCAGCCGGCCGCTGTTGCAGGCGGCCGACTTAACCGCAAAGTTGACCGCGCTATTCACTGAGCGGCGATCGCGCTATGCTCAAGCTGACCTCAAAATCAGTGTCACGGCTGAGCAAACCCCAGCGGCGATCGCCCAGACCATCCTCACCCAAATTCCCAGCATCCTGAAAGCGCCGCTGGTGCCAATTGAGGTCGAGCAAAACTAGTACAAGGCGGCGGAAATGAGATCCCCATTCAGGAGCCGTAGGATGCCTGTATTGTCTGCACTCAAAACTCAGAACTCAAAATTCCGCGTAGCGGTACTAGCTTTTGCCGTTCTTCTGGCGGGGGAATTTCGGGTTTCATGCTCTCAACCCATACTACTCTTTCTCTCTGTCACGCCTCGGGTCTGAATGCTGGCGATGGTAGGGATTCGCAACCAAACTTTTCAGCCATGCTGCTACTGCTCTGAGACAGGATCGTGATCGCGTTTCGCCGGTATTTTCTCCCAGTCCGCTGCGAGACTCCTTACGCTCCCGATAACGATTTTCCCCGCCATTTGTCACAGCTTCGCCTCATTACTCCCTGAACCGTTACTGTTTTTGTTGGGTGACTGCGAGAGCGCTTCTCCGCCTACTGAAGCGACTGCGATTCTCATGCAACTGCAATTGCCAACTTCGGCCAAAAAAATGAGCACCTAACTGGAAAATCAGGTGCTCGTGCTGAATTCAGGGTAAGCTCTGCTATTACTTTGAATAATAATCGGTTTAAGATGAAGAACTGATGAAGTGGATTCGCATTCACGTCAAGAGTTTGTTAAATCTATAGCAGAATCAGAGTCGTCACTCAATGGAGAGTCTCAGCGGTGTTCGCGATCGCACTCAAGCAAGCCGAGCAATACCAGGCCTACATCCTAACTGATAGCGAGGCTCAAGCCCGCGTAGAGGTTGTGCCTGAGCGCGGTGGCATGATCACGAGCTGGCGTATTCAAGGTCAGGAGCTACTCTACATGGACTCGGAACGCTTTGCCAATGCGGATTTGAGTGTCCGAGGTGGCGTACCAGTTCTCTTCCCAATTTGTGGCAACCTCTCTGATGACACCTACTCGTACAACGGTAAAAGCTACAAGCTGAAACAGCACGGCTTTGCTCGTGAGCTGCCTTGGCAGGTACGCGATCGCCAAACCGAGGACAGCGCGGCGGTTACCCTAGCCCTCACCAGCAGCGAGAAAACTCGGATCGTCTATCCATTTGACTTCGAGTTGGTCTTTACCTATCGATTGCAGGGCAATCGTCTGATCATCGAGCAGCACTTCACAAACCGCTCCGATATTGTGATGCCATTCTCAGTTGGCTTGCATCCTTATTTCCGCAGCACTGACAAAAGCCACTTATCACTAGACATTCCCGCTCAGCAATATCGAGAGCCAGGGGCTGAGCGAGCACAACCCTTTGACGGCCACTTTGACTTTGAGCGCGAGGAGATCGATGTCGCGCTGATGCCAATCAACCGTCGCTGGGCATCGCTGACCAACCAACGCCAACGCCACAAAATCGCCATCACCTACTCCGATCTTTACTCGCTATTGGTCTTCTGGACCGTCAAGGGCAAAGACTACTGCTGCCTGGAGCCGTGGAGTGCCCCCCGCAACGCGCTCAATACCGGCGAGCAACTGTCCACCCTCGGCCCAGGGTCAAGTTGCGAGGCTCGCGTTGAGATGGCGGTCAGTTATATGTAGCATCCCACCGTCATGGGTATTGCCATGTTGCCCCAGTTGCTCAGCCAGTCCGAAAAGATAATGCCAGTTCTCGGTCAACTCATTGCTGGTATTATTTTTGAGGCGACAGCCACACCGGCTGCTTACAGGCCTGCCTAACGGCACCGGCGTTTTGTGGATACAGTCGCTAGCCAAAGTTTGTTAGGTCTCTGGAGGGGCTTTACATGGATCTATCACGCATCCCGGCGCAGCCAAAGCCGGGTTTGGTCACTGTCCTGGTCGAGATTCCGGCAGGCAGCAAGAATAAATACGAGTTTGACAAAGATCTGAACGCCTTTGCGCTGGATCGAGTGCTTTACTCTTCAGTCCAGTATCCCTACGACTACGGTTTCATCCCCAATACGCTGGCTGATGATGGTGACCCCCTCGACGGCATCGTGCTGATGGATCAGCCGACCTTTCCCGGTTGTGCGATCGTCGCTCGCCCGATCGGGATGCTGGAAATGATCGATGGTGGCGATCGCGACGAGAAGTTACTCTGTGTACCCGCCAAAGATCCCCGCTACACCCAAGTCCAAACACTTGAAAACATTTCCACGCACCGCCTGGACGAAATTGCGGAGTTCTTCCGTACTTACAAAAACCTCGAGAACAAAGTCACAGAAATTCTCGGCTGGAAGGGAATCAACGATGTTCTGCCCCTAATTGAAAAATGCATCCAGGCGGCGGGTTGAGGAGACTCTCGACCTTTCAGCATGACGACGATAATTGTGATATGGCTCACAGGTCGGCTGTCGGAGGCAAGCTAACATATGGTCAATCTGCACAAGCTCAGCCATTGAAGTATCCTGACAACCGAAGTGGTGCTAGTAGATTTTAGGGTAACTGGGTGGCTGCGACCCTCGCGGTTTTCATAGCTGCCTGGTTCTACGGATCACTTGCCTTGCGGTGGTTATTTTGGCATCCACCTCTATTCGCCCAAATTGCAAACCAGGTTGCCGAGCAAACGAGATATACTTTATCGATAGCTGTTTGCCTGAAGCTTGCTTGATTTGATTGTGTCCCTGAACATCTAGTCGGCGGTCGTGCATTCAACAATGCCAACCATTGAAGTCCAAGAGGAAAGCCCTGCTGTGAGCTTCGACGTTCAGTTCTGGGGGGTTCGCGCTCAAGTTGCGACTCCAGGCAAGGACACAATTCGCTATGGTGGCAATACCTCCTGCGTAGAGATGCGGATTGGAGACGTGCGGCTAGTCTTTGATGGTGGCACTGGTTTACGGACGTTAGGGAATAGCCTCCTGAAGCAAATGCCCGTTGAGGCTCATCTTTTCTTCACACACTGCCATTGGGATCGGATTCAGGGCTTCCCCTTTTTCATCCCCGCCTTTATCCCGATCAACCATTTTCACATTTACGGAGCGGCGGCATCGGATGGTTCGCCCTTCAAGCAGCGCCTGAGTAAGCAAATGCTTGGCCCGAACTTCCCTGTGCCAATTCAGGTGATGCAGTCACGGCTCGAATTCCACAACCTGGAAGTGGGATCCAAACATCAGCTTGCCGGTGACGTCACCGTCGAGACCTATATGCTCAATGAGGAGCAGTGCTCGTTAGGCTACCGTATTTGTGACCGCGGTCGGACCGTCGTCTATGCTGCGGCGATTGATTGCTATCCAGAGCAGCCTCACCCCAACCTCTTGCGCTTGGCTGAGAATGCGGATTTGCTCATTCTCGCGATCACGGATACTTCAGCCCCGCTAGGGACTCCTGAACTGACTGTTACTACTGATGACTCACCTTGGCGCAAGCAGGTTGAGCTAGCGAAGGCGGTTGGCGCTAAGCAGTTAATCCTCTCACTACACAATCCCGATCACAGTGATGACTTTCTGGATCGCTTGGAGTCAGAAGTACGCCTGGTATTCTCACAAGCATCCCTGGCGCGTGAGGGAATGATTATTGACATTGCCTGAACTGATTGTTCCGGAGTGAGGCGGGACTGGGCGATCGGCAAGGCTCCTGAGCCGTTTTCTTTGCTGAAGTGCGATGATGGCCTGTGCTGACTGTGGACGAACTCGCTATGCTTCCTGACTTGTTGCAGCGCCGCCGAACGCATTTCCTGCTCTGGCGTCCCGGTGCTTACGACCCACCGCCAGCACTCTACATCGGTCAACCGCAGCTAGGAAACACGGATGCGTATGCCGACTATCGTGAAATCCGCTTGCAACCGGAGCCGCAGTTTCCTGATCTGTGGACGGTAGCGGCGCGCGATTGCCAACTGAGTGACGGTCAGGTCTATCACTACTGGTTTAGAGTCCGCAATACCCTGCCCTATGACTATGCGGACAGTGACCAAATTCTCTACAGCAGTGACCCACTGGCGACCACCATCGATCGGCGCTGGCTTGCGCCGGTGCCGCCTGTCCCGACCGGTGTCAGCAGCCAAGAACCGGCTAGCGTCATTTTGTATCACGACGGGCAGCTTATCCCGAGCGACCCCAACGGTAAATCAGCACTGGCGGCATCGACGCATCCAGCCTCCGATTTGCCCGCCAACAATTGTCTCGTCATCTACGAACTCCCCACGCGCTGGGCAAAACAGGCTGGGGATCGGCATTTAGGCGTCGGCACTTTCCGCGATATTCTCGCCTTACTAGACCCAGATGCTATGCCGCCCAACTTTCCGGAAGTGCTGGCGCTAGGACGGGGAGCGGCTCACTTGCAGGCGCTCGGTGTCAACTGTCTCGAATTATTGCCGCCCGCCGACAGCCCCGACCGATGGGAGTGGGGCTATGGGACAGCAAACTTCTTAGCACCTGACTTTGACCTGGGCAATGCGGGGCCGCCAACGGAGCCAACGGCACTGTTTGACCTGATGGCGATCGCCCAAACCTGCCATCAGCATGGCTTGCGCTTCTTTATTGATGCAGTCACAGCCTTTGCTCGCGAGCATCCCTATCGACACATCAATTTCCTCGACTTCTTTGTGCAATGGGGAGCTGGTGATCCTGAGCAGGGCGATCGCGATGGCTTCGGTGGCGATCTGTTCAAATACAACCTCTGGGTTGATGGCTATCATCCCATCACTGGCGAACGCGGCCGCTTTGTGCCGAGCCGGGAATATATGAAGCTCTATATCGCTCATTGGCTTGAGCAGTATCAGGTTGATGGTGTGCGCCTTGATAGTGTCAATAATGTGGCCAACTATGACTTCTTGCAGGAATTTAAGGATTTTGCACGTGCCTACTGGGGCGATCGCGGCGGTGATGACGACCAATTCCTGGTGCTTGGCGAAGAACTCAGCGTTCCGCTCACGCTGATTCACCAAAAACGCCTCGACGGTCTGTGGAACGAAAAATTCAAGCACATCGCTCGCCAGATCATCCTGGGTCAAAATGCACCCGGAGATGGCTCCTTTGAGTGGAGCATCCGCAAGCTCATTGACTGCCGCTATCTCGGTTTCACCGATGGCACTCAGGCGGTTAATTACCTTACCTCCCATGATGTCGGCGGTTTCGGCAACGAGCGTCTTTACAACTACCTGGTTAACAATGGGGTCAATGATGCCGAGCGACGGATCAAATTAGCGTTCGTCTGTCTGCTGACTGCTGTTGGTATGCCTATGATTCTGGCAGGAGACGAGTTTGCTGACGAGCATGATCTAGACGTTAGCGATGAGCATAGTGACCACAAACAAGTCGATCCAGTCAATTTCCAGCGTTTGGAAGAAGCTTGGCGTTACCGTCTTTTTCAATACGTTGCCCGACTAGTACACCTGCGGACTCATGCGGCCGCCTTGGCGGTGAATGATACCAACTTTCTGCACACCGATTATTCTGAGGGAAAAAAGGTGGTGGTCTGGCAACGTGGATGCGGTGAACATCTTGTGGTCGTGGTGGCGAATTTCTCCGACTATGGCACCCCTGAACCATTACATCCGGATACGGAATATGTCATCGCAAACTATCCGAAGACCCCGACTGGCCGATACTGGCACGAAGTCACCCAAGATCGCATGGTCTTGCCGGAATGGATTGGTCGCGAACCGATTTTTCCTTGGGAAGCTAAGGTCTACCGGCTGATAGATGCTTAAAGCTTGAATTTTCTTAAAATCCTCGCTTTCACCCCGAAATACTAGGCTATACTCTAGCCAGCAACGTGGAGGAGCAAAATAATCGTGGCAGAGCCAACTCTACAAGACGCAAGTAGTAAGAAGATCGCTGCCGGAATCCTCGGGATTTTGTTGGGTACATTTGGGATCCACAAGTTTGTCTTGGGATACACCACAGAAGGGCTGATCATGCTATTGGTTACCCTTTTGTCCTGTGGTATTGCGGCGGCAGTGTTTTGGATTATTGGTTTGGTGGAAGGGATTATCTATCTGACCAAAACGGATGAGGAATTCTTAAATACTTATCTTTTAGGGAAAAAGGGCTGGTTCTGAGCGAGAACTGTTTTCCCTAGCCCAGCAATTGACAATCCTAGGAAGCTTGAACCCGCGTAAAGCAATGGTAGAACCTACTGTCCAGGACGCTAATAGCAAGAAGATCGCCGCCGGAATTTTAGCAATTCTCTTAGGAACTTTTGGAGTTCACAAGTTTGTTCTGGGGTACTCTAGTGAAGGCATCGTGATGCTGCTCGTCGGTTTAGTCGCGGGTGTCGTGACTTGTGGGATGGCGACTCTGGTGATTTGGGCGATTGGCTTGGCTGAGGGCATTATTTACCTGACTAAAACGGACGAAGAGTTTTTGAATACCTATCTTCTTGGCAAGAAGGGTTGGTTTTAGGTTATGGCTAGATATTATTGAGGGTATTTGAGTTGCTGAAGACCAGCCGCAAATTTTGGTTACCGGTCGCGTTGAGTACTCTGGGATTACTCTATTTTGCTGCTGCATCCCAGCTCCCGGTTTTTTTCGTGATCAAAGTGCCGCTCACGGCTATGCCGTTGCAACTCGCGGCGCTGGGCTATGTCTGGTTTTACTGGCAACGGCGATCGCGTCGCCGCCGCCAACTGGATTCAGAGCACCTTCTCTAAAAATTGCTGGGCGCGATCGCTCTTGGGGCGGCTAAAAAATTCACGCGGCGGCGCATCTTCGGCAATCTTGCCGCCATCGAGAAAGCAGATGCGGTGAGCGACTTCGCGGGCGAAGCCCATTTCGTGGGTGACGACTGCCATCGTCATTCCGGACTGTGATACGGTTTTGATGACATCTAGCACTTCCTTGACCATTTCGGGGTCGAGCGCTGAGGTTGGTTCATCGAAGAGCATGACATTCGGCTCCATGGCTAGGGCACGGGCGATCGCCACTCGTTGCTTTTGACCCCCGGATAACCTGGACGGATAGACATCCGCTTTCTCAGCCAAGCCAACTCGCTCCAGTAAGCGCATCGCGTTGGCTTGCACCTGGGCTTTCGGTAGCTTTTTAACTTTTGCCGGTGCATACATGACATTCTTCAGCACTGTCATGTGTGGAAATAGATGAAAGTGCTGAAATACCATGCCGATATTCTGGCGCATTTTCATGATGTCAATGCCGGGAGCTGTGATGTCGGTTCCATCGATCTGAATGGTGCCCGATGTCGGTTTTTCGAGTAGATTTAGACAGCGCAGAAAGGTGGATTTGCCACAGCCCGATGGGCCGATGATCGCGACGACTTCCCCTTTGTGAATCTCCGTCGAGATTTCGCGCAGTACCTTCAGATTTCCGAAGGATTTGTAAAGACGATCAACGGCGATCGCCACAGCATTATTCGTCTTGTCCATATCCTGCATCACTCACGCTCCTTCGCCCAGCTCAAGTACAACTCCACAACCCCAAATGACGGCATTGAAATGCACTGTAACAGACTTGTGAGGGTTTCAGACCTCCCAACCTAAACTCAAACGATCTCTCAAGCACTCAAAAGATCTGTGATGTAGGGTTTACAGCTAGGTTATTTGGGCTGAGCAGTGCTCGCTCAGATTTCATAGTCCAGCGCCATGATGTCAGCTAGAATCGGCTTTATCTGCGACTGCACGATCGCCTGATGAACTGGGTGATCTTGATAGACCAGCAGCGAGGCGCGATCGCGCAGTCGCACCACCAGACCATGCTGAAAGCCGCGCGATCGCCCGGAAAAATCCTCGCCGCAGGTCACGTCGAGGATCGGTTCGATCTGATCTTTCATGCCGCGCAGGGCGGACATGGCGGCGGCGATCGCCTCAGGACTCGCCTCCGGTTGCCATTTGAACCAGACAATATGCTCGATCATATTGGCGCTCTCTCCGGATAGAAAAAATGTCGCGACATCCCCGTCTATACCAGCGGCCGCTCGGTTGCGGCAACCTTGACCTCACTCAAAGCGACTTGCTGAGCCTGCAAGACTTCGCGGATGCCCAAAGTGGCCAAGTCCAGCAATTGGTCAAGCTGGTGACGATCGAAGCTGCCTGCTTCCGCCGTCCCCTGCACCTCGATCAGGCGCAGCTCATCGGTCATCACCACATTGCAGTCAATATCGGCGGCGACATCTTCAGGATAGTTGAGATCCAGGAGCGGCTCGCCATCGATCAGGCCGACTGAGATGGCGGCGATCGCGTGGCGGAGGGGCGAGCGCCGTAGTTCTCCGGTGGTCAACAGGCGTGACAAGGCGAGCGCGAGCGCGACATAGCCCCCGGCGATCGCCGTCGTGCGCGTGCCCGCATCGGCTTGGAGGACATCGGCATCGATGGCGATCGTCCGCTCCCCTAAGGCAGTCAAATCGAGGGCCGCCCGCAGGCTGCGCCCGATCAGGCGTTGGATTTCTTGGGTGCGCCCGGATAACTTCAGAAGCTCGCGGGCTTGGCGCTGGGGCGTCGCACTCGGCAACATCCGATATTCCGCCGTCAGCCAGCCTTGGTCGCTCCCGACGAGGAATTTAGGGACGCCCGGAGTGATACTAGCGGTGCAGAGGACTTGGGTGTCGCCGCAATGGGCAAGAACGGAGCCAGCCGCGAAGCGAGTAAAGTTTGGTTCGAAGCGGAGCGGGCGAATTTGGTTCGGCTGGCGACCGTCAGGGCGTTGCCAGGGCATGAGGATCGTCCCTCTCAGTAAAAGCGAATAATGGCGGCTGCAACCAGAATACGAGCCGAGCGTATCGCTGGGGTTCAAGCATTAAGTTTTTGCAAGATTTCCTGCTCGACCGCTGCCGGTGACTGGGCGGCATCGGCGCGCAGCAGTTTTTGGCGTGGCTCGTAGTACGCCAACAGTGGTAGCGTCTGCTCCTGGAAGTTGTAAATTCGGCGCTCGATAATCGCCGCTTGGTCGTCCGCACGGGCACGGGTACGAGCACGCTCCCGCATGATTGCCGCATCGAGTTCAAGGTAGATGGCACGTTCGAGCTGTTGGCCAAAGTCCGCCAGCACGAAGTCCAACTCCTCGGCCTGAAAAGCGGTGCGCGGGTAGCCTTCGAGCAACCAACCTTGGCGAGCGTCGTCTTGCAACAGGCGCAGGCGCATGAGTTGGATCATCAGGTCGTCGGGGATCAGTTCGCCACTCTCGACATAGGGCTGCGCCTTGCGCCCGAGGAAGCTACCACTGGCGATCGCCTGACGCAAAATGTCGCCCACGGAAATCCCCGGTATGCCGAGGCGGATACACAGGCGCTGCAATTGCGTACTTTTACCAGAACCGGGACCCCCCAGGATTGCCAATCGCACAGTTGTTCTGCTCCTCGCCGTCGTACGGTTCCTACTGTACTGGCGAGGCGGCAACCTCAGTCAAGTGCTCAGGCTGAGTCACAACCCTAACTACCCGCACTGGTCGCAACATATTTGAGGCTGTTCATGCCCGCCGCGCGGTAAAACGGCTCCCCATACTTAGACATCGCACTCAGAAAAGTCACTCCCAATTGCAACAACTGGGAGTGACAAGAAGCACATACGATGTTTCCAATAAGCTAACGACTGTAATGGTTAATGTCAATGCTCAATCCAAATTTAAACTCATTGTTGCTGATGCATCCTTCGGGGTTACAAATGTTGGCTTCAGGTCAATAAAGTGCGAAAAGTTAGTGAGTTGACGGTTGGAAAAGGTTGGATTTGTGGCCGCCATTGGCTTGGCGTCATCAGGTCAGAATTATGGTGCTCAATCGCGGCGTCGAGCTAAATTCTCCGACGAGGTAACCTTAGCCAGAAGGTTATGGCACCAAAAAATTGACATTCATAGCGACTGGGCAGGTGAGCCGCGATCGCCCCCTCACCTCAAAAATTGCATAACCCACGCCGCCCAGCAGATAAACAGCGGTAGCCATGCTGCCCGGTGACGCGCCGACAGCATTCTCCAGTCAAACGTCGTTACAGCCCTAGGTGACTCGTTATCATGGTGTTTGCTCCAGCTCAGCGGCTGACAAGCCAAAACCCCATCATGAGTCGCGTTGTAAACTCTTCGGTCAGTGAACGCTATTGGCAACGAGTCCGGATCGATCGACTCGGCCGTCTCCAGGTCGAGCTACGACCAGACGCGCAAGCCTACATCGCTAACTGGGCGGGGGTTGCGACTGACTTGGACTTGCAACGTTGGCTGGTGAACCAGTGGCATCACAGTCAGCAAGCGCTCGCCGGTCTCTGTCTGGAGTGCTTCATCTCCAATCAAATGCGGGACTTCTGCGGCGAACTGGCGCAACGGTTTGGTAAAGACCACGACTTCAGCCGCGACGAGCTACTGCCACTCGTCTTGCTGGAGGAGGCGACTAACGCCGAGACGCCGCCACTGTTGCAGCGGATTCGCGACAGCTTCGACCCCGAACGGGGCAATCTGTCCACCTGGACGGTGCGGGTTGTGAAGAGCGATCGCCTCGTGCGCCGCTTTTTGCTCGAACGCGGGATCGAGCAGGTCACTGATTGGTTGATTCTCAATCGCACCAATCCCGGTCGGCTCGAGCGGGTGCTGCGCACGCTCAATGCGACCGCGACCGAACGCCAGGAGGCTCAGCGTCTGCTGGCGGCCTACCACCGGTGTTATCGCGATCCGCTAGTACAGCAGCGGGCGGCAGGGACACGCAGCCGCTATCCCAACCCCAGTGATGCGCAATTGCTGGCGATCGCCCAGCAAACCGCGCCGGAGCGCCCACCGGCCTTGCCGCAAGTGCTCGCGGCCTTGCAGCAACTGGCACAACACCTGCGGGCGGATCGCATCCGGGCGCGGGGGGGCAGTGTGCAGACTGTGCAACTGTCGGACACGATGCCGCTGGCTGCGCCGGAACCGGACAATGGTAGCGAGAGTGACCACTTTCTAGCCGCGTATCGCCAGCAGTTTGATGTTTGCCTAGACACGGCGATCGCCCAGACGATCGAACACCGCGTCACCAGTTTTCAGCAGGGCAAGCAGACCCCCAAAGCACGGGCGAAGGCGCAGACGAAAGCCGAAAACTTTCTCGTCGCCCTGCACGCCTTTCACTGCCAGAGCGCGTCCATGAGCGACATCGCCGCTCAGCTCGGACTCCGCGATCAGCCCAGCGTCAGCCGCCTGCTTGACCTCAAGCACTTACGGGCGGACATCGCGCGCACGACCCTGAGCCAACTCAAGCAACGGGTGCTAGCACTGGCTCAGGCCTATGTCAGCCCCGATGGTTTGCGTGACCTGGAAGCCCGCGTCCAAACGGTACTCGCGGAGGAAGTCGATGCCGCGATCGCCAACGCCCAAAAAGAAGCCAGCACCGGCTACAACCGCGCCATGACGAGTTGTTTGGCGCTCGCGATCTGTCACTACCTCGACCGCAGGAGATCAGCACAATGACTACTCAATGGACTCAAGATTTGCAACCCCTGGCGGCAGCACCTGAAATCGTACCCTTGGGGCCGACGGAGCGCGAGCAGGCGGCGACCATCAGCCAAGTGCTACGACCCAGCCGCCGCACCCAGGCCTATCTGAATGTGCTGGCCCTGTTTGGCTTCGCCGCCTGGCTCCAGCAGCGTGCCCCGGAACTCGCCCTCCAAATCGAAAGTTGCACCAATGCTCAACGTCTGCGGGCGGAATTGTTGGATGCAACCTGCAATGTTCAGGTCGGCGGCTTCCAGGTTTGCCTGCTGCCGACCCTGTCCTGGAGTGATGCGGAAGTGGCGCTGCCGCGTGCTGTCGTCGATTTGCCGGAGTTCAATGCCCACTTCTATATCCTGGTCGGCATTGATGAAGATTTGCACGCGGCGGCGGTGATCGGGGCACTGCGGCGCGATCGCCTCACAACCCTCCAAGCCGACCTCGATCCGCAAATCGACTGGACTTATGCACTCCCCCGCAACCAGTTCAATGCCAACACGGATGAGCTGCTGCTGGACTTGCAGTGCCTCGAACCGGTGGCACTGCCCTTACCGGCTGCGGAGCCCATCCCTGACCTTTCACCGCAACAGCGTGACAGTTTGACCGAACACCTGCTCAACCTGGGCGATCGCCCGCTCTGGGAGGTACTGACCTGGCCGCAAAGTGCGACATTGCTACGCCAGCCTCGCCTGCTGGAGTGGTTGCAACGCACCGCAACGGGCGATCGCCAGAGCCTCAACCGCCATCTCACCGATTTGCTGCAACTGATCTCGCAACCGGCAGTCAATGTCGGTCTCTGGCTGCACGAGCGCGCGGAAGAACTCACCACGGGATTCCAATGGCAGCTCGTGGCGGAACCGGCCCTGCGACGGGTCGGCACCCAAACGCCGGGGGTCACCCTAGCGAGCCTGCTCAACGAGATCGAGCGCAACACCGGGACGCCGGTTCCGGCGCGCGCTGGTCGCGGCTATCTGGATCTGGAGATCGGTGGCGGTGTCCGCGTCTATGCGGTCGCCTGGTCGCTATCCTACGAAGATAATTGGATATTGCTGCTGATTTTGGGTGCGATTCCCGGTCACCCAACGCCCCACGGTTTACAGTGGCGCATCGCCGACGAAACTGACACTTTGATCGAAGAAACCCTACTGCCGCAGCGCACCAACGACTACCTGTTTGCCCAAGTCATCGGGTCGTATGCTGAGAAATTTCTCGTCACCGTCACCGATGCCAGTGGTGCGACTGAAACCCTACCGCCATTTGAGTTTTGTTTGCAATGAACCCAGTAATCGTCAACTGGTGGCGTGATCAACAGCCAGAGTCTGGTGGGCTGATGGCGACTTGCCCATAACGATACGTTGGCATTGCTCCTGGTTACCTGATGATTGATCGCAGTACGGCATTCGAGTTAGAGGTTGAGCGCCTCGATCAGCTCTGTCACTTCAAACTTTCTTGGGGCGAAGGACAGAAACAATCGGCGCGTTTGGACTATCCAGCAGCACTGTCAATCTGTTACCAAGCCTGGCAGCAGGCCTATCTGGAATGCTATCAAAACCTGCGGGGGCGGCTGGTGGGTAGCGGCAATGTGCAACCCAGCGTCGATCGGCGGGCACGACTGCGAGAAACCGAGGCGGCGTTGCTCAATGAGTTTCGGCGCTGGCTGCGGGCTGAGCCGCTGTATGACTTGCGCGAGGCGATCGCCGATACCGCGCACCAAGTCGCGCCACAGTGGGTAGATGTCTTTCTAACCTGCTACTCACCGGAGCTGGAGCGCTTGCCTTGGGAAGCTTGGGAACTGACCAGCCGCCTCTCCAACGGTCGGGTGCGACTGGCGCGATCGCCCAGTGCGATCCTGCACCAACCCGCCCCCCGTCACCACCGCCGTGCCCGCATTCTTGCCATCCTCGGCGACGATACCGGCCTCAACTTTCAGGACGACGCTCAGGCGGTGCGATCGCTGCGAGCCATTGCTGATATTCAGTTCGTGGGCTGGCAGCAGGGCAAAGACCCGACGGCGCTGAAGCAGGAAATTTGTCAGGCGATCGCCGACCGGCGCGGCTGGGACATCCTCTTTTTTGCCGGCCACAGCAACGAGACCGAGCTAACCGGCGGCGAGCTGGGGATCGCGCCCCAGACCTCCCTGGCACTTAGCGAAATCACCGGCCCGCTGCAAAAAGCCAGGCAGCACGGCTTGCAGTTTGCCCTATTTAACTCTTGTAGTGGTCTCCGCATCGCCCAGACCTTGATTGAACTCGGTCTCAATCAGGTGGCGATCATGCGTGAGCCGATTCACAACCGTGTGGCCCAGCTTTTCTTGGTGCAGTTCTTGCAAGCCCTCGCTGACCAAAAAGACGTTCACGAAGCGATGCTCGCCGCCTGCGACCAACTTCAGCAGGTTGAGCATCTGAATTACCCGTCTGCCTATCTGGTGCCGTCGCTGTTTCGGCATCCGCGTGCCGCCCTGTTTCGCTTGCGATCGCCCGGTTGGCGGCGCTGGCTCCCCAAACCGCTGGAAGCCGCAGCACTGGCGGCGCTGCTGTTCCTTAGCATTCAGCCGACGGTGCAAGATGGCTTGATTGGAACCCGTCTCTTTGTGCAAGCGCTCTATCGCCAGGCAACCCAGCAAGCCTTTGACCCGTCGCACCCCCCAGTGCTCTTGGTGCAGATCGATGAGACCTCACGCCGCGCTGCTCCCGAGGACATTAAAGACATTTACCCGCTCAACTATCGCTATCTGGCCCGCTTAGTCGAGCGCTTGACGGCGCTGGAGGTCAAAATTTTAGGAATTGATTATCTGCTCGACCGCGATCGCACGCAACCGACTGAAGCCCGCGAGCTAGCCGCTGCCACCCAAGCCGCTGTGGCTCAAAATATCTGGCTGGTCTTTGGCTCGATCGACGGTGCCGAGCCGCCGGAGCAAGCCAGCTTAGCGATTACCAACCCGACCGAGAGCCTGCGCGGCGATATTCTCTTTTTTCCCGGCTTCGTGGAGCTGTTGCCGCCGGATGGCGATTGTGGTCGCAGTTGCCCGTTTGCCTACGCGCTGGCGCTGGCCCATCAGCTCTGCAACTCGGAGCTGGCCGATCGTCCTCAGCCCAGCGATCGCCGCCGCCAGTCCCTGCAAACCGACTTCGCCCGCTACTTGGCCAATCCTGACAAGTTGCCCACCGCCCTGGCAGAGCTGAGCCAGCAGCGCCTACCACCCACAGCACGATGGTTCCAGTGGTTGCACCCGATTGTCGATTTTTCGCTGCCGCCATCGGAGGTCTACGAGACGATTGCCGCCAAAGACTTGCTGGACGGGAAAGTGCCATCGCAGATCGAACGGCAAGCCGTGATTGTGGCTCCGGGCGGCTATACCGAGGCCGGGCTAGACGGTCAGGGCAGTGACAACTTTCCGATTCCCCATGCGGTGGGGCTGTGGCGCGGTTGGTCGGAACCGTTTACCGGCGGCGAGGTTCATGCCTATATGCTGCATCATCTGTTGCGGCAACGTCTGGTCGTCCCAATTCCGGATGCTTGGCTGATATTACTAGCAGCGCTACTGGGTAAAAGTGTGCGGCTGTTATTGCTGCCGCGCGTCAGCCGCCCGCAGCACTGGTTACTAATCTTGGCAGGTGCTAGCGTGATTTATGTCAGCGCCAGTTGGCAAATCTTTATCTCGCTCGCGCTCCTGTTGCCCATCGTTCTCCCTTTAGCTGTGTTTTGGACGTATTTATTTTGGAGGTATGGTGATGAATAAAGGTAAGTGGATCATGGGGGTGTTGCTCGGGGGGGCGATCGCGATCGCCAGTGGTGTCCAGGCTCAACCCCTACAGGCGATCTCGCCCGAAGACCTCGTGCTGCAACTCCAGCGCGACAAGAAGCCGGGGGGCAGCCGCGATTCCGTGTTTAACCGAGCTTGCGCGATCGCCCCGCGATTATTGACCGAAGACGACGCCAGCGAACAAGTTTGGAGTCTACAGCCACTGTTTCTCTGGCAGCTCGAGAGCGCCACTGTGGCTCGCATCAATCTCTATCTCTTAGAAGCGGATGAACAACCGATTTGGAGCTATGAGCCAGCTCCAGACGCCACGCAACTTGCCTATGACGGCGAGCCATTAGTGCCGGGGCAGAAGTACGGTTGGGAGGTGATCGTTGCCGCGAATGACCCAGCACCGGGTCAACTGAACCTATCTTCAGGTGATGACTATGGCAGCTTTCTAGTCATGGCGACCAGCGAGCGTGAGCGGATCGAGCGCGACCTCGTGGCGCTGGAGGCGCGCCTGAAGGCAGCGGCTGCGTCACCTGAAGCCATGGCGCTGGAGCGCGCTCATTACTTCGCAGCGCAAAGTCTTTGGTCAGATGCGCTCGGAGAACTCTATGCAGTCACCGATCCCTCGCCCGAACTCCTTGCTGCCCGTGAGCAACTGCAAGCATTGAATTTTTGTGCGATTGGTCGCTGAGTGCTCTGAACCAGTGACTCGAGGGTGGATTCTAGCGGCTAACGGCTGACTGCACTGGGCGATTGAGCCAGTCGAGGATCGCTTGGTCGTCAAACTCGGCCGCGTACTCGCTGAGGCGATCGCAAAAAGCAGCGTAGCGCGGATCGAGCTGGCGCAAGCAAGCAATCTCCGCTTCCACCGTACCAAAATCACCGATCTTGGCGGCCCGGCCTAGCGTATTGAGCAGTTCGACAGGGGGAACGAGCAAATCTGACCACTCGGTTACCGTGGCTGGGGCAGAGACTTCGGCCTTCTGTTCGTAAATCCAGGTCAGTTGGAGGTACTGCTGCAAGCAAGCCAGGAGTTGCTCAAAATCGACCGGTTTTGGCAGAAAGTAGTTGCAGCCTGCGATCAGACTCTCCGCTTGGTCGGCTTCAGTGACGCTGGCACTGGAGGCGACGATCGGCAGCTTTTCATAACCCAACTGACGCAACTGACGCACGAGACCGAAGCCGTCTAGTACCGGCATGACGAGATCCGTCACGATCAAATCTGGCTGGAAGTGGGAAATTTTTTCAAACGCTTCCTGACCATGAGCAGCTTCTGCCACCGCAAAACCCAGGGGGGTCAGCACAGTGCTGAGGACTTGCCGATTCACCGCTTTGTCATCAACCAACAGCACCCGCCGTTGCACACCGGTATAGCCAACGATCTTGCTGCCAGCGAGCGTCATTGCCCGGTTGACCCATTCTTGCGAAGTTGGCAATTCTGCTTCAAACCAGAATGTACTGCCTGCATCTGGAACCGATGTGACCTGAATCCTGCCACCCATCATCTCCACAATCTTGCGGCTAATGGTGAGGCCGAGTCCAGTGCCCTCGGCACGTTGGGAACTGTCACCAACCTGCTCAAAGGGTTGGAAAATCTTGGCAATTTGCTCGGCAGTCATGCCGATGCCAGTGTCTTGGATACGGAAGCGAAGGGACGAGTCGGAGCCAGGGACACGCGCCACGCTGAAGGTGACACTGCCGGTTTCGGTAAATTTTGTGGCGTTGCCGAGCAAATTGAGCAAGACCTGCCGCAGGCGCTTTTCGTCAGCGTAGATCCCTTCTGGGAGGGGCTGCTCAGGATGGTAGTGCAGGGTCAGTCCTTTTTGCTCGGCCTTGACACGCATCAGCTCGACAACGCCGTCGAGAAAGGACAGGAAGTGGAAATCGCGCGGGATCAGCTCCATTTTCCGCGCCTCAATTTTGGCGAGGTCGAGGACATCATTGATCAGCGTCAGCAAGTGCTCGCCGGAGTGCTGGATCACATCCACGCCGCGCCGGTGCTGATTTAAGTCATCGGCGCGCTTGAGGATCTGAGCGTAGCCGAGGATGCCGTTGAGCGGGGTGCGGAGTTCGTGGCTCATGTTGGCGAGAAATTCGCTCTTGGCTTGGTTGGCGGTGTCAGCAGCTTCCTTCGCCTCGGCAAGCTGCGCGGTGCGTTCTTGGACTTTTTGCTCTAGGTTGCTGAAGGCGGCTTGTAGTTGCGCGGCCATGCGATTGAAGGCGATCGCCAGGGCATTCAACTCGGCAATGCGCGCCGGGGGAATCTGTTGCTCCAGCTTGCCTTGGGAAACGGCTTCAGCCGATGTGGAGAGTTGCTGGAGCGGTGCCGCGATCGCCCGTGAGGTGAAGTAGCCCAGCGTGACCGCGATCGCCAGTGCGCCCAAGCAGAGCAGGATCGTGCGGCGATTGCTGGCGCGAATTTCCGCCATGAAGTCGGCTTCTCTGACCAGAACACCCACCAGCCAATCGAGACCGTACTCGTCGCGCACCGGGGTCAGTTGCAAGAAGTAGCGCTCACCGTTCAGTGGTGCAGCAACCCGTTGAGTGCGGTCGAGGGCCGCAAAACCGCCGAGATCGGTCTGAATGTAATCGATCGCCGCGCGCAAGGTTGGATCAGGACTGGCAGCGGCAGCCAGTCGCTGGACAGCGCCCGTCTCGTCTGTCGTGAAGGGGGACTCGATGCTGGAACTGGCCACCAGATCACCCGATCGCTCGACGATGAAAACCTGTCCCGACGCACCAACTTCTAGTTGTCGCAGATAGCGATCCACGAAATCGAGCGTCAGATCGGCGAAAACGACGCCCTCGAAGCTGCCATTTGGGGCGATCGCCGGAGCCGAGGCGGAAATCGCCAGGTAAGGCAGTCCCGTCATCGGGAAAATCGGATTCCAGACCGGCCCATCCGCTTCTACCGCATTGCTATAACCCGGCGGCGTATTCTGAGGATCGAAGCCGGGAGTGAGTTCGGGGCTGCCAAGGCGTTGGCCGCGCGCATCGAGCGGGTAGGTCTGGATGACGTTGGGGCGAGACTGACGCACAATGTCAGCTTGCCAGCGATCGCCCAGCCGCGACACCATAAACATCTCATTCTCAGCACTCACAAACGAGATCAGCGTCAGGTCTTCAAACCGCTGCAACTGTTGCCAGAAGTGCCGGTGTAAGGCTTCCGGATCGCCGGTATCGAGGTTGCCGAGGCGAATGGAATCGCGGTTCAGTTGGTTAACGAGCTGCGGCTGACCGAGATAGGCTGTCAATTGCTCATCGACGCGTCCAGCCACTTCCCCTGCCAGTTGCGCTGCCAGCTCGGCTACAGCCCGTTGGCCGTTGCGGTAGGACAGATAGCCCACTAAACCCACCGCCGCCACGATCTGGAGAATGAAGGGAACCACCAAAACAAGACGCAGGGAAAGCGGACGCGAGAGGCGACGAGCAATCATGGCAGTCAGCAAGCAATCGATTGAGGCTGATGTGGACTGAATCCATTGAGCTGGAGGCAGCCGATGCTTAAATCTTGATCCCCTAGTCACTTTTATTGAAACAGCAATCCTGCCTGAATGCTGTTAGCCAGATTACAGCCAGTCGATGATTGGCTTTCCAGCCTGGTCAGTACGGTCGCCTGTTGGCGTCTCAGGAAACCGACCTAGTACCGCTACGCGGAATTTTGAGTTCTGAGTTTTGAGTTCTGAGTGCCTGCAATCCGGGAATCTTGGGGATTTTGAATGGGCATCTCATTTCCGCCACCTTGTACTAGTTAAGTAGTGTTCAAGCGGGCGCGCTTCCTCCCAGACCGCACTTGCGCGAGGTCAACGACCGATTCTGAGTTTCAGGGTTTATCATGACTGAAGGTAAAACCGGATTGATAGGGAATGCCCAAGGGACGCGCTTTTCAAACCTTTCTCACCATCAGCTCTGGCTTCATCATCGTGGCGTTGCTAGGCTCGATTTTGATCCTGGCTCGGGAGCGGGGCTGGCTGGCTCGCCTCGAAAACTGGGTGATCGACTCCACCGCGCTCAACGGCAACTCCCCAGCCGAGCGCCCAACTGACGAACGCTCGACAGTGCTGCTGCTGGTGTCCCAGACGGCTGAAGCGCGGCGCAACGCCTTGACAGAGCTGGCGCAAGCTGAGCAATCCTCTTTTGAGCGCAGCCGTGCCCGTTATCTGCTGGCGAGCGATTGGCTGGCCGCACAGGAGGGGGGTCGAGCATTGCGCCTGCTGACCGGTCTGGAAGCTGACTACGAAGTGCTTGCACCCTACATCCTGCTCAAGCGTGCCCGCGCCCGGGCGCTGACCAATGAGCGGGAGCGGATGCGCTCAGAGCTGGAGGCGCTGATCGCGGCTTATCCGGATTCGCTCGTGGCGGCGGAAGCACTCTACTATCTGGGTGAGTTTGACCCGACCTACCACGACCGTGCCCTCGCTGAGTTTCCTGACCATCCGCGCTCGCAGCAGATCGCCCGCGACCGCTTGGAGGGCGATCGCGCTCAACCAGATCTACTGCTCTACCTAGTGCGCCAAGTTCCCGATGGTGAAGGCATGAGTGACCTGCGCGATTATTTGGTTGAAAATTATGCCGACGACTTGACAGCCGACGACTGGGAGGCGGTTGCCTACGGCTACTGGGAGCAGTGGGAGTGGGAGAAGGCAGCGCGAGCCTATGCCAAAGCTGCACCCAACGCTGTTTCGCTCTACCGTACGGCGCGCGGTCAACACATCGCGGGCAATGAATCCGAGGCGGCACGCGGTTATGAAAATTTATTGACTGAGTTTCCGGACTCAGAGGAGGCGGGGCAGGCGCTGCTGCACTTAGCAGACGTTGGGCCGCGCGACCAGGCGATCGCCTATCTTGACCGGGCGATCGCCGAGTTTCCTGATCATGCTCCCGCCGCCCTGATCGACAAGGCTGACCGCTTTGAGGCGCGGGGCGAGGGCCGCATCGCCGGTCAGGTGCGGCAGCAACTCCTAGACGAGTATCCAAAATCTGAGGCGGCAGCACGCTACCGCTGGCAACAAGCGCGTCAGGCCGCAGAGGCCGATGATTTCGTCGAAGCTTGGAAATGGGCACAGCCGATCGCCCTGAATACGCCAGACAGCAGCCTCGCCCCCAAGGCAGCCTTCTGGGTGGGCAAGTGGGCACAGGCTCTGGATCGCGATGCCGATGCCGAGAAAGCCTTTCGCTACACGGTTCGTAAGTACCCGGAATCGTACTATGCTTGGCGCGCGGCGTCGCTCCTGGGTTGGTCGGTGGGCGATTTTCAGACCGTCAGCCAGCAACAACCGGTGATCGCACCGCCAGAACGGCGATCGCCCCCCCCCGCTGGCTCAGTCATGCTCCAGGAACTCTATCAGCTCGGCCAGGATGAAGATGCTTGGCGGCTCTGGCAGGCCGAGCTGGGCACACGCCGCGAACTAACGGTTGAGGAGCAGTTCACTGACGGCCTGATCCGGGTGGCACGCGGCGATTATCTCAAGGGCATTGACCAAATTTGGTCGTTGCAAAACCGCGAGACGGATGCGGAGCGTGAGACCTGGCAAGAGTTGCGCGCAACGCCCGCCTACTGGCAAGCCCTCTTCCCGTTGCCCTACTGGCAACTCATCCAAGAACAGTCGGCTGAGCAAGGGACGAATCCCGTGCTCGCCCTCTCACTGATGCGCCAGGAGTCTCGCTTTGAGCCGGAGATCCGTTCGTCCGCCGGGGCCGTAGGCCTGATGCAGGTGATGCCCGACACGGGAACATGGGTCGCCGAGCAGGCCGGTTACGACTCGGAATTCCAACTCATCGATCCGGCAGACAACATTCAGTTGGGAACCTGGTTCCTGGCCTACACGCACCGCGAGTATGAAGGGAACTCAATGCTGGCGATCGCCAGTTACAACGCCGGCCCCGGCAATGTCAACGACTGGGTACAGCGCTTCGGCTACAACGACCCCGATGTCTTCGTCGAGCAAATCCCGTTCCCGGAAACCAAAGGCTACGTCGAGTCTGTTTTTAGCAATTACTGGAACTATCTCCGCCTCTACGATCCCGAAATCAGCGCTCGCGTCGAAAATTAGCGCCGAGGAGCGATCGCCATTGGCGGCCGGTTCGCCGCTCTACAAAAACCGACTGATTGCAATCAAAACGAGGGCTAGATTCTCGGTAGACCCGAACCGCCGAGAATCTAGCCCACTGCAACCCTAGCTGCCGCTCATCCACTCCGTATGGAAGAACTCGCCACGCGGCTTGTCCAACCGCTCGTAAGTGTGAGCACCAAAGTAATCGCGCTGCGCTTGGGTCAGGTTTTGCGGCAGGCGATCGCGCCGATAGCTATCGAAGTAATCGAGCGAAGCACTGAAAGCCGGCACCGCGATCCCAGTGCGGTTCGCAATCGTCAGCACCTCACGCCACGCTTCCTGACGGTCAAGAATACTCTGCTTGAACTCAGGTGCCAGCAGTAAATTGGGCAGTTTTGGATTCTGGTTGAACGCCGTCTTGATCTTGTCCAGGAAGCCAGCACGAATGATACAGCCCCCCTTCCAAATCCGGGCATCTTCCGCCAAATTCAAGTTGTAGTTAAACTCCTGCGAGGCTTTGCCCAACAGCGCCATCCCCTGAGCATAAGAACACATCTTCGAGCAGTAAAGAGCATCGCGGACTTGATCGATGAAGGTTTGCTTGTCGCCGCTAAATGGCGTCGTCACGGCTTGCAGTTCTTGGGCGGCCTGCTGACGCTCCGCTTTGTAAGCAGAGACAATACGGGCATTCACCGCAGCAAAAATGGTCGGAATCGGAACCCCCAGTTCAAGGGCACTCACTACTGTCCAACGCCCCGTCCCTTTCTGCCCCGCCGCGTCCAAAATGAGGTCGATCAGGTGCTTGCCCTCACTTTTGTACTTGAAAATATCCGCCGTAATCTCAATCAGAAATGAGTTCAGCTCTTCCGTTTGATTCCAGGCCGCGAAAACTTCATGCAGTTCCTCGTTACTGAGACCCACGCAAAATTTCAGCAGATCGTAGGCTTCAGCAATCAGTTGCATATCACCGTACTCAATGCCGTTGTGCACCATCTTGACATAGTGACCCGCGCCACCCGGACCGATGTAAGTGACACAAGGCCCATCATCAACCTGGGCAGCGATTTTGGTCAGGATCGGCTCGAGATCTTCATACGACGCGGCTGTCCCGCCCGGCATCAGGCTCGGCCCGTTCAGGGCCCCTTCTTCACCCCCGCTGACCCCCATGCCCACGAAGCCGATCCCGGTCGGTTCGAGTTCACGAGTCCGGCGCTCGGTATCTTCGTAGAGCGAGTTGCCACCATCAATGATCGTGTCGCCTTCGTTTAATAGCGGCTTGAGTTGGTCGATCACCGCATCCACGGGCTTGCCAGCCTTGACCATCACCAGGACTTTGCGCGGTCGCTCCAGCGTCTGGACAAATTCTTCTAAGGAGTAAGCCGCCTTGACATCCTTGCCTTGGGCACGCTTTGCCATGAACTCCTCGGTCTTCGCGCCGGTGCGGTTATACACAGCGATCGGAAAACCTCGGCTCTCTACATTCAGCGCCAGATTTTCCCCCATCACTGCCAACCCAATGACGCCAAAGCTACGCTTAGCCATATGCCCAGTAACCTCTCTGCTAGCAAGTCGCAATATTCGCCAGTCTACAGCCTATAAGTTAGCCTGAAGTTTCGACGGCTGTTCTAAAGAAGAAATTAAGACTCACATTAAAATTTCGGGCCAATACCGAGCAAAATTTCGGGAATGCCACCCGGGAAATCTTAAAAAAATCCAAAGCGCCGCATATTTGGAAGAATACAGCTTTAACAGCACGTTGTTACCCTGGAGCGCGATCGCCAGCATAAACTGCTCATTGAGAAGGCTCTCCAGGAATTGTGGTGGGGGAAGTGTATTGATGATACAGAATTCCTCAAGGCGAATTCCTGAATACCTTATCAGGCGGGGATTTCAGCTCTGAAAGCTCCAGATTATCACCATAGATCCTGGAGAGCCATTGAGAATGCAGTATCGAATACGATTTTCAGAGAGAAATTCTGATAATCTCCTGTGCTTACAGATGTATGGCTGTGAAATTTTTGAGCGCTTATGAAACGTAGAGATTGGCTGATCTCCCTTGCCCTGACCGCTTCACTGCTGACCAGCGCGATCGCTGGCTGTGGTAGTGATGAGGCCGCCACAGACGCTGATGCGGGTGATGGCGAAACGAAAACCTTGGTGATGGCTACGTCAGCCGATTACCCCCCCTACGAGTTCTTTGAAACTGAGCGTGGCGAGGGCGAGCCGGTTGGCTTTGACATCGACATCGCGAAGTACATCACCAGCGAGCTGGGCTACGGGCTAGAAATCAGCGATATGGATTTCAACGGCATTATCCCCGCCCTGCAATCGGGGCGGGCTGACTTCGCGATGGCAGGGATGACACCGACCGCAGAGCGCGAGGAGAATGTCGATTTCTCCAGCATCTACTACGATGCCAAAAATACAATCGTCGCCGCTTCCGGGTCTGGTTTTGAGAGCTACGAAGACCTCGCGGGCAAGACGGTCGGTGTGCAACTAGGCTCAATCCAAGAGAACGAGGCAAAAGAAAAGGCCGAGGAAATTGGCGACATCACCATCGAGTCGCGCAATAAGATCAGCGAACTCATCCAAGAAATGAAAGCGGGTCGGATTGATGCCGCCATCATTGAGGACACGGTGGCGAAGGGTTATATCGCTAACAATCCTGATCTCGAGTTTTCAACGATCGCAGGCGGTGAAGAAGCCTCGGGTTCGGCGATCGCCTTCCCCAAAGACTCGGAACTACGCGAGGAGTTTGAAGCAGTGCTCCAAGCGATGCAAGACAATGGTGAACTCGACGCCCTGATTACCAAGTGGTTTGAGGAATACTACGCTGAACAAGGTGGGGATACAGAATAGTTGGTACTGATCGTGGCTGCATTGGCTGTTTCACCCCTGCTTGAGTTACAGCCAATCTCTTTGCTCGCAGCGTTGGATTTGAATTTCAACGCCGTTATTCCTAGTTTGCCGTTTATCTTCGCTGGCGTTTGGGTCACCCTACGATTTACGCTGATCTCGCTCATTTTGGGCTTCATTTGGGGAACAGTGCTAGCGCTATTCAAAATCTCCAGCTTCAAACCACTGTACTGGTTTGGCATGGCTTACACCTCGGTATTCCGAGGTGTCCCCCTATTGGTAACCCTGTCAGTCATCTACTTTGCGACACCGCAATTGACCGGATTCAATATCCAGCCCTTGCAAGCGGGCGTCATCACCTTTTCCTTAAATTCGGGAGCCTATGTTTCTGAGGTGATCCGCGCCGGAATCTTAGCGGTTGATCGCGGACAAACTGAGGCAGCCATGTCTCTGGGGGTGACTTATAAGCCGATGATGCTAGACATCATTTTGCCCCAGGCGATTAAAAACATCCTGCCAGCTCTCGTCAATGAAACGATTGCGTTGCTCAAGGATTCCTCGTTGGTCGCGACCATTGGCGCACAGGATCTGTTGCGGCGCGCTCAGATTGTTGGTGCGGAGAAGTATATCTACTTTGAACCGCTCTTGATTGTCGCGATCATTTACTACGTTATGGTCATGGTTTTGACCTTGGCGACGAATATTTTGGAGGGGCGCTTGCGGCGGAGTAGCTAGTACCGCTACGCGGAATTTTGAGTTCTGAGTGATGAGTGCAGACAATACGGGCATCCTACGGCTCCTGAATGGGCATCTCATTTCCGCCGCCTTGTACTCGTAGACGATGGGAGCATCCCACTTTGGCATTACGGTTGCCCACTCTGCGAGCAGCCGCTGCGCATCTACATCCCCCAACCTCTGCTCCCAAGCGGGCAGAGCGGGAGTTGGAAGCCCATCTCCCGCTCTGGGAGAGGGATTTGGGGTGTTGGCGGAGGTCGCCCGGGACAGGTATTTTCGCCCTTTCTCTCCAGACACCACAAATTAATATCACCCTCGCCACAGATTGCTAGGATAAGACGTTGAGACCGGCGAGCGCGCCGGTGATGACATACCAATTGCTGCCATTTGGTCAGATGCTGCTATGGGCGAGTCTTACACCGCCGCCATCCACCGCATTCTCGATGCCAACCTCGACCGCGCCCGCGAAGGTCTGCGGATCATTGAGGAATGGTGCCGCTTCGGACTCAATCAGCAGTCCCTCGCGGCCCACTGCAAGCAGATGCGGCAGACACTGGCGGCTTGGCACCATGACGAGCTGCGTGCGGCCCGCGATACGCCGGGCGATCTGGGCACGCAGTTGACCCACCCGGACGAGGAATCGCGCCTCAGTCTCGACCATTTGCTGCGCGCCAATCTCTGCCGAATCCAAGAGGCGTTGCGAGTCCTGGAGGAGTACAGCAAGCTCTACAATTCGGAAATGGCTCTGACTTGCAAGCAAATGCGGTACCAGGTCTACACCCTAGAGAGTAATCTCCTTGACCGTCCCCGCCACCAGCAACTGGCCCAAGCGCGTCTCTACCTGGTTACGGCACCGATTGAGAACCTTTACGATACTGTTGAAGCGGCGCTCAAGGGCGGTCTGCGGCTGGTGCAATACCGCGATAAGGAGCTGGACGACAGCGAGAAGCTGCTGCAAGCAGAGAAGCTCTGCCAGGTCTGTCACCAGCATGAGGCTCTGTTTATCGTCAATGATCGCGTCGATCTGGCGCTGGCGGTCAATGCTGACGGCGTCCACCTGGGTCAAGATGATGTGCCGATCAGTGTGGCGCGCCAGGTGCTGGGGCCGCAGCGTCTGATCGGGCGCTCGACCACCAATCCGGAAGAGTTGCAGCGGGCGATCGCTGAGGGGGCAGATTATGTCGGCGTCGGTCCCGTCTATGCCACGCCTACGAAACCTAACAAAGCCGCCGCCGGTCTTGATTATGTCCGCTACGCCGCTGAGCATTGTCCACTGCCCTGGTATGCCATTGGTGGCGTCGAGCCGCAAAATTTGAGCGCTGTCATCGCGGCGGGCGCGCAGCGCGTCGCGGTGGTGCGGGCGCTGATGGTTGCTGAGCAGCCGCGTCTGGTGGCGCAACACATGACTGCTGAGCTAGCCCATGCTGCCCGTGACTGATTTTCCGCCCGAGATCGTCATTCAATTGAATGGTCAGATTGTCAACTGTCCGCCGCAACAGCCGCTGCCCGATTTTCTGGCTCAGCAGCAGCTCAATCCCCGCCTGATCGCGATTGAGTACAATGGCGAAATTCTCCACCGTCAGTATTGGGCGACGACGCAGTTGGCGGCCGGCGATCGCCTCGAGATCGTCACCATCGTCGGCGGGGGCTGACGCGAACTTCAATCCAGCGCCGGTTCCTGCTGGGTGGTGCAGTGGATGCCGCCGCCGCCTGCGGCGATCGCATCGATATTAAGGGTAATGATGTCGCGGTCAGGAAATAGGGCCGTCAAGGTGTTCTGGGCACGGCGATCGGCGGCGCGATCGCCAAATTCCGGCAGCAGCACCGCGCCATTGAACACGTAGAAGTTGATGTAGCCCGCCGCGAAATCAGCGCTGTCGAATTCAGGGCGCACCGTTTCCGGGCCGGGAATCTCGATCACCTCCAGCGGGCAGCCGTCGGCGTCGGTTGCCGCCTGCAAGATTTCTAAATGTCGGCGCGTCACCTCGTAGTCGAATGACGTGGAATCCAATTCCAGCGCCGCGACGACCGTGCCGGGGCGCGCAAACCGGGCATAGAAATCGATGTGACCGTCGGTGATGTCGCGACCGGCGATTCCCGGCAACCAAATAATTTTTTGCAGCCCCAGCAACGGCTGCAAAATCGCTTCGCAGTCGGCTTTGCTCAAGCCGGGATTGCGATTGGCATTGAGGACGCTGCTCTCGGTCATCAGCGCCGTGCCTTGGCCGTCCACTTCGATGCTGCCGCCTTCGAGCACGAGATCGGTGACCACTCGGGGAACGGCTGCCTGCTGGGCGATGAAGCGGGCGACCTCAGCATCGCGGCGGTGAGCCTGCTTGTTGCCCCAGCCGTTGAAGTTGAAGTCGAGTGCCGCCTTTTGCCCCTGGGTCTCCTGCACAAAGATGGGGCCACTGTCGCGCACCCAGAGATCATTCAGCGAGCAGACGATCAGCTCTACCGCTGTCCCGCACTTCGCCGCCGCCAGTTCATATTCAGCGTCTCGTACCAGCAACTTGACCGATTCGTACTGGGCAATGGTGCGGGCGATCGCCGCCAGATTGTCTTGCACACCGGTCAAGAGCGATCGCCCCCAGATCGCAGCACTCGCCCCAAAAGCCATCCAGGTACATTCATGGGGGGCGGCCTCGTCGGGGAGGGCAAAGCGCGCCTCACTTGCGAGCAGTTCTTCAGAGTTCATGGGCACGAGCCGCTCAGAACGACTGCAAGCCGACAGTCGTGACACAGTAGCCAGAGTCGCCGTCGCTGCCAACGCCGTCAACAGGGAGCGACGCTTCAGCAGTTGTACCCATGACGCCTTTTCACATCCCGGCTCGAGGCGGGTGCTCAGGAGCAAGCCAGCCAGTTGGTGCGGTTGACAATGATATGGCGCTCGCTGTCTAGCGTAATACAGCCTTGGCGTTGCAGCTTGCCGAGCAAGCGAGTCACGGTAACGCGCGTTGTGCCGATGGCGTTAGCAATGGTTTGATGGGTGAAGCGCAGCTCAATGCGAATGCCGTCTTCGGTGGCATGACCCATCTCGTCTTTGAGTAAGCTCAGCAAGTTGCAGAGGCGATCTTCGACGCGCCGTTGTCCGGCGATCGCCAGCATCGCTTCGGTCTGGCGCAAGCGACGCGCTAGGCTACCGACCAATTGACTGGCCAGATGGGGCGAGGATTCAATTTCGCTCAGAAAAAACCAGCGCAGATAAACGTCTGAGAGCGATCGCGCTGCGTAGACATCCAGATGGCTCAGCCACATTCCGAAGAACGACGCGGGCTGAACCCAACCTAGCAGCACCTCTTCGCCACCGGGTTGGGTTGTACTCAGCTCAACAGTGCCGCGATAGACTTGCCAAATGCCTTGCTGGTCGAGGGGAATCTGCTCGCCGCGATGGTACAAGTGCAGGCGTCGCCCTTCCTTGAAATCTTCAGGTGCAACTGTGGTGCCGTCAGGGTGTGTGAGGAGCATAGTAAGCCGAGCCTCGGTGCAAACGGCAATCAGCCAGTAAAAACTATCATCGTCAGCTTAGTCAGCCAAGGTAAACGCGAGGTAATGGCGCGATTAAGTTTCAGCGGCGACAGCTGATGGGGCTACAAGGCTTGCCCCATCAGCATTGTGCGGCTCGCGCACGGGAGAGAGCGCCGGGCATTCTGGCGTAGCCTCGTCGGCTCGGCTGGTGATCGCTATGATTCCGTTTCCGGTGCATCGGCGCTGGGGTCAGGCTCAGCATCTTCTACGACGGCTGGGGCTGGTGGCTGGGGCAGCACCGTGGCGCGCAGGGCGTGCCGGGTATCGGGATCGAGGAACTGGCGCTGGAGGGCTTGCCACTCCTGCCATTTCCGTTGGCGGGTGGTTTGGAGTCGGGCGGCGAGCGTTGGTAGGCGATCGCCCCAGTTTGCTCCCAGAGCCAGCACCAGAAACTCGCCCAGCACGGCGCTATCCTGGACTTCACCGAGGACAGTTTGGATTGCTTTCACCTGCTCGACAGCACGCTGATACGGCTCGCCATAGCCAGGGGCAAACAGTTCCATTTGATAGCGGACGCGCTTGGCAGTTTTCCGCAGACTATGCAGCGGTTCAGCTTGCTCGTTCAGTAGGCGGTCAATCACCGCCGCCTCAGAGGTCGTCGTCACCTGGATGCCGTCCGCAGTTTGCACCGTCCCTACCAACCAAGCGGGTTGTAACAACAGGTCACTGAGGTCAGGCAGCAGCAGATCCGGTAGGACAGGTTCTACGGGGACTTGGGCGAGCGGCTGGTACTGTGGCTGCTCGAGCCAGGCGGTGAAGCTGGACTCGAGTTGACAGTAGAGTTTGCCGGTGAGGGCACGCTTGACGCGCTTGAAGGCACGACGGCGTTGTTCTTGGAGGGCTTGTAATGCGGGTCGTGCTGCTGATTGCTCAGTTGGGGGTAGCTCGGGCAGGTGGCGATCGCGGAGTGCCGCACCGAGCACATCGAGATCGCGTAACTCACCTAGGCAGCGGGCGAGTTTGCCCACGCGCTGTTCGCTAGCC
Organism: Spirulinaceae cyanobacterium SM2_1_0; assembly: GCA_012031265.1. Classification (GTDB taxonomy): domain Bacteria; phylum Cyanobacteriota; class Cyanobacteriia; order Cyanobacteriales; family Spirulinaceae; genus JAAUTY01. Next base: position 6,592 of record JAAUTY010000034.1, on the reverse strand, counting down.
GCTTTGGGCAAGCGGAGCGCCGGCGCAAAGCCGCGCAAAGCCGCGCGTAGGCGGCGGAGTCCTACCCGCATTTGGTGGAGGTCTTCGGGGTCGTGGTCGGCGAGCACGGCAGCGGGGTACTTGCGGAACTTACCAGTATGCTTGGCAATCGCGGCCGTCGCCCAGTCGCCCAAGCTGACCTCGGCAGCGGCTTGGTTCTGCAATTGTTTCACTGAGGTAATCATCGCTTCCTTAACCTTCTATTAACTTTAGGATCGCTATTCTAACAAGTCAAACCGCCAACTCCAAGGGGAGCAGGCGGTTGATTGTCACAATTACCGGTTTTGAGTCAGGGGAGGGGCGATCGCCGCCGACCAAGCACCTAACCTATGGGCGCGGGAACTTCGACGGCGACGGGAAATATTCCACTGGCTCGTTTTTCAGCGCTTCCTGCATAAAGTCACGCCAAATCGGTGCCGCATAGCCACCTCCGGTCACACCAGTACCGAGGGGACGGTAGTTATCATTGCCAATCCACACCGCAGTTGCCAGTTGCGGCACGTAGCCGACAAACCAAACATCTCGTTCCGAGGTAGTCGTACCCGTTTTGCCAGCGGCAGGACGGCCGATATTGGCAGCCGTTCCAGTACCACCAGAGATCACCCCTTGCAGAACCCCTGTCAGGGTCGCCGTCGCCCAGGGGTCGAGAACCTGGCGCGGCTTCGGGGTATTATCCAGCAGCACATTGCCGCTGCTATCTGTCACCCGCACGATGATCGTCGGGTCGGAGTGCCAGCCATTACTCGCAAAGGTGGCGAAGGAGCCAGCCATCTCCATTGGTGTGACGCCAATCGAGCCAAGCGGCAAGGAAACGACCGGATCAAGCGGATTCTTGATCCCCAAGGTGCGGCAAATCTCAATCACCTTGTCCAGACCCACCTGCTGACCGAGCTTGACCGCTGGTACATTGAGCGAACTGGTCAGCGCGGCCTGCAAGCTAACCGGCCCGGAAAAGCTGCCGCCGTAGTTTTGCGGCTCGTAGTAAGCGGAGCCGTCGCGGTAGCGCACGGGGGCATCATCGATCGACGAGTTGGGGGTATATTCGCCGCTGGCAAACGCGGCGTAGTAGACAAACGGCTTGAAAGCCGAACCGGGCTGACGCAAGGACTGAATCGCGCGGTTGAACTGGCTCTCCTGATAGCTGACGCCACCCACCATGGCTTTGACGAAGTGCGTCCGCGAATCCACAGCAACGAGCGCCACTTGGTCGGCATAGAGACCGCGATTGCGCAGACGGCTATGAGCAGCCGCGACGCTGGCTTCCGCCATTTTCTGGAAGTTGTAGTCTACGGTTGTCTGCACACGGATGCCACCCTGGAGAACGGCATCTTGGCCGAAGCGCTCCTGCAACTCACCCACCACTGCTTCCGTAATATAGGGCAGGTTGCTGCTGCGCCAAGCGGTGGGCTGACCAATGAGCAGCGGCGCTTGGCGTGCTGCCGCCTCTTCTTCAGCCGTGATCCAGCCCAGGTCTTGCATCCGCGCCAACACCAGCTTCTGGCGGCGCTTGGTTTCTTCGTAATTAATGAAGGGGCTGTAGTCTTCGGGAGCCTGGATCAAACCTGCCATCATCGCCGCTTCTGGCAGGTTCAAGTCGGCAGCGGATTTGTTGAAATAGCTTTGGGCAGCCGTCTCCGCGCCGTAGCTATTGTGACCCCAGTAGATGTTGTTGAGATACATCTCTAAGACCTGGTCTTTGGCAAAGATCTGCTCAACGCGGATGGCTAATACGGCTTCTGCGAGCTTGCGGCTGATGGTGCGATCGCGCGAGAGAAAGAGGTTTTTGACCAACTGCATCGTGATCGTCGAACCGCCCTCGACCACTGCCCGGTTCCGCCAGTTCACCAACATCGCCCGCCCGACACTGGTTGGGTTGATGCCGTTGTGCATATAGAAGTGGCTATCTTCAATTGCGAGCACAGCCCGCTTCAGCTCCGGTGAGATGTCGTCCAGCTTCACGACTTCGCGGTTGGCTTCACCGTGCAGGCTGTCTAGGAGCTTGCCCTTGATGTCGTAGATATAGGAGGTCTCGGTCGGGACATAGTTACGGAGAACACGCACATCGGGCAGATTGCGAAAACTGACCGCGAGACCGACGAGACCGCCAGCGACCACCGAGCTAGCGAGCATCGCCGTACCGAGCATGGTGCCACCCGCCACCTTAACGATGCCCAGGAAGAAGCCGGTGTTCTTTTCCGGGACTGGTGCGCCCTGTTTGCGTTTGCGCTTGTCAGATTTCTGTCGAACAGTGCTGGTTGCCAACTTTACTTCCTCACTCCAACCCGATACAAACGTCTGTCACCCCGAGGCGCGATCGCCCACCAACGGCTCCCCAAGCCTGCCGCTCTCGACACTATATAATACGCTAGCGAACAGGTAGCACGGACTGGTATGGCGTTGGGTTAGCAATACTTTGCATGGTTTCTTCTTCAATTCCGCAAAATCTAGCTTGGCTGTATCGAGGCATCAGTGAGATCTTTCCCAATCAGTCAGATTCTAGCAAGACTTCTGATAACCTCGATTACTTATTGAAGACTAGCGAGCAACCCCTGCGCGTCAAGCTCGGCATTGACCCCACGGGCACGGATCTCCACCTCGGTCATAGCATTCCCTTCCGCAAGCTGCGCGCTTTTCAGGATGCCGGGCACACTGCCGTGGTGATCATCGGTGATTTTACCGCCCAGATCGGCGATCCCACCGGCCGCGCCGAGGCCCGCCGCCAACTGACACCCGACCAGGTCAAAGCCAATGCCCAGACCTACCTTGACCAATTACGCCCCGTCCTCGACTTTGACACCCCCGGCCGGTTAGAAATTCGTTATAACTCCGAATGGTTGAGCCAACTGGCTCTCAAAGAAATTCTCGGCCTGCTGGCGACGATGACCGTCGGGCAGATGTTGGCCAAAGAAGGCTTCGCCGAGCGCTACGGCAAGGAAGTGCCGATCTACCTACACGAATTCCTCTACCCGTTGATGCAGGGCTACGACTCAGTGGCCGTGCGCGCGGATGTGGAGCTAGGGGGAACTGACCAAAAATTTAATCTCCTGGTCGGTCGCGATCTCCAGCGCCACTTCGGCCAAAAGCCACAGTTTTGCCTGCTGCTGCCGCTGCTGCTCGGCTTCGATGGCGTGAATAAGATGTCGAAGTCGCTGAATAACTACGTCGGCCTCACCGAAGACGCCCTGACGATGTACTCGAAACTGGAGAAAACGCCTGATGCGTTGCTGCCGGACTATTTTGAACTGCTGACGAAGCAGGCCCTGGACGAGCTGCCCGAGAATCCGCGCGATCGCCAAAAACTGCTCGCTCTCGATATCGTCAGCCAGTACCACGGTGCCGAAGCCGCGCAAGCGGCGCAAACGGCGGCGGCGAGCCTCGTCCAAGGCGGAGCCGCCAGCAGCGATGTCGTGCCGGAGTATTCGCTGGCGGATCTCACCTTCCCGGTCAAGCTGTTCTACCTGCTCAATGCCAGCGGTCTCTGCAAGAGCAGTGGCGAGGGGCGGCGGCAGATTCAGGGCGGGGCGGTGCGCTTGGAGGGCGATCGCCTCACCGATACCGACTTAGAATTTGCCAGCGCGGCTGATCTGACTGGCAAAGTGCTTCAGGTCGGGAAGAAGAAGTTTATACGCTTGGTGCCGTGAGCCCGCCGCCAGTTGCCATGTCTCCGACTGAACGCCTGATCGTGCCGCTGGATGTGCCCACGCGCGATCGCGCCCTCACCCTCCTCGATCGCTTACCAGAGGTGAGTTTCTGGAAAGTCGGGCTAGAACTCTTCGTCAGCGTCGGGCCTGAAATTCTAACCGAGCTGCACCAGCGCCAAAAGCGCATTTTTCTCGATCTCAAGCTGCACGACATTCCCAACACCGTCGCGGGCGCTACCGCCGCCGCCCATCGCTACCAAGTTGATCTGCTCACCCTTCACGCCACCGCCGGTAGAGCCGCTCTAGAAGCGGCCGTCGCGGCGACCGGCCCGGAGCAGCAACCGCGACTGCTGGCGATCAGCCTGCTCACCAGCCTCAACGCCCGTGACCTCGCCCTTGATCTCAAAATCCCACTCGAATTGCCCGAATACGCCCTCCAGATGGCGCTGCTCGCCCAGACGGCCGGTTGTGCCGGGGCCGTCTGCTCACCGCAAGAAGTCGCCGACTTGCGCCGCGTCTGCGGCGACGATTTCCTCCTCGTCTGTCCTGGGGTGCGGCCAAGCTGGGCGGCGGCGGGCGACCAGCGGCGCGTCGCCACGCCCACGGAAGCCTTGCGAGCCGGGGCTGATTATCTGGTCATCGGGCGACCGCTGACCCAGGCGGCTGATCCGGCGGCGGCTTGGCAGCGATTGTGTGAGGAGTTAACCGGCTGAGCGATCGCTGCGTGAGCCGTATTTCCTACGCTCTACCCGTCGAACCATGGTAATCCAAAACACATGAATTGGGGTAAACTGAGAGCAACACCGTGATACACGCATCACCACAGAGGAGCCATGGGTATTGAGTATGAGTAACGATGAATTACAGTCAAACCTACACCAGCAGAATGTCCGCAATACTCAGGATCGTAAGAACTGGGTAACTGTTCAGAGGGTTCAGGGCAGCGAGAGGGAATAAGTAGGTCAGGCTAGAATTGCCGCGCCAGATAATTTTGGGCATCTCAAGCCAAAACCCCTACTGGCACTGGAATTTAGCCGACGAAATAATCCGCTACATAGTTCACGAAATCAACCCCGACCTACTTAGAGTGAAGAGCATGGCAGGAAAAATCATCATCGCCGGACAAGAGATCCCCCAGTCAGACTGGGAGAAAACGTCAGCGAGCGTCAAAGCGCTAATCGCCGTCTTGGCAGCCAAAATAAATAGCATCGAAGCAAAGCTAGGACTGAATTCCCAAAACAGCTCGCAGCCCCCGTCAAGCGACCCACCAAACCAGCCCCAAGAGACCCAACCGAAACCCAAAAGAGAGCAGCGAAGAAGCGGGCAAAAAGGCCACAAAGGCTTCGGACGACAACTCTACGACGCCAGCGAATGCCGAGAAATCCAAGCGCACCAACCCGACCATTGCCAGCATTGTCAGAGCGAACTGAGCGGCGAAGACCCCGAACCCTACCGGCATCAGATCGTACTTGAGTCCGCCCTCTGGACTTTTGTGGGGCACGAGGGTCTTGAGCCGACGAATAATTTGGCTGAGCGGGCGCTGCGTCCAGCCGTCATTTGGCGGCGGCTCTGTTTTGGCTCGCAGTCTCTGGCGGGAAGTCTGTTTGTGGCTCGTTTACTGACTTTGGTCACGACTCTGCGCGCTCAAGGTCGCTCGGTGCTTGATTTCCTCATTCTGGCTCTTCGCTCTGAAGCTCCCTCTTTATTACCCCCTGAATAGTTACGATTTCCCAGAGTTGACGGAAGCCGATATTCGGGCTTGTTTGGAGTTTGCAGCCGATCGCGAGCATCGTTTGGTAGCTGCACCCCAACCTAAAACCATTGCCTAGTTCTCGGCATCTACGACATCAGTGAGATTTTCTAATTCCTGTGCAATGAGATTTTGCAAGTCCTCATCGCAGTGAGCGTGTAGGTGAATCGTGGCCGCTAGTAGCTCAGCGAGGATGTCTGCTTTTTGGCGATCGCTAAGGTTTTCAAGCTGGAGTTGATGGGTCAACGCGGCAATATTCTGACACTCAGCACGCAGCTCGAGGACGAGTTGATGCAGAGTCGAGTCGCTGATTTTCAGGCTGGCTTTGGTGCTGAGTTGCATTATGTTCTCCCTAATCGCTTCAAGGCTTGTTGAATTCCTTTTTCAAAAGCACGAATCTCCTTTTCCCAGTGTGCAATCAGTCCTGAGTCGGGATTCTCTTTCTGTTGTTCAACTCCGATCTTTTCTTGATGCTCAATGATTCGCTGCTCTAGCGAGCGAATCGCGTTGCGGTGATTTCGCTTGCCCATGATGCCAAGATAGCGTGCTCGGTATTGATGCCGTAAAAATGAGTGGACTGGGCTGATGCCTGGAAACTCAATCGTCAGTCAATTTGCTGGCGGAGGTCGGCGATGGGTTGTTCGGTGGCGGGGGCGAGGGAGACGAGAAGGGTGTGGAGGTACGTTGTAGCAACAGAGCAAAAGGCAGAAGGCGGAAATGAAGAATGTCACGCCAAGCACGAGAGCTGAAGTCAGGCTACTGCTATCACGTCACAGTCCGCTGCAACAATCGCGAGTTTCGGCTGACGCGCTCGGAGTGTCGGCAGGTGTTGCAATCCTGCTGTAGGTTGGGTTGAGGGACGAAACCCAACACCGACATCGAAGGTGAGTAGAACCAGCACTCAAAGATCGGCAAGTCGAGCCATGCAGTGTCCCTTCCTGTGTCAGCCGGAGAATGTGGCGTTGCTACGCTCAGTGCTACGAACGGCGATCGCCCGCCATCCTTTCGTGATTGAGGCGTTTGTGCTGCTACCGGGAGAGCGCTCAGAATTTTGTGTAAGCCAAATTAGAGAGCGGGAAAACGTTCTGGGAAAAGGATAGCAAAATGGGACAAGGCAGCGCGCCAATCTTTAAGCGGCCGATTCCAACGCTGAGAGATATTG
>JAAUTY010000006.1 GCA_012031265.1 Spirulinaceae cyanobacterium SM2_1_0 | reverse complement strand
GCGGTTCGCGGGGCTGCGGGCGCGATGGGGTGGAGGTCACTGTTGGGCGGGGCACCGGAGCCGCCTGCTGTTCGGCTTTGCGCTGGCGGGCGCGGGCGGCGAGGGCTTGCAGGCGATCGCGCCAATAGGGATTTTGCACCACTGTATTCGCCTCGGCGATCGCATCATCCCAGCGTGCCGCCGCGATCGCCTGCTGAGCGCGATTATAGGCTTGTTGAGCACGCTCCCACTCAGTCTGCCAGGTGCGGATCGCCTGCTGGGCGTCGCTGTGGGTGTCGCTGAGTTCCGGGATCGAGCGCGCGACCTCGAGTGCCGCTTGCAGGTCGCCATTCTCGAGACGGCGCTGGGCATCGTTGAGAAGCTCTTGACCGCGATCGCGAACTGCTGTCGAGACGGGATCTCGAGTCGGCGACGGCTCTTCGACCGTCTCCAAGGTCTCCGTCGTTTCCCCGGCAGGCGCGGCAGTCACATCCGGCGGCGTCAAGCCGGTGCAGGTGATGAACTGGGGATCGTTGTAGACCCAGCCCCGGAGCGGGTCGGTCACTTCCAGCCAATCGTTCTCCTGCTCACCGCTGAGTTCGAGCGCATCACCGTTCTCGACGACACCAATCCGCGTGGCATTGCGGTTCGGTTCAGCGCGCACATTCATGCCGCTCGCGGCGACCACGGTGCAGCGTCCAGTGTCGCGCCCAAAAACTGAGGCAATGGAGTCACTGATCGAGTCGTTGATCGAGTCCCACCAACTGCTGCCCCAGCCGGGCTGTTCGGGTTCAGCGGGCGTCGCGGGATCGGACTCAGGCGATCGCGCCACACCAGGAGTCCGGTTCCGCATCGCATAGACGCCCGCAAATACGGCCGAGAAGGCGACAATCGCGGTACTGATGAAGAGCAAGAACAGCGGCAGCGGACGAGCGAGACGTGGCAGGATAGTGCTGGGTTGGCTCGCTGTCAGTGCGGATGGAGGAGTAGTGGCTGGGCGAATGCCAGCCACCGCATAGGTGGTTTGCCGCGAGAAGGGGGAAGCGGTCGAGGTCGGCGGGGCCACCTGAGCAGCAATGGGCACTTGAGCAGCGGCAGGCGCTTGCTTGACGAAGCTGGCTCCCTGCGCTAAAGCGGCGAGGGCGGTGCTGGCGTCGCGGGCACTGGCATAGCGATCGCGGAAGTGGTAGGCGACCAGACGGCTGAGAATCCGCGCTAGCTCAGGGCTACAGAGGCGGCGATCCCAGACGATTTCGCCGCTGTGCGGGTTGTACTCAAATTTCTGTGGCGACACACCGGTCAGGGCTTGCAGGGCGATCGCCCCCAGTGCGTAGAGGTCGCTGCCAAAGCAGGGCTGACCTTGGGCTTGCTCGCTCGCCATGTAGCCGGGGGTGCCGATGACTACGGTTTGGTTTTCAGCCGGTTCAGTTCGCAGCCGCTTCACCGCCCCGAAGTCGATCAGGATGAGGCGATTGTCAGCCCGTTGGCGCAACAGATTATCCGGCTTGAGGTCGCGGTGAATCGCACCCCGCGCATGGACGAAATCCAAGATCGGCAGGATATCGGTCAGCAAGACTATGACTTCATGCTCTGTCCAGCGATCGCCTTCAGACAGCTCGGCACTGAGCGGATGCCCGTCGATATAGTCCTGAACCAGGTAAAACTCGCCCTTTTGTTCGAAATAGGCGAGCAAGCGCGGGATTTGCGGGTGTTGTCCCAGCTTTTCGAGGATTTCCGCCTCGCTGTTGAAAAGCCGTCGCGCCGTCTGCAAAGCATCTGGATCATGGCTGATCGGCTTCAGGTGCTTGACGACGCAGAGCGGCTGACCCGGACGGCGCGTGTCAATCGCGCGGTAGGTTTGCCCGAATCCCCCCGCCCCCAAAACTTGTTGAATCTGATAGCGTCCGTCAAGTACCTGTCCCAACATGAGCGGCGTCTGTCTGCCCCAAGTCATACAATCAATCTTGACATATCAACTCCCCGACCTGTGATTCCTGAAAACCGCCCGATCAAGCCTAAGTTTGAGGACACCGCTAGTTGGCAACAAGCCGAACAGTTGATGCAGCCGAGCCTGATCCGCCTCATCGACAATCTCCGCCAGCGGCTGGAGACTTCGACTTGGCGCAGTTGCTACACGGAAGTCAGCGAACCCCTCCCCGGACATCGGCTCGAACTCACGCGCGGCTCGGAGACGCACGCGATCCATCTCTGGGAGTTGTGTTTTCGGATTTGCTTTCTCAATTATCCGCCCCTCCACCCCGGCGTACCGGTCGCAATCGATAGCCGTTTGCTGGGCGATCGCGGTGAAGTTGAGTGGGAGATCCTCGACGACAAAGTGCAGCAAATTGTGGCGGCGTTCTTCGACAGCCTGGAAACTGCGCCCGCACCGTAACTCAGTGGTGTTGCTCAGTCCTCTGCCGTCTCAAAAATTCACAGACAGGCTACCCAGGATGGGTGCATCCCATGGTGGCGATGTGCAGCGAATCCCGCTCAAGCTCCTCAGACAAAAGAGACGCGCCCCAAAAAATCCCCTGCCAAGAGGGCCGAGGAACCCCGTTGCGGTCAAACCAACGCCATGGGCTGCAACCAGTACAACAATTCCAGGTTCAGGAGGCGCTTAAGGTGGGGGCTGTCAAACTCGATGCTCCCGCCCTGGGTTGAGTCGGGGATGAATGATGGTATTTTTTGAAAGCATTGGATGGATTGCTCCGTATGGCTGACTTGCCAGTCGAATAACTTTAGCAAGGCGGAACATACAGTCCTCCTACAGGGGTCGTGCTGATCGGTTCCTGACTGTAATGTCGCCGTCAGCTCACAGAGCTGATCATTGACCTCAGAACGATGAATCTGCCCAGTTTTTCAATTGTTTTAGAAACCGAAAACTTAGCCAACGCCAATCTCGGCGGTCTCGCCAAATCGCTGGCGTCTCTGGCGGCGCAGGGTGTCTCACCGGCGCTGGCGAATGAAGTGATCTTGATCGACAGCGGCGATGCTCCGCCGGGACTATTGCAGCAGCTCAGCGAGGTTTACCCTTGGATTCAGCTCAAAACCGCCCCCCTCGGCACCGGTTACTACAAAGCCAAGATGCTCGGAGCCGAGCTGGCGACTGGCGAAGTGGTCGTCTACTTCGACTCCGACTGCCGGTATGAACCGCATTGGTTGCAGCAGATTTTAACCCCTTTTGCTAAGGATGCTGCGATCCAGGTCGTCGCGGGCGAGACCCAAACCCGTGGACGCGGCCCCTATGGCACGGCGATGGCGCTGACCTATATTTTTCCGCGTTTCTCCAATCAGCAGCGGTTGGCCGCAACGCCCCAGTACTTTCTCAATAACGTTGCTTTCCGGCGCGACTTTCTGTTGCGGTATCCGCTGCCGACGGAGTTGCCGCTGTACCGGGGCAATTGTGCGATCCATGCCAGCGACCTGCGCCAGGCCGGTCATGCAATCTGGCGACAGCCACTGGCTCGCGCTCATCATGCGCCGCCGTCGAGCCTGTCGCACTTTTTCTGGCGCTTCCTGATGATCGGCTACGACTACTACTGGCAGAAGCGGTTGCTCGCGGCGGACGGGCGATCGCCCACACAACTCGATCGCAGCGATCCCGTCGTCGGTCTGCGCGGCAAACTGCAAGTGTTCTGGGAGCGATCGGGGCGGTTGTTTGTGCAGCAGCCGCAGCACTGGCTCTATCTGCCTCTGGCGCTGCCGATCGTGCTGGCGTCGCTGGCGCTGATTCTGGTGGGTTATGCCGCGACGGCGCTGTGGCCTCATTACCTGCTCCACACCTATAACCAGATCCTCGGCGAGGATGGGGTCTAGAGGTGATGAGGTCAGCTTGATTGCCCCGCACGCTAGCCTAGAAAAGCAGTTTGTGAGCGACGTGAGCTAAACCAGGATGGCGATCGCCATTATTCTTCTCTCCGGCGGCCTCGACTCCGCCACTGTCGCCGCCCAAGCGCGGGCCGATGGCTATGAATTAATTGCGCTGTCATTGCGCTACGGTCAGCGCCACGAGCGCGAGCTGCTGGCTGCCAAACAACTAGCGACCTGGTTGGCGGTACGCGAACACACCATCCTTGATGTCAATCTGGCGCAGTGGGGCGGGTCTTCCCTGACCGATGCGACCCAGGAACTCCCCCAAACCGGCGTTCAGCCCGACATCATTCCCAGCACCTATGTGCCTGGCCGCAACACTGTCTTCATTGCGCTGGCACTGGCCTTGGCGGAGGCGCGGGGTGCGACAGCCATCTACTTGGGGATCAATGCCGTGGACTATTCGGGCTACCCAGACTGTCGCCCGGAATATCTCGCCGCCTATCAGCAGTTGGCCCAACTTTCATCTAAACAGGGCTTGGCGGGACAAGCACCGCGTCTGGTCGCCCCGCTGGTGACCGATACCAAGGTCGGGATTGTGCAGCGGGCTTTGGCACTGGGTGTGCCGATTGCGACTACTTGGTCGTGCTATGCCGGTGTGGACGAGCCTTGTGGGCGCTGTGATGCTTGTCGGATTCGCGATCGCGCCCTGATCGAGGCGGGCTGCCCGGAACTCGCGACGCCACTGGGTCGTCAGCTCGCGGCTGAACAATACCCAAGATAATCAAGTCAGGCGATCGCCGTCACGGCGATTCTGACCAGGCGGGTTACCATGTAACGTAAGTGAATTTAGCGAATCCCTGGCTGGGATTGATACTGGCTAGCTCACCCCAATCATTTACAGCGCTCACCCCCATCTCAACCATGTTTTCAGCAACCAATTTGCTGATCGACCGACTCGTCACGCAGCTCAAGGCGGGCTACCAGCGTACTTTTGGCGGCTGGCGGGCTGAGTATGCCGAGATCATTGCTTGGGCAGCCTGCATGGCGCTCGAAAATATCTCGAATAGTGATGCACTCTACCACAATGTCGAGCACACAGTCTTTGTAACTCTGGTTGGACAAGAAGTCCTGCGTGGTAAGCACATCAAAGAAGGGGGGACAACGCCAGAAGACTGGCTGCATTTTCACATCTCGCTGCTCTGCCACGACATCGGCTTCGTCAAGGGTGTCTGTCGGCCCGACCAGCCCTTGCAGAATCTCTATGCGACTGGCGTAGGTGATCAGATGATTCGTCTGCCGATGGGCGCGTCCGATGCCAGCCTCGCCCCCTACCATGTGGATCGCGGCAAGCTGTTCGTGCGCGAGCGCTTCGGGGGACATAAGCTCATCGATGCCAGCGTCTTGATGGCAAACATCGAGCTGACACGCTTCCCGGTGCCCAGTGACGAAGACCACAAAGCAACCGATGACTATCCCGGCTTGGTGCGCGCCGCCGATCTCATTGGTCAGCTCAGCGACCCGCGCTATCTGCAAAAAATCACGGCACTGTTCTACGAATTTGAGGAAATTGGTACCAACGCTCAGCTCGGCTACAAAACGCCAGGCGATTTGCGGGCTAATTACCCCCGCTTCTACTGGAATGCGGTTTATCCCTACATCACCACAGCGCTGCGCTACCTGAATCTGACCCAGAGCGGCAAGCAGGCGGTGGCAAACCTCTACTCGAATGTCTTCCGGATCGAGCACGACGAAGCCGCCGCTTCGGCGGCCTAGGCGCGACTCAATCTAGTACAAGGCGGCGGAAATGAGATGCCCATTCAAAATCCCCAGAATTCCCAGATTGCAGGCACTCAGAACTCAAAACTCGGAACTCAAAACTCCGCGTAGCGGTACTAGTGTTGTGGTTGGTGAGGGCATCGTCTCCTGATCCTGCCGACTGTGTACATCACGCCGATGATTCACTCGCCGAATTTTTTTCTGCCAAAATGGGCGGGGGCGAGGGTTTCAGGACTGATGTATACCCGGTAGGGGGAGATGCCAGGATTTTGTCTGGCTCCCCTAGCAACTGCCTGGGTAGAGCTTGCAGGGCGGCGTGTGCCAGCTTGCGGCTCATTTTCGGAGATGAGCGGGCGATCGCGGGCTGATTACCCCAAAGGACGATGCCGCTTGTAATCGCGAAACCGCTCGCGATTACAAGCGGCCGCCGGGATGGCATGATATTTATGAGAAGACTTAATCTTTCGTGATGTCAGCAGGGCTGCTGGGATTGAGTCCCGGCTGTATTGACATCGTGCGTAAGCATACTTTATTGAGGAGATTGACAGATTCATGAGGAATTATTTAGGCAAGCTGATTCTTGCCCTGATCCTAGCGATCGTGCTGGCTTGGCAACTGCTACCGTCTGCGGCACTCGCCATTGATGTTGCCGAGGATATCCGCACGGTGCAGTTGAATGCCGAGGGGGATACCTACGTGCTCAGCAATGAGCAGCTTGAGCAGGGTAAGCTCGTGTTTGTGGATACCTGCTCACAGTGCCACCTAGGCGGCCGGACGAAAACAAACCCGAATGTGACGCTGAGTCTACGTGATCTCCGAGGTGCCGAGCCGTCGCGTGATAATTTGCTGGCGATGGCAGACTATCTCCAGCAGCCGACGACCTATGATGGCGAGCTGGATCTCAGCGAGCTACACCCGAATACCATGCGGGCTGATCTGTATCCGGAGATGCGGAACCTGACGGTGGATGACCTCAAAGCTGTTTCGGGCTATATCCTGGCTCAGCCGAAGCTGCGCTCTACGTGGGGTCTGGGCAAGGCTTACGACTAACTGATGTGTTGCAATCGATCTGGGCGCGCTGCTGCCGCTCAGGTTGTCGAACGCGGTAAAATCTAAAGCGAATCTGAATACGACACTCTGTCAAAGAAACAATGTTGAAGAAACTCGGTTTGCTTTTCTCGGTTGTGCTACTGGCGATCGCCAGCTTTGCCCTGTCGGCATCACCGGCATTGGCAGACACCTATGAAGTCAAAATGGGTGCGGATAGCGGTGCCCTCCAGTTCCAACCGAGCACGCTGACAGTTCATCCGGGCGACACCGTGAAGTTCGTGATGAACAAGTTGGCACCTCACAACGCAGTGTTCGACAAGGCACCGGCTGGCGTAGATGCTAGCAGCCTCTCGCACAAGCAACTGCTGTTCGCACCGGGCGAGTCCTATGCGACAACGATCCCGGCTGATGCACCAGAAGGGGAATACAGCTACTACTGCGAACCCCATCGCGGCGCGGGTATGGTCGGCAAGATCATTGTCGAGTAGTGACCGTTGCCATTAGGTTACGATGCCTCAAGGGCAGCTCTGCGGAGCTGCCCTTCTGTTGATAAACTCCCGACCAGCACTAGCGTTGATCAATGTTCAGGGTGCTGTTGAAGAATTTGGTGGGTCACGATCATGCTTTCGGTGTAGAGCAATTCGCGGCCCCAACGCCGCAGTTGCTTGCTGAGCAAGTCTTCCGTTTTTTGATCCGAGAGGGGCGTGACTTGGTTGATGCGGCAGGACTGGGCACCGCCGCCTGCTTCCATCCGCATACAGCCAGTCGTCTCGGAACAGAGCACCGTGCAGCAGTTGGCATCGAGATTCTCTGAGTCCAGCTTCAGGCTGATCAGGTCACCAGGAATTTCGCCCCAGTCCGCTGTCGGAATGCCCGCCAGTTCGGCTTCAATAATACGGTCTTCCTTGCCTTTGAAGCGGATATGTCGGATATCGTAGTCGCCGCCTTCGAGTACATAGTCAATCGGCTGCCACTGCAAGCGGCTGGCGAGCCAGCCCAGATACATCAACGCCTGGGATTGGTTACCTTTTTCGTAGTCGATCGTGACGCGATCGACATCCCAAACGGCGGCGCGGCGATCGGGCGGATCAAATGCTTCGGCTGCTAACTCCTGCCAGGGGGCGAGTCGCCGCCAGTTGAGATCAGCCACCGGTGCGCCCTGCTCCAGCAATCGACCAATACTGGCGAGATTGCGCTCCGGTGCGTCGAAGGCACTGGAATCAATAATGAGCGTGTCGCTTAATTCTACGAGCCGCTGGAACAGCGTGTATTCTGGTAGTGGTGCCGCTTTCCACCAAACGAATTTGGGCAGATCGGGAATCATCAACGCGGCGATCGCGCCCGCAAACCGTTCCAGTGCCTGTGCGGTTCCCCGTAGCATGATGTATTCGCAGCAAATCAGGGTGCTATCGCTACTGCGCTTCTGAATCGGGCAATAGGCTGAGACCTGCGCCGAGACGCCGAGATCGTCGCCAATGACCGGGCAGAGGGTGATGATGCGGCAGGGATTGGCACTGGCGATCGCATCCGCCAAGTTACCACTCTCCAGATCAGGCGAATATTGCAGTGCCGTGCGGAGGTTTTCCGGCGTTTGTTTGTCGCGTTCTGTCAGACTAGCGAACTCAGCCCGTAGGCGCTCGGTCAGCTTTGAGTCCGGTTTGCCCGTACTCTCAAAGCCATAGGCTTTTTGAGCAGCCTTGAGCGCCGCTTCTGTGCGGGGGCCGCTAATGCCGTCGATCGGCCCGGTATAGAATCCCAGCGCCGCCAGCAACGACTGCGTGCCGTCAGGCTCGTAGACTAAAAAGCTGAAGGTCGCTGCCCGCGTCGCCGCTAGCGCATCTTCGCCAATATTGTAAGTTTGCCAGATCTCTCGTAAGGCAGCCTCAATCTCTTCTAGGGAGACATCTTTGGGATTCTGGATCGAAACCAGCGGCGGTGACTCAGTGGACATGGCATTTATTCCTCGCGTGGCAGGGCGGTCTGTTTGAGCAGCGTGCGGCGAGCCGCAACCGAAGTCGGAGCTGGTGTAGACGGGTCACCCACTCACCCGTTCATAAGCGTCGCCAGCGGCGGCCGTCACGATTGAGCATGAACTCAGCCTCCGTTGGCTGCCAAGTGCCTGCTTCGTACTGCGGGACGCTCGCAGGGTCAGACGGTGAATCCCAAGCAGACAGGGCCGGGGTGACGACTCGCCAAGCCTCCTCCACTTCGTCCGCGCGCGTGAACAGCGTTTGGTCGCCTAACATGCAGTCTAGCAAGAGACGATTGTAGGCATCGGCCGACGCCATCCCGAAGGAGCTGCCGTAGCTAAAGTCCATATCCACTGTGCGCGTGCGGAGGTCGGGGCCGGGCATCTTGGCTTCAAACCGGAGGGAAATGCCTTCATTGGGCTGAATCCGCATGGTCAGAATATTGGGACTAGTCTGCTGGGCAGCGGACTGGAAGATCAGCAGCGGCACCTGCTTAAACTGAATGGCAATTTCGGTCACCTTCTTGGGCAGGCGTTTACCCGTCCGCAGATAAAAGGGTACGCCCTTCCAGCGCCAGTTGTCGATCATCAACTTCATCGCCACGAAGGTCGGTGTGGTTGATTCTGGATTCACCCCATTTTCCTCGCGGTAACCTGGCACCGGTTTGCCCTTCATCCAACCCGCCGCATACTGGCCGCGAATGGCGCAGTGGGTGAGGTCGTGGGTGTCCGCGAGGTGCATGGCTTGGACGACTTTGACTTTCTCAGTGCGAATGCTGTCGGCGTCGAGCGAGTTGGGCGGCTCCATCGCCGTGATCGCCAGCAACTGCATCAGGTGATTTTGCACCATGTCGCGCAGTGCCCCGGAGGTTTCGTAGTAGCCGGCTCGCTCTTCTACGCCCACGGTTTCGGCAACCGTGATTTGGACATGATCGACGTAGTTGCGATTCCAGAGCGGTTCAAAGATGGCATTGGCGAAGCGGAAAACGAGAATGTTTTGAACCGTCTCTTTGCCCAGGTAGTGGTCGATGCGATAGACCTGGTTTTCTTGGCAGACTTGTTGCACCGTGCGATTGAGCGATCGCGCTGTACTCAGATCGCGCCCAAACGGCTTCTCGATCACGACACGATGCTTGCTGGGTTGCGCCAACATTCCCGCTGCCCCCAACTGCTTCAGGCCGGGCACAAAAAACTTCGGTGACACAGCTAGGTAAAAAACGCGATTGCCCCGTGTGCCGCGCTTGCCATCCAGTTCTACCAAGAAATTTTTTAGCTTCTCGTAGCTCTCTGCGCTGTCCATATTGCCCGAGCAATAGAACAGCCCGTCGGCAAAGTCCTGCCAGGTTTCCTCACGATCGATGCCGATGCCAAACTCGTCTACCCCTTGGCGCATCTGCTCGCGGAAATAGTCATGACTCCAATCACGGCGGGCGACACCGACGACTGTAATCTCTGGCGGCAAGCGGCGTTCTTGCTTCAGTTGATAAATCGCGGGGACGAGCTTGCGCTGGGTCAAGTCACCCGAGGCACCAAAAATCACCAAAATCAGCGGCTCTGGCGTGCGCTCCTGCTGCAAACCGACGCGGAGCGGATTGTCGAGTAAGGTCACCATAAACAGTTATCCGTTAGAGAAGGTAGGGGGCAACCGGGGGGATGTCAGCCTGATTAACCAGGCGAGTTCACACGAGTACCAGACGGCGGTAATGAGATGTCCATTCAAAATTCTCAGGATGCCCGGATTGCAAACACTCAGAAGTCAGCAGTCAAAACTCAGAACCCACAACTCATCACTCACAACTCATCACTTAGAACTCTGCGTAACGGCGCTAGCCGGTTTTTGGCGCTGGCCACGGTCTTGAATGAAGGACTCGACAAGCTTGACATCTTCGACACTGCCAATGACGAGTGGTGTGCGCTGGTGCAGCTCCGTCGGCACGAAGTCGAGCAAGGGCTGTGTGCCCGTGCTCGCGCAGCCGTTAGCATGTTCCGCTAAGTAAGCGAGCGGAGCTGTTTCATAGAGTAGACGCAGCTTGCCATCCGGATTCTTCGCCGTGCCAGGATAGATGAAGACGCCACCCTGAAGCAGGATGCGATGGAAGTCGCCTACGAGCGCGCCGCTGTAGCGGGCGGTATAGCCCTCGTGGCGGTGCATATAGCGCGTATAGTCGCGCAGGGACTCGTCCCATTGCCAGAAGTTGCCTTCATTGAGGCTATACACGGGGCCGTGGGCCGGAATCTGCATTGATTCAGCCGCCAAGATGAACTCACCCAGGCTGGGGTCGAGGATGAACATATGCACGCCATCGCCCAAGGAGTAGACAAACACGGTGGACGGGCCGTAGAGGATGTAGCCTGCCGCGATTTGCTTGCGCCCATTCTGCAAGAGATCGCGGGCGCTGCCGTCGAGGTCGTTGCCTTCTTGCTGGCGGATCGAGAAGATCGAGCCGACATTCAGGTTAATGTCCACATTTGATGAACCGTCAATCGGGTCGTAGAGCAGCGTGTAGCGGCCGATCGGGCAGTTTTCAGGAATGTAGTAGGGCTTCTCCATTTCCTCAGAAGCCAGGCGACAGACGAGACCGCTCTGTTTGAAGACGGAAATGAAGACATCGTTGGCGTAGATATCCATCTTCTTGACCGACTCGCCCTGGACGTTGGTGTCGCCTGTGAAGCCAAGGACACCAGCCATCAGTCCAGCGCGGCTGAGGCGACGGGCGATCAGCTTGCCTGCCAGAGCCAGTCGGTTCATGATCGCGCTGATGTCTTGGGCCTCCGGCGATAGCAGCGAGGGGGCGTTGAACGCTTTCATCGCCTGTTGCAAGACGTGCCGTGAGAGCGTGGTGCAATCGCGGTCAAGGGCAGCTTCCGGGACAGCAGCGGGTTCGGATGCGGTCATAATTTAAGCTTTAAATCTGTCCAACGAATCTCTAGTGGCGACGAAACTCGTGAGATTACTGACCCTGTGCTCCGCCTGCACACATCATAGGGAGGGATTTCGGTACAAGGGCAGAAGCTTTACATCTACTTTACGTTTGCGGTGGCGGTCGGCGATCGTACCTGTTGCCCAAGATTTTCAGGGTGGCGACGCGCCATGATCACCTCGACGCAGAGTGTGATTCTAAGTTGGCGTGAAACTGCGATCGCAACTCCGCCAATGTTAAATCCTGACGCCAATAAGCGACCAAGGCCTGCCCAAAGGCCCAAGCATTGCGTTCCGGCGCGGTGGGATTGTCCAAAAGGAGGGGCCAGAGTGATCGCAACTCAAACGCGCGTCCAGAATCGGCATTGAGCAAATCGTGTAGCTCGTAGGCCATCTGCAACTTGCCAATCACCACCGGTAATTGTTCCACCGGAATATCGGCCGCCAGCAAGCGCGCCAAATCGGGCGAACCGGTGGAGAGGGTCGAGATGAATTGTAGTACCGGACTTTTCAAAAATGCGGCCAGTCCCTGCTGCGTAGTCATCTGGAAGGCATAGCGATCAACAATCGCGGCGGCGGCCGTCGCGCGGGCCTCGCGATCGCGCAGAAACCGGGCGAGCCGCAACTGTTTGGCCGGGTCGAGCGCGTCCAGCAATGCCTGGGCGAGCGCCGCGTCATTCCAGCTTGCGCGCCCACTCGCTGCCTCAGCCGTCACCACCGGCAAGACGCGATCGCACCAGACCACCAATGCTTCGGCGCGATACTGCACTGCCTCGCGGATCGATTTTTCCTTAGCGCGATCGCCCAGTGGCCAGTCGTAGGGCGGCTGCCACTCCCGCAGCGGCCGCAGCCGATCCACCTGCGTCACGACGGCGATGACTGGCAAGTCACTGACCTGTTGCTGTAGGTCGGTGAGGAAATCCGCCTCCATCTGCAATGCCGGATCGAGCGCGGGCAAGACCAGCAGGACTAAATCAGCCTGGTGTGCTTGGTCGAGCACGGCTTCTCGCTGCTCGGCCTGGGCAACTTGCTCATAACCAGGGGTATCCCAGAGGTTGAGGGTTTCGCCCGACTCGCTCTGCCACTGATACTGCTGGATCGCGTCCGTGCTCGGCAGCACGTCCACCGCCGCCTGCTCGGCTTGGAACAGGGTGTTAATCAAACTGCTCTTGCCCGCGCCCGTGCGACCAACGAGCAGAATGTTGACGGGTTGTGTGGCAATTTTTGCTTCCGGTTCCGCTTGCGCCAGCAAGACCTGCAACGTCTGTGTTTTCGCTGGGGCGGGTTGCGATGGGGCGGCGATCGCCACTGTCTGACCACTGTAGAGGGCGATCGCCTGCTGACAGAGATTGCGGAGCAAGGCGGCGCGCAACAGTTGGCTAAAATTCACCAACAACTGCTGTGTCGCCTGCTCATTGGTGCTCTGGCTCGCCCAGCGGGCGGCCGCCGCCGCCGGATTCAGCAACCACTGCGCCCAGTTCCAAAACCGCCAGAGCCGCCGCGCCACCGGTTCTAGCGCCTGATAACGTTCCCAGGCTTGGTAAGCTTGTCCGACGGTCATTTGATTCAGGACGGGAGCCAGCGACTCGATCCAGCGATCGAGGTCGTCGATCGTGCCCCGCAGCAGCCGGTAGGCGTCGGGGATGTAGATGTTGAGCAGCGGGTATTTAATATCGGGGTAATAGAGCTGGGCGATTTTGGTCAGCAACTGCTGGCAGCGCTGCCAGAAGACCTGCGGCGCAGTCCACAGCGGCGGATCGCTCTCAGCGGTGGTGAGCAATTGTTGCAAAATGGTGGTGGCGGCAGCGCTGCGATCGCCATCCTGAACCTTGAGATTGGGCGGCAAGTCACCCTGCAAATCGTCTAATGCCGCCGTCAGCACTGCGTCCGCTGACACCAGCGGCCGCGTCCAGCGCGCCAGCAGCACACGCCAGCCTGCCAGGATGAGGATGAAAACTCCCCAGAGCCAGGTCAGCCCCCAGGTGTGCAGTTGCCAACTGGCGGCAATGAGGAGGAAGCTGGCGATCGCCACGGGCGGCGTCGCCAAGATCAGCCATTGCCAGGATGGCAAGCGTTTCATGCAAACTCCTCCCCGCCAGGTTGGACATCAGCGGGCGATCTCCCACCGATCCCGAGCTGCAAACGACGATCCCCTTACGGACATCACTACCCGCAAGCGTACCAAGACCTGATACATTTACCCAGTATTCAGTGTTGGTAAAAAGGTTTAGGCGATATGAAAGTTCTGGTTATCGGCGGCGATGGCTACTGTGGCTGGGCCACAGCACTCTACCTCTCGAATCGCGGTTACGACGTCGGCATCCTCGACAATCTCAGTCGGCGTCACTGGGATGCGAAGTTGGGTGTGGACACGCTGACGCCGATTGCCCCCATTCATAAACGTCTGCAACGTTGGCATGATCTTACCGGCAAGTCCATCGATTTATTTGTTGGCGATATTACCGATTACGACTTTTTGAGCCAGACGCTGCGTCAGTTTGAGCCAGCGTCTGTTGTTCACTTCGGCGAGCAGCGCTCCGCACCTTACTCGATGATCGACCGTGAGCACGCGGTTTTCACTCAGGTCAACAATGTTGTCGGCACGCTGAATATCCTCTACGCGATGAAGGAGGATTTCCCCGACTGCCATCTCGTCAAGCTGGGCACGATGGGTGAGTATGGCACCCCGAATATTGATATTGAAGAAGGCTATATCGAAATCGAGCACAACGGCCGCAAGGATACCTTGCCCTATCCGAAGCAGCCGGGCAGCTTCTATCACCTATCCAAAGTCCACGACAGCCACAACATTCACTTTGCCTGCAAAATCTGGGGCTTGCGCGCCACTGACCTGAATCAGGGTGTCGTCTACGGCGTGCTCACCGAAGAGACTGGCATGGATGAGATGCTGATCAACCGCCTCGACTATGATGGCGTTTTTGGCACCGCCCTCAACCGCTTCTGTATCCAGGCGGCGATCGGTCACCCGCTGACGGTCTATGGCAGTGGGGGTCAGACCCGCGCTTTCCTCGACATCCGCGATACCGTGCGCTGCGTGGAGTTGGCGCTCGCCTCGCCCGCCGACGCCGGTAAGTTCCGCGTCTTCAATCAATTCACCGAACAGTTCAGCGTCGGTGACCTGGCGCTGATGGTCAAGAAAGCGGGGAACTCGCTAGGCCTGGATGTAGATATTCAAAACCTCCCCAATCCGCGCGTGGAGCTGGAGGAGCACTACTTCAACGCCAAGAATACCAATCTCCTCGATCTAGGCCTGAAGCCGCACTTCCTCTCTGACTCGCTGCTCGACTCACTGCTCAACTTCACCACCAAGTACAAGCAGCGGGTGGATAAGGAGCAAATCCTGCCCAAAGTGTCTTGGCACCGTCGCTAGACCTTACGTGCTTTGTGGTTTCCGGCTGTTGCTGAGCCAATGGCTGTACCGTACACGGCTAGCGCAATGGAGTTGGTGCGTGAGCCAGCAGGAGGGCGATCGCGTTGATCTTCTCTGGGTGGGCATCGCTGCTAGTACCGCTACGCGGAATTTTGAGTTCTGAGTTTTGAGTGATGAGTGCAGACAATACAGGCATCCTACGGATCCTGAATGGGCATCTCATTGCCGCCGCCTTGTGCTAGTGCGGTTTAGCCTGGCTTGCTGTTCATGGCTGCGGAGTCGGGCGATCGCGTCACGGTCACGGAGCATCAGGAGAACCGGCTGCCTCCCAAGCTTTGGCCGGTGCTCGCCCAGGCTGCGCCAAAGCCGGAGTGCTCTCAATACGAAGATCCTTGAGGTCAGACTGCTCGTCGAGATGTAGCTCCAGTGCATTCAGCCGTGCAAGCTGACTGCCCGCGCCCGGTTTAGGGAGGCGCGATCGCATTTAGCTCGTTAGCGCCGAGCGCCCCGCATCGTTGTGAGCCGGACTGAGTGCCGTGGCAGCGCGGCAGAGCCAGAGCCGATGCGAGTGGCTTCAAGGGGGACAGACGGCAGCTACCAGGATTGGGGAATCGGTAGCAGCGGCAGGGTATTAAGTTTGATTCTGACCCAGACACTCTCCTGAGCAGTCCGTAGGCGATTACTCGGTGCTACCGGCATTGGGCATCACCGCACCCCGGAGGTCGGCATTGCGGAAGTTCGCTTCATTGAGATTGGCGTCAATGAGAATCGCTTCGACCAACTTCGCGCCGGTCAGGTTCGACCAGCAGAGTTGGGCGCGATAGAGCTTCGCTTCGGACAGGTCGGCACCGCGCAGTGTTGTCCAAGTGATGTGGGCGGCACGCAGGTTCGCGCCCTTCAGGTTGATGTTGGCGAGATTGGCGCTGCTCAGCTTGGCACGGCTGAGGTCGATGTTGCTGGCGTTGACGTTGGTGGCATTGACACCATTGAGGATCGCATCGGAGAGGTTGGCGCTCTCGAGATTGGCTCCCATGAGAATCGCGTAGGTCAAGTTCGCCCCTTGCAGATCCGCTTCGGTCAGGATCGCATTCATCAGTTTCGCACGGCCGAGGTTGCACTCGGTAAGGCGGGCGCGACTGAGATCCGTGTCGCGCAGATCGGCTTCGCTGAGCACGGCATAGCTGAGATCGACCGCTTTGAGCACCGCACCTTTGAGGTTGGCGGCGCGTAGGCTGGCATTGCGCAGGATCGCCCCGGTCAGGTTAGAGCCACTGAGGTCGCTGCCAATCAGGTTGGCTTCGGTGAGGTTGGCTTCGAGGTGCGAGTCGCCGAGATTGCACTCGCGCAGGTTGGTGCGGGTCAGATCAGCGCCAATCAGGTTCGCGCCACCCAGATCGGCTTCGCGTAGATTTGCGCCGCTGAGGTTCGCGCCGCCGAGGAAGGCGCTCGGTAGACTGACGCCGCGAAAGTCGCGCTCGCCATTAGCATACCGCTGTAGGAGTTCCCCAGCATCCATCGTCAATAGCCCCTTGTTCGCTCAATCGTCATATTTACAGAACACTATGGCAAAATTCGGCGACAGGCTGGACAACTCGCCGGAATTTTCTCTCGCCGTCCTGTAAATGTGGCTCCCAGGGGCGAGAGGGGATCGCCCCGCCAACCAGCGGCGATCGCCTACGTTTCCCCATTCACCACGGCATCCTGGTCAATGCCAGCCTAATCTGGAATCCATTCTCTGTTTAACTTACTCTGAAATCTCGGCCGTTTTAAGCCAAGCGGCGAATTTCTTCAAGAGAAGTTTAAGTAAAATCGCGGTTTTGTAAAGGAATCTCCGTCAACTAGACCCGTTGCTGCCGCCAAGCATTTGTTAATTTTGCTGAAGGGTGTGGCGCGGCGGCGATCGCCCCCCGAACCCACAGGCGAAAATAGATCGCGTGACCTAATCGACACATTTTTTGGAAGGAGAAGGTACGGCTATGCCGGAGAACCGCAGAAGTCAAGCAATCGTCCAGGGCGTCCAACGCACCCCCAATCGCGCCATGCTGCGCGCCGTCGGCTTTGGCGACGAGGACTTCACCAAACCCATTGTGGGCATTGCCAATGGCTATAGCAATCTCACCCCCTGTAATGTCGGGCTGAATGACCTAGCGGCACGCGCGCAAACCGGTCTCAGTCAAGCAGGCGCGATGCCCCAAGTCTTTGGTACGATCACCATCTCGGATGGCATCTCGATGGGGACGGAGGGGATGAAGTACTCGCTGGTGTCCCGAGAAGTGATCGCCGACGCGATCGAGACCGTCTGCAATGGTCAGAGTATGGACGGTGTGCTGGCGTTGGGAGGCTGCGACAAGAATATGCCGGGAGCGCTGATGGCGATCGCTCGTCTCAATATCCCGGCAATCTTCGTCTACGGTGGCACGATCAAACCCGGTCGCTACGCGGGGCAAGACTTGACTGTGGTGAGTGCCTTTGAGGCTGTCGGTGAATACAGCGCCGGCAAAATCGACGACGAAACGCTGCAAGGCATCGAGCGGAATGCCTGTCCCGGGGTCGGTTCTTGCGGCGGGATGTTCACGGCGAATACAATGTCGTCGGCCTTTGAAGCCATGGGCATTAGTTTGCCCTACTCCTCGACGATGGCGGCGGAAGATGCTGAGAAGGCGGAGAGTACTGAGCAGTCGGCGCAGGTATTGGTAGAAGCGATTCGCCGCCAGATTTTACCCCGCCAGTTGCTGACGCGCCAAGCCTTTGAAAATGCGATCGCCGTGATCATGGCGGTGGGTGGCTCGACGAATTCGGTGTTGCACCTATTGGCGATCGCCCGCACCATCGGCGTCGAGCTGACCCTGGATGACTTTGAAACCATCCGCGCCCGCGTGCCAGTGCTCTGTGACCTCAAACCCAGCGGTCGCTTCGTCACCGTTGACCTGCACCGCGCTGGGGGCATCCCACAGGTGATGAAAATATTGCTCGCCCACGGCCTGCTGCACGGCGATGCCCTCAGCGTCACCGGCCAAACCCTGGCAGCAATCCTCGCGGAGGTGCCGGAAACCCCACCCAGCGACCAAGAAGTCATCCGCCCCTGGGACAATCCGGTCTACAGCAGCGGGCATCTCGCGATCCTGCGCGGCAATCTCGCTCCTGACGGTGCCGTGGCGAAGATCAGTGGCATCAAGCAACCGCGTATCACCGGCCCGGCGCGCGTGTTTGAGTCAGAAGAGACCTGTCTCGAGGCGATCCTGGCGGGCCAGATTCAGGCAGGCGATGTCGTAGTCGTCCGCTATGAGGGACCCAAGGGCGGGCCGGGAATGCGCGAAATGCTAGCCCCCACTGCGGCGCTGGTCGGGGCGGGTCTCGGCGATGCGGTCGGTTTGATTACCGACGGGCGCTTCTCCGGCGGCACCTACGGCCTCGTGGTCGGCCATGTTGCACCCGAGGCGGCTGTGGGCGGCCCGCTCGCCCTAGTACAGGAAGACGACACGATCACCATTGATGCCCACCAGCGCTTGCTGGCCGTCAAGCTCTCGGACGCAGAGCTAGCCCAGCGCCGCGCCGATTGGCAGCCTCCCCAACCGCGTTACACCACCGGCGTCCTCGCCAAGTACGCCAAGCTGGTCTCGTCCAGTCACCTCGGCGCGGTCACCGATGTTGATCTGTTCTGAGGCTGCTGTGCAGAGCCAGTGCCAATGATCAAGGCCGAGATATGGACTGCATCATTGGCACCAGGCTATGCTAACTTCAGCAATCTGATGCCAGCCCGGAAATTTCCCGACTGGCTGAGAAAGGGGGGAGCTGTTGGCACTGTCTAGCGCCTGAGCCGACAACCTGCTGCACATCCCGGGCGATTAGCTGGATAGCGCTAGTGGCTCTGGTTGCACCGCTTCTGAGTAGAGTAGCTCCGGATTAAATCGGTAGCCCACATTACGGATCGTTTGGATGAGGCTGGGCTGTTGTGGATGGGCTTCAAACTTTTTGCGGAGTGACAGGACGTGCGTGTCGATGGTGCGTGGGTTGTCAATGGCGTCGGGCCAGGCGCGGCGCAACAATTCTGCGCGGCTGAGCGGATTCCCGGCGGCCTGAGCCAGCACATAGAGCAGGCTGAATTCCTGGGGGGTCAGATCAATGAAGCGATCGCGAAAACGCACCCGCCGCTGCACCAGATCGATGCACAGATCACCATAGCTCAGTTGCAATGGAGCGTGGGTGACCCGGAGGCGACGCAAGAGCGCTTCAATACGGGCAATGAACACTTGCATCCCGAAGGGCTTGGTGAGATAGTCATCAGCGCCAGCCTGCAAGCCAGCAACAATGTCACCTTGTCCATTGCGGGCGGAGAGGATCAGAATCAGGGTCTGACGTTGTTGATAGAACCAGCGACAGAGTTCGATGCCATCACCATCGGGGAGGTCAGAGTCAAGTACTACTAGATGTGGCAATTGCTCATGCGTGAGCGTGCGAGTTTGGTGGATGCTAGCGGCTTGTTGAACTCGGTAACCTGCTTGTTGCAAATGCCAACTGAGCAGCGAGCGCAGATGTGGATTACCTTCAGCAATCAGAATTTGAGTTGCGCTCACAGTTGCATCCCAGAGTGAATATAAATTGAAGCGAAGCTTAGCAAAAATGCCTACTGATGTTTGTAACACTCACTACCAGCATTTCCGTCGGATTGATCCGGGTTTTCTGGAGTTGAGTGGTAAGGAATCTCACGGAGAGCTGGGAGCGATTTGCTAAACTAAAGCATATCTCTCATTCAAAATAGCGTAGTGGTTCAGCGTTGCGAGCGGCTTGTTGGTCAGTGATTTTGAGCGTGATCGCCCGAGCAAGCTCGCTGAACTCGCCAATCAGCCCCCTGCATCCCAGACTTATGCTTACTGACCCTCTCTCTGTCCGCCACTACCAACGCCTCACAGATGCCCTTGTCGATCTGTGGAACCGGGGTAATCGCTATACTGAACTCCAACTTTACCTAGATGGCTATCTCGCCGCCTTGCGTCATAGCAATACGGTCGAAGCCCACCATATCCATCGCCTCGAAGAGGAAGCGTTTCGCTTTCTGCGCGACCCCTCCAATTTTGAACTGGCACTGCCGCAACCGGAAACAGAGCTGGATTTTTATTAGCCAAACTAGTCCACGAAGGTGGCAATGAGGGTGTCATTCAAATCGGCTGCAAGCCTTGAAAAGCAAGAATTCTGACTTCCGCGTAGGAGTACTAGCCGCTAGTGAACGGCGTCCGGCTTGGGCGGAATACTCTGAACCGCGAGTTTTGGGAAGCTGCTCAGGTGCTTCACTCGCTTCCCCGGCTTAGACTCGCTCTCGCGTTGGCTGACTTTTGGCGAATGGATCGCCAGTGGCAACGGCATCGACAGCATCGCGATCGATGGCGCAAGGCAAGGAGCCGAACTGAATCACCAGAATTAGGTAGGGCAAAATCAGCGCGACGCTCAGTCCCTCAAGGGGAGGATGGCTGCTATGAAAATATTGTTTTTGCGGTGGACATCCCGATGCGCTCAACGCTTGCGCTCGCTCTGGCGTTGACGGCGGCTGAGGTTTTGGCGAATTGAGTGGCTGACGGTGAGTTGCGGGGCGATCGCCCTCTGGGCAAACCTGCTAAGATAACCAATGCTGACTCAGCAATCTGGGACTGTGGCTCAGCAGGATAGAGCAAGCGCCTCCTGAATATTTCGGGCACTCTGTCGGGAAACCGCAGGCGTGAATGTAGTCAAAGTCAGGGAAGCCTAAGTTCGCGATCGCGAATAGGGTAATCCTGAGCCAAGCTCGACTAGGGGACTGGTCGGGAAGGTGCAGAGACTGGTTGTAGCGAGTCTAGCGTTATGGACTTTGATGTCACATCGCGAGTCGAGCAACGGGGCGTCATCGCGGGAATGTTACTCGGCCACGCCCGACGTAATGGAGATAACTTCTTCATTCAGCATCCCCCGCAGCAACGCGACTACGTCGAGTTCAAGCAGTGCCTACTGGCGAACCTGACGCGCCAAGGCGTCAAGGTCTGCGAGCAGGTCACCTCTGAGGGTGACGGCTGGTTCAGGCTCCAGCCCAAGGCGATGCCGTTGACGCGCGTTCTGATTCAACGTCTGTATCAGGGCGATCGCCGGGTGATTCAGCGATCCTTTCTCGATCTGCTGACGCCGCTCGGCGTTGCCATTTGGTTTCTGGATCGCGGTACTCGCACCTGGAAAAAACGTGCGGATGGCACAGTACGCAGCTTGGAGATCGTCTTCAAGGTCAATGTGCCACTCGCCGAGGCTGAGGCGATCGCCACCTACTTCCGCGAGGTCTGGCAACTCCGCTGGGGTCTGCTGCGGGGTCAGCGTGGCTACCGGCTGCGCGCCGGGAGTCAGGTTGGGCGCGCGTTTTTGACGGCGATCGCACCCTGGGTACCGGCTTGTATGCTCGACCGTATCACCCCCTCCTACAACGGAACGGCTACCACCTAAAGGCTCAGTGCCCATGGTGAAGGGATAGTCCAGAGAGCGGGGAAACTCGCACCAATCTGAAGCGCTAGGTCGCCGGTTCGAATCCGGCCAGTCCCGCTCAAATAACGCGCAGTCGGGGAGCCAGTCCGTGGCTCCCTAGGCTGCAAGTTTGACGCTAGACTGTTGCCGAGGTGTGTGATCGCACAATCACGTCGTTGTTTCGTTGTTTCAGACTGCCCGGATTGCATGGTTCAGAAGCTGAGTTCGCGCCTGCAACTAGTCAGTGTTATGCCGGTACGGCGTCGCCGCTACCGCGCCCTGATCTGGCTGCTGCCCCTCTTGGCAACCAGTCTGTGGCTCGCTCACCGAGAGCTACGGATCGCGCTGGCAGAACCCCATGTGGCCTTCGTCCTCGGCGGCTTGGAGCAACGGGAGCACTTCGCGGCTGAACTCGCCCGCCGCAATCCGGAGCTACAAATTTGGGTCTCATCGGGTAGCCCCAAAGAATATGCCCATACACTCTTTGATGCGG
Source organism: Spirulinaceae cyanobacterium SM2_1_0 (assembly GCA_012031265.1). Classification (GTDB taxonomy): domain Bacteria; phylum Cyanobacteriota; class Cyanobacteriia; order Cyanobacteriales; family Spirulinaceae; genus JAAUTY01. Next base: position 95,558 of record JAAUTY010000006.1, on the reverse strand, counting down.
CTGGGATTGGGGAAGACCGCTTTACCTTGGATTACCAGGCTGTGGATACGGTGACCAATTTCACCCGCCTCGTGGATCGCCTGGAAGCCGAGGACATTGAGAGTGTGTATTTGGTCACTTCAGCCAACCATATGCCCCGCGCTCGCCTCGTCGGCGAAATCGTTTTTGGCAGCCGTGGCATCGTCATCAAGCCTTTGCCCGTGCCGTCTGCGGGCGATCGCGAACCGATTGAAAAACTCATCCGCGATGGCGCACGTGCCTTCCTCTGGCTCTTTACCGGCTCGAGTGGCGAGGAACTGACGGAAATCGCCCCAGCCGAGGTGAAAGCGAAAGTCTTGGGAGAGCCAGATTCGCGTTAGCAGAGGAATTCTACTGCGCTAAGCGGCTTGTTCCTGCACGAGCACAAACGGCTGCACGATCAGCGCCGTGAAGCGTGTCTCCGGATTTTCTGTCCAGCGATCGAGTTGATTGGCGGTCGGTTTGCCGAGTTGCGCCGTCTGTAGCCAAGTTTGCACCCGGCTGACATCATCACAGGCGATCGCCTCGCCGACCGTCAGCAGATCCAGCTCCCCCGCCACTACGAACACGGACTCCCGCTGCACATGGGGTGCTAGCCAAGTCCAAACCGCTTCATCTAAGTTTTCGGCGAGCGTGCCGCGAAGATCATCCTGCATACCTGGCTCCCAATCTGGGTCGAGCCGCAACCGCTTCAGCCTAGCATCCTGTCCGACCCCCGAATGCGCACGATCCGCAGCCAAAACCTCACTGGGTACCCATCCACAGCGCCGCGTCTCAAGGCTGTAAAGTGCGATCGCCAGCGGCTCACCTCACTCGCCACCCACCGTCAGCGGGGTCAACTCCCGCTTGCTTGCAGTATGCTGGCCAGTATTGCTCCCCAAACACTGTCATGGTTGACCCCGACCCAAAACAGCGCTGGCAGCAACCGCTGCCGACCATGTATGACCTGCCGAGTGAATTCCCGGAGGAACCGGGTGTGCCGGTGGTTTACCCAGACCCCCAATATCGCTGGCAGCAGCCCCTGCCGACCATGTATGACCTGCCGAGTGAATTCCCGGAGGAACTGGGTTTGCCCGATGAATTCCACATTCTTCAGCCCAACCTGCTGAGCGAGACCTGTCGGCCTAGCCTTTATCCCGTGGAGGACTGCTTCACCGCCCAGGATCTCAACCTCTACTACGACCCGCGCCATGTGCTCTGGCACAAACGGCCGGACTGGTTTCTCGTGCTTGGCGCTCAGCGGGTTGATCACCAAGATGCCCTGCGCTGGAGCTATGTGACTTGGCAGGAGGGCGTCGTACCCTTTCTCATTGTCGAATTGCTCTCGCCTGGTACCGCCGCCGAGGATTTGGGTCAAACTTCGCGCGCGCCTGATCAGCCGCCGACCAAGTGGCAGGTCTACGAGCAAATTCTCCGCGTTCCCTTCTACGTCCTGTTCAGCCGCACCACTCATGAGTTCCGCGCCTTTCGCCTCGGTGAGCGCCATTATGAAGAGCTGGTGCTGCCGGAGCGCCGCTTGTGGTTTGAGTCGCTCGGGTGTGGCGTCGGGGTGTGGCAGGGAAGCTATCAGGGTGTTGCCGGGCAGTGGCTCCGGTGGTACGACCCCAAGGGCTGGATTCCGACGCGGGAGGAACAGGCGGAGGCAGAGCGTCAGCGAGCGGAGGCAGAGCGCCAGCGAGCGGAGGCAGAGCGTCAGCGAGCGGAGGCAGAGCGTCAGCGAGCGGAGCAGGCGATCGCCACCCTCGAGCAAACTCAACGCGACGCCGTGCAACGCCTGCTGGCGCTGAACCTAACGCCCGCCCAAATCGCGGCCGCTCTCTCTCTGACTGTGGGCGAAGTCGAGCGGCTGCGAACTGGCGGGTTGGGTGACTGAGCCGTCAGGCTTCAGCCATAATTCCAGCGGACGCGGTAGCTGCGATTGTCCAGGTGCGTGAAGGTGCGGCCGTAGCCGAGGCCGCCACTCCACCAGGGGTCAAGTTGGCGCTGGACTGCGCTCGGCGACAGACCGGCGACGACGAAATCGACACCGTGGCCCTGCAGATGGGTCGAGCGGCTCGCGCCCCCGACCGCGCGGTTGATCGCCGGTGGGCGATACCAACTGGTGATCGTAATCGAGCGATCGCCCAGCCGAGAGCGCACCTCATCCATGCGCTTCGCCATGCGAATAATGTTGTTGGTGATCGTTTCATTGACCGGCAGGCGTGTGCCGTCTTTCGTTGCCTCCGCCCAAGTGAAATTGCCGCCGGGCACGATCGAGTCGGTGGTTCGCACTTGCCCCTTGCCCGCGATCCGGATGAGTCGCCCCGTCGGCTTGGTGGGTTCCGGAATTGTTTCGCTGGGGGGCTTGTAGTCTTCGATATTCAGCGTCTCGACGTGCCCGGTGTAGATATACCAATCCGTGCGGTCGTTGAGTGGATTGACCAGTTCCACTCGCAGGTGGCTGCCGCGCTCATCAAAACGCTTCACGGCTAGCTCACGTTGCTCAACGGTCGCCTTTTGGTCGTCCTTCAGACTACCGGACTGTAACGGTTCGGTTTTGAAAATTGTTTCTGTCGTCACCACCAGCGTTCCGGCATTGATCACGCTGACGTGACCTTCAAAGACGTACCAATCGTCCCGCCCGCCGAGCGGATTATCCAGAACGACCTTGTAGTGGCCGCGTACCTTCTCAGCCGACTTGATGCCGTACTCGCCGCGGGCGACGAAGAATTTCTCGTTGTCTGGCAGCTCTGTCGATTGCTCAGGCCGCGCCTTGAGTAGTGTATTCTCTCGAACAATCAGTGTCGTCATTGTCTCCGAGCACCCATGTGCAGAGTAAACCAACGACTATCCTAGGCGATTCCGTAAGGCTGTCTAGTGATTGCAACGTTTTGCGAAGGCGGGGGGGTCAAGGCGCGATCGCCCGCTATCGGCCTGGATCAAGACCGCTAAAACGAGCGACCGAGGACTTGATACACTTGGCGATCAATGAACAAATGCAGAAGATCGGCGTTGATCCGCTGTTTGTCCGCTTCCTCATACAAGATCCGCAGCACGATGTCGATGGGCAAAGGGTGCTTGTAGGGGCGATCGGCTGCGGTCAGTGCGTCATAGATGTCGGCGATCGCCATCATCTGCGTTTGCACCGGGATTTCATCGCCGCGTAGGCCGCGCGGATAGCCCGTCCCATCCAATTTCTCGTGGTGGCCGTAGGCGATGTTGGGAATTTCTTGGAAATCACTGGTCCAGGGAATGCGCTTCAGAAACTCATAGGAGTAGGTGACATGGGCTTCGATCGCCAGTCGCTCCTCGCGCGTCAGATTGCCGCGTGGCACCAGCAATTGTTCTAGCTCCGTGGGTGAGACCAATGGCTTACACTGACCATCAGTATCGACATAGGTATCCTGAGCGAGCGCCGTCAGTTCAGCCATCGCCTCTTCGGAAAAGGCTTCAAAACGCTCAATCTCCAGCGCCTCCGGCTCATTCATCGCCTCGATCAGACTGAGGCGACCCCGCAATTGCTCGACCGCACGGGCCATGTGGCGGTCGTACTTCTGCAAACTCTGGCAATGGGGGCAGGTTTCATCCGCCCCCGGTGCGTGGTGCTGGAGGTGAGCGGGATGGGTGACCAGGTGTTTGAATTTTTCCTGAGCGCACTCCAGCTCTAGGGTACGCTGGGCAGTTGCGAAACGCTGACGAATCAGGTTGAGCTGTTCGGGGTAGAGCTTCTGGCGTTTGTTCAAAATCGCCTCCGTCACCCCGACTTTGCCAAAGTCGTGTAGCAGCGAGGCATAGCGGATTTCCTGAATTTGACGCGGGCTGAAATAGAGCAGACGCAGCGGCCCCTGCTCGATCGTGCTTGCCTCTTCGGCGAGGCGTACCGTCAGGGCGGCGACGCGCTCCGAGTGCCCGGAGGTGGTCGGATCACGCGATTCAATCACCTGCACCGAAGCGCGAACAAAGCCTTCAAAGAGGCTTTCGATGCTTTCTTGGAGTTGGTTGCGCTCGATCGAGATCGCCGCCTGCGAAGCGAGCGATCGCACAATCCGCTCTTCCCAATCGGTATAAGGTTGCACGATCTCCGTTGCATTCTTGGGTGTGACGTTAGTGTGGGCAAATTCTTTTCGTTTACGGTTGAGGAGTTGCAGCACACCGATGAGTTCACCGTTGCCATCTTGCATGGGCAGCACAAGGACGGAACGGGTGCGATAGCGGAAGTCACGGTCGAAGGTGCGATCAAGCTGATAGGGCAGATCAGCGGGCAGGCTCTGCGCGTCGGGAATATTGAGACTGCGACCCGTCAGCGCCACGTAACCGGCGAGACTTTTGGGATTAATCGGCAGAAAAGATTCGATGAAAGCGGTTTCCTGTAGAGAATCGTTCTGAGCGATTTTAAAAATCAGGCGGGCGGGTGCGGTGCGCCGGTCAATGAGGAAAACACTGCCCGCATCACTGGCAGTAATTTCGCGACTCTTGGCGAGAATCAGCTCGAGTAGCTGACCCAGATCCTGGGTGCCGGACAGCGCATTGCCAATGGACAATAACTGCTCAATAAGCGCCACTCGCTCAGCCGCACTCGTGCTGAACTCCTCATGGTCAAACCCGAAACCGGGGGCATCGAAGAATTTCATAGTGGCTTGAGCCGACGCTTGCCCAGTCAAGGCAACCCTCTTGGTAAGAAGTGAGTCAATCTCGAGTGTAGCGCTTGGCACCGCCAAGATGCTGCGACGGCAAGACTGTCTGAGACCGGCAGTCTAAAGCATGGCAGCAGCAGACCAGCCACAGCTAGTTGCACTGCGGACTATGCACTCTCTGAGACCGGTGCCGTTTGCCACCAGTCGCGAGCCTGCTGGTCGATGGCGCGGTGCTCATCGGCTGACATCCGGTCGAGATTTTTGAGAATAAAATTCATGCGTCCTTGATGCTGTAAGCGATCGCGCTGGCGAGCCAGAAAATCCCAGTAGAAATAGTTGAATGGGCAGGCTTTTGGCCCAGTGCGATCGCTCCGATTATAGCCACAGTTTTGGCAATAGTCGCTCATGCGGTTGATGTAGTTGGCTGACGAGCAGTAGGGTTTCGAGGCGAGGATGCCGCCATCAGCGAATTGCCCCATGCCAAGCACATTGGTTTGCATGACCCAGTCGTAGGCATCCACAAAGGCGGCATGAAACCAGGCTTCTAGCGCTTGCGGCGAGACCCCGGCGATCAGGGCAAAGTTACTCAAAATCATCAAACGCTGAATGTGATGCGCGTAGCCCGTCTGTTCCACCTGACGCAAGACTTGGTGGAGGCAGTTCATCTCCGTTTGCGCCGCATCCCAGAAGAAGGCGGGAAGTGGCTGAGTGTGCTCAAACCAGTTGCGATCGCCATAGTCCGCTGGCAAATGGTGGTACAACCCACGCATATATTCACGCCAACCGAGGACTTGCCGAATAAACCCCTCGACACCATTCAGCGGGAAATCCTGCTCCCGTCCGATTCGCTCCGCCGCCGCCACCACCTCGCGAGGATGCAGGAGACCGAGATTCAGATACGGCGATAGCAGTGCGTGCCACATCGTTGGCTCACTCGTTACCATCGCATCTTGGTAGGGGCCAAAATGCGGCAGACGCTGGGCGAGGAAATGGTTGAGCACCTGCAACGCCTGGGCGCGCGTCACCGCCCAGCGAAACGGCTCCAGCTCGCCGTAGCTGGAAAAGCTATCTGCCTGCACGCGGTCGATCACGGCTTGGGTGATCGCATCGGGTTGAAATTCCAGCGGTGTTGGTGTGTTCAGTTCCCCTTTCGGCGGCTTGCGGTTTTCCTTGTCAAAATTCCAGCGATCGCCCAGCGGCTTGCCATCCGCCATGAGAATGTCGAAACGCTTGCGACTCGCCCGATAAAAATCCTCCAACACCAAGCGCTTGCGATTCGCTGCCCACTCGTCAAATTCGGCTTGGCTCCAGAAAAATTGGTTGTTGGGTTGCCAGGACAATTCGACGTTGAGCGCGAGGTGATCGATCAGTTGGCGAAAGGGGCGATCGCTCGGTTCCATGACCCGCAATTCGCTGATCGACTCGCGTTGCAACCAGGCTTGCAGTGGCGTCGCGAAGTCCGCCGCAATTTCATACGTTACCGACCAACCGACCTGGCGTAATTCCTCAGCAAAATGCCGCATCGCCGACCACACCAGTACTAGCTTCTGCTGGTGGTAAGGTCGCTGTCGTGCCCACTGCGCCGACTCAATCAGGATCACTGCTCCGGGTTCGGTGCTTTGCAACGCGGCCTGCTGCAAATTCAACTGATCGCCGAGCACCCAAACACCAATTCCCATGACACCGTTGCCTCAATTTGTAGTCATCATCGCTTCTGGGCTGAGGAGGCATTGTGAGCTTTACCAGCCCCGATCACAACTCGAAGTTAAACCCTTTTTGTTTCAAGTGCTCGTACTTCTGCTTATCGAATTTGTAGAGACGGGCGGCGCGATGGGCGACCCCGGTTTGTCGTTCGTCGAGTTCGATCAACAGGCCCATTTTAAGGAGCTTTTTACGAAAATTGCGCTTGTCGAGGACTTGATTCAAGACGGTTTCATAGAGCCGTTGCAACTGCGAGAGGGGAAACTTTTCCGGGAGCAATTCAAACCCGACGGGTTCATAGCGCAGTTTGCCTTGCAGTCGTTTCAGGGCCGTGGCAAAGATTTGAGCATGGTCGAATGCTAACTTAGGTAGGGCATCGCAGGGAAACCACTGTGCCGCATCGGCATCGGTCGTAGCCGCGATCGGGTGCTCGGTGAGATTGACCAGTGCGTAGTAGGCGACGGTGACGACGCGATCGCGTGGGTCCCGATCCAGCGCGCTGAAGGTGTAGAGCTGCTCGAGGAAAATGTCGCGCACCCCCGTTTCTTCGCCCAGTTCGCGCCTAGCGGCTGCTTCCAAGGTCTCGCCCTGACGCACAAAGCCACCCGGCAGCGCCCACTCGCCCCGGAACGGCGGTAGGCGACGCCGGATCAACAACACCTGCAAAACGGTACGCGCGTCCAAACCGAACACGACACAATCCACCGTCAGGGCCGGGCGCGGAAATTCGTAACAGTAGGTCATGGCCACCCATCAGCACCACCGAGTTCGCGCGGGCGGGCGAGATTGCCGACTTGAAAATGAATTTGCAGCTCGCACAACGCCACTAGAATGGCAGTGGCTTTGCGGGCGATCGCGATGCGTCGCTTGCCCATCAGTCTACAACTTACCGCTCGTCACAAAACGCAGGAGAATAGCATGGCAGACGGCCGTTTGGTTTGGCAACAGGGCAGTAGCGACCCGGAAAATATGGCGCATCTCGACGCGATCGCTCAGTGGTGGCAACAGCTCGACCAGCAGGAGATCGAACTCGCCCAGCGGCTATTACCCGAGAGCGATGACCTCGGTGCGGTGGACTGGCAGCCGCAGCGGTTTGACGAGCGCTTCACGGTGCAGGCACCACGGGTCGGCGGCATTACACTCTATTGGCAAAAACCTGACAGCAAAGAAGAGCGCAGTATTACCGTCCGCAAGCTTGAACTCGAACCGCGCGCCCAGCGCCTGTACATCTACTCGCAAGCCCAGCGGCAGGTGGTGATGCGCGTCGCGATTCCCGGTCTCAATTACCAAACCTTGAAGCTCCATAATCCGCAAATTGTGGGTAAGGCGAGTGGCGAGGGATGTGTGCTGTTGCTGCGTGACTCCGGGCAGCAACTCGAAATCGAGCTAGTGCTCGACCGCGACGGCATCGGTCAACTGCTCGCAAGCCTGCCTGGGTAACAAGACTCGCGATATAGCGGATCGCGATCGCCCTATGTCATGACTATGATGGGTAAGATATTTCTGTAACGAACTGTTAACACACCGACCGAGTTTGGCTCGTCAACCGCCATGCTAACTGCCCCATCGCTCGCGACCCTGACTTGGACTTGGCAAGGCTATCGCTGCCGCTACACAGTCATGGGTAGCGGCCAACCGCTCCTGCTCATCCACGGCTTTGGGGCTTCGGTGGGGCACTGGCGGCAAAATATTCCCGTTTTAGCGAAAGCCGGTTATCAGGTCTTCGCTCTGGATCTGCTGGGCTTCGGGGCCTCTGAGAAACCGCCGCTGGACTATTGCCTCGAACTCTGGCAACAACAGTTGCACGACTTCTGGGCCGAAAACATCGCCCGCCCCACAGTTCTGGTCGGCAACTCGATCGGCGGCTTGCTCAGCCTGATGTTGTTGGCTGCGGCTCCAGAGCTGGCGCGGGCAGGTGTCTTGATCAACTGTGCGGGCGGCCTTAATCACCGGCCTGAAGAACTGCCGCCGCCTTTACGTTTGGTCATGGGTGCGTTTGAAACCCTCGTCCGCTCGCCGCTGACCGGCCCCCTCCTCTTCAATCTCATTCGCCAGAAGCCGCTGATCCGCAACTCGCTGTCGCAGGTTTACCGCGATCGCACCGCGATCACCCCGGAGCTGGTGGAAATGCTCTACCGACCCGCTTGCGATCGCGGCGCGCAACAAGCCTTTGCCTCGATCCTTACCGCTCCTCCTGGCCCCCGCCCGGCTGAACTGCTGCCGCAGATCACGCAGCCACTCCTAGTCCTCTGGGGCGAAGATGATCCCTGGACCCCGATCGACGGCGCAACCATCTACCGGCAACTGGCTGACCAGGAAGCGCGTGTCCAATTTCACGCCATCCCGCGCGCAGGTCACTGCCCCCACGATGAGAAACCGGCGCTGGTGAATGCCTTGTTGCTCGATTGGTTGCAACTGTTGTCCTCCCAGCCCAACATCCTCGAAACTGCCTCATCGCCAGCGCGACTGTAACAAACCTTACTCCCAGCCCCAGTTCAGCGGGAAGTTACCGCACAATGGATGGTTAGGAAACAAGATTAGGAGAGTGGCGGTGAAATCGTTGCATCCCCGCAAAGATGAGCCTCAGCGCGGTTGGATCATTGGTATTTTGGCGATCGCGAGCTTGGTCTTACTCGCCTCCATCGGCACCATCATCCACCAGCTCACCGAATCCTGGTGGTTTAGTAACATCGGCCATAGTGAAGTTTTCTGGACACAGTTACTCGGCCGGATCTTCGCGGGCGGCGGCACCTTCTTGGTCTTTGCCCTCGTGCTCTGGGGCAACTATCGCCTTGCCACCCATCTGACCCGCTACACCCCTTTTCGCTGGGGCTACAACTACGACAGCGAGCTAATCAATCGCTCTGTCCCGGTGATCGTTCTCTTCACCGCCATTGTTGGCATCGCCTTCTGGGCAGCGCAGCTCAGCCTTGATGCCTGGGAATTGGTGCTCAAGTTTTGGCACGCGCAACCGTTTGGCACGACTGACCCGATCTACCAGCGTGATATTGGCTTCTATATCTTCCGCTTCCCCCTCTACACCGGCCTGCGCAGTTGGCTCATGGGCTTGGTGATCGCCAGTTTCGCGATCACCATCGCCGTCTACAGCCTCAAAGGCAGCCTCGATTTCGGTCGTGGCTGGAATCACGCCATCATCGGTAAGCCGAAGACCCACCTCACTTTGTTGGTCATGGCGGTTGTCGGCTTGATTGCCTGGGGCTACTGGCTGGAGCGCTACAACCTGCTCTATTCGCCAACGGGGGTTGTCTTTGGGGCGGGCTACACCGATGTTCACGCGCGCTTGCTGGGTCTGACGGCGATGTTTTTGTTGTCGCTGGCGCTGGCGATCGCCCTACTCTTCTCGCTCTGGCAAAACAGCATCAGTTTCGTCAGCAGTGGCTTACTCGGTTTTGTCCTCGTCGCGTTCGTCGTCCAGGGTCTGATCCCGCTCTTGCAGCAAACGCTGGTGGTCGAACCCAACGAGTTGAACAAGGAACTGCCCTACATCGAACATAACCTCCAGTTCACCCGCCGCGCCTACGACCTCGATGACATCGATACCCGTCCCTTCCCGGTCGAGGGTAGTCTCGATGCGGCGGCGATCGCTACCAACCAAGCCACGATCACCAATGTCCGCCTCTGGAGCTACCGCCCGCTGCTGAGCACCTACCGTCAGTTGCAGGAGATCCGCCTCTACTACCGCTTCAACGATGTCGATGTCGATCGCTACACCCTCGACGGCGACTACCGCCAAGTGATGCTCTCGCCGCGCGAACTCGCCTACGGGCAAGTGCCGGAGCGTGGCCGCACCTGGGTCAACCAACGCCTCAAGTACACCCACGGCTACGGTGCGGTGCTCAGCCCCGTGAATCGGGTCAGCGAGCAGGGTCTACCGGAGCTATGGATTAAGGATATTCCGCCCGTATCGGCAATCGACCTCGAAATCACCCAGCCGCGTCTCTACTACGGCGAGGAAACGACATACCACGTTTTTACCGGCACGAGTACCAACGAATTTGACTTTCCCCAAGGCGGTGACAATGCCAGCAATCGCTACGACGGCGCGGGCGGCGTGGCGATGCCGACGCTACTGCACCGGCTCGCCTATGCCCTGGATCTCGGCAGTTTCAAGCTGCTGATCTCCAACTATTTCACGCCGGAGTCGAAGATCCTCTATCACCGCGAGATCCGCGATCGCATCCAGCGCGTTGTCCCCTTCCTGCGCCTCGACCGCGATCCCTATCTCTGCATCAACAACGGCCGCTTGCAGTGGATCATGGATGCTTACACGACCAGCGATCGCTATCCCTATTCTGAACCCTTTGGACGTGGGCAGTTCAACTACATTCGCAACTCGGTCAAGGTCGTTGTCGATGCTTACGACGGCACGCTGCAATTCTTCATCACTGACACCGAAGATCCGATTCTCAAGGCCTATCAAGAAATCTTCCCCAACCTATTCACGCCAGCGGCTGACGTGCCGGAAGTGCTGCGATCGCACTTCCGCTACCCCCTAGACTTGTTCGCGATCCAGGCGCAAACCTACCTCGCCTACCATATGCAAAACGCCGAGGTTTTTTACAACCAAGAAGACCTTTGGCGCTTCCCCAACCAGCTCTACGAACAGGATGAACAAGTGATGGAGCCGTACTACGTGATCGTGCGGTTGCCTGATGCCGAGTCGGAGGAATTTGTGCTCACCCTCCCCTTCACGCCGGTCAACAAAAACAATATGGTCGCTTGGTTGGCGGCGCGCTCGGATGGCGATCGCTACGGCAAAAAGTTGCTCTACGAATTTCCCAAACAACAACTGGTCTACGGCCCCCAGCAGATCGAGGCGCGCATTGATCAAAATCCGCAAATTTCCCAGCAACTGACACTCTGGAGCCAGGAAGGCTCGCAGGTGATTCGCGGCGACTTGTTCGTGATCCCGATCGAGCAGTCGCTGCTCTATGTCGAGCCGATTTACCTGCGCGCCGAGCAGAGCGAGCTGCCGGAGCTGAAGCGGGTGATCCTCGCTTATGGGGATCAGATTGTGATGGAGACGACGCTGGAGCAGGCGATCGCCACAATCTTCGGAGCCGAGGCCAACAGCACCAGCGCGGCAACAGCGACGCCATCTGCCACAGCACCAGCAGCCCCCCCGCCGAGCAGCATCCCGACGCCACAACTCCGCCAAGCCCTCGAACTCCACGAGCAAGCAGAAGCGGCACAGCGCGCGGGCGATTGGGCGGCATACGGCCGTTTACAAGACGAGCTGGGCGAGTTGCTGCAAACGCTGAATGGTCAAACGGACGCCCCCGATGCGTCGGAACCAGCCTTAGAACTGCCGGAATCGTAAACCACTTCACTCGGCCTCACCCATGAGCGTAAATGCCGCCCAGTTGCGCGGTTCTGGATAACGCGCTTTGGTCGCCAGCATCGCTTGGCGGAGGGCTTGGGCTTTATCTTGTCCCGCCGCCAGGTTTTCGTAGAAGCGAGTCATGAGAAAGGCGGAGGGCTGATCGGGAATCAGCCAGAGCGTGGTCACCAGGCTGGAAACACCCGCCGTCAGAAAGGCGCGCGACAAGCCATAGACACCATCGCCGGTAATCTGACCGCGCCCCGTGTCACAGGCGCTGAGCACCACCAGCTCGGCGTTGAGGTCGAGGGCGAGGATTTCGCCCGACGTGAGCAAGCCATTCGCTTCACCCGCAGGCGTGAGGGCGATGGCTCCCGGCACCCCCCAGTCTTCGTAGTCACCGAGCAAGCCGTGGGTAGCGAAGTGGGCGATGCGCGCTTGCGGCAGGCGCTGTACGATGTCGGGTTCGCGGGCTTGGGGGCCGATCAGGGGCGTTGTCCCCAGCAGGGCGGCAATCGATTTTGCCTCTGCTTCCGCACCGGGCAGGGCGGTGAGCGTCTGTCCACCGATCGTCGGCATGGTCGGGTTGCCGACGATCAGCAAGTCGTCAGCGCCAGTCCCTTGTTGCTGCGCCTGGCGGTGCTGGCGGGTCAGTTGCAAGACTTGGATCGCGGGCGCGATCAGGAGTGTGTGTTGCTCGATCAGATAGGTGCCAGCTTCATCCTGGAAGGCGGCGAAGGGGAGCAAAAAGAGTTTGTCGGCACGATGACGACGCGGGCCTCGGGGTCGCTGGGGAGTAAATCGGCGATGGGTTCGATCAGGAGTTGGTGGCTGCGGCGCAGGCGGACGTTGGGGATGGGGCGATCGCCAGCCCCATCGCTACGAGCCGCACTGTGAATATCAGCGACCAGACGATCCAATGCCGTATCGGTCTCGGCCTCAGGTGTACTACGGGCCGTGGTCCAAGCTGTGCGAGTGATGAATTGGTCGAGGGAGTCAATTGCCGACGCATCGAGGCTGGTGCGGCGGAGGGTGATTTCCCCGTCCGGCTGCACGACCCAGATCAGGATGATGTCGTTGTACAAGACTGAGTACTGAACCAGCGTCGCGTCTTGGTCGCGGGCGATTTGGCGGATGTCGGCGACGCTGGGCGGCACTGGCTGGGTGTTGCCCAGACGCTCGGCGAAAAGTTCCACAAAAGCGCGGGCGCGGCCGCGCTCGGCGGCGGCGAGGGCTTGTTCAGGCTGACCTTGCACCACAAGCACCGCTTGGAGGAGTTCGTAGGTCCTCGCTTGCTGCTCGAAGATCGCGACTTTGTCGGCATCGCGGTTCCCGAGATCAGCCCGGAGCGCTTCCCAGACATCAGCGGCGGCGCGGAGATTTTGCTCGGCGGCGGCGTAACGTTCGATTTTGAGCAGGGCGGCTCCCAGATTGTGCAACATCGCCGCTTCGCCCCCGCGATCGCCCATTGCCCGCGCCAGTACCAGTGACTGCTGATTGAATGCCATCGCCGGTTCGTACTGACCACGATCAATGTGAACACTGCCCAAATTTGCCAAGGCATTGGCCTCACGCTGGCGATCGCCAATTTCTCGCGCCAAGTCGAGGGACTGTTGGTAGAAGGCGATCGCCTGCTCAGTTTGACCGAGACGTTGATAGGCATTGCCAATATTCCCCAGGGCGATCGTCTCGCCGCGACGATCCGCCAGTTCCTGCTCGATCGCCAGTGCCTGTTGGTGAAACGCCAGTGCTTCGTCGTAGCGTTCGAGGGCATGGTAGGCATTACCGAGGCCGCTGAGCGCACCGGCTTCACTGGGGCGTTGGCGAAGCCTCTCCGCCGGAGACTCGCCAATTTCTCGAGCCATATCGAGGCGTTGCTGGGCGAGTTCCACCGCTTGCGAGTACTGTCCCAGTAAGTCGTAGACGATCCCCAGGTTGCCTAGCGCCGTCGCCTCGCCTTGACGGTTGCCCAATTCCCGCTCCAGCGCCAGCGATTGCTGATGCAACATCAGCGCCTGCTGATACTGGCCGAGGGCTTGATGCGCCAGACCTAGGTTGCCGAGGGAGTTGGCTTCGCTGCGGCGGTTGCCGAGTTGCCGGGCGATCGCCAGCGACTGCTGATGGAAGTCAATCGCCCGCTGATACTCTCCAAGCGAGTCGTAGACGATGCCTAAATTGCCGAGGGTACTGGCTTCGCCGTGGCGATCGCCCGCCGCGCGGTAGAGCGCCAGCGCCTGCTCCCAAGTCGCCAAGGCCGCCTGCAACTGGCTGCGCTGAAACTGCTGAATACCCTGCTGAAATAATTGCCCCGCTGTTGCGGCTCCCAGATCAGCATCTCCCGTGGCTGGGCGCTCTGAGCCGGTCGCTGCCTGCCAGCTCAACTGATAGCGACCGGTTTCACCACGATTGAGGGTGTTGACCATCACCGCATAGGTGCCATTGGCGGGGAGCGTCACAATCAACCAAGCGTCGCTGCCGTCGCCGCTATCATTGTCCTCCGCCAGCTTGTTGCCCGCGTCGTCAAGCAGGATCAGATAGGCGTCGAAGTCCTGGCTGCGGAGTTCGATCGATACTTGCTCACCCGCGCGCCCGACGAACTCGTGCAGGTCGAAGTAGCTGCCATCGCTCTCGAGCACGGGGCTACTCTCACTCAGTTTTCCCGTCAGGGTTCGCTCTTCGCGTTGTGCCAGCGCCAGCTCTGGCTGACCTAGCCCGATCAGTACCGCGCTCAACCCGGCTAAAACTGACCATCGTGTCGGCATGATGCTGTTTCGCTTCCAAGTTGGAAGAGGAATGGGGTTGTCCCTATACTAGCCTGTAGTCCTGCTGCGGGTGCAGTTATGTTCAGTCAAGCTGCTCCCCTGACTCGCCGCCCGATTGCGTTGTCGTATCGGCGACAGAATAGAGCAGCAATCATCAATCAAATCATGACTGACTGTCTGACACCAAATCTTCTCCTCGGAACTCAAGAATCGTAACCCTGCATCCTAACAAAGGTGTCAGGACTTGTGTGTGCACAGTCGCCTAAAAAGGGAGCCAGGGGATGCGGGTGCATTAGTGGTCACAAAAATTACGCCGCCGCCTACCACAGCTACTATGCCGATCGCAGCATTATCGTGGGCAGCGTCAACCACTTTTTGTTTGCAGCGGAATCTCGATGTGGAAGGTGGTGCCCGCGCCCGGTTGCGATTCGCAGCGCAGATGACCGCCGTGTTTTTCGACGATGATCTGGAAACTGATCGCCAGACCCATCCCCGTGCCTTTGCCGACTGGCTTCGTGGTGAAGAAGGGATCGAAGAGGCGATCGCGCGCTGCTTCCGAAATGCCAGTGCCGTTGTCGGCGATCGCGATGCAAGCAAGCTGTCGTTGGTTATCGACGCGCGTCGTGAGGGTGATTTGACCCGGATTGGTCTTGATGTCGGTGCGCGATCGCCCCTCTAAACTTTCCTCAACCGCATCAATCGCATTCGCCAGCAGATTCATGAACACCTGATTAAGCGGGCCGGCATAGCATTCCACCAGCGGAAGATCGCCATAATTTTTGACAACCTCGATCCCAGCCCGCTCCGACTTGTCCTTGAGCCGATTGCCGAGAATGAGTAGGGTGCTGTCGAGGCCCTCATGCAGATCAACAGGCTTCACCTCGCTCTCATCCAGCCGCGAGAAGCTCCGCAACGACTGCACGATCTCCCGAATTCGGCTAGTTCCTAACTTCATCGAACCCAGCAGCTTCGGCAAATCGTCCAATAGAAAGTCAAGCTCAATCGCTGTCACTTCATCTTGAACCGCGTCCGTGGGTTCAGGATACTGCTCAGCATAAACTTCCAGCATCCTCATGAGGTCGCGCACATAGTTCTCGGCATGGATCAGATTGCCATAGATGAAGTTAACCGGATTATTAATCTCATGAGCAACACCCGCAACAAGCTGACCAAGGCTGGACATTTTTTCGCTCTGGACGAGTTGCGTGTGGGTCTGCATCAGTTGGGTATGAGTCGCCTGCAACTCCGCCAAAGTCTGTCTCAGTTGCTCAGTTTTCTGTCGCTCGCGGACTTCTGAGGCTTGCAGAGCTTGGTTGAGTGCGGCCAACTTATCGGCGCGGCGCAGATTTAACTGCAAGATCGCCTGACGCAGGGCTAGCGCCGCCTCAACCTCGCAGGCTTTCCAGGGCAGCGAGCTGAAGCGCACAGACTCCTGCCAGAGAGCAAACGACTGACGCGGCGAGAGCACGATACGTCCCTGACTGTCTTTCTGAATCGCTGCTTGCGGATCACCGGCCCAGCGCACCGCCTGAATGACTTCGGGACGGAACCAGAAGATGTACTGCGATCGCGTTTCTGAAAGCGAAAGCGCCAGCATCCCGCTCGCCACCGCTTTGTCCGCCTGATAATCGGCAGAGAGTTGCGACAGACTATCGGTGTAGACCACCTTCTCGTCACCGTGATGCCGATGCAGCCAATCGACCAAGGCCCGGATCGTCGCCTCAGCCGGAACCGCACCGACACTGGTGCAATGGTCATCAATCAGCAGTGCCGCGCCACCTGCTTGTACCAAATCGAGGAGCGGAGCTTCATGCGCGGTCAACGCCGTCACTACGTCGTCGCCGAGCGCGAGCGCTGCGATCAGTTGCGTCTGCGCAGCATTGACTTCGAGCTGGTACTCATAGTCATCACTGCTGTCTTTGGCGATCAGGTCGGCAGAGACGACGCGGCCGATCAACTCGCAGGCAGCCCGGATCTCGTAGGAAATGTGCTTGGGAGTGCTGTGGTGGCAAGCGATCATGCCCCAAAGCTGACCTGCCTTGAGCAGAGGAATCACCATTGAAGCACCAACTCCCATGTTATGCAGGTATTCCAAGTGACAAGCCGAGACACCCCGGAGTGTCGCATGACTGAGATCGAGGGGTTTGTGGGTCACTGGGTTCAGGCGCGGGACGAGTTCAGCCGCTGGTGCTTGGGTATCGGCGATCACCCGCGAGTCGATCTGAAGAAAAAGCTCGCGCACGGTCGGGGGAATATCCAGCGCCGGAAAGTTCAGCCCCAACATCGGTTCCAGATAGTGCTGGCGATCTTCCGCAATCACCATCCCGTGACCTTGCTCACTGAAACGGTAGAACATCACACGCTCAAGTCCGGTCAGGGTGCGAATGGCAGTCGTCGTCGCTGCGCCTAGCTCTGACAGATTGGTCGTCCGGCGGATATGGTCAACGGCAGACTTGATGAGGCGATGGACTTCGATAAAGGTAACGGTTTCTGGGACAGCCGCAGGCTCGAGCTCGAGCACGACGATCCCATCAGTGCGATGGACGCGACCTACGAAGGTCACATCGCGCCCGCGCACCGCGAGGGTGAAGGGGAGTGGGTTGACCGCATTCAAGTCACCGTAGGCGAGAACCGCACGCAGCTTCGCCGTTTGCGAGCGACCGCACAGCACCTCCAGATTGCGATTGAGCAAATTTTGAGGATCGTGACCCAGTACCTCGTCGGCGTTACAGCTGAGTTGACAGATGCTAAGCTGTGGCTCCTGGAGCGCAAGGAGGATCCCATACGACTGAATATAACCCAGGGTGCGGATGGAGGCAGTTTCAACCAGATCGGGAAATTGTTTTTCCAGCGGTTCAAGCTGATGATGATGACGTAAATTCACGGTCATTAGATGTCCTTAAAAATTTCAAAATGCAGAATGTAATTGGGAGTGAACGAGCTGACTGAGTGGTTGCAGACATGGCAACCCCTAAACAGCTAGCAACTAATCCCCATATGATGTTGACAACCGCGCGATCGCGATCACTCCATCGCTCGAGACGAGTAGATGCTTATATTTCTTAAGGTTATTTTAAAAAACGCGTGCTTCGCTACATCTCGAAATACGTCTTTACTTAAATCAATATTTGTTTATAAACCAGTCAGTATTCGCCCTCAATCTCAGCACTCCTTAGTTTGATTGCGTAAATATGCGTAGGTGCTCAGTACAATTGCAATACGACGGCGCGGATTAATCGGATGTGTATGATTGTCAAATATTCCGCTTGGCTTGCACCCTTTTAGTTCTCCCGCCGAGTCAAATTTCACCATCAAGTTTGGAGACATTTCTGAGTGGGTTTTAAAACATTTATTGCGGCGATTGTTGCCTTGATAAATTTCCCAGCTCAGCTCAATTGGAATATCTTCGCTTTGATTCATTGAGTGACTTCTTGACCTTACTTCTATTTATGGGCGAAATGCAATCCAAGGGATTCTTCAAACAGCATTGACCCCCTCACCACTGGCCGTATCTTCGGCTCCGAAGCCATGGCAAATTCGAGTCATACTGCTATACTGGCGTAGGCAGCAGCCCGCAGATTGCTAATGCACCTTAGTGACTGGGCATCGATGCATAGTAGACAATCTACGAACTGAATTCATTTCGCTCTAGAGTAAGCTGAGCAGTCAAGCCATGATATTTCTGAATCGCTCCGATCGGTGTTCAGGATATTGAAGGGTCGCCAAAATGCACAACTTCCCCAACTCGACTGACACGAATCCTGAATTGCCAGCCCACCTTGCTCCACTGCTCCAAGAGATCGAATGCCTACGCAAGGAAAATGCGGATCTCAGAATTGCGCTCTCCAACACGGCCGAGCATGGCGATCTCATCGAAGCTGAGCTGTATGAAACCAATTGCAAGCTCAAGGCCGAAATAGCCGTTCGGGTTAGAGCCGAATCGACCTTGAACACTCTGCTAGAAATGCTGACTCGCCAGAAATCCGATCTCGAAATCATCGTGCAAACCCTTATGGAGCATGGTGATCTCCTCGATACACAGTGGTATGAGAAGTTGCATGAAGTCGTTCTTCAGGCTGGTATTGATAGTCTCACCCAAATTCCCAATCGACGGCGATTTGACGATTACTTCGAGCGTCAGTGGCAACAAATGCGACAAGAACGACTCCCGCTGTCTATAATCATGTGTGATATTGATGCCTTTAAGTCCTACAATGACACCTACGGTCACTTAGCTGGTGATGCTTGTTTGAAGCAGATTGCTGAAGCTTTCTGCAAATGTCTCCAACACCCGAGTGACTTGGCAGCCCGATACGGAGGGGAGGAATTCATTGCGCTGCTGCCACAGACCGATCTGGACAAAGCAGTCATCGTCGCCCAACGAATGCAGCAGATAATTCGGGATTTGCAGATTCCCCACAGAAGCTCCCCAGTTGCTCAGACTGTCACCGTCAGTATGGGGGTTGCCTGCACTATCCCTGACCCAACTCTATCGATGAGCCATCTGCTTCAGCAAGCTGATGTGCGATTGTATGCCGCTAAACGGCAAGGTAAGGATCGGATTGTCAGCACAACAATTGTCTAAATATGCTTCGCACAACCGCCTACTCCCTGTTAATCCTACGGTGTCGATATGTCACAATCCTCTGAACAATTTGGTCGATTTGTAGAACCATCTGGGAACAGTAAAGAGTATCTTACGCTTCACTTTTCACCCAGTGCTTCGGCGCGCCAAGAGCGTTGGCAAAACTATGGCTTATCCGCAGATTTTCTGGGGGATTACTTCTCTAATTTCTTTCCAGGCAATCAAATATCTGATCATGAACTGAGTCAAAAAGATACTATCAAGTCAGCGGTCAGCTTCATTGCTAATGAACTTTTGGAAAATTCTATTAAATATAGCTATGATTGCGCTCAGTTTCCCATAACCCTTTCCCTCTATCTATACGAGGAGCGCCTTATTTTTCGCTCGGTCAACTGCGCAGAGATTGCAGTCGCTGCACGCTTCAAGCAATTTATTCGGGATCTATTGGCTGCTCCTGACATAGATGTGCTATTCACGCAGCAATTTGAGAAGACTGCGGCTGGCTCTGGCGAATCGTGTATGGGTCTCTTGACGATGATATGTGATTATGGGGTCGAGTTGAGCTGGAAATTCCAGCCGATAGACAGGGGCAAAAATACGATTCAGGTCGATGCTCTTGCATATCTCGATCTCACAAAATTTGATAATCAATTATTCTCTAACTAAACGAGACGTTTGGATTTTGATGCAAGGCTGTTAGAACTGTAGGCACTGAACTGATACCATGAAAAAGATTGAAACAGAAGATTATAAAGCTTATTTTGACCCAGAAGCCTCGCAGGTCGTGCTCGCTGGTTTCCTACGACTGAGCGGGATTGATGCCTACCAACCGATTATGGACTTGCTCTTGGCAGCAGCAGAGCAAACTGAGAGCTGTACGGTTGATTTACATGAACTGGAGTTTTTGAATAGCTCTGGAATTAGCATGTTGTCGATGTTTGTAGTGCGTATCAGAGACAGCGTCACCACGAAGTTGTCTTTTGTCGGCTCCAAGAAAGTGCTCTGGCAGGTTCGGTCGCTGAAGAACCTCAAGCGGTTGATGCCAAATTTAGAAATTACGCTGTTGTAGCGATGGGATTCTCTCAATCCTGATTTGAGGATGCGGCGGGACGGGGCAAGAATAATGGGCGTACTCTAGTTTTGATGTTTCTGAGACTCCGGTTTCAGGCTTTGGGCTGACCTCACAAGCTCGAAGCTGGAACCGCTATGTTAAAGTGGGCAATTAGTTCTAGGGATGAGTTTGGCGTGGAGCGATCGGGATAATATTCGCGTAGAGTCTGAAGCGAAATGACCACTGTTAGCAAAGATACAATTCGAGTGGGTATTTTGCACTCTCTGACTGGCACCATGGCTCTCAGTGAGCGGCCGTTGGTGGATGCGGCGCTCATGGCGATTGAGGAAATCAATGCGGCGGGTGGACTGTTTGGGTGTGCGATCGCCCCGGAAATCCGTGATGGGGCTTCCGATGCTGACCGCTTTGTAGAGATGACCCAGCAATTGATTGAGGTTGAGCGGGTTGAGACGATCTTCGGTTGCTGGACATCCCTGAGCCGTAAAGCGGTGATCCCAATTGTTGAGAAACACAATATATTGCTCTGGTATCCAGTGCAGTATGAGGGTCTAGAAGAATCCAGTTGCGTATTCTACACCGGGCTTTGTCCCAATCAGCAAGTGCAACCGGCGCTTAATTGGCTGATGGGTCAGGGGCGGCGGCGTTTTTACTTTGTTGGCTCCGATTATGTTTTCCCTCGCATTGTCTATAAAATTATTCGTGGTCAGCTCGACAATAGTCAGGCGGCTATTGTTGGAGTAGACTTTTTTCCGCTGGGGGCGAGCGATTTCAGTGCGACGGTTGCCAATATTAATCGTGTACAACCAGATGCTATTTTTAATACGCTAAATGGCGATAGTAACTTGGCATTTTATGCTCAGTGTGCCGCCGCTGGGATTGATGCTGAGCAGATGCCGATTATGGCTGTCAGTATCTCGGAGGTGGAGTTACAGCGGATTGGTGTGGCGGCGACTGGACATTATGCTTGCTGGCGATATTTCCAAAGTCTGGATCTACCCAGCAATCAACGCTTTGTGGCGAAGTTTAAGCAGCGCTACGGTGCGATCGCGTTACCAGTGACCCGATTGAAGCGGCCTACACACAGGTGTATCTCTGGTGGCGGGCCGCAACTATTGCCCGAACCGTAGCGACTGATGCCGTGCGGCAGGCGACTGATGGGCTGACCTGGGAGGCACCCGGCGGGCGCGTGCATTGTGAACCCAATCACCATTTGCAGAAAGAGTCCCGCATCGGCCGTGTGCAGTCTGATGGGCAGTTCCAAATCGTTCATGCCAGCGATCGCCTCCTGAAACCCCTGCCGTGGTTGGGTGTAGAGGAGCAATCTTTTGAAGCGGCTCCCACCGTGATCGAGCTGCTGCGGGAAGTCTCTCAGTGCGTGCAATATAGCTGGGAACTGGAGCAGCAATCGCGCCGCCTCGAGCAAACCACTGCCCGACTGCGCCAGGAAGTCGCCCAACGCCAACAGGCTGAGCAAGCACTACGACGAGCGAACGCGGAGATTGTCGCTCTGAATCGGACGCTCCAAGAGGACAACTCACGGCTACAGGCAGAGCTGAGTGTGGCTCGCCAACTCCAGGAGATGATTCTTCCGAGACCTGAAGAACTCTCGATGATTCCTGATCTGGATATTGCGGGTTTTATGCAGGCGGCAGAAGAGGTCGGGGGGGATTACTATGACATTCTCCAAGACGGGAGTCGGCTGATTACGATCGGCATTGGTGATGTTACCGGTCATGGTCTAGAAAGTGGCATTTTGATGTTGATGACGCAAACGGCTGTCCGGGTCTTGCGTGCCTTACAAGAGACCGATCCAGTGCGCTCACTCAATGCGATCAATCGCGTGCTCTACCAGAACTGCTTGCGGATGAGTTCCTATCGCAATCTTTCCCTTGCCTTGCTCGATTATCAAGATGGCAAACTACATATTTGTGGTCAACATGAAGAGGTGATTGTCATGCGAGCGGCTGGCACTGTTGAGCGCATTGATACACTTGATCTGGGATTTCCGGTGGGGATGCTGGCGGATATTTCTGCGTTTATCGCGCAGTTACAAATCGAGTTGGCGATCGGGGATGGGGTGGTGTTGTATACCGATGGCATTACTGAAGCCGAGAATAGTAGCCGCCAACTCTACGGCTTAGAGCGTTTGATTGCTGTCATTCAGCAGCATTGGTCGCTGTCGGCGCAGGAAATTCAGACGAAAATTGTTGCTGATATCCGTGCTTTTATTGGCGATCGCACGGTTTACGATGACATCACCCTTGTAGTTCTCAAGCGTCGCATTTAAGCGATCCGTGCGGCCTCGCTAAGCGTCTAACGCGGCTAACAAGGCCTCGCCCATAGCACGACAACCTACGGATTTCAGGCCTGCTGACATGATGTCGCCCGTTCGATAACCCTGTTCCAGTACCTGAGTCACCGCCATTTCCAGCTTCGTAGCGGCTTGCGGTTGATTGAGACCGTAGCGGAGCAGCATCGCCGCACTGAGCACCTGCGCTAGCGGGTTCGCCTTGTCCTGACCGGCGATATCTGGGGCAGAACCATGAACCGGCTCAAACAAACCGGGTGTCCCGGCGACCCCGAGACTGGCGGAGGGCAGCATCCCGATGCTCCCCGTCAGCATCGCCGCTGCGTCGGAGAGAATGTCGCCGAACAGATTGCCAGTGACAAGGGTGTCAAATTGTTTCGGGGCGCGGACGAGCTGCATGGCGGCATTGTCCACGTAGAGGTGTGAGAGTTCGACATCGGGGTATTGACTCGCCATCTGCGTGAGGCGATCGCGCCACAACTGCGACACGTCTAGCACATTCGCCTTGTCCACCGAGCAGAGGCGGTGACCGCGCTGGCGGGCGGTCTCGAACCCCACCTTGGCGATGCGGTCGATCTCGGCGGTCGTGTAGGCCATCGTATTCACCCCGCGTTGTGCTCCGGTTTCGGTCTGGAAGATACCCTTGGGTTGACCAAAATAGATGCCCCCGGTTAGCTCGCGCACGACCATGATGTCCACGCCCTCGACCACCTCGCGCTTGAGCGTCGAAGCATCGATCAACTGTGGCACGATCGTCGCCGGTCGCAGGTTGGCAAACAAGCCCAGGCCGGCTCGCAAGCCCAGCAAACCGGTCTCCGGTCGCTGAGCACGCGGCAGATTGTCCCATTTATAGCCCCCGATCGCCGCCAGCAGCACGGCATCGCTCTGGCAACATTGCTCCAACGTGTCTGCCGGTAGCGGTTCGCCGGTCGCATCAATTGCCGCGCCGCCCACCAATGCTTCGTTGAAGCTGAAGCGGAGATCGAACTGACGGGCGATCGCCTCAAGCGCCTCAACGGCGACGCGCATGATTTCGGGGCCGATACCGTCACCGGGGAGGAGGGTAATGCGATAGGTCTGGGTCATGGGACTGAGCGTTGATGCGGGCAATAACCTTGCATCCTAGCAGCTTGTTCGTGGCCTCGCGCAGGACACCGGGCAACGGGTTGTGGTTGACGGCGCGAGTCACGGCTGACCGCTGGCGACCCCGAGGGCCGCTCAGACCGGCTGAACGCAACGGTCGCCATAGCGCGGTGGAGCCGAATTAAAAGCCCATCATCTTTGCCAGAGCTTCGCAGTCAGCCGTTAAGCCTGTTTTTGCCGCGTTATGACTATTCTGAATCGCACAGTCGGGATCTTTGAGACCATTGCCGGTGAGGACGCAGACCACGGTAGCCCCGGTCGGAACGCGCGCTTTCAATTTCAACAAGCCCGCGACCGAGATCGCACTGGCTGGCTCGCAAAAAATTCCGGCTTCGCGGGCGAGCAAGCGGTATGCGGTCAAGATTTCGGCATCTTCGATGGCGTTAAATTCGCCCTGAGAGGCATCGCGCACGGCGATCGCCTTGTCCCAACTGGCGGGATTGCCGATGCGGATCGCCGTCGCCACCGTCTGGGGCTGAGCGATGGGATGACCGGCGAGCAATGGCGCGGCTCCGGCAGCTTGGAAACCAAACATCTGGGGTAGGCGATCACTGCGTTCGGCTTGGCGGTATTCACAAAATCCCATCCAGTAGGCGCTGATATTGCCCGCATTGCCAACGGGGATACAGAGCCAATCGGGAGCCTTACCGAGCGCGTCAATGATCTCAAACGCGCCGGTTTTTTGACCTTCCAAGCGGTAGGGATTGACAGAATTCACTAGCGCTACGGGGTAGCGATCCGCCAACTCCCGCACCAAACGCAAGCAGTCGTCAAAATTGCCATCGACTGCGAGGACTTCCGCCCCGTAGAGCAGGGCCTGAGCGAGTTTGCCCAGCGCCACGTAGCCATCCGGGATCAGGACGAAGGATTTCATACCGGCGCGGGCGGAGTAGGCGGCGGCACTGGCGGAGGTGTTGCCGGTACTGGCACAGATTGTCGCCGTGTCACCCGCTTCTTTGGCCTTGGAGATCGCCATCGTCATGCCACGATCCTTGAAGCTGCCGGTGGGATTCAGGCCGTCGAATTTAACAAAAACTTGCACATCGCGGCCGATCTGCTGGGCGATCGCCGGAACCGGGATCAGCGGCGTATTCCCCTCATGCAGCGTCACCACCGGGGTGGCATCGGTCACCGGCAGAAAATCGCGGTAAGTCGCAATCAATCCATCCCAGCGCTGAACACCGGGAATATGCGGAGCAATGGACTGGGTCGTCAAGGTGTCGGAAATCGCAGTCATTTTAGCGCCGATGAAGTGCAGCAGGGGAGAAAGAGTAGCACCACTGACATTGCTGCGCCACTCGCTTCTCTATTATCCCACTGCCCGCTAGCGTCCCCGCTGGGAGGTCATCGATCGTTTCGAGCCATCCGCTGAGGAGTTGGAATGGCGCTTGACCGGCTTGGGGGTGCCACTTTCGGGGGGAGCCTCCCAATCTTGCAGCCATTGGGGGCAGGACTGGTCGTAGACCATCTGCAAGGCGGCGGCGGCGATCGCTTGGGGATCGTAGTCCGCACTCAGTTCCTTCACAGTCGGCAAGAAGGAAGCAACCCGCTCTCCCGCCAGCGTCGCCTGCATCTTTTCTTGCAAGGAGGCTAAGCGGCGCGCTTCGATCTGCGCCTGGGTGGGAATTTGGCTGACCTCAAGCTGCTGGCGCAGGCGACGTTCGATGCGGCGCAACAAGTGGCGGTCGAAGGGCTGAATCAGAGACAGAGCGATGCCCGTGTTACCGGCGCGGCCGGTGCGGCCGATACGGTGGATGTAGGTCTCGGCATTGTCAGGCAAGTCATAGTTGATGACGTGGCTGAGATTTTCCACATCCAGACCACGCGCCGCGATGTCGGTCGCCACGATCGCTTTCACCTGACCGTTGCGGAAGCGCTGCACGAGGCGTTCCCGCTGGTTCTGGCTGAGGTCGCCGTGGTATTCATCGGCGCTATAGCCAGCACTCTGAAGCTTGCTCGCCAGTTCGCCAGCGAGGCGCTTGGTGCGGACAAAGACAATCGCCGATTCCGGTGACTCAACTTCCAGAATTGGCATCAGGGCACGCATCTTGGGCCAACTGCGGGGCACGAGGTAAGCGCGTTGCTCGATGCGCGTCGGGGCTGCTTCTTGCTGCGTCACGGTGACCGTGACAGGATCGCGCAGAAATTGTTGGATCAGATCGCGGATCTCGCGGGGCATGGTGGCGGAGAAACAGGCGGTACTGCGTTCCTGGGGAGTACGGCGCAGGATTCGCTTCACATCGTCAATGAAGCCCATACTGAGCATTTCGTCCGCCTCATCGAGAACAACCCAGCGTACTTGTGCCAAGTCGAGGTCACTACGGTCAAGCAGATCAATGACGCGGCCGGGAGTTCCGACCACGATCTGGGCACCGCGTCGCAGGCTGCGGATTTGACGCTCAATCGACTGACCGCCGCAGACGACCAAGGTTTTCAAGCGGCGAGCGCCCGAAAAATCATCCACGGACTGGGCAACCTGTTGGGCCAATTCGCGGGTCGGCGCGAGAACCAGCACCTGAACAGCAGCAACCGTCTCGTCTACGCGGTCAAGCAGCGGTAGCGAGTAGGCAGCGGTTTTGCCCGTGCCAGTCTGGGATTGACCGACTACATCACGTCCGGCAAGCAGGTGGGGAATCGCCTGAGTTTGAATTTCAGTGGGGGTTTCAAAACCCAGTTCCTCAAGCTGCGCGAGACAGGCAGCGGACAGACCTAGGCTGGCAAACGAAGTGCTCATAAGAAAAATAGCGGGTGCTTTGCTAGTAGTTTAGAAAACTTAACCAGATTTGCAAAGCACGCTGAGGTCAGCGATCACCTTCAAGCCCGGTTAAGCGATGAGAGAGTTAGGTGGCCGCAGTGGCGACCTGACCGTAGAGGTCGTAGATGTCGGCGTCTTGGATCGTCACCGGTACGATTGCGCCCAAGGTGGTCGCACCTTGCACGTAAACCAAACCATCTACGTCAGGCGCGAAGCGCGCGGAGCGCCCGATTGCCTCACCCGTAGTTGGATTTTCCTGCTCAATCAACACATCAACCGTCTTGCCAATTTCAGCGTGATTACGTCGTTGGGCAATGGGTTGTTGCAGCGCCATCAGTTGATCGCGCCGCGCCGCCCGCACCGCGTCAGGAAGTTGCCCCGGCAGGCGACTGGCGGGAGCCTCTGCTTCTGGCGAGAAGGCAAACGCGCCCAGATGATCGAACTCGTGGCGTACCACGAAGTCGAGCAGGTGTTCAAAATGGGCTTCGGTTTCGCCAGGAAAGCCCACAATAAACGTCGTTCGCAGCACGGCTTCCGGCAGGGCTGCTTTGATCTGCTCAATGATGGCGTCATTGACCCGTCCCTGCCAGGGACGATTCATCGCCCGCAGGATTTCGGGGTGCGAGTGTTGCAACGGCAAATCGAGATAGGGCAGGACATTCGGTGTTTCGCGGATTGCTGCTAGCACTTCGGGTGTCAAGCCGGTGGGGTAGGCGTAGTGCATCCGAATCCAGGGCACATCGACTTGCCCCAAGGCGCGCAACAACTCTGCAAGCTGGGGTTTGCCGTAGCGATCCAGGCCGTAGTTGGTGGTGATCTGGGAGATGAGCACCAGTTCCTGAACGCCCTGAGCGGCGAGCTGTTGCGCTTCCGTGACAATCGATTCGATGGAGCGCGATCGCTGGCGGCCGCGCAATTGGGGAATGATGCAGAAGCTACAGCCGTAGTCGCAGCCCTCCGCCACCCGCAGGTAAGCGACGCCCTCCGGAGTTGTGCGATAGCGCGGCGTGGTCTCGTCAGCAATGTAAGTCGGTTCCGCCGACACCTGCTTGACGCGCTCACCGGCTTCAACCCGCTCGACCACCTTGACGATCTGGTGATAGTCGCTGCTGCCCACGACGGCGACCGCTTCAGGAATCTCAGCCAGCAACTGTTCCTGGAAGTGCTGGGCGAGGCAGCCCGCGATGACAATCTTTTTGCCCGCTTCCGCCAGTTCGACCAAGGTGCGTACTGATTCCTGCCGCGCCTCGGCGATGAAGCTGCACGTATTCACGATGGCATAATCAGCCTGCGCCTCGTCGGCAGTGACGGCATAGCCAGCTGCTGCGAGCAAGCCGAGCATATGCTCGGAGTCAATACGATTTTTTTCACAACCGAGGTGGGCGATCGCGAGTGTTGGCTTGGGGGCCATATTGGTGTCTGAATTTAGGCGAGGGCGAATAAGCGTGAATCCCCAGCGGGTGAAGGGAGCGAGGAATCGGACTGCGTGGTTAGCTGGACTGAGCGGTGCAAGCAGAAACGAATCTTTACAATTCTAACGCTTGTCCGGCCTCAACGCCAGCTCGAGACCGAATCGACGCGGTATTGGGGATCCGGCTGGCATCTTGGATTTGTTGAGAGAATCGGGCATGGCGGACTATAGAATAATCAACGATAGCCCGTCATTCCCTGCTCCTAGAGTGTTTGACCTGCCCCCCCATCGCTAGCGTTTGGCGGCGCGGGCGACGCCGCACCCTTCCCACTGCGATCGGCCTGTGGACATTGAGAACGTTTTTGACACCCCCAAACCCATCATCGGCGTTGTTCATCTCTTGCCGCTGCCGAGTTCGCCACGCTGGGGGGGGAATCTGCAAGCGGCGATCGACCGCGCCGAGCAAGAGGCGACCGCTCTGGCGGCGGGGGGCGTGGATGGCATTATCATTGAGAATTTTTTCGATGCCCCCTTCGCCAAGGATCATGTCGATCCGGCGGTGGTGAGCGCGATCTCGCTGATTGCCCAGCGGGTTAAGAATTTGGTCATGCTGCCGCTGGGCATCAATGTGCTGCGCAATGATGCCCTCAGTGGCATGGCGATCGCCTCCGTCTGTGGCTGTCAATTCATCCGTGTCAATGTGCTGGCGGGGGTCATGGTCACCGATCAGGGCCTGATCGAAGGGCAAGCCCACCAGTTGCTGCGCTACCGGCGCGAACTCGGCAGTCAGGTTCACATCCTCGCCGATGTCTTGGTCAAGCACGCTCGCCCCCTCGGTTCCCCCAATCTCACGGCGGCGGTACAGGACACGCTGGAGCGCGGCCTCGCCGATGGCGTGATTCTGTCGGGGTGGGCAACCGGGAGTCCACCCAATCCAGAAGATCTCGAGCTGGCAAGGGATGCAGCGCGGGGCAAACCAGTATTTGTCGGCAGTGGCGCGGACTGGCAGAATATCGGTACGTTGCTCTCTGCGGCGGACGGCGTGATCGTCGCTAGCTCACTCAAGCGCCACGGGCGGATTGCGGAACCCATCGATCCGATCCGCGTCCAAGCGTTTGTCGAAGCGGCTCGCCAGGAAGCGGCCGCTCCAACCGCGACAGCCGCGCCGCCGCTCAAGCTTCACTCCTAAAATGTGCGTCGCCAAAATCCTAAGCTAGAATTCTAAATTGACAGTGCCTGTGCTTTGTGCGTTTTCTGCCGCTCTACTTAAGATTAGGACAGCTTGCTATGACTCGCCGCCGTTCCTCGCCTTGGATTCATCGTTGGTCACGCCTGCTGATCGGCGGGATCGCTACCCTGGGGGCTACCCTGACGGCATACCTCACTGTGGTCAAGCTGACTGGCGCTCAGGTCGGCTGCATCGCGGGTGAAGCGTCGGCTGCCGGAATCGGTAGTTGTGACGATGTGCTCTCTAGTCCCTACGCCCAAGTTTTTGGCCTCCCGCTCTCGCTCTTCGGCGCGCTAGCCTACGTCAGCATGGCGGTGTTCGCGCTCGGCCCCCTGGCTGTGAATCGCGATCGCCAAAAAGAACTCCGCAACCGCCTCGAGGAATGGTCTTGGCTGCTACTGCTGGTCGGTGCGACCTCGATGGCCGTCTTCAGCGGCTATCTCATGTATTTGCTGGCCTTTGAATTACAGACCGTCTGCGTCTACTGCATCACCTCCGCAACCTTCGCCGTGACTTTCCTAGCACTGACGATCCTCGGCCGCCACTGGGAGGACATTGGGCAGGTACTGTTTACCGGCGTCGTCGTGGCGCTGGTGACTCTGGTAGGGACGCTGGGAGTCTATGCTGGCGTCAACAATCCTGCTGGTGTTGCCACGGGTGGCGTCATCCCTCAACCCCAGGGAGCCGCCAATCCGCGTGTGGGCGGTTGGGAGATCACGACGGAATCAGGGCCAGCCGAGATTGCCCTCGCCGCCCATCTGACTGAGGCCGGGGCGAAAAAGTACGGCGCGTTCTGGTGTCCGCACTGCTACGACCAAAAGCAGCTCTTTGGCAAGGAAGCCTTTAGCGAAGTGAACTATATCGAATGTGAGGCGGGTGGCAAAGATGCCCAGCCAGAGCTTTGCACCGAGGCAGGTGTCACCTCCTACCCTACTTGGGAGATTGACGGTGAACTCTATCCCGGCACCCAGTTGCTGACGGAGCTGGCGGAACTGACTGATTACCAGGTGATACCAACTTTAAGTACCGCCTACGCTAGCGTGATTGGCGCTGGGTCGCCGGGACATTCCCGCTCTCACTGAGAAAAGCCTTGGCTAATCTATTCCTCTGGCTGCGCCAGCGCTCTGCATCCTTGGGTCAGCCGCTGAGCCGTTACAGTCGCTTGGCACTCTTGCCCCTGGGTATTAGTGCAGCAGTTCTGATTTTGCGTTGGAGCGGTGTGCTGCAAGCGATGGAGCTATCCGTGCTTGACCGCTTCTTTCAGTTCCGGCCGTTGGCACCCCCGGATGAGCGCGTCATCTTGGTTCGCATCACCGAGGCGGACTTGCAGGCAGCCGCACGTTGGCCGCTGCCGGATCAGGCGATCGCACCCTACTCAAACGTATCATTGCCGCCGAGCCTCGTGCCATTGGTCTGGATGTTTACCGCGATTTTGCCATCCCGCCTGGAACCCAAAGCCTCCAGGCACTGATGGCGACGACGGACAATCTGATCGGCATCCAGCAACTGCAAGACGGTACGGCGATCAATGTGCCGCCGCCGCCGATTTTGGCTGAGCGCGGCCAGGTCGGATTCAACAATGTCGTCCTGGATGTGGACGGGAAAGTCCGACGCAACGTGCTCTACTGGCATATTGACGGTGAGTTGCACACGAGCTTCTCGCTGAAGCTGGCTCTGCTCTACTTAGCCGCCGAGGACATCGAGCCACAGGCGGCAGCCAGTAATCCTGAGCATTTACAGCTCGGTCAAGCCGTTTTTCAACCCTTTCAAGGCAGTGCGGTCGGCTACGTGCGCCAGGATGCCAAGGGTTATCAAGTCCTCGCCAACTTCCGTCACCCGGAGCAAATACTGTCGGTCACTATGGGGCAGGTCTTGGCGGGACAAGTACCAGCGACACGATTTCGCGATCGCATTGTCGTCGTCGGCTCCACGGCGGCCAGCCTCAAAGATTTTGCCTATACTCCCCACAGTGGCGATTGGTTTAGCCCCTTGGAGCCGATCTACGGCGTCGAGCTGCACGCCAATTTTGTGAGCCAGATGCTCGGTGGCGCGCTAGACGGCCGGCCAGCGACGCTACGGACATTGCCTGATGCGGCTGAGTGGCTGTGGCTCCTTGCTTGGTCGAGTGCCGGAATGATCATCGTTGTGCGCCAGCGCTCCTGGGGACATTCAGTTGTGGGCTTGGTCTTACTGCTGTTGAGCTTGGTGGGTCTCGCCTATGCCTTCTTTCTTGCGGGTTGGTGGCTGTCGGTGCTACCGCCGCTGTTGGCGCTGACCGGTTCTTGGCTCCTGCTTACCAGTTGGCGCGCTTACCAACGCGAGGAGCTGCGTCGCTCGCAGGAGTTTTTGAACTCGATTTTTGACACGATTCCGGATCCGGTATTTGTGTGCGATCGCCAACATCGCTGGCTCGTTGTCAATCAGGCCTTTTGCCAATTCAGCGGCTTCAGCGCCCCACAATTACTGGGCAAAACGGTGCGGCAGGTGTTTCCAGCCGCTGAGGCGACCCGTTTTTGGCAAGCTGATGCCGAAGTTTTTGAGACCGGCCTTGCCAATGAAGGCGAGGAGCAGTTGACTGACAGCGAGGGCTATCAGCACGCGATCGCCACAAAACGCTCCCTACACTGCGATGCAGCTGGTAACGTCTTTCTGGTCGGGGCAATCCGCGACATCACCGAACGCAAGCGGGTCGAGGATGACCTACGCCGCACGGCTGTAGAACTCAGCCGCTCCAACGCCCAGCTCCAAGATGCCCAACATCGACTGCATCATCTGGCTTACTACGACTCCCTGACGGGGCTGCCCAACCGTAAGCATTTTTATGAAAGTCTCGAACAATTTCTTGCCTGGGCTGAGCGCGAAGCCCAGTATGTCGGCCTACTTTACCTTGACCTTGATGATTTTAAGGGGGTGAACGACCGCCTCGGCCACCACATTGGCGATCTGTTGCTCAAAGCCGTTGCCGGTCGCCTCAAAAATTGCCTGCGCGGTAGCGACGTAGTGGCGCGTCTCGGCGGCGACGAGTTCACGGCTATCTTGCCAGGGATTGCCGAGATTAATGATATCGAGATCGTGATTGCCAAAATTCATGCCACTCTCGCCCAGTCTTTCATGTTGGAGGGGCAGAGCGTGTCGATCGCGGCCAGTATCGGCGCGAGCATTTACCCTACTGATGGCGGCGAGATAGAAGCTCTGATCGAGCTGGCTGATCGCGCCATGTATGCGGCGAAGGGTCAGGGGCAGCTTCCGAGTCAGATGCCTACTGACTGAAGGGGGCTGATTGAATTGGACGGTGGCACGGCGATCGCCAGACACCAAGCAGCCGCACCCAACAAAACTCAACAAGTGGCTCCAAAACCTGCTGATCCTGTCACGTGCGGCTGCTGAATTAGTGCAGCAGTAGCGGCGATCGCCCGTTAGCGACGCGGCACCGATGCACCAATATTAATGCTCATGGCCGAGACCTTGGGCGGAAGAACCCCCTTAGCGCTGTTCAGACCACGAGCCATCGCCAAGAAATTGACCGGGTTACCGGCGGCAGGCTGCTTCTCCTGGGGCACAAAGCGACGCACCGCATTTTGCCAAACCATCTGCGGGAAGCCGAGCTGCGAGCGGTGGTAGGGGCCGTAACGCGGCGTCTTCAGGTTGAACGGCGTTTCACCAGCCGCTTTCTGCGGCAGGACGCGGCGCTTCTGATAGGGAACGGTGTCCCAACCAAAGCTCTCCATGTACTCGTCGCTATCGAGCAAATCATCAACGAAGCCCTCGATCCCCCGCGTTCCCAGGACGATCGACCAAGCAATTTTTTCGCGCTCGTTGTAAACATCGCGGCCGAGAACCCGCTGTACGCAGAGTTCCACGAAGCGATAGTTGTCATTTGGCTCGTAGTTCCACAGGCGGAACGGCTCCGAAAGCAGCAAGCCACGAATGAAGTCGCGCACGCGAAGTTGCCCAAACCGCAGTTGCGATTCCAGGATCGTTTGGCGGTTGGACTTCAGAAGCTGATGTTCGCTAAAAATCTGCCGGTAAGCTGCCCAGATGAGACCCTGCATATCGTCGCCTGCGGGCAAGCTGACGGTGGAATACATCATCGGCTGCTCTTCACCAGGCACCTCGTAGCCAGCAACACGCTGGTTCTGGCTGTTGGGCGCATATTCCAATAAAGGAATGGCCACGTTTGAACCTCCAGTTATCTTAGAATTTTTTACAAAGATTAACCTCAATCATAGGGGAACGGGGGCGCAAACCCGCTCAAAGTCGGCAATTGTTACATTCTGCAAACGCTGGTGTTGACTACGGTGTGGCGTCAGGCGCAGCGGCTCTGGCTCATTCGTTGATCACGCTGGGAAAATTGGGCGATCGCTCCGGCCGAATCACCCCCTTAAAATCCGTGTCCTGAATATTCGCCTCAGTCAGGTCAATGCCCGCGATGTAGGCCGCCTCGAACACCACGGTTTGTAGATTGGCGTAGCGAAGATCAGCATCAGCCAGGTTGCTGCCGCTGAAGTCCGTTTCCGTGAGGTTGCTGTAGGTCAGGTCAGCGCGGACAAGCTGGGCACGGGTCAGATCCGCTTGTGCTAGCGTCGCGCCGATCAGACTGGCATCGGTCAGGTTAGCCGTTCGCAGCACGGCCCGCGTTAGATCAGTGCCGCTGAGATTGCTCTGACCCAACTGAGCACTGTAGAGATAGGCATCGGCGAGTTGCGCGCCGCTGAGGTTGGCAGCCGTGAGGTCGGCGATCGCCAGTTTTGCCCGAGACAGATTCGCCTCCCGTAGATCAGCTCCCCGCCAAGTCGAAAAATGCCCCCCCGCCTGGAAGAGGTTGAGGTCATGGGCACTGACACTGTTCAGATTCGCTCGCTGCAACTCCGCTGCCGTCAGGTCAGCACGGGACAAATTCGCGCCCGTCAGATCGGCCCCACTGAAATTAGTGGCGATCGCCGCCGCTGCGCTCAAATTCGCACCCCGGAGATTCGCCGTGTTGAGATCGGCGGCATCAAGCTGGGCACCGCTGAGCGTGCTGCTATCGAGTTGCGTCCCCCGCGCATCGGCGCGGCTGAGGCTGGCACTGGTCAAATTCGCACTCGAGAGGCGCGCGCCGGCCAGAATGCTGTCCGCGAGATTCGCCCGAACCAGATTGGTGCTGAGCAAGCTGGCAAAGGCCAAGTTCGCGCCGCGCAGATCAGCCTGGCTCAAGGTCGCCGCGTCGAGCGTTGCCGCCCGCAGGTCGGCCCCTCGGAGGTCGGCACTGTCCAGATTCGTAATCACCAACAGATCGCCTGCGATGTCGCTGCCGTCTGGCGGGTCGAGGCGGCGCGGGTCGAGGCGGGCTTGATACAGGTTGGCGTCGCGGAGATTGGCCACAGTGAGTTGCGCGCCCTGCAACTCGGCGCGTTCGAGATTTGCCCCGGCTAGATTTGCCCCCTGCAAGCGCGCGCCCCGGAGATCGGCTTGGTAGAGATCGGCGTTCTGCAACTGGGCACGCTCCAAGGCCGCGTCGCGCAGGTCGCAGTTGCGGCACTCGTTGGTAGCGAGTAGGCGGGCAAGATCTTCGGCATCGGCAGCCTGGGCGGTTGGATTGAGGGTGAGGGCGATCGCCAGCCCACCCACAACCCAACCCGCCCGTCGAGCCGCCAACGCCATAAACTGGGGAAAAATCACAGACAAAGGCCTCACACTCAGGCTGTTCGCTGACTCTATACAGCCAGCTTAGCGACTCCCCGGTGCAATCGATCGGAGCGCCGAGACAAGACGGCGGCAATGAGATGCCCATTCAAAATCCACAGGATTCCCGTATTGCCGAGACTCAGAACTCAAAACTCAAAACTCAAAACTCCGCATAACGGCATCTTTGGTCATGGACGCTTGCGAGCAGCGGCTGCTCACAGAGTGGGCTGCCGCACCGTCAAAGTGGGATGAACCCGATCGCCAGCAGCCTCCTGGCTACCATTTTTGTAACCGCCAGGCTGGTGTGGACGCCCCTCGTCTAGCATCGGACTAGAACAAACATGGAGGAGTTTTAACGACAGTGATGATCCATTCCCTGATACACCCCCGGACAACCGCTCTAGCCTGTGGACTGGCTTTGTTCAGCGGACTGTTACCGCTGAGCGCCCGTGCCCAAGAGGCACTAGAGCGTACCCTGACGGTTACCGGCGTCGGCGAAGTCGCGGTTGAGACGACGATCACGCGCATCCAGCTTGGCGTCGAGGTACGCGGCGCGACCGCGGCTGAGGTGCAGGCAGCGGTGGCTGAGCGCACAACCGCAGTGGTGGACTTGTTGCGATCGCGCGCCGTTGAGCGCTTGCAAACCACGGGCATCCGCTTGCAGCCCGACTACACGTTTGAAAATCGCCAGCGCCGCTTGGTGGGCTACGTCGGCACGAATAGCGTCGCTTTCCAGGTTCCGACCCCTGCCGCTGGTGAGGTCATCGACGCGACGATTCGAGCCGGGGCAACCCAGATCGATGGCATCAATTTCCTGGCCGATGAAGCCGCGATCACCACGGCTGAACAAGCCGCCTTGCGTGAAGCCACTGCCGACGCTCGTCAGCAAGCTGATGTGGTACTCGACAGCCTCGGTCTCAGTGCCCAAGAGATCGTCCGCATTCATATTAATGACAATCAAACCGCCCCCCTGCCGCGAATGCAAAACGCGATGTTGGAAAGTGCGCCAGCCGATACGCCGGTGATCGGCGGTCAGCAATTGGTGCAAGCTTCTGTCACGCTGGAGATTGGTTACTAAACCCAGAGTGCGGGGCGATCGCTAGAACTCGTCATCCTCTGCATAGCCGCCGACACTACTGGGGTCATTGTCACGTCGTGATCCCAGGAGATCGAGCTGACTGACACGAATGACCGGTGAGGAGCGATCGCGCCCGTCGCGATCCGTCCAAGTGTCAATCTTCAGTGTGCCCTGGATCCCGACTAGGCTACCCTTCTTGACATAATCGCCCGCGATCTCAGCGGTGCGATCCCAAAGCTCGAGGCGGAACCAGTCGGGCTGATCCGCCTTGCGGCTGCGGCGATTGACGGCGAGCGAAAAGGTACATTTGACCTTGCCGGAGTCGAAGTAACGCAATTCTGGGTCAGCCCCGGCGCGACCGACCAAGTTAACAAGGTTTAGATCCATAATTACAGTCTCTGCTGGCGCAGCGGCATGGCTCAAAGCGGGGGCAGATGGCGATCGCCATCCGGTTCGCCAAAATTTCTCACTCACTCGATCCGGAATGCCCATCCCATCCCCCGAAAGAAGCAGGTGAGTTGGTGGA
Organism: Spirulinaceae cyanobacterium SM2_1_0; assembly: GCA_012031265.1. GTDB lineage: Bacteria > Cyanobacteriota > Cyanobacteriia > Cyanobacteriales > Spirulinaceae > JAAUTY01. Next base: position 59,350 of record JAAUTY010000006.1, on the reverse strand, counting down.
CGGTTTGTCTAGACGAGCGTGATATAAATTGTCGCATTTATCTAGACGCAAGTGGAAAAACGTAATAAGATCCACTTCGATTACATCGTAAGATGTCCAATCAGCATTAGCAATTACGCAACTGTTAGACGTTAGGGGCGTAGAAACGCGTGGGTTTTTTTAGTCGCTTCTCCCTGTCGCGAGACATGGGTATTGACCTCGGTACGGCGAACACACTGGTGTACGTATCAGGCAAAGGCATTGTGCTCCAGGAACCATCGGTCGTGGCCATTGACCAAGATCTGAAAGTGCCGCTCGCGGTCGGCGAAGATGCCAAGAAAATGTTGGGTCGTACTCCCGGCAATGTCGTTGCCTTGCGCCCCCTGCGCGATGGCGTCATTGCCGACTTCGACACCGCCGAGCTGATGCTCAAGCATTTCATTCGCCAAGTTCACGAAGGACGCGCGCTCGTGTCCCCGCGCATCGTCATCGGTATTCCCAGCGGGGTCACTGGGGTCGAGCGTCGAGCCGTGATGGAAGCGGCTTCGCAAGCAGGCGCACGCGATGTATATCTGATCGACGAACCAGTAGCAGCAGCGATTGGGGCGGGGTTGCCCGTCGCGGAACCGACCGGCAACATGATCATTGACATCGGCGGCGGCACGACGGAAGTGGCAGTGCTGAGTTTGCAGGGCACCGTGCTCAGCGAATCGGTGCGCGTCGCGGGCGACGAGCTCAGCGAGTCGATCACCCAGTACATGAAGAAAGTCCACAACTTGGTCGTGGGTGAACGCACCGCCGAGGAAATCAAAGTCACCGTTGGCTCGGCCTATCCGACCCCAGACGATGACGAGATCACCATGGATGTGCGCGGTCTGCACCTGCTTTCGGGTCTGCCCCGGACGGTGACGATCAAGAGCGCCGAAGTCCGCGAGAGTATGTCTGAACCGCTCTCGGTGATTGTTGATGCGGTGAAGCGTACCCTCGAGCGCACGCCACCGGAATTGGCAGCGGACATCATTGATCGCGGCATCATGCTGGCGGGCGGTGGCGCATTGCTGAATGGCATTGATACGCTGATCAGCCATGAGACTGGCATCGTGACCCATATTGCCGCCGATCCCCTGAGCTGCGTCGTCTTGGGCACTGGCCGTGTCCTGGAGAACTTCAAACAGCTCGAACGTGTCTTTAGTGGTCGTTCGCGTACCCTGTAGATAACCGCTGTGGGCGGCGCGCGCCGTGCGATCGCTCCAGCCAAGGATTCAAAATCGACAGCAGGTAGGCAAGGATTATGTTTTCAGTGCGTCGCTGGTGGGAGCGGTACGGCTATCAGTTGGTTCTGGCGATGATTGTTCTGGGGATTGCCCTGTTCATTCGTCAGACCCAAGGCGCACTGATTGCGGAAATGTACTCCCAACTTGTGCAACCATTTCAGACTGACCCGCCGCTGGAGGAACGCCTACAAACGGCGCGCGTCACCGAGCTGGAAACTCAGTTGGTCGAGTTGCAACAGCAGAACGCGCAGCTCAAGCAGTTACTGGAATATGCTGAGGCGCAGCAGTTGCCGTCGATAACGGCACCGGTCATCGGCCGCAGCGTCGATCACTGGTGGAAGCAAGCAATTCTGGGACGCGGAAGCGATCATGGCATTAAGGAAGGCGATGTCGTGACCAGTCCCGGTGGCTTGGTCGGTCGCGTGATCAAAGTGACGCCCCACACTAGCCGCGTGCTTCTGGTGAGCGATTCGGCTAGCCGAGTGGGTGCGGCGATCGCCCGTAGCCGCTTCATGGGCTTCATGCGTGGTGATGGCTCGGAGCTAGCGGTGATGGAGTTTTACGAAAAAGTCCCTGATGTCAAGGAAGGGGATCAAGTAGTCACTTCGCCGGTCAGTAATCTGTTCCCACCCGGCATCCCAGTTGGCAAGGTGGAGACGGTTAATTTGGAGAAGAGTCCCGCACCGGAGATTGCCGTGCGGCTCACGGCTCCCATCGATTTCCTAGAGTGGGTCGTCGTGCATCCGTTCGAGAGCAAGTACTGAGTGCCCGATAGGGTTTGAGCCATGTTAAGGCTATTTGAATTCTCGCCGCGCTTGCGGCGGCTCTGTGATTGGCTAGTCGTTGTTGCCTCTGTCCTCTTGTGTCTGCTCATCCTGCCCGCCCGACTTCCTGGTGCTGAGTTGCTAGGGATTCGGCCCAATTGGCTGTTGATTTGGGTCGTGGTTTGGAGCGTCAAACGAACCGCCTGGCAAGGGGCGATCGCCGGTATCGTCCTCGGTCTCATCCAAGACGGCCTCTCCTCAATCCATACCCTCATCCTGCCCCTCGGCGCTGCGAGTGATCCCTTCGCACAAGAAGTCGTCTTCAACTACCCCTCCCACATCGTTAGCCTCACCATCGTCGGTATCCTCACCGCCCGCATCCAAAAGCAGCGCTACATTCAAGAAGACTTTATCTCAATCGCCCTGATCGTCTTTGGCATGGCGGTGGTCGCCGAAACGGTTACTGCCTTGCAATATTCCCTGCAAAGTGCGCGCGAAGTATCTGCGGTCTGGGCTGATCACCAACGCATTGCCCTGTCGTCGGCGATCCTCAGCAGCCTCTGGGCTCCCGTCGTCTACTATCCCCTGAACCGCTGGTGGGAGTTTTTGAGCGATCTCGATCAGGCGAACTAAAACATACGATACGAGGCGAAAATCGTGATTGAAGCTCAGATTGGCATCATTGGTGGCAGTGGTCTCTACAAAATGGAGGCGCTGACTGACCTGGAAGAAATCCAACTCACCACCCCCTTTGGTGCGCCGTCCGACGCGATCATCGTCGGTCAACTGGATTGCATCCCCGTCGCTTTCCTCGCCCGCCACGGCCGCAACCACCATCTGCTGCCCTCAGAACTCCCGTTTCGCGCCAATATTCACGCCATGAAGCAACTGGGCGTCGAATACCTGATTTCTGCTTCGGCAGTCGGCTCACTGCAAGCCGAGATCAAGCCCCTCGATATGGTGGTTCCTGACCAGTTCATTGACCGCACCAAAGACCGCACCGCCACCTTTTTCGGCGAAGGCATCGTGGCTCACATCGCCTTTGGTGACCCGATCTGCTCGCAGTTGGCCCAAGTCGTGGCGGATGCGGTTGCCAGTCTGGAACTGCCCGATGTCAACCTGCACCGGGGCGGCACGTACCTTTGCATGGAGGGCCCTGCTTTTTCCACCAAGGCGGAGTCGCATCTGTACCGCAGTTGGGGCGCAGCGGTGATCGGCATGACCAACCTGACCGAGGCAAAGCTAGCTCGCGAGGCCGAGATCGCCTACGCCACCCTCGCCCTCGTGACCGACTACGACTGCTGGCATCCCGACCACGATAGCGTCACCGTCGAGATGATCATTGGCAACTTGCAGCGCAATGCCACCAATGCCCGGCAGGTGATCCGCGCGGCAGTGCGATCGCTCGCCGCCAACCCACCCAACTCCGAAGCTCACTCGGCCCTGAAATACGCCATCCTGACGCCGCTTGACCGTGCCCCAGAGACAACGAGGGAGAAACTGGCACTGCTCCTGCAAAACTATCTCTAGCTTGCCATCGCCCTCAATCCTCAGAATCCAGGATCTGCGGGACGCGGAAAAACTCGTCGTCACGCTCAGGTGCCTCGGACAGGAGCGCCTCACGATTCGGAAACGGTTCCAGGGTATCCGGGCGCGTGATATTGCTGGTCTCGATCGCCCGCGTCGTCGGCGGCACGCCCTCGGTGTCTAGCTCGCTCAGTTGCTCGGCATAGTCAAGGATGCGACTGAGCTGACTGGTAAATGCCACCTCTTCCTCGGGCGTCAGCTCGAGACGCGCGAGGTGAGCGACTTTTTTGACTTGTTCGCGATCAATGCTGGTCATGACGGGTTGGGAAAGGGCAAAGCGTTATACGGCTGTTAGCAAGATAGCTCGTCGATGCGCTCCCCATTATTCCATAGTTCTCTGGGCTGAGGCGGTGCGGAGCCTAGCCACTTCAATCTGAGCCGGTGTGCAGTCGGGATCAAATTCGAGCGCCAATTGGAAGGCTGATAAAGCTGCTTGCTCATGACCAAGTTCTAGGTGCAAGCAGCCGAGGTCGTAAGCGGGGGAGATGGTCATAAGGCGGCGTTCAAAGGGTTCATCACGATAGAACTGGCCGGTCTTACCCAGGTCTAGACAGTACTCAAAATAAGCGATCGCCCCACGCCGAAATCCCAAAGCCCTTACCGTTGCCCCGGCGAAGTAAATTAGGGGCGGAAAGGTTGGGCACCACTCCAAACCACGTTGAGCGAGCAACTGTGCCGTTTCTAAATCTTGTGCTTGCAGCGCCTGAACGCCCAGATTGAACAGTAGTGAGGGCACGTAACCAAATTCAGTCGGTGGCTCGCCAGTCAGCAAGTGCGGCAGAAGGCGATCGCCCGCTTCGGCATAGCAAGATTGCGCCTCATCAAGCTGTCCAGTGTTGGTGTACATCCCTGCCAGCGAGTACAGCAGGAGAAAACTCAGCCCTTGACGATGACGCAGCCGCTCCAGCATCGGAATATTGCGGTGTAACTCCTTATCCTGTAAGCGCTCAGGGCTATAGCCATAGTGGATCAGACCCAAGTCACTCAGAGTCGCAGTTCTAGTCATTGGCAGCGCACCACCGCGATAGAACAGCCGCTCGTGGTAATTGCCCACATAGCGAAGATCAGGGTGCTGACGGAACAAGCGCGGTACCCATAACGGCGTCAGATCATGGGGATTACCAGCATCGGTTAGTGGCAGACTGTAGGCCAGCAACGGCTGTGTGAGTGCGTCTCGCCAATTCACGGCTGCAACGACTAACTCTTCGTCCGCATCTAGCACGAGCACCCAATCCGTCCGTACCTGTGCCAGCGCATAGTTCCGAGCCGCCGCGAAATCATCACACCAGGTAAAATACTCGACCCGTGCTCCCAGTTGCGCCGCAAGTTCAGGGGTATCATCACCGGAACCGGTGTCAATGACCACCATTTCGTCTACATGCGGCTGAACGCTGGCGAGGCAGCGGGGCAAATCGACTCGCTCATCCTTGGCGATCAGACAAAGGCTCACGGTAGGCGGGGACTCAGACATCGTTTGCTTCAAAACCAAAATATCGGCACTGAGTGGGAAAGCCATGAGTGACCGAGCCTCTTGGTATGGTGATTGACACCAATCACATCAGGAAAGTCACTCCCCCAACTTGCTAACTATCATAAAAACTTACGTTCATCCGGTGATCAGATAAGGACATGACATTTACCGGCTTGCCTAATCTTGCAACGCCGCCACTCCCTGACCACACCCAGCTTCCCTGCGAAGATGGCAGCTTCGTGAAGAATTTTCAAGAACACCCGCAGAGTGTGCTGCTGACAGCAACGATTGATTGAGTTTGTCTCGGGGGATGGGCAGGCCGAGCGCGATCGCACGCCTTGGAGCGGCCAATTCTGGATTTATGAGCAAGCGAGTCGAGGTCTACCAGCTCGTTGCCGCAAACTACGAGCGGATCGCGGCTAATGAACGCGGCCACTACGCGATCGCCACGATAGACGTGGAACTGGGCATCTGGTCAGGCCACTACCGCAATCTTGATCTGCCCTGGTTGCACTAGTACAGGACGGCGGCAATGAGATGCCCATTCAAAATCCCCAAGATTCCCGTATTGCAGGCACTCAGAACTCAAAACTCAGAACTCAAAATTCCGCGTAGCGGTACTAGTGGGACAGCGAGGGCCGACTCTTGCCGACCGGTGACGAGCAACTCGCTCAGGCTGAAGCCCGCATCACCGCTGCCGCAGCCCGCGCCGAACGCTTGGTCGCACTCCTCCGTGCCCAAGGGATTGACCCCAATGTTTAACTCCGGCGGCAAACATGGGAATCTTGAAAGGTAGCCCCGCACTTTGAACGCTTATGCCGCTGCCCGATCCGGAAATGCGCGATCGCATCCGCGCCCAGTTCGACTACTGCCCCTACCCCCAGACCCCGATTGACGTCTCGCACGAGCGCAACCCAGAGTTACTCTATATCCATAATCTGGTTACCCCCTACTATCAGCGCTACCAGCAAGTCATCAACACTGAAGGCAAGTGGATTCTGGACGCTGGCTGCGGCACCGGCCTAAAGGCATTGGCACTCGCACAAGCCAATCCTGGCGCACATATCATCGGCATTGATATTTCCGCTGAATCGGTGGAATTTGCCAGCAAACGCTTGCAGTATCATGGCTTCGATCGCTGCGAGTTCTACCCTTATCGATCGAAGATCTAGCGCAGCAAAGCTGGCGTTTTGACTATATCAATTGTGACGAAGTTCTCTACCTCCTACCTGATCCACTCGCCGGCCTCCAGGCAATGCGCGCTGTTCTGAAGCCCGATGGCATCATCCGTACCAATCTCCACAGTCTCCACGGTCGGAGTTATGTCTTTCGCCTTCAGGAGGTATTTGCCATGTTGGGTGCCCTCAACGACAACCCAGGCGATGAAGAAGTGCAGATCGTCATCGACACCATGACAGCGCTCCGAGACGAAGTCATTGTCAAACGGTTTTCTTGGCGACCGCAGTCAGCAGGCGGCGGAGATGATGACAAGGGCGCAGTCCTGGCCAATGCACTGCTCGTAGGCGACAAAGGCTACACAGTGCCACAGTTCTTCGAGCTACTACGTGCAGCTGAGCTAGAGTTTGTCGAGATGGTTTGTCCACAGCAGTGGCTCATGGCAAACCTGTTCAAGGAGCCAGAGAATCTACCTGTGTTTTTAGGCATGGGGCTGCTCGAGGCGCTTCCTGAAGAGAAACTAGCACTATACGAGCTACTGAATCCAGCTAATCGTCTAATCGATCTATGGTGTAGCAACGTAGGTGCATCCCCGATCACCGCCATCGAGACTTGGACCTCTGGTGACTGGCAGCGAGCCGTAGTCTATATCCATCCCCAACTCAATACGGCTGACGCGCACGCCGCCCTGCAAGATAGCGTATCTGGTTTGCACCCTCTGGAACTCAGCCGCCTTCTGCCCAACAGAGCCAGCAATGCGCCCTACCTTGTGGATAGTACAATTGTCGGCTGTATACTGCTCCCATTGCTCCAGTCGCCGCAACCTCTCACAGCGCTACTAGAACGTTGGCAGCAGTTGCGACCCTTAGACCCGCTGACCTTAGCCTCTAACGGGGCTGCTGGGGCGACTGCGATGTTACAAGATGCGATTGCTGGTTTAGTCGCATCCGGCTACCTGTTGGTGGAGCGCTCCCAATAGCTCACCCTTCGCCATCAAACCCTTTTGCAATTGAGGTGATAGGCCTAGCCGACTTGCTGGGTAACCTACGGTTAGACTTCGAGTCACGCATTGTGCGATTATCCCTTTTGAACGGTTTAGGAGAGAGTCAAAGATGAATTTAAAACCCGATTTTCAGGTGAAATTCCTGAAGGTTCTCAACGAGCAGAAGCGTCAAGAAGAAGGCTTCACACTGATTGAGCTGCTGGTCGTGATCATCATTATCGGTATCTTGGCAGCGATCGCTCTGCCCTCGCTGTTGGGTCAAGCCAACAAGGCAAAGCAGTCAGAAGCTCGGAACAATGTTGGTGCAATCAACCGCGCCCAGCAAGCGTTCTACCTCGAACGTCAGAGTTTTGGGACGCAGCTTGTCCAACTGGGTCTCGGCATCAAAGAGCAGTCTACCAACTATCTCTACACGCTCAAGGGCTTCACGGCTACCATTGCGCCTAGCACTGTGCCGGTAGTGCCGATCGTCTACACCTGGGCACAGACCCTAAAGCCAGCGCTCAAGGCCTATGTGGGCATTGCAGCGACCAACTTCTCTAGTACGGTCATCGGTGACCGTGAGGCGACGACTGTCGCGACTGTTTGCGAGAGCCAGAATCCCTGGGATGGCACAACAGCTTACACAGTTACTGCTCCTACTGGTTCAGCTCAGTCAAACTGTGCGAACTTGGGTAACGTTAACCCCTTGGGTAGTGACTGGAAGGATCTAGGCTCGTAGAAGTGATATTTCGCCTGACAGCATAGTACTCGCTGGCTGTCGAAAGGGTACGAAATGTTGAGAGGAGCGAGCAACCTGATTGAGTTGCTCGCTTTTTTATGTTTATCAGAATAACTTTAAGATCATGCATGACGACTGGCAGAATATTGCACACGATTATTACTTAAAAGGTAATTATGCAAGAGCCATCGAACTTTACGAAAAAGCATTAGTCGAACAGCCTGAGCAACAATCCCACTATTGGTTTCTAGGTTTACTCCTACTGCTACAAGGGCAGGTTGCCGAGGCTCAGACGACGTGGTTTATGGCAGTGGTCAACCAAACATCTGAGCAAGTAGAAGAGCTGAACAGGGACTTGGCACAGTTGCTTGAGCAGGAAGCTGTCCAGCAAGAGCAGCTAGAAAACAATACTCAAGCTTACTTGATTCGCCAGCAGCTCTACGAACTCTATCCAAATCGAGGCGCAAATATTCTACACTGCCTCAAACTTGCCCTAGAGCTAAAGTGTTATGACAGCAATCAGCTGGCTGAAGCTCTTCCTCTTTTGCAGGATATAGATCCTAGTGATACTGAGTTATCAGCATTGCCCATAGTCGTACAAGGACTGCTCGATCAAGACTCTTTTAATCCACAGGTTTTGGATTTTATTTCCCTCAGTAAAAGCTGGGCTAAAACTACCGAGCGAAAGGAGAGCTTGGCGGAGTTGCTACTGAGATCAGCGGTTGATATTGGTTATCTGATGCACCAGGCTGCAATTGCGGAGAGGCTTTGCCGACTGGGCTTACAACTAAACCCAAATAGTGCGGATCTAGCATTTTACCTATCTTGCTTCTGTCAAGAAATTGATAACTATGAAGATGGCATTCGATTTGCAGAGCTTTACCTATCGCTGACGGAAAGTTTGCCAGATCGCATTGCTGCCAATAAGAATCTCGTCAAAGCACTACTCGTTACGGGTGGGCATTGGGATGCAGCACAAGCAGTTCGTGAAGAATATCAAAATCTATTAGCTGAAATCACTAAACTGGCCCCCAATGACCTGACCATAGCGCAGATTTTTCGCCTCTTCAATGCTTGTTTTTTCGGCCCGTACTGCCAAGATTCTCCCGTCGAAAATCGCTCCCTTCAGAATCGAGTGATCGAACTGTGCCAGAACAATCTGGCTAACCATATGCAGGAAAAGCTCGATCTCTACGCTCAGGGGCACAAGCAGAATCTTGCTAAGCGAGAGCAAACTCGGAAACTTCGCATTGGCTACCTGTCTTATTGCTTGAAGTCTCATTCTGTTGGGTGGTTAGCACGCTCATTAATCCAACATCATGACCGCGAAAGATTCGAGCTGTATATTTATCTGATTGCAACACCCGAAAATGCTGACCCCATACAAGATTGGTATATGAGCCAAGCTTACAAAGCAGTCAAGTCGTCAAAGGCTGATGAGATGGCAGAGGTCATCTTTCAGGATGAAATTGACGTACTGATTGAGCTTGACAGCATGACTATAGATTCTACCTGCATTATCACTTCGTTGAAACCAGCACCAGTACAGGTAACATGGCTGGGCTGGGATGCTTCAGGTATTTCAAAGATTGATCACTTCGTAGCCGACCCCTATGTCCTCCCTGAAGGTGCTGAATCGTACTATCGTGAAAATATTTATCGTCTGCCAAATACATATCTCGCGGTTGATGGATTTGAGGTAGACATTCCCACTCTGCGTCGGGAAATGTTGGGTGTTTCTGATGATGCCATTCTTTACTACAGTGCCCAAAAAGGCTATAAGCGCCATCCCGAAACGATGCGTTTGCAGTTGGAGATTATCAAGGCAGTTCCTAATAGCTATCTTTTAATCAAAGGCTCCTCTGGCAAAGATGCCGTTCAGGAAGCTTTTTATAAATTAGCAGATGACGTAGGGGTTGCCTATGATCGCCTCCGGTTTCTAGATGTCGATCTTACCGAGGCAGTTCATCGTGCAAATTTGGGCATTGCGGATATTGTGCTGGATACTTATCCTTACAATGGTGCTACGACAACGATGGAAACTCTTTGGATGGGCATACCATTAGTAACACGGGTTGGTCAGCAGTTTTCAGCACGAAATAGCTACACGATGTTGATGAATGTCGGTGTGGAAGAGGGAATCGCTTGGAGTGCTGAAGAGTATGTCGAGTGGGGTATTCGTTTCGGAACTGATGCTCAGTTGCGTCAGAAAGTCGTTTGGCAACTCAGTCGCTCTCGCCGAACTGCCCCCTTGTGGAATGGACGCCAGTTTGCTCGAAATATGGAAGCGGCTTACCTAGACATGTGGAATAATTATTGTCAACTCAGTACTTAGCTTCGTCTATAGGAGCAAAAAACGATGTGTAAGACTGGGGGCAACTCAATATGATACCCAAGGGATTTTGCTTGTTAACGCAGTGGTATTTGCCTGAACAAACCGAGCGGTATCAAGAAATAAGCATGGCTTTGCGCGCAAACTGTGATAACCCTGCGATCGATGAAATCGTACTGCTGAATGAACAAATTTATGAACTGCCATTTGAGCACAAGAAAATACGCCAGGTTAATTTAGGTCACCGCTTAACCCTTCAAGCTGCCTACGACTATGCCAATAGACATGATCACTCAGCCTGTGCTTGGTGCCTGGCCAATTGTGATATTGCCTTCGATAAAACGCTCAATAAAGTTGACTTTGACCAAGCCAATGTGGTTCACTGTCTGACTCGTTATGAGCGAACTGGCGGTGGTTGGGAATTATTTGGTGGTAGCAATGCTCCGCGACCAGATTCCCAAGATAGCTGGATATTCTTAACTCCTCAAATCCCACTTGTTGCCGATCCATTTACAGGTTTAACTGCTTCTCAGATTGAGGTTGGGCGATTGGGATTTGACAATAAAATTGCATTGATTTTACATACTTCGGGTTTTCTCTGCAAGAACTCATCCAAGACCATTAAAACTTATCACTATCACTTCCGGCGTGATGAGCAACAGGATTTAGCACGGATGTCACAACGTCTCCCTTCGCCCTATTTGTTTGTGGAGCCAGCAGAAATTCATGAAGATCCTCGGTTGATATTGTGTGCTGAGGTCATGGTCAATGTGGAAGTGAAGCCGGAACACCGTCTCGAAACCCTACAGTTGCAGTGGCAAGCAACCTTCAACGAAGCTTAGTGAAATAGGTTGTGCTAACGGCTAGTCGGGGGGGATGGCGAGGAGTTCGCCGTCGGTGAGGACGAGCCAGAGGGTGCCGCTGCTGTCGCTGGCGAGCGATCGCACCGCTGCGCCGCGACCGAGATCCAGTCGTCGCCGCAATTGACCCGTGGCGACATCGTAGAGCAGCAGTTTGCCCGCTGTTGCCCCGCAGGCGAGGGTTTGCGCGTCTAGGAAGCTGAGTTCGGTGTAGAAGCCGTTGTGACAGCCGCTTTGGGCAAGCGATCGCCCGTCTCCCGTCGCGGCCGCATCGACGGCCGCACACCAGGCGAGCTGACCCGTGGCGAGCGAATAGAGCGCCAGGTTGCCACGCCAGCCGGGGCTGTGCTGGTCATGATGATTGGTCGCCGTCTCGAACAAGGCGAGCCAGCGCGCATCGGGGCTGAAGGTCAGGTAGGCGAGGGCATCGACAAAATCGGCGGCTGGTGTCTGGTTGTTGCTGCGAACAAAGTCGTAGACGGGTTCGAGGGCACCCGCTTGCAGGGCATCGATGCGGGCGTAGCTGCCGCCGGGAAAGGAGCAGGCGATCGCCAACTGGCGATCGGTGGGACTAAAGGCAAGCGTGGAAGTCCAGTCGCTGCCTTCTGCGGTTGCAACTAGTTCACCGCGCTGACTGTCGCAGAGATAGATGTCGTCGTCTTCACGGGCGATCGCCAGCCATTTTTGGTCCGGCGAGAGGGCGATCGCCGTGATCTCAGAGTCCACCTCGCCATTGCTGGAAATTGCGGGGGCCTGGAGGGGTGCAGCGGCCAGACTCAGATCATCCCAGCGCCGGAGTTCCACAGTACCAGCTAGAGTGGCAGCCGCGAATAGCTCGCTATCAGGCGGCGCTGAGAGGGCGGCAATGGGAATTTCGCCAATGATACTCGCGACCGGCTGGAGGCGATCGCCGACGAGCGACCATTTCACTAAACTGGCATCACCGACGAGGGCGATCGCCTGTTGACCGGCGGCGCGCGCCCGTACTAGGCGGGCTGCAACTTGAGCCGTCACCATTATTTACAGCTACCCAATTGACATCTACGCGGGCGGAGAGCGTCAAGAGCCGACCCTGGCTCCAATACCAGTCACTGGTTAGAGAATTTGCGACAAGAATTGCTTGGTGCGGTCGTGCCGGGGATTGTTAAAAAATTCCTCTGGGGGCGCTTCTTCAACTAGGAGACCGTCAGCCATCAGCACCACGCGGTCGGCGACCTCGCGGGCGAAGCCAACCTCGTGAGTGACGCACACCATCGTCATGCCTTCCTTCGCCAGCGACCGCATAGTATCCAACACCTCGCGCACCATTTCCGGATCGAGTGCGGAGGTTGGTTCGTCGAAGAGCATGATTTTTGGTTGCATCGCCAAGGCACGGGCGATCGCCACCCGCTGTTGCTGACCGCCCGACAGTTGACCGGGAAACTTCTTGGCCTGTTCCAGAATGCCGACCTTTTCCAGGAGTTGCATGGCGATCGCCTCAGCCTCGGCCTTTTTGCGCCGCCGCACCCAGATCGGTGCCAGCATCACGTTTTGCAAGACAGTCATGTGGGGAAAGAGGTTGAATTGCTGAAAAACCATCCCCACTTCGCGACGGATCTCATCAATTTTCTTTAAATCGTGGGATAGCTCGATACCATCAATAGTGATCTTGCCTTTCTGATATTCTTCCAGGGCATTGAAGGTGCGGATAAAAGTAGATTTTCCCGATCCCGACGGCCCCATCACTACGACTACTTCGCCCTTGTGGATCGAAAGGCTGACCCCCCGCAAAACATGAAATTGGTTGCTGGCATACCACTTCTCAACATCCTGCGCCACGATCATGGCGTCCGATCTCCCAGCCCGGTCAACAGTTTTTGTGGCACCAATTGGTTCTTGATAGGTCATATTTGCTCTCCTGAGCAGTGGTTAAGACGACAGCGAGAGGATGGGGTTAGTTAACGTCATAGCAAATTTCGCAGCGATCTAGCGAGTCACTTTACCCGGCAACGACTAATGGTCAACATTTACTTTCGCTTCAACCCAACGACTCGCGGCGGACATCGCGTAGCAGAATCCCCAGAATAGCAAAGCATCAAAGAGATAGACCTCTGAGAAGCGGCCGAGAAACTGCGGGTTCGCCAAAATTGAATTGCTAATGCCCAATAACTCAACCAAGCCCACGATCGCCAGCAATGTGGTGTCCTGAAACAGGCTAATAAATTGTCCCACGATCGCCGGAATCACGGCCTTGAGCGCTTGGGGTAAAACAATCAGACTAACGGTGAGCACCGGATTAAGTCCCAGGGCGCGGGCGGCTTCACCTTGACCGCGTGGGATTGACTGTAGGCCCCCTCGCACATTCTCTGCTAGGTAGGCAGAACTGAACAGGGTCAGACCGACAATGGCACGGATCACGCGGTCGGGGCGCATTCCTTCCGGCAAAAAGAGCGGAATCATCACCTGCCCCATGAATAGGATGGTGATCAGTGGTACGCCCCGAATGACCTCAATGTAGGCGACGCAAAGCCAGCGCAGAATGGGTAGTGGGCTGCGGCGACCCAGGGCAACGATGACCCCGATTGGGAAGCAGAGGACGATGCTGATCGCCGCTGTCAACGCGGTGAGGAGTAGACCTTGCCATTCATTCGTGCCGACTGATTCCAGACCAAAGAAGCCGCCGCCAATCAGAATCAGACCGGTCACAAAAACGCCAAACCAACCGAATGAAATCCAAGTGCCGAGCGCTGGTAAGCGTTGCCCCGCCTGCTGACCCACCCAAGCTGTGATCGCGATCACCAGCAGCAAGGCGAGGAGAAGCAAGCGATAGGGTAGGGGTGTGGGCACTAGCAGGCAGACGCCAGCCGCGATCGCCAGGCCGATGAGAATATTCCGACTGTAGAGCTGCGGAGCGCGGCGAGCGACGACCCCCCAGGACAAGCCCGAAAAGACCGCGACCAAACCCAGCAACACCCAGAGCCGCCAGTACAGCTCGCTGGGGTAGCGCCCGACCATCAGCAGCTGTAGGTTGCGGGGAATCACATCCCACTGTGCCGTCGTCAAAGCCCAGTTGCCAAAGGTGTAGGCCGCGTAAAGGGCGATCGCCCCGATCACGAGGGTGATGATCGTGTTGTACCAGGGGCTGAAGAGGTTTTTCTTGAGCCAGTTGATGGGGGTATCCCGCATCGCGGCGGGAGGGCCGAAGTCAGCAGTTTGGGGGGTGAGCGCGGTCATCAATAAGGGGAATTGAAAGGACGTAGAAGAAACACAGTCGGTTGAAATCGCTTAACGTTCGCGAATTTGCACGAGATTATTCAGGGTATTCATCACCGCTGAGATCATCAAGTCCAAGATCAGATAAGTCACCATGATGATCAGCATGACTTCCACCGGACGACCGGCCTGGTTATAGGTGGTGTTGGCGACGGAATAGATATCGACATAGCCCACGGCGATCGCCAAGCTAGAGTTCTTCGCCAAGTTCATGTACTGGCTATTCAACGGCGGGATAATCACCCGCAGCGCTTGGGGAAACACCACCAAGCGCATCGTCAGACCTGACTTCAGACCCAGTGCCCGCGCGGCTTCCCACTGACCTTTCGCCACGGACTGAATCCCGGCGCGGACGATCTCGGAGACATAGGCACTGGTGTAGATGACGAGGCCGAAGAGGATCGCAGAGAACTCGGCGCTCAAGCGGAGACCGCCATCAAAGACCGCTGAGTCGGTCTCCTGGGGAATTTGCCAGCCGAAGCCGAAGACCACTAGCAGCAGGGCGATCGCGGCCAGTGCCCACAGCGCCAACAATTGCGACTGCCCAGACTGACCGGTCTCGACCATCAACTGGGTGCGCCAGCGCCAGAGCCAGCCGACGGCAATCACGAGAACGAGCAGGGCGATCGCGCTGCTCCCAAACTGCCAATTCATCGCTGGCCAGGGCAAAAATACGCCGCGATTGCTGAGATAGATACTGCCAAACCAGGCAAGGCGATTGTCTGGGTTGGGGAGCTTCGAGAAAACCGCGCGATACCAAAAGTAGAGCTGCAACAGCAGGGGGATATTGCGGATGATCTCGACGTACAGGAGACTGCCCTTGCGGAGCAGCCAGTTATCGGAGAAGCTTACGACTCCTGCCAGGATGCCGAGCAAAGTGGTCAGGATCAGACCCGGAATAATGACACGCAACGAATTGAGAAAGCCCGCCAGCAAAACGCGACCGTAGGAATCGGTCGCTGGATCGTAGGGGATGATGCTTTCTTGAATGTCGAAAGCAGCTTGGGTGTTGAGAAAGCCAAATCCGAACTCAGTTCCCGTGCGTTGCAAGTTGACGCTGACATTGTGTACGAGTAGAGAGCGATCGCAATCACCACCACCAAAACGCCAATCTGGAGGGCCACCCGCCAGAAGCGTTCGTCACGCCACAAGGGGATACTTTGCTCGTCGTTACCCGTAATCATGAATCAGCCAAGAAATTGAGACCAGAAGGAGCGCTCAGGTCAAGCGAGCAGGGGTGTCAATGGTGACAGAAGCGGCAGCCAGGGAATCCCCTGGCTGCCAAGCCCAACACTAGGCGGGCGTTAATTAACGGAACGGCGGTGCATAGAGCAAGCCACCCCGAGTCCACAGGTCATTTTGACCACGCGGCAGGTTGAACTCCGAGTCCGCACCCAGGTTGCGCTCGTAGATCTCGCCGTAGTTGCCCACAGACTCGATCACCACGACCATGAAGTCATTGTTGAGATTGATGCCTTCACCCAAGTCACCCTCAACGCCAAGGAAGCGGCGGATGTTGGGATCTTCACTCTCCAACTGCTCTTGGACATTACCCTGATTGATTTCCAGCTCTTCAGCCTCGATCAAGCCGTAGGTGACCCACTTGACGACATCGAACCAAGCCGAGTCATTGTTGATCGTCACCGGGCCGAGCGGCTCCTTCGACATCGTGATATCCATAAGCACGTGCTCGTCCGGATTGGGCAAGGTGCTGCGGCGAGCGATCAACTGCGACTTGTCAGAGGTCATGCCTTCGCAGCGACCTTCGGCATAGGCCGCATAGGCCGGATCAGCCTGTTGAAAGGTCACAGTCTCGGCCTCGACTTCGGCTTTCCGCAGGTTGTCAGTCAGGTTCAGCTCGGTCGTTGTTCCGGCTTCCACGCAGATTGCCTTACCGGCTAGGTCTTCGATGGTCTCAATGCCGGCGTCGGCGCGCACCATCATGCCCTGACCGTCGTAGAAGGTGGTCGGCGCAAACTCCAAACCGACGGAAGTATCGCGGCTGATCGTCCAGGTCGTGTTGCGCGAGAGCATATCGACTTCGCCACCGGCTAGAGCCGTGAAACGCTCGGTCGAGTCCAGGTTGCGATACTCAACTGCTTCTGGATCGCCCAGCACAGCCGCTGCGACGGCTTTGCAGATATCCACATCGATGCCCGAATACTCACCCGACTCATCCACAAAGCTAAAGCCCGGAATGCCGCCATCGACACCGCAGATCAGCGTACCCCGCTCTTTGATGGTATCTAGGCGGCTGTCACCACTGGCTGCTGTGGTTTCTTCGGTATCATCGCCGCCTTCAGCACCGCCCGCCGTGTCGGTTTCGGGCGCACTTGCACAAGCTGTCATCAATCCAGCCGCAAACAAGGTTGTCAGGAATACAGAACTCCACTTACGCATTAATTTCACGCCATCACAGATAAATTACCCTCTATATTTAGCTACTCAAGGGTAGGTTTGCGTGTAAATAGCTACAAAAAGCGGATTGAGGATTGAAATTCTTAGAGTTCCGTGACGTTTTGTAAAATATGTGACGCGAATGCAGAGCGGGAGCAAGGCGATCACCCTTGGTATTTCAGCTGCGCTGCGCTGCGAGGTCACGAATGAGAGCGGTGCGCGATCGCAGATAGTCGCGCAGCACAATCGCCTCCTGCTGTTCGAGAGAGCGACGATTGGCCAGTTGTGACAGCACCCAAGCCACAAGGCTAGGGTCATCTTGCCTAAGCAACATACTAGCTTGGGTATTCTCGATCAGTTCCCAAACTTGGCGCATGATGGCTGGTGTCATAAGACTGCTCATTGCTCCTGCTAAACTCTGCGCGTGCGCGACCGATCACCAACGGCATCGGCGCTGTACTTAAGATTTGCTTAAGATTTTGTCATCCCTAAATAAGATACCGGATCTTACCCAGTACTGGTCAGCCTGCAACAACTTGCAATACTCGCTCTCAGGTAACCTGGTGGCATAGCTTAGCGATCTAGATGGTGCAGCGATCACCCCCCCGGCCTTCCGAACCCAGTACGCTTAGTTTTGACCTATGGATATCCAGTTTCGTGAATTTAACCCCTTCGACCTCTGGCTATGGTGGGAATTTGCAACCTTGCCGACACCGATCGATCGGCAGTATGTCGAAGAAACTCTCAATTCTTGGTATTACCTCGGTAAGCTGGGCGCGTTCAACGCCGAAAATCTGCAAGTCATGGAAACCGGTGTCGATCTGAGCTATATGGACTACGACCGCGACGCGGCGGAGCGCGCCCTCATGGCCCCGATGCACAATATGAGCGACTGCGAGTATCGCGGTAATTGGGGACGCTGCTGGCTCGATCTCGGCACTAGCGACCCGATTGCCCTTGACATTTTGATCAATGCTCTGCGGCAGTTGAGTCAAGAATATGTCCTGCTGCAACAGTTGATTGTGGGCGGTCAAAACCCGGATTGGCAGATCGCCGGTCATCACCCAGCCTTGTTCACCGAAGGCGAGTGATAAATTTTGTCTCGCTCAGAAGCAATCTATTAGTATGAGTCAATAGGCTGGCTAAATCAGCGTGGTGGCTGGATCGCACCGGATCGATTCAGTGTGAGAGTGCCAGTGAGATTGTCATTTTTCAGAGTTAAACGGCGCGAGTGCTGTAATCGACGAGTTGTTGATTGGCAAGGGGGTCTTGGCCAACAATGTCAGTCCTGATGTTGTTGTTCTGAAACCGCTCTTAGTGGCGCGTCAAGTGGGCAATCACGATTCTACAGAGCGACTCTTGGCGTTAATCCTCGGCTCAATATTTTGTAGGTGCTCTGCATCCTCAAAGGCTCATGGCAAGACGAAAAAAACAATTCCCCTGTGGCCACAAGGGCTACGGACAACAATGTCACCGCTGCGCTCAGCAGGAGGCTGTCCGTGCCCAAGAGCAGGCTGAGCGCCATGATTGGCAGGCTAGCTTTGAACGTGACCCGATCGATTTGCGCGCTTTGCCGAAGCATGTGGTTCGCAAAACGCGCGACATTATCCAAGCCCTTGCGGAACAACAAGACTACCGACAGTTCGGTGGCAAGCGCTTGCGCCATGATCGCACCGTTGTCAGTATTCCCGTGACACGCAGTTACCGCTTGCTCTGTCGCTACGAGGGCGGCATCCTTGTCCCGGAAGCCGCGATGTCGCATGAAGATTACAATGTGGCCAAGCCGGGAGGCTAGTTTTGAGGCGGAGATCTGTTTGGGGTTTAGAATGCCGAGGGACTTCTGAACCCATTGGATGTAGGGCGGTCCGTATGTCCAGCGATCGCGAGCCGCCAGCCGTGTTATGCCTGCATGTGCTGTATGCCGTTTGCTAGGGGAATGATTTAGGGAATGCAGATTTATCTCGACTACAGCGCAACAACGCCGACCCGACCGGAGGCGATCGCCCGGATGCAAACCATCTTGACTGAGCAGTGGGGCAATCCTTCCAGCTTGCACAGTTGGGGTCAGCAGGCGGCGATGGTCGTTGAGGAGGCCCGCAGCCAGGTGGCACAGCTCATTGGCGCGCGCGATCCCGGTACGCTCACATTTACCGCCAGTGGCACCGAGGCGAACAACTTGGCGATTTTTGGGATCGCTCATCAATACACCACGCCCCAGCACCTGATTATCTCCAGCGTGGAGCATTCGGCTGTGGCGGAACCGGTGCGCTGGCTGGCGGCGCGGGGTTGGCAGGTCAGTGAGCTGCCGGTCAATGCCCGGGGACGGGTAGCACCAGCAGATTTGGCGGCGGCGATGCGGCCGGATACGGTGTTGATTTCGACGATCTATGGTCAGAGTGAGGTGGGCACGCTACAGCCCATTCGTGAACTGGCGGCGATCGCCCGGTCACGCGGCATTCCCTTCCACACCGATGCCGTGCAGGTTGCTGGTCGCTTGCCGCTGGACGTGGCAGCTTTGGGTGTCGATCTGCTCTCGCTGTCGAGCCACAAGCTCTATGGGCCACAAGGTGCGGGGGCGCTGTACGTCCGATCCGGTCTGGAGCTGGAGCCTTTGTTGCAAGGTGGGGGTCAGGAGAATCGGCGGCGTTCGGGGACGCAGGCGGTGGCGACCCTGGCCGGATTTGGTGTCGCTGCTGAGCGAGCCGCCCAAGAACTGCCTGCTGAGCGCCAGCGCTTGTGCGAGTTGCGCGATCGCCTCTTTGCCTTGCTCGCCGACTCACCCCATCTGCGGCCGACCGGTGATCGCCAGCAGCGCTTGCCCCACCATGTCAGCTTCTGTTTGCGATCGCCCCAGCCGGGCCTGACCGGCCGCACCCTCGTGCGGCAGTTGAACCTAGCCGGGATTGGTATCAGTGCTGGCTCTGCGTGCCACAGCGGCAAGCCGAGTCCCAGCCCAATCCTCAAGGCGATGGGCTACGACGACGCTCAAGCTTTGTCAGGAATTCGTCTGACGCTCGGCCGCCTGACTGAACCGGCCGACGTTGAGTGGACGGCGCTGGTGCTGCGCCAGGTGCTGGCCCGCCTCTTACCCGAGCCAGCCCTGATCGGCTAAACTGCTGTTCCGGCTTGATCTTCTGCAATGGCGACCGATGCAAGTTTTTTTGACGGGGGCAACGGGGTTTATCGGTGCAAATCTGGCGCGTTTGCTGTGCGATCGCGGCTGTACGGTGCGCGCCTTGGTGCGGCCGGGCAGTTCACGGGTGGCACTACAAGGCCTGAATCTGGAGCTAGTGGCGGGTGACTTACTCGCCCCGAACTTGGCTGAGCTGATGCAGGGGTGTCAGGCGCTATTTCACGTCGCGGCACATTACTCACTCTGGCAGCGCGATCGCGCGGCGCTCCACAGCAGCAATGTCCTGGGTACGCGCCACATTCTCGCTGCCGCACGGGCGGCCGGGGTCGAGCGCACGGTCTACACCAGCTCGGTGGCGGCGATCGGCGTGCGACCGGGGGGGCAACCGGCCGATGAAACCTACCAGAGTCCGCCCGATCAACTGATCGGCGCGTACAAGCAGTCGAAATATTGGGCTGAACAAGTCGCTCACGCAGCGGTAGCGGCCGGTCAAGACCTGGTTATTGTCAACCCCAGCACGCCGATCGGCCCTTGGGATTGCAAGCCGACGCCAACGGGTGCGACGATTTTGCGCTTTTTGCGCGGGCAGATGCCGGCCTATGTGAATACGGGCTTGAATTTCATCGACGTGCGCGATGTGGCGGCGGGGCACTGGTTGGCTTGGCAAAAGGGGCAGACGGGCGATCGCTACATCCTCGGCGGTCAAAACTGGACGCTGGCCGAATTTCTACAGCAACTCGCCGCCGCGACGGGTCACCCAGCCCCCCAGCGGCAAGTGCCATTGTGGCTGCCTCTAGCCGTCGCTTGGGTGGACGAGCGCCTACTGGCTCCATTGGGAAAACAGCCGAGTGTGCCGTTGGATGGAGTGCGTATGGCGGCGCAGGCGATGTACTACGACGCCAGCAAGGCACGGCGCGAGCTGGGCCTGCCGCAATCGTCCCTGCCCGAGGCCGTGCGGGCAGCGGTGCATTGGTTCCAAACCGCTCCGGCGTCGCCACTGCGGCGGGGCGATCGCGCCTAGTACCGCTGCGCGGAGTTCTGAATTTTGAGTTCTAAGTTCTAAGTACTGGCAATCCGGGAATCCTGGGGATGATGCCGCTGCGCGGAAGTCAAACCTCAAAACCCAAAACCCAAACCCCCATGCTGGCCAGGAGGCGACAGGGCAGATTCGCCACCAAAGTGACCCGTGAGCGAACTTCTTGAAGCATCTCTTAAGTTTCTCGCCGCGCTAACGTCTTCGTGCCATAACTGAACTGTCGGCAACACTCGGAGCGTATGCTTGCCCCTATCGATCGCCGCATTGCTGCTCTGCACGCAAAGCAACACCGTGACACCTCCCGCTGGCTCAAGCTCAAGGCTAGCGAGCAGGCAACCGCAAGACAGCGCCGTCAGCTCACCAACCTTGCTGAGCAGGCTGAATCCCTAGCCACAGAAATCGAAGCGCTCGTGGGTTATTGTGAGCTTCCGAGTGTGGCAGGGTCAGCCGGTTTAAGGATCAGGCTGACGGCTTGAACGGTTTGTTCGCGCGACGGCCGACGGCAGAGGCAGTAACCATGAATTCATCGAGCCGAGTCTGGGGGGCTATTGGGACTGGATGACCACCATGCTCCGACTGAATCGCGATCGCCTCCCATTGCCAGCAGCCTACTTGACCGACTCCACGGGCTGGCGATTGGTGAACGGGGCAATCAGCGCCATCACGTCACTGCGGCTGAGCTTGTCCTTGCCGAGGGCGAGGGTATCGAGCGTACCCCAGGCAAGCACCAGGGGAATCTGACAGAAGGTTTTAGCCGGCCCCTTGGGCAGGGAGTTCGTGTAAGAATCGGCCAGTAACAGATTGCGCCGCGCGTAGTTTTGCAAATCGCCAACATCCCAACCTTCCGGAAAGAAGCTCACGCCTCGCTGGCGATCTTCTTTGTAGTTCCGCAGCACATTGACCGCTTGTAAACCGCGACCGAAACCAATCGCTTGGGTGCGATCTGTGAGAGTACCATCATGCCAAGCCCACAGGTCGGATAGCAGCAGACCGACAGCCCCGGCGACGCTAAAGGTATAGCGATCGAGATCGCTTTCGGTGTCAATCTGCCAGTTTACAGAAGCCCAGTGCGCCATGCGATCAGCCATGGCTGCGGTGGCATCCCAGATGCGGGGCGCGATACTGTCCGGAGCAAGTGCGGCCCAGTCACCGAAGCGCAGGGTCACGTCAGGAAGCAGCTCAGCGTTAGCCCCCCAATCGGCTTGAAAGTGGTTGCGTGTCGTGCGTCCGCCACCGGCCTGCAAGCTCGAGCTCATCTGTTGCAAGAGTTGCGCTTTAACCGCATTATCGAGGGTGGGATGATCCTCCACTTCATCAATCGCACGCATACAAAGATAGGCAGAGGCAACCGCTTCTTTTAGGCCGACCGGTAGGCGGCTGATGGGGATAAAGAAAGTACGGCTGGTCTGCTTGAGAACATCGAGAGCATCCTTAGACTCGTTCATTAATTTTGACTCCTCACAAATCTGATATCCGTCCGAGTGTAGCTAGGCGAGATGAGCAGCGGATGAGCGATCGCCTAGCAATAGCGGTTGCATACTGAGGCCAGCGCTAGCATTGACGATGACAAGCATTGGGGTGATTGTCGCGAGAGCGTCGGCTGCATTCGCCACCATACACCATCACAGGAACGACTTTGGGGTGGGCGCACTGACGGCACAACCGAAGATTGTAATCCGTGCCCTTGCTGCCAGACCCTACAGCAATGCTCCGCAATATCCCGGAATAGATTAGCCAATCTTGCCAGTAATTGACCGCCAAGCTGTATCTGGGGTTACACACCTCGGCACCCGGAGGGATGCTCAAGCGTGTTCACGCGCAGCGACCATCGCTTCTTTACGGACGCGCAACGCGCTGAGATGTTGCTTCACCAGACCCAAAGCTGCACCGTCGTCGGCGGCGGCATAGCGATCGCCCGCTTGCAGCAGGCAGGCCACGGCATCGTCATCCTGGCGCAGATTGGCATGGACTAAGCCGAGATTGTGATAAGCCGCGCCACAGTCAGGGTGCGATCGCACCACCCGACTAAACTGCTCCTTAGCCTGGCGAAAGTCGCCACCAGCAAAGGCCGCAAGCCCCAACTGCCAGACTGATTGGGCATCACGGGCGATGTCAGCGGCGACTGGCTGGTCAAAGAGGACATCGACGCTACCCGCGCCGCGATAGGCCCAGAGCATCGCCCCGAGGCCAAGACCGACGATGGTGAAAATTGTCCCCAGCCAAGTGATCAGGTCAAATAGTTCCATATCCAGCCTAATGCGGCGATTGTGTCCTGATCTTGCCATATCTTTCCGGTCGCCACAGCTATGTTGCCGCGCAAGTTTAAGGCTCGGCTGCCGACATGCGCCATCAGAATCCAACCGTGAATAGCCAACCCCGTAGGAAGTAGTAAAGCGAGAGCCAAAATTCATGAATGACCGCTGTGGTCATTTCCAGCGCTTGGACGGAGGGCAAAAAATCCTCGGGCCGCCAACGGCGCTTCGGGGTCGCCTGCTCCTCAAATGTGTAAAAGGCAGCGGGACGCGGGATCACACTGAGATCGACTTCGCGAAATGCCTGAGTAGCCCGACGGCTCTCCAGCCCCGTGGTCACTAGCGAGATTGGTGCTTCTACAGTCGCTATCTCGTTCATGAGTTCGCGAACTTCGAGCGCGTGACTGCGGATATCAAATCCCGTCGTTTCCAAAATAATCTGTGGAGGTGGTACACCCAATAATTGCAATACACCCCGAATATCCTCGGCTTCATTGATCTGGGCATTGTCATTCCCTTGCAGATCAGGGCGCAGGTCAGCACAAACGATGACTCGCGGGGGAGCCGCACCCTGGGCAACCTGCCTGCGGAATAAGGCGGCACCATAAATTAAGACATTGCCCTGCCAGGTCAGTTGGACTTGCCGTCGATAAGGTAGGTTGGCTTCCGTTGTCCCAGCGGCAATTAACACGATTGCCGTGACGGGTGTAGTTTCGCGTTGGATGAGCGTAGTGGGACAATCGACCGTGCAGAGGGCACGGAGACGCTCTTCATAATTGATGGCTTCCTGCTCGACAGTGCGGGTGAGGTGAAAGGAGAGGAAGGGAGTGCTGGTGATGATCAGGATCAGCAGTCCTGCCCAAATCAGTCCTGGAGCCGGTTTTTTGGCGCTTTTGGTGAATGATCGCGCTCCCAGTGCCAGCAATAATATCGAAAACCCTAACGGCTCCAGAGGTGTTGCCGCCGCATTCCATAACAGGGCGGTCGGACGATAACTGGGGATGAAAAAGACCAGGCCGAGTAGAGTCAGAATGAAAACGCCGCCGACGACGGTCAGCGCTGCCTTGGGGATGGCCTTTACTAGCAGCCAGTAGATGAACCACCCGAGGATCAGTAGCAGTAGAGCCAGTGTCAGGATCTCAAACATGGCGCGGGATGTGAGGTGTGGGGTTAGTACCGCTATGCGGAGGTTTGGGTTTTGAGTTTTGGGTTTTGAGTTTTGGGGTTTGGGTTTTGAGGTTTGAGTTTTGGGTTTTGAGGTTTGAGTTTTGGGTTTTGAGTTTTGGGTTTTGGGGTTTGACTTCCGCGTAGCGTTACTAGTACAGGACGGCGGCAATGAGATGCCCATCCAAAATCCCTAGGATTCCCGGATTGCCAGTACTTAGAACTCAAAATTCAGAACTCCGCGCAGCGGCATCATCCCCAGGATTCCCGTATTGCCAGTACTTAGAACTTAGAACTCAAAATTTAGAACTTAAAACTCTGCATAGCGGCACTAGTGACCCTGCAATTTCGCTGCGATGGCTTGGATCGCCGTTTCCAGCACAAAGACGCGAGCAAAGTACTTGTCATTGGCGGGGACTAGTGTCCAGGGGGCGGCGAGGGTGCTCGTGCGGGCGATCGCCTGGTTGACGGCTACATCATACAGCGGCCGACGTTCGCGGTTGCGCCAGTCTTCGTCGGTGAGCTTGTAGCGCTTGAAGGGATTTTGTTGTCGCTGCTCAAAGCGCTGCAATTGTTCTTCCGGACTGATGTGCAGCCAGAATTTGACTAGCACGCAGCTGCTGGCGAGGAGTTGTGCTTCAAACTCATTGATCTCACGATAGGCACGCCGCCACTCGGCGTCGGTGGCGAAGCCTTCGACCCGCTCCACGAGGACGCGGCCGTACCAACTGCGGTCGAAGATGCCGATCTTGCCGGCGGGCGGCAGCCGTCGCCAGAAGCGCCAGAGATAGTGATATCGTTGCTCCTCATCCGTCGGTGCGGCATAGGCCTGAACCTTGTAGCTGCGCGGATCGAGGCTGTCGGTCAAGCGTTTGATTGCGCCGCCCTTGCCAGCGGCATCCCAGCCTTCAAATAGCAGTAGCACCGAGATTTGCTGCTCGTGGATGCTGCGCTGGAGTTTCAGCAGGGCAAGCTGAGCATCGCGCAGGCGTTGCTTGTATTCCGGCCGCGCCAGTTGAGTGCTGAGATCAACCTGGGCGAGGGGGTTTGGCTCCGTGGGCAGCAAGGCGGCTTGGGGTGGCAGTGGCGGGGCGGGGGCTTGGCTGTCGCGACGATCCAGGGCTTCAGTCAAGGTCGCGACCAGTTGCGAGAGGACTTTCAACTGTGCCCAGCGCTTGCAGTCGCCCTCAACCAGTGTCCAGGGAGCCGTCCCGGTGCTGGTGTGCAGCAGCATCTGTTCGACGAGAGCGCTGTAGTGCTCATAGTTTTCGTGTTGTTGCCAGTCTTCGGGGCGAACCCGCCAGGCGGTCAGCTCGTCGTCGGCGGCTTTTTTCAGGCGTTTCTTCAGCTCCTTGCGGCTGAGGTGAATGAAGAACTTGGCGATCGCCAAACCGTCCTCTACAAGCTGGCGCTCAAAGGCATTGATCTCGGCCAGTGCTACAGGCACCTGCGCGTCTGGCAGGCGCTCAAAGAGACGATCCTCTAAAACGTGTGTATACCAACTGTGGTAGAAAATGCCAAAACTACCGTGGGGTGGTAGCCGCTCCCAGAAGCGCCGAAGCCAGGGGTATTGTTGCTCCAGGGCATTGGGCGCGAGGATCGGATGCACGACAAAGCCGCGCGGATCCATGTAGTTGACCATTTTTTTGACCAGCGCCCCTTTGCCCGCCGCTGCCCAGCCTTCTAGCACGATTACGAATGGCAGTTTTTGCGTCCAGCAGGCCTGTTGCAGCGCCCGCAGTTGGCGCATGAGGTCTTCGATTTGTTCGTTGTAAATGTCTTTGCTGAGTGAGCGGTCGAGATCGAGAGTAGCAAGCATAGGGGGTGATGAGAAGTGGAGCGCTAGGTGGAGATGGCGAGTGAACGCGCACCCAACAGCAAGTTTCTAGCGCGGTAAAGTGCAGCAGGAGCGTCTGGGTGAGGAGCGCGATCGCCTCTGGTGCCGTCCGATGCTTAACAGTCGGGATTTTCCGGGCGTATCCTCAGCCCCAAGCGAGGGCAAGGCCACCTGACCACAGCACTAAAGCGGCTGCTGTGAGTAGCAGGCACAGCCCGCCCGCTAAGCCCGCCAGTGGTTGACCGTCTAGGCCGGTCAGCCAGGGGGAGGCGCGATCGCTGTACTGCATCAGCGCGGCCGTATCGAGGGCCGTCAGACCCCAAATCCAACCTGCGTGCAGGCCACAGGCGAGACCCAGGTTACCAGCCGCGACTTGGCGTGCCAGCACCAAAACTACGGCCATAAAAAATAAGCCAGGCAGTTGTGGCAGAGCCTGTCGCCAGCCCCAGACTAAATGTGCCAAGGCGAACGCCGCACTGGTAATCAGTAGTGCCAGCCAGCCGCCGTACTCAGCCGCAAACCAGCTCAACAAAACGCCGCGAAAAATGACCTCTTCCGTGCAGCTCACCCATAGAGCGATCGCCAAGATTGGCAGAGCCAGTGGGACAAGGCGTGGCAAATTTTGCGGCCTCCAGGTCAGCCAGCCAAGCCATGATTCAGTTGCAAACACAACCGCTAAGCCCAGCAGTGCTAATCCCAGTCCGGCGGCTCCTCCGACGCCCAAAATATACCCGCTTGCGAGACCGTAATCATGCCAACTGTAGGCAGGGAGTTGAGCAGCCACCCACAAGATCGGCCAAGCAACCAAATAAAGTGAGGCGACAAAGGCGATTTTTTGCGAGGGTTGCAGCGGCTGATGAGGCTGCCAGGTCAGTGCCCGAGCTAACGGGATGATAACTGGCAGCCAAACGAAAATCCAGAGCACGAAAAAAGCAAGCGTACGCTGCCAGACATTGAATCCTGCCAAGGTCTCGATCGCATGGTCAAATAGCCAGTTGGCGGTGGGTATCACACTCGTGGCTAGCCTCGGAAATAGCTGGTGCGTGTGCATTCAATTACCAATGGCTTACGGAGGCTCCCCTTAGGCGACAGCATCTTCATCGATATCGGTGGCATCGCTATCAATCTGCTTGAGGTGAATGTGCTTGTAGCCGAGCTTGATTTCGAATTCATCGCCAGGCTTCAAGCTCATTTCCTGTGTATAGGTAGAGCCAATCACGATTTGACCATTCTTGTGAACGCTGACGCGGTAAGTCGGTTCGCGACCCCGACCATCCTTCGAGCCACCTGGATCAAGTGGAACATCCTTAGCAGCGAGTACGGCATCATAAAACTCGGTCAAGTTAACCCGCGTCTGACCATCCTTGGTCACTGTGTAATAGCCGCAACGCTTCGCTTTTTCACGGCGGGGCAGGTTAGCCAGCTCTTTTACTTTTTGAAGTAAGGCTTTTCCTGTAACTGGGTTGGGGTGCGTTTCGGGCATATCTAAAAACTTCCTCAAAGTTTGCTCGGTCGTTGTCGTAGTTAACTACTTTACCGTGTTCGTAATAAAAATATACCGCTAATTTTGGAATTTGCAACGGTCTTTTTTGCTTTTTTTGTGCGGTTGGCAGCTTCGCTATCAACCAATGTAGCTATTCCGATCGAAAACATCAGACGCTGCCTAACCCATCGCCAGTTTTAGCAGCGCGATCGCCGACTCGTAGTGAGGTCTGCCTGTGGAAAAAAGCGGGCTTGAGCTAGCAGAAAATCAGCACTACTAGACTATTTAGGGATTTCCACAGCTTTGCAGCGGCTTGTGTACAAACGGAGCATTTTGGGTCAGTTTGCTGCCAAAAGGCTCTCTAGGCGATCGCGCCCCAGCCAGATTGCGGATGTCTCCCTGATGGCATCCTGTGCGACCAGTCCCCAGCGATCCGCGCCAAGACAGTGAGCGCCCCATCTTGGCTGTAACGACTCCCTCGGTCTGGTTTAGACTAGTAGAGCCAGTGAATTGGCATTTGGGGCTGGCAGTGCTCCCAAAAACTTTGAGCTTATCCCGAATCATCACCATGCAAGTGACCTTTAACATCGTGCGGCAGCGTTCAACGGCTCCCGCGCGTGTCGAGAGCTACACCATCGAGGCCGAAGCTGGTCAAACGATCCTCGATTGCCTCAATCACATCAAGTGGGAACTCGATGGTTCGCTGGCTTTCCGCAAAAATTGTCGTAATACCATTTGTGGCAGTTGTGCGATGCGAATTAACGGTCGCTCGGCGCTCGCCTGTAAGGAAAATGTCGGCAGTGAATTGGCTCGGGCGCAGGCGAATGCGGGCGATGGGACGGCAGTGATCGCGATCGCCCCCCTGGGCAATCTGCCAGTTGTCAAGGACTTGATTGTCGAGATGCAGCCGTTTTGGGATAACCTCGACGCCGTTGAACCTTACATCAGTACCCAGGGGCGGCAGGTTCCAGAACGCGAATTTTTGCAAACGCCAGCGGAGCGCGCCCAGCTTGAGCAGATGGGTAACTGCATCATGTGTGGGGCGTGCTACTCGGAATGCAATGCCCGTGAGGTCAATCCCCAGTTTGCTGGCCCACACGCCCTAGCTAAAGCTTGGCGAACCGTCGCGGACGCGCGCGACCAACAAACCGACACGCGCCTCGCCCAATACAATGACACCAACGCGGTTTGGGGCTGTACGCGCTGCTACCTGTGTAACGAGGTCTGCCCGATGGGCGTCGCCCCGATGGAGCAGATCAGCCAGATTAAGCGGCAACTCCTCGCTCGCCACGACGACCAGACTAGCCGCCCGATTCGCCACCGCAAGCGGATGGTCGAGCTGGTCAAGTCGGGGGGCTGGGTGGATGAGCGGCAGTTTGGGGTGCAGGTGGTCGGTAACTATTTTCGCGATTTGCGCGGCTTGCTGAGCATCATGCCCCTGGGGCTACGGCTGTTGGCGCGCGGCAAGTTTCCGCTGCGTTTCGAGCCGTCGGAGGGCACGGCGACGGTGCGATCGCTCATCACTGCCGTGCAACAAGCCAACCAGGCGGAAAATCTGCCTGGTTAGATGACTCAATCTGCTCGCCTAATTCACTGTGTCCGATTCCAAACTCCCTGAGGCGGCGGCGGCACCGGCCCCCGCGCTGGCCGAGCGCTCGGCAGATTTCACGATCCCTGAACCCAGTCCCCAACGACGCTTGGCGAGTGAACTGCCGCGTTCAGGACTGATTGGCCTGGCGATCGCCCTTGGTGTCGCAGGTTGGGCCTTGCACCTGTTCTGGCTGCTCTTCGCCAGCACCCTCGTCACCCTGCTGCTCTCGCTGCAAGTCGTCCTGCCAGGAATCCAGCGCTGGCTCCTGCGCTTTCTCACCCCCGCAGAGCGGCAAACGGTCTGGGGACTGTTCGGCATTGTCGCGGCGCTCATCGGTCTGGGTGAGTTACTCGGCTTCTATGCGGCGGTGAATCAGTGGTTGGCGCGGATCAAATGGGATGAATTTGGTTCCTGGGCGGAATGGGTGGGAGCGGTCGGTCAGATCGCGATCGCCGTGATCGCGGTCTATGTCGCCTGGCAACAGTATGTGATCTCCCGCGATCTCACCCTGCGCCAGAATGCAATCACCCAGCAGCAAACCATCGACGCCTACTTCCAGGGCATCTCGGATCTGGCGCTCAGTGACGAAGGCTTGCTCGAGGACTGGCCCCAGGAGCGAGCCTTCGCAGAGGGACGCACGGCGGCAATCCTCAGCAGTGTCGATGCAGCCGGCAAGGCAAAAATCCTGCGCTTCCTCTCCCAATCGAAGCTGCTGACGCCACTGCGGCGTGATGGCTTGCTCGGCCGCGCCATTCTCGATGGCGTCGGCGGCTACCAGGAAGACCGCGCTGATGGTCTGCGCGTCATCGACCTAGGCGTCATGCTCGCCCGGGCCGATCTGGCCGGAACGGATCTGCGCTGGACTGACCTCAGCGATGCCTACATGGTCGGGGCGGACTTGCAGCGCAGTGACTTGGTGAAGGCGAATCTCTCGCGAGCCGTGCTCTACGAAGCCAAGCTAGCTGATGCCGATCTGAAAGGGGCGAGACTGTTCTACGGCCCGGTCGAAACAGCGAGTCCCCGTAGCTTGACGCTGCCGCCAGACTATCAGACCGGCGCGCACAGCGGTACGGTTGTTGAGAAGGCCGATTTCAGTCGGGTGCAGCGACTCAGCGACGAACAGCGTTACTACTGCTGTTGTTGGGGGGGTGAGCAGACGCGCAACACCATCCCCGGTGGCTGTGAGGGCATCCCCAACAAGCTCGGTCGCTAGAGTGAAAGGCGCACGGGGGTGCGGCTTTGGCGCAGTTCAAACTCAACTGGTTTGAGTAGCGATCGCCCGGTCATTTCCGACGGCTGCGGCAACTGCATGATTTCCAGCAGCGTCGGCGCTAGGTCACAGAGGCGACCGTCCTCGCGCAACTGGACATCGGTACCGCGTCCGGGAATTTTCAAACCTTCGCCCTCAACCAGAATCAGCGGCACGAGATTGGTGGTGTGGGCCGTCCAGGGATTTCCCTGTTCGTCCCACATCATCTCGGCATTGCCGTGGTCCGCCGTGATCAGCATCGTGCCACCCTGGTCAATGACGGCAGCGACCAAACGACCCAAGCAAGTATCAACGGTTTCTACCGCTTCAATCGCCGCTGGCATATTGCCAGTATGCCCGACCATATCGGGGTTGGCGTAGTTCATGATCACCAAGGAGTAAACCCCCTTAGCCAGAGCTTGGCAGGCGGCATCGGTGACTTTTACCGCCGACATCGCCGGTTGCTTGTCATAAGTTGTCACCATCGGGCTGGGGATCAGCTCGCGGTCTTCGCCCTCGAGCGGTTGTTCGATGCCGCCGTTGAAGAAGTAGGTGACGTGTGGATATTTCTCCGTTTCCGCCGTGCGAAACTGGCGCAAGCCATGACGAGCGACGACCTCACCGAAGATGTTGGTGAGATTTTGTGGCTCGAAGGCGACGGTGACTGGAAAGCGGGGATCGTACTGGGTGAAGGTGACAAAGCCTAGGGGTACGATTTGCTGGCGCTCGAAGCCGTCAAAATCCGGCTGCACCAAGGCAGCGGTGAGTTGGCGAGCGCGGTCGGGGCGGAAGTTGAAGAATACGACGCCATCGCCTGGCTCGATCGCGCCTGGGGTAAGGCGTGTCGGTAGCACAAACTCGTCGGTAATGTCTTGGTTGTAGGCATCTTGCAAGACTTGCACGGCACTGCGGCCGTCGCCTGGCCCGTCTTGAACCAACAGGTCGTAGGCTTTGCGGATGCGATCCCAGCGGTGATCGCGATCCATCGCATAGTAGCGACCGCCAAGCGTGGCGATCCGACCGATCCCCAGATCATCAATGCCGGCTTGCAGTTTAGCGATCTCGCTGATGCCAGATTTGGGGGGAGTGTCGCGACCGTCCATGAAGGCATGAATGCAAACATCGTCGATCTGTTGCGCTTTCGCCAATTTCAGTAAGCCAAAGAGATGCAGCAGATGTGAGTGGACGCCGCCCTCAGAACAGAGTCCCAGGAAGTGCAGCTTACCGCCGCGATCGCGTACGGCGCGACACATCTCGACCAAGGCCTGATTTTGAAGTAATGAGCCGTCGTTCACCGCATCGGTAATCCGCACGAGTTCCTGGGGGACGATCCGGCCGGCACCGATGTTTAGATGTCCGACTTCGGAATTCCCCATCTGCCCGTCCGGCAGACCCACATCTTTGCCCGAGGTGCGAATCAATGTATGCGGATAAGTTTGCCAAAGACTATCCATAACCGGTGTCTTGGCGAGCGCGATCGCGTTACCATCCGCCGCATCACGATAACCCCAGCCGTCTAGAATAACGAGCACTGCGGGAGAAACTGGTGCTTGGCTCATACTCATAATAATAATTCCCCTATTCTCAACATCTCACCACAATGATTGCGATAGTATCACTGGGCATTAAGGCTCCAAAACGGAGCGAAACCAATATTCCACTCTCAGCCTAGCGGTAGATGGGCAGGTGCTTAAATGCCGCAACCACCTGTCATTTCAGGCTTTGTCCAGGTCGCTTTTGTCTGCTTACCCATTTCAAAACTTTACATTGTGAGCGCCGCCCAACCGCTACTAACTGATAGAAATTCTTAATGAATGTACAAGTTTTTCGCCATGATTTTCAACCTGACTGACGGCTGCTGTGGCATCAAACAGCGGGGATCGCCTAGCCTGTCTATTATTCAGCAGCTTGACGATCTATAGCAAATCAAATTTGCGTCGTAGATTGTTAGCGCGCCGTTTTCGTGGCTTGCGCGCAGTCACGGGTGAATGCCTTCAGCCCCGCTACATAGATTGAGTATTTATACCGGCAAAAAGTCGCCAGATGGTTCACAGGCATCGCACAACTGGCCAAATCCGGTTTGTCAATGAAGCATACTCCTGCTCAACTCCACGATTTTTTGCCCTGCGTCTGAGCGACCAAACGGCGCAAATGGCTTAGGCGCAGTATCGGTGCTGGATCGAGATTGCCAGCCAAACAGCGACAGGGCTGCTCCAGTGTGCCGAGACCATCGAGCACCAAGGCGGCGCAGCGAAAATTTTGCTGGCGGGTATAGTCATTGACCGTCACCACGACGGGGAGATCGGCACGTTGGGCGGCGATCGCCCCGGCCTCAGAATCCTCAATAGCCAGACAAGCGGCAGCCGGGAGCGCCAGTTGTTGCAGCACGTATTGGTAGATGTCCGGGGCGGGCTTCTTGGCGGGTACGATGTCGCCCGCAGCGATCACCTCAAACCAGCCTGGCTCTAGGGTTTGCTCCAACAGCGCCAGCGCGTTCGGTAGGGCGCTGGTGGTGGCGATCGCCAGCCGTATCCCAGCCGCGCGCAGCTCCGCTAGCAACCGCCGCACCCCCGGCCGCAGGGCGATCGCGCCGTTGGCCAGGAGCTGTTGATAGTAGGTCGTTTTCGCCGCGTGCAACTGGGCGATCACACGGGTCAAATCCCCCGTCGCGGGCTGAAAGTCGGGCTGCTGGCGCTGCACATAAGCGAGCAAGCGCTCCTTGCCCCCTGCCACGGCGAGCAATTCGCCATACAATTCAACCGACCAATCCCAGTCCAGCCCCGCTGCCGCAAACGCTTGGTTGAAGGCGACACGATGCCCGTCGCGTTCGGTTTCAGCCAGCGTACCGTCAACATCGAAGATCACAGCTTTGAGGTCAGCGGTCATGGTGCGTTGCCATCTCCAGACGACCGGTGCTCGTCAGTGGTGTATCGGGCTGGGTGAACCCGGGGCAGCCTAGTTCTGAGCACGGCTCGGCATCAGCTTGCGTCGTCCCAGCACGAGAGCGCTGCCAATCACGGCGATCGCCGTCAAAATGTGAACAACATTGAACGGTGTACCCGGAAAAAACCAGGAATCGGTGCGTAAAAACTCAATCCAGAAGCGACCACTCGGATACCAAAGCAGATAAAGCAGCGTCAGATCGCCCGGTTGCAATTGCTTGGCAAAACGCCGCGAAATCCAGAAAATCAGCGCAAAGCCGAGGAGATTCCAGAGGGATTCGTAGAGGAAAAGGGGGTGAAAACGGGTGCTTTCTGGGTAAGTGGCTAAGTCGTTGTAGGGGCGCAGGCGGTGGCGTGGATCGATCCGCAAGCCCCACGGCAAAGTGGTAGGCGGCCCGTAGAGTTCTTGGTTGATGAAGTTGCCCCAGCGACCGATGGCTTGTGCTAAGGGCAGGCCGAGGGCAATCCCATCGAGAAACTCCAGCGTCGGCAACCGCCGCCAGCGCGCGAAGAGCCAGAGGGCTAGACCCCCAAAAATAAAGCCGCCAAAAATGTGGATGCCGCCGCTCCAGATTTGCAGGATTTGCCCGGGATTACTGAGGTAGTAGCCGATGCCGGCTTCACTGCGTGGTGACTGCACAAAGACGTAGTAGAGCCGTGCGCCAATGAAGCCAGGAATGAGAATCCAGAGCAACATATCCCAAAGATCGTCGGGATTTTGACCGCGACGTTTGACATGGCGACTGGCGATCCAGGCTCCCAGCAGAATGGCGCTCATCATCAGCACGCCGTACCAACGCAGCACGAGCGGGCCAAGTTGGAACAAAATCGGATCGACAGGAGGATACATAGGCGCTCAGGCAGCAACCATTCAGTTCAGCTTCTCAGCTTAACTCAGAGTGGCAGTGGTGTTGACCGGCTTGGCTGCACCCAGGTGCAGGGAAAAAGTGTCGTACGCTCGCGACAGGGAGGCGGCAGCGCGGTCGGAGCCATATTCTGACCACTCGACCGCGATCGCCCAGCAACTGTCGAAGGCTTCTAAGATTATCATAGGGAAATCTCTGTTAGAACCGATTATGGTTGCCGCCAACAATTCAACTCGCGAACGGGAAGACTTATGGGCTGACTATCAGCAGCGATCGCTTCTTGAACAGCAAATATTGCAGTTTGCTGCCATCCTCTACCAGCCGACGACCCGTGCCGAGCTAAGCCGTTGTCTCGAGCAGTTGCAGCTTCAAGAAGAGGGCAAGCTGGCGAACAGGAGCCGCTTGCTCACTCGCATCGACCGCCTGCGCG
This sequence comes from Spirulinaceae cyanobacterium SM2_1_0, assembly GCA_012031265.1. GTDB lineage: Bacteria > Cyanobacteriota > Cyanobacteriia > Cyanobacteriales > Spirulinaceae > JAAUTY01. The sequence continues at coordinate 24,551 of JAAUTY010000006.1, read as the reverse complement.
ACAGCGGTCTGCTGCAACAAAACAAAAACTTTTTGCTCCAATGTACGCCGCTCCTGCGCGAGCGCATCATGGGCGAAGCCCTCAGCAGTGGTTTTTTGGCAACCGCTGTGAACCAGGTTCGCCAGCATTTCCCAATTCGCAGACTGGGATTAGGGGGCAAATCAGGGGCACGTTTCTTCACCAATCCGGATGAATTGGTGCGCGAAGTGCGCATTGCCTTGTATCAAAACAACTTTGAAGAGGCATTTCAGGCGCTCGCCGAGTACGAGCAGCGTCACCCGACCTTTCGGCAATCCTTAAGTTTTGCGGACGTTATCAACCTCATCTTCAGCCAGCCCCTCGATCCCGACTGGCTGTGGCAGTTGCCGCCTGCACTCTTGCAATTGGTCTTGAGCACGATGCTGATGGATGGCATGAATCGCTGTCAAGCGGTCGAAATCCCGCTGAAGCTAGCCACCGCCGCCTATCAGCGCGATCGCTCCCTGTCGCTCGGTGCCATCATCCTGGAAATGCACTTGCTGCGGGGAGAACTTGCCACCGTGCAGGAATTGCTGACGGCGATCGAAACTCCCTCGCCGGCTGTGATTGCCATCAGCGGTTGGTTGGCCTTCATGTCAGGGGATAATGACGCAGCGCTAGCCCGCTATCAGATCGCGCTCGACCAGGTCAAAAAAGCGCAGCAGAAGGACAAAAATGCGACGCACTTTATCGCTGACAACAGCGGCTATTTCTTCATACTCGCCCTACTCAAAAGCCAAGCACCGGAGCATGAGTTAGAAGCCGAGGCCTATGCCAACCTCCTCGCCCGCCAAGAAGTACACTGGCTCATCGATAGCTACGAGTGGCTCAATAGCCTCCTGCAAGCGCAGCAAGGCGACCTCCAAGAACGGCGACAGATGTTGCAACAAACGCTCCCGCAGATCGCGGACTCGACCGGCCTCAATATCTTGCTCACAGCCCTGTGCTTGTACTGGCTCGATCCTGATGTTGCCGCTCAGAAGGCTCCTCCGGTATTAAAAGCGCTCGTCAAACGTGCGCGCAGCGCCAACTACCATTGGCTGGCGCTAGAAGCGGCTGACCTGTTGCAGCGCCTAGAACCTCAGCCCAAAAACGAGGCGAAGCTGACACATCAACGGGCTGAAATCGGTTGTGTCCCCTTGGCGGAAAGCGTGGCGCGTCTCGAAACCTGGGATTTATGCTTGCAGGCCTTGACCAACCTCGACTCGCAAGCCAGCCAGCAAAAATCCGCGACCCTGCGTCTCGCCTGGTTTCTCACCTATTACGGGCCGACCAGTTGGCAACTCCAGGCCCGCGAGCAGAAGATCAAGGCCAATGGGGAATGGGGCAAGGGTCGCCAAGTCTCGATCAAGCGACTGGCGCATCCCAGTGAGTTTGACTATTTTACGGCTCAGGATATTCGTATCTGTGGCTGCATTGAGGAATACAGCTCTTATGACAGCGGCTACTACTACAGTCGCTGGGACTATCGCTTCAAGAAACGAGCCTTGCAAGAATTAGTGGGTCATCCGCTGGTTTTTTGGGAAGATTCACCCACGAGCCGGATCGAGATCGTGACCGGGGAGCCTGAGTTGCTGGTGCAGCAAGACCAAGAGTCTCTGAAGATTTCGCTCTCGCCTGCGATCGACCCTGAGAGTGAAGTCGTGGCGGTAAAAGAGACGCCGACCCGACTGAAAGTGGTCGCGATCCAACCCGGTCACCGCCAGATTGCTGAGATTGTCGGCAGTCATAATGCCCTGACGGTGCCGCTCGCCGCTCGCGATCGCGTCCTCACCGCGATCAACTCGATGTCGTCGCTCGTCGCCATCCAGTCCGACATCGGCGGCGGCAATATTGATGTCGAAGCCGTCGAACCTGATGCCACGCCCCATGTGCATTTGTTGCCCGTGGGTGAGGGGTTGCGGGTGCAATTGTTAGTCCGGCCCTTTGCGACCGGCGGCCCCTACTACGCACCGGCGACTGGCGGCGAAACGGTCATTGGCGATCTCGATGGTCGCCGTGTGCAGACCCGCCGCGATCTGGCGCTGGAGCAACAGTTAGCAGACCAGGTGATCGCGGCTTGCCCGGCCTTGGCCAACGGCGAAACGGCACTCGGCGAGTGGCAACTGGAGGAGCCGGAGGTTTGCCTGGAGTTGCTGCTGGAGTTGCGGGAGCTGGGCGATCGCATCATGATCGAGTGGCCGGAGGGCGAAAATTTGCGGGTCAGCGCGATCGCCGACGCCGGGGCCTTCCGCATGAGTGTGCGGCAACAACGCGACTGGTTTGAAGCCAGCGGCGAGTTGCCGGTCGATGACGAGCGCGTCCTGGATATGCAGCAACTACTGGCGCTGCTCGACGAAGCTCCCGGTCGCTTTCTGCCGCTCGGCGACGGCCAATTCCTCGCCCTGACCCAGAGCTTCCGCAAGCGGCTGGAAGAGCTACGCGCTTTCAGTGAGCAACACGGCAAGCACACCCGCCTGAACCCACTCGCCATCCCGGCGCTCGCCGACTTTGCTGACGCGATTGGTGAATTTGAAGCTGACCAGCATTGGCGCGAGCACCTGCGCCGCTTCGAGGAAATCCAGTCCCTACAACCCGAGGTGCCCTCGACCTTACAAGCGGAACTGCGTGATTATCAAATCGACGGCTTCCGCTGGCTGGCGCGGCTCGCCCACTGGGGAGTCGGCGCTTGCCTCGCCGACGATATGGGTCTGGGCAAAACGCTCCAAGCCCTCGCGGTCATCCTCACCCGTGCGCCACAGGGGCCGACACTGGTGGTTGCCCCAACTTCGGTGGGGACGAACTGGCTCAGCGAAGCCCAGCGCTTTGCGCCGACCTTGAAGCCGCTGTTTTTTGGCACGGGCGATCGCCAAGCCATGCTCAACAACTTGCAGCCCTTCGATCTCGTTGTCTGTAGCTACGGCCTGCTGCAACAGCCCGAGGTGGCGGCGATGATGGCAGCAGTCGAATGGCAAACGATCGTGCTGGACGAGGCACAGGCGATTAAGAATTCTGAAACGAAGCGATCGCAAGCCGCCATGCAACTGCGCGCCGGTTTCAAAATGATCGCCACCGGCACGCCGATCGAGAATCACTTGGGTGAATTGTGGAATTTATTCCGCTTCATTAATCCCGGTTTGTTGGGATCGCAGAAACGCTTCAATCAAGTTTTTGCCGTCCCGATCGAGCGCTACAAAGACAAAGGCGCGAAAGCCAAGCTCAAAAAGCTCATTCAACCCTTCTTGCTGCGGCGCACCAAGAGTCAGGTGCTGGATGAACTGCCCTCGCGCACCGAGATTCTGCTACCCGTGGAGCTGAGCCGTGAAGAAATCGCGCTTTACGAAGCCCTACGCCGGGAAGCCGTGAAGAAACTGGAAGAAACCGACGCAGAAGCAGGAGCCAAGCATCTGCAAGTGCTGGCTGAAATCATGCGCCTGCGCCGCTTCTGTTGCAATCCCAATCTCGTCAAACCCGAACTGGAGCTGACCGGCTCGAAGCTGGAAGTCTTTGGCGAGACGGTCGAGGAATTACTGGCGAATCGGCACAAAGCGCTGGTTTTCAGTCAGTTTGTCGATCACCTGAAAATTCTGCGCGACTATCTGGATACCCAAAACATTCGCTATCAATATCTTGATGGCAGCACTCCGGCTAAGGTTCGCAAGCAGCGTGTCGATGCGTTTCAGTCTGGCGATGGCGATATTTTCCTGATCAGTCTCAAGGCTGGGGGCACGGGTCTGAACCTGACCGCCGCGGATTATGTGATTCACATGGATCCCTGGTGGAATCCAGCGGTAGAAGACCAAGCCTCAGATCGTGCCCACCGTATTGGTCAACAGCGCCCAGTGACGATCTATCGCCTCGTCGCCCAGCACACAATCGAGGAAAAAATCGTCCAACTCCACCAACACAAACGTGACCTCGCCGACAGTCTGCTCGCCGACAGCGACGGCGGCGGCAAGCTCTCAACCAACGAACTGCTGCAACTGCTCAGCGAGCGCTAAGGCGAACCATCCACTGAGCCAAAGAGTTTTGGCGTTCGCGCTAGTACCAGGCGGCGGAAATGAGATGCCAATTCAGGATCCGTAGGATGCCCGTATTGTCTGCACTCAGAACTCAAAATTCCGCGTAGCGGTACTAGCGTGTTGGAGACCTCAGTCCGTTTTGCACAAATATTCGGACTACCTATCTGGGATGCGCCTGCGCGCTGGACAAGAGCACTCTGAAAAACTTTGCAGAAGCGAGGACTATACTTGCATCAACCCTACATTTTCGCACTGTCCTGTCTGGGGAGCAGTTTGGGAATCACTTCCCAAAAGTCCCTTGAAAGTAACGGGCCAGGAGGGATTCGAACCCCCGACACCGTGATCCGTAGTCACGTGCTCTAGTCCACTGAGCTACAAGCCCTTGAAGCGTCTTGCTGATTCCAACAGCTTGATCACTATAACACAGCGAAGCCAATGGTTGACAACCCCCAATCCTCCGCCGCCAACCGCCAGGAAACCCTGAGCCATCTCGATGCCAGCGGTAGTGTGCAGATGGTCGATGTTTCGGTGAAAGGTGTGACCCGACGCGAGGCGATCGCCACCGGCCAAGTACGCATGAGCGCTGCCACCCTCGCCGCCATCGAAGCGGGCAACACTCCCAAAGGCGATGTCATCGCCACCGCCAAGCTCGCCGGGATCATGGCGGCGAAGCAGACCAGCCAGTTGATCCCGCTCTGCCACCCGCTCCCGTTGCAGCAGGTGCGGGTGGAACTCACGCCGGCTCCCCAGTTGCCGGGTTATCAGATTCAGGCGACGGCGATCGCCACGGCCCACACCGGTGTCGAGATGGAGGCACTCACCGCCGTATCCGTCGCCGCCCTCACCCTCTACGACATGGCGAAGGCGCTCGACAAAGCGATGAGCATCGAGGCGATCTGCTTGCAGCGCAAGACCGGCGGCCGCTCCGGTGACTACCAGCGGGCAGCTGACCACCCAGAATAACGGCAAAGGCTTGGCTGGTTACTAGTACAGGACAGCGGCAATGAGATGCCCATTCAAAATCCCCAGGATTCCCGGATTGCAGGCACTCAGAACTCAAAATTTAGAACTCAAAACTCCGCGTAGCGGTACTAGCGTGATCCCACCGCACGGCGGTAGAAACTTTGAATCGCTGTCAGTGCCTTGTCTAAGCCCGATTTTGGCGGCTGTTGCGCCGGGTCGAGGGCCTGCAACTCGGCCAGCAACTTCGCTTCCTCCGTATCGACCTGACCATCGCTGTAGATCAGGGCGCTGAGCCGCTCGACCAGCGCCGGATAGGCTTGGCGGTCGGGAGGATCGCCGAGATACTCCCGCAGCCAGGTGTAGCATTCTGCTGCTGGCACGGGCTGCGCCTCGGTCAGCAAGGCGGCAATCTCGCGATCGCCCGCCAAACCCCGCTCGTTGGCAAGTTGGTGCAAGTATTGGCGTTCTTCGGGCTGGATCGTACCGTCAATCCAAGCGACGCCGATGAGAATTTTGAACAGTTGTTTGGTTCGCGTTTCTGAATCTGTCATGGTGATTAAAAAGGTTTGAATGGAGTAATGCACGCGCCAGTATGACCGTTACTAGCGCCCTCGACACCCGTCACCAAGGCAGAATTCAGACTCGCTGCAAGCGTGCCATAAAGAACCCGTCCAGTTGTTGCTCCGAGGGGACGATCTGGAGCCAACCCGCAGACGTTGTAAACGGCGCGCCTGGAGAATCCGGCGGTGGCGGCTGGAGTTGCCAATCGGGGCGATCGCCCAAAAAGGCTGTCACTATTTTCTCATTCTCAGCCGCGTTCAGGGTGCAAGTGGCATAAACCAGGACGCCGCCGGGTTTGACCCAAGTGGCGGCAGTGGCGAGCAATTCTTGCTGCAATTGCGTTAATTCGGCAACACGCGCGGGAGTCTGCCGCCAGCGCAAATCCGCATGGCGGTGCAGCGTACCTAGCCCCGAGCAGGGCACATCGACCAGCACGCGATCAGCTTGTTCGGAAAATTGCTTCAGTTGGCGCGCATCGCCGGGGCAATATTGAATGGATCGCAAACCCAGGCGCGTGGCGGCGTGGCCGACTTTTGCCAGACGCTTGCCGTGGCGATCGCCCGCCCAGATCGTGCCGCGATCGCCCATCAGCTCCGCCAGGTGCGTCGTCTTGCCACCGGGAGCCGCGCAAGCATCGATCACCGTTTCCCCGGGCTGCGGGTCGAGCAGATGCGCTGCCAGTTGCGCGCCGCCATCCTGCACTGTCCACTCGCCGTCGGCAAAGCCCGGCAAGTTCTGAATTGCGCCCGTCGCCCCCCGCAGGCGTAAGGCTTGTGGCAAGTGGGGCAAGGGTTGCGCGTCTAGGTCGCGAGCGGCCAAGGCCGCTTGCACCGCCGCGCGCGAGGTTTTCAGGAGATTAACCCGCAGATCGAGGCTGGGCGGTTGATTGAACCACTGGCACAGTTGCGTCGCCGTGGTCGGGTCGAATTGCTCAACCCAGAGCTGCACAATCCAGTCGGGGAAGCTGTGTTGGACGCCTAGACGCGCGATCGCCTCACTGGGCAAGGGCAACGGATCACCGGCCTCAGCCTCCCGCAAATAGCGCCGCAAAATACTGTTGACTACCCCCGCAAGCTTGCCGAGTCGATTCGCCTTGGCCAACTCGACGCTGGTATGCACGGCGGCTGAGTGAGGAACGTGGTCGAGGTAGCGCAGTTGATAGAGACCCAGGTGCAAAATGGCGCGTAACTTCGGCGGTTGCTGGTGAGCCGGTTTGGTGGCTAAGTGGTCGAGGAGCGCATCGAGAGTGCGTTGGCGGCGAACACTGCCATAGACTAACTCAGTCAGTAGGCCGCGATCGCTCTGCCCCAAGACCGTCCCCACCAAGACGCGCTCCAGGGCAATATCGGCATAGGCTCCATGCTGGTTAATATCGAGCAGCGCTTGCAGGGCGAGTTGGCGTGCGTCAGCCATCGAGTTTCCAGGCATCACGACTCAGCGCATATGCTTTTCGACGAAATCAGTGTAGACCTCGCCCTTGATAAATGCGGGATGTTCAAGAATGCGCTGATGGAAGCCGATGGTGGTGCGGATACCGGCGATCGCGCATTCCCCCAGAGCACGTTTCATACGGGCGATCGCGGCGGTGCGATCAGGTGCCCAGACGATCAGCTTGCCGATCAGCGAATCGTAGTAGGGCGGGATTTCATAATCCGGGTAAACATGAGAGTCCATACGGACGCCAGGGCCACCAGGCGGCAAGTAAGCACTAATGCGGCCGGGGTGGGGGCGGAAGTCGTTGTCGGGATCTTCGGCATTGATACGGCACTCGATCGCATGACCGCGCAGTTCGACTTGCGCTTGTGCCAGCCGTAGTGGCTCGCCCTGGGCGATGCGGATCTGCTCGGCGATCAGGTCAATACCGGCGATCGTTTCGGTCACGGGATGTTCGACCTGAATGCGCGTGTTCATCTCCATAAAGTAAAAGCTGCCGTCGCTGTCGAGCAAAAATTCCACCGTGCCCGCCCCGACGTAGCCAATTGATTGTGCCGCCCGCACCGCCGCTAGCCCCATTTTTTGACGCAACTTTGGTGTCAGCGCCGGACTGGGCGCTTCCTCAAGCAGCTTCTGGTGGCGGCGCTGGATCGAGCAGTCACGCTCGCCGAGGTGGATCGCCTTGCCATAGCTATCGGCGAGGATTTGGAACTCAATGTGGCGGGGACGCTCGACAAACTTCTCCAGGTACACACCCCCATTCCCAAAGGCAGCCTCGGCCTCACCCTGAGCCGCGCGGAAGAGGCGTGCGAGATCGCGCTCGTCGCGCACTAGCCGCATTCCGCGTCCGCCGCCGCCAGCGGTAGCTTTTAGGATCACCGGGTAGCCAATCTGGCGAGCGGTCTTGAGTGCTTGCTGTTCGTCGGCGAGCAGGCCGGCGCTGCCGGGAATCGTCGGCACACCCGCCGCTTGCATCGTCTTCTTGGCGGTGGACTTGTCGCCCATGGCGCGCATGGCGTCGGGGGTCGGGCCGATGAAGCTGATCTGATGGTCGGCGCAGATTTCAGCGAAGCGGGCATTCTCTGCCAGGAAGCCGTAGCCGGGATGAATCGCGGTGGCGTTGCGGGTGAGGGCGGCGGCGATGATGTTGGGGATGTTGAGATAGCTTTTATTGCTAGGCGGTTGCCCGATGCAGACGCTTTCGTCGGCGAGTTTGACGTGGAGAGCGTGCTCGTCAATGGTGGAGTGGACAGCTACTGTAGCAATTCCTAGTTCACCGCAACTGCGGATAATTCGGAGGGCAATTTCGCCACGGTTGGCAATGAGAATTTTGGAGAACTGCATCGCTCTCGCGGGGTTCAGTGGTGGATCAACTATACAGTTTCCGCGCCCTCCGGCGTTGGCTCAGGCAGCGGCTAGCGTTCGTCAGCATCTTCTGGGTCGGGGTGATCGCGCTCCAGCAGATTGGACGGCGGGCGATCGCTACTCCAGGCCCACCAAGCCTGCTCACATTCACACTGATAAAATTCCTGCCACTTGCGTTGATAATCCTCGCTGAGCACGGGGGCACGGCGGTTGATCCAGACCCGCTGGGCTTGGTAGGACGAGGCACCACAGCGCGGACAGCAAAAATGCAGCGCATGAGCCGCTTTCTCTGTCCAAGCAGGCGGCGTCGGGCTGAACGCTTCCATATTGACCGTCACCTCAAGCAATGCAATGCCAGCGTCGAGAGCGACCGAGCCAGCCGGAACCCGTTGGCGATCATGGCCGAGCTGAGCGCACCACTGGCTCTATCTGTCCGTAGCTTATCAAGGATTTCGCTGGGATTCCGGTAAATGGGCGGATCGCCCGCACTCTTGCCGCCAATCTAAAAAAACGCCGCATTTTCCGCTATTGTCTTTGGTGTAAGCTGCCTGAAGCCAGACGAATCCGCCATTTGGGAGGTGAGGACGCCGCTGTGGAATATACGAGTTACTACCTCAACATTATTTCCGCCGCTGGGATGTTGGGGCTGTGCCTAATCGCTTGGCTCGGCTCGGAGAACAAGCGCGTCATCCCTTGGAACGTCATTGTTTTCGGGATTTTGCTGCAACTACTCGTCGGGGCCTTCGTCTTCCTCGTCGGCAGTCAGGCAGTAGAAGGGCTAAATAACCTGTTGAATGTCGTGCTCGATGCTTCAGAAGCCGGGGCACGTTTCCTCTTCGGGGGCGGTGACTCCGCGATTGTGCCCGACCCCAATCGCGTCGTCGGCCCCGGCCCCGCCGGCCGCTGGCTGGTGCGAGCGCTGGGTGAGCCATTTGTGCCAGTTCCGGGCGATCGCATCGGCAACGACAACCTCAACCTCGGCTTCATCATTGCCTTCCGCTCGCTGCCCCAGGTCATCTTCTTCGCCGCCCTGGTCAGCCTGCTCTATCGCCTCCAGGTCATTCAGCCCGTCGTCCGCGTCTTCGCTTGGATCTTCCAGCGCACGATGAAAATCAGCGGTGCAGAATCCCTCGCCGGCGCCGCCAACATTTTCGTCGGCATCGAGTCAGCACTAGCCGTCAAGCCTTTCCTCCTGGACATGACCCGCAGCGAACTCTGCGCCATCCTCACCAGTTGCTTCGGCTCGATTGCCTCCTCAGTGCTCGCCCTCTACGCGGGGCTGCTGCGCGGCGTTTTTCCGGCGATCACCGGTCACTTAGTCTCGGCCTCGATCCTGACAATCCCAGCCTGCTTTGTGATCTCAAAACTGCTCGTCCCGGAAACCGATGAGCCAAAGACGATGGGCACGCTCCCAGAAGACGAAGACGAAGACCCCAGCAACCGTCTCAACCCGATGGACAGCCTGATCGTCGGGGCGCTGGATGGCGTCAAGATGGCAGTCGGCATTGCGGCAGTGATCATCGCCATCCTCGGTCTCCTTGCCTTGGTGAATGCCCTCTTCGCCAGCCTAGCTGGACTGAGCGAAGGCCCGGTGCTCTTCCAACCGATCGGCGTCGCTTTCCAATTCATCACCATTCAGAATATTCTCGGCATCCTCTTTGTGCCGCTGACCTTCTTGACCGGCATCTCGCTCGACTGGTCAGAACTTTGGCAGAGTTCGCTGATCATCGGTCGCCGCCTATTCGAGACTAATATTCCTCCCTACCTGACCTTGGCGAGCTTGGCAGGCGAGGGCGTGCTCAGCGGTCGGGCGCTGCTGATCGTCAGCTATGTGCTCTGCGGCTTCACTCACTTCGCCTCCTACGGTATCTTTGTCGGCGGTTTGGCAGCGCTGATCCCGGAGCGGCGCTCCGAAGTGTCGGCCCTGGGCTTCAAGGCACTCTGGGCGGCAACTTTAGCCACATTGATGACGGGTTGTGTGGCTGGCCTTTTCTACTTTGGTCAGCCGGGTGCCTTGGGCTTGAATCAGTAGTGTCTGCTGTGATGATTCGGTTTTACGCAAATCTCGCCGGTGTTTTGAACGATGCAACGCAAGCGACTTTGGTTTCTCGGTTTGGTTTTCGCGACGGCGATCGCCCTCGTCACCGTCGGCAGCCTCGCGAGCTGGCAACCCCAGGGGTTGGCACAAGCACCCACTCCTAGCCCGGCGGTGAGTCCCAGTCCTACGCCAGCAGTCAGTCCGAGTCCCGCCCCGGCTATTGACCCCAGCCCCGCCGTTAGCCCGGTACCGGCGGTCAGTCCCAGTCCCGCGATTAGCCCCAGCCCAGACCCGGCAGTGAGTCCGAGTCCAGAACTGAGTCCCAGTCCTGCCCCCGCCGTTACCCCCACTCCTAGCCCTGAAGTGAGTCCGACGCCGGTAGACTCACCGGTACCGACGACGACGGTACAGCCGGTTACCCTACCACTCGCGGCGGAGCTTTACCAAGACCCCGGCAACCGGTTTCAGATCGGCGTCATCCAAGACTACACTCAGAGCAGTGTCAGCGGCGTTCCCCTGTTCGAGTCACCGGACGGTCAGGTGGCTTACACGGTAGCGGTGCGACCGCGTGCCAATGATGCGGCCGTTGCCCCGGCTGCGTTAGCCCAAGTGGCGATCGATACTTTCTCGCGCGGCGAAAATCTGCAACCAGGAGCCTTTGAGCCGACGCCGACGGGCGGGGCGCGCATTCCCTGGATGGCGACGCTGTCCCAGGGGCGCAATAGTCAGCCGATGCAGGGGGTGATGCTCTCGCAGCAGATTGCTGGTCGCTTGCTGATTTTGACGATCGCCGCGACGGAAGAGGCGGCGGGTCAGGTTGAGCCGGTCTATGCGACGCTGACACCGACCTTGCAACCGGTCACACGGGGCAATGGCTAGGGGGAGATGGCTGTGAATCCAGATGTAGAAATTGCCCGCCTGCGCGAATTGATGCCCGCTTCTGGGCGAATGTTTGTGCGGGTTTACAACAAACCTCAGCAAGCGGTGGTGCTCGAGACGCCGTTCCCAAAACCCTGGAAGCGTGACGTGCGACCCGTGCAGATCAACTTTGATCTCTGGCAGGAGCTGCCGCTGGAACAGCGCGATCTCCTCTTCCTCCGTGCCGTGACCTGGCTGGTGGGGATCAAGTGGCTGAAGCCGGACTGGTATCAGGGTCTGGCACTCGCGGGTGTCGTGGGTACGGCGGTGGAATTGTCGCAGGGGGATGCGATGGGAGTGCTGGTCGCGGGCGGGTTGAGCGCGATCGCCGTGCGCCAACTCTGGCAGAGTTTTCGCGGCGCGCAACGGGAAGTCGAGGCGGATGAAGGGGCGATCGCCACGGCCCAACGACGCGGCTACAGTCGTGCCGCCGCCGCCGCCAATCTCCTCGCCGCTCTAGAAGCCACGGCCCGCCTCGAAGGTCGGCGCGGTCTCAGCTTCCGCGAAGCTTTGCGCGCTCAAAATCTGCGCGTGCTTGCCGATCCCGCGATGGCGACTTGGAGTGTCTAGTACCGCTACGGGGAGTTTTGAGTGCTGAGTGTAGACAATACGGGCATCCTACGGATACGGGGAGTTCTGAGTTTTGAGTGTAGACAATACGGGCATCCTACGGATCTTGAATGGGCATCTTATTTCTGCCGCCTTGTACTAGTACCGCTACGCGGAATTTTGAGTTCTGAGTTTTGAGTGCCTGCAATACGGGAAGCCTGGGGATTTTGAATAGGCATCTCATTTCCGCCCTCTTGCACTAGTACAAGCCCAGCCAGCCCAGCACACCCTGACCGCTGAGTGCTTCGATCAGCAGGGCAAGAATGAAGCCAATCATCGCCGCGCGGCCATTGAGGCGTTCGGCATAGTCATTGAACCCAAACTTCGGTTCGGGGAGATTCGGCGTTGGCGTCGGGGTGGATTCAGACATGATGGATGCTAAATTGCAGTGGTTATAGTTGCTTTACAATTCTTAACAAGGTTATTAAGCCATAGATTGCAGCGGCGCGCAACTGGACTAAGCAGGCGATCGCCCTCGTTGAGTGGCTCAGTCAATGCCAATTTCGACACGGCGATTGCGTTGACGATTGGCATCGGAGTCATTGGGAACTAGCGGGCGAGACGCGCCAAAGCCGATCGGCAGCCAGGTGTGGGTGTCACTGTTGCCGAGTTCGTTGCGCAGATATTGCTCCAACGTTTGTGCCAGTTGCAGCGAAAGCTGGCGGCTGGCTTCTGGTTCGGTTTCATTATCGAGGTGGACGCCAATGCGAACCGTCGCGCCGGGGTATTGGGCTAGCTCCTGCTGGACGAGGTGAAAGAGTTGGCGATCGCCCTGTTCAGAAATCGCATTATTCTCATCAAAGATCGAGTCGAGATCGTAGCTCCAGCGCAACTTGCGACCGAGCTGAATCTCGGCATTCGCCGCTAAGGGCGGTAGCACCGGCGGCGGCGGTTCGGGGGCAGCCGGTAGAGCCTGGATCGCCTGGGTAATCGCTTGCAAGCGCTGCGATAGCGTTTGCTCCTCGGCTGGTTGCACATCTGGCAGCGGCTCATCCACCTCGATCCCTAAGCGCTCCTCTAGTTCAGCAGCCCCAGCGATTGCCGCATTCAGCTGTTCATTGAGGGCATTCACCTGCTGTTGCAATTGTGTCCGCTGTTCCGGCGTCACGGAGCCATCGGTTGGCTCTGGCGTCGGGGTCGGGCTAGCCAGCGGTTCTGGGATCGGTGTCGGGCTGGGGGAGGGATTTTGGAGCTGTTCCCAGGTGGTCAGTGCCAGGGGTTTCTCCACGGTTTCCGGGGGTTCACCGGCGATCGCCAACACAATGCCAATGGCTGCCGCAACGCCCCCCGCCATCCCCAACAGGATCAACCGGAAGAGTAGACCGCCCAACCAGGCAAGCGGTCGAAACGAACGCGAGGATTTGGTTGGTGGGGGGGAGGATGCCGATGCGGGTGTAGCCGATGGGGCTTCGGGAGGGGACTGAGACACAGGTCTTGCGGTCGTAGCTTGCAAAATGCATTGTAACGCTCGCGTTCCGGAAAAAATGTGGTTTTTGCCCTTCACTGGCGATTCTGCCGCCGCCCGGTCTAAAGCCCAATCGCCAGTGCGCCGGGACTGCGGGGATCGGCGGCTCCAAAGAAGCGATCGCCCACTCGCCCGACACTCTGCACACTGCCCATCGTCGCCCGTTCAATCACCGTGTGTCCCCGGCGTGCTAGCAAGCGGAGTGTATCAGCACTCAGCCCCGACTCTACGCGCAACTCATCCGGTAGCCACTGGTGATGGATGCGTGGCGCGGCGGCGGCAACGGCGAGGTTCAAGTCATGCTCCAGCACATTCAGCACGACCTGTAAGACCGTGGTGATAATACGACTGCCGCCGGGACTGCCGGTCGCGAAGTAAATCTGTCCGTCGCGGCTCACCAGCGTCGGTGTCATCGAACTCAGCATCCGCTTCTCCGGCTCCACGGCATTGAACTCGCCGCCGATCAGCCCGTAAGCGTTCGGAACTCCCGGTTGCGCCGAGAAGTCGTCCATTTCATTGTTAAGCAAAATGCCGGTGCCGGGAACCATCCAGCCTGTGCCGTAGCTGAAGTTGAGCGTGTAGGTGTTGCTGACGGCATTGCCCGCGCGGTCGATGACCGAATAGTGAGTGGTTTCGTTGCTTTCAAACCGTTGCGCCGCTTGGGGATTGCCGGGAGCGATCGCCACACTCGGCGTCGCCTGGTAGGGATTGAGGCGCGATCGCAGTTGGTCGGCATAGCGGCGCGCCGTCAGTCCGGCCACTGGTACCGGGACAAAATCGGGATCGCCGAGATAGCGGGAGCGATCGGCGTAGGCGAGCTTCATGCTCTCGGCCATGAGGTGAATCGTCTGGGCGCTGTTGTGACCGAGATTGGCGAGTTGAAAGGGTTCCAGCAGATTGAGCATCTGCACCAGATGCACACCGCCGGAACTGGGCGGCGGCATGGACTCGATGTCGTAGCCGCGATAGCGTCCGCGCACCGGCTGACGGATGACCGGCTGGTAGCGCGCGAGGTCAGCCTGGGTGATCAGGCCGCCATTGGCTGCCATATCGTCGGCGATCGCCAGTGCGATCGCCCCCTGATAAAACGCGCTCGGCCCCTCGCTGGCCAGCAACCGCAGCGTCCGCGCCAAATCCGGCTGCACCAGGGTCTCGCCGATCGCGTATAGGCTACCGTCGGGTTTAAAAAAGGCGGCGCGACTGGCGGGGGAGCGACTCAGGCGCGCGCGGGCAAAGGCGAGGGATTCATGCAAGTCCTGGCTGACGGGGAAACCCTGCTCAGCGAGGGCGATCGCCGGTTGCAGCACCTCCGCCCAAGTGAAAGTGCCGTAGCGCGCCAGTGCCAAGGCAAAACCGGCGACAGTTCCGGGCACCCCGACGGCGAGGTGACTGTCGCGCGACTGCTCCGGATCCGCATTGCCCGCCGCATCGAGAAACATCTCGCGGCTGGCGGCGAGCGGTGCTTTCTCGCGGTAGTCGAGGGCAATAGTCTCGCGCGTCGCCGCTGGGTGAATCAGCATAAAACCGCCGCCGCCGAGGTTGCCCGCGCGGGGGAGGGTGACGGCGAGGGCGAGGCCGATGGCGACGGCGGCATCGACGGCATTGCCCCCCGCCGCTAGGATCGAACGACCGACACGACTGGCGATCGCCTCCTGGCTAGCGACCATGCCCGCCACACCCATGACCGGATGCCAGCGGTCATCGCGGCTGTAGATGGGTGCAGGTGGCGACTCGACTTGAGCCTGACCAGCGGTAGCCAAGAGGCGGCCGCTAAAAGCCGCTGCACCGAGGAGAAGCTGGCGGCGCGAGAACTTGGAGGAGGGCATGAGCGCGCGGCAATGTTTCGATTATTCTACGCGACTGGCAAAATGGTTAGGAGTAGGAACATCGCCTTCAAGTCGGCCGTGAGGAGCAGTCTGGTTAGGTATCAAAAGCCGTAGAGTCTGCGCCTCATGACTCTTTACACTGATCGGTCAGCCCACCCGCAGTAATTTATCTCAAAATGTCTAGAATTGTAAGCAAGCACTAAAACCCCATCGGGATACTGGGGTTTTATGCCACAATCAAAACTTGGTGTCCCAAGAGTCTGAGTTCAGCAAAGGAGATTAACGCAGATGGTTCTACAATTAGGCGACCAAGTCCCCGATTTTACCCAGGCCTCCAGCGAGGGCGAAATTTCCTTCTACGACTGGGCTGGCGATAGCTGGGTCGTACTCTTTTCCCACCCGGCCGACTACACGCCGGTTTGCACCACCGAGCTGGGCGAAGTCGCGAAGCTCAAGCCCGAATTTGCCAAGCGCAATGCCAAGGTGATTGCTCTGAGCGTAGATGATGCCGACTCCCACAAGGGCTGGATCGGTGACATCAACGAGACGCAGAGCACCACCGTCAACTATCCGATCTTGGCTGACTCTGATAAGAAAGTGTCCGATCTGTACGGCATGATTCACCCCAATGCCGACGCCAAAGTGACGGTGCGCACTGTATTCGTGATCGACCCCAACCGCAAGCTGCGCCTGACGCTGACCTATCCGCCGAGCACCGGCCGCAACTTCCAAGAGATCCTGCGGGTGCTCGACTCACTCCAGTTGACCGATAACTACAAAGTGGCCACACCCGTCAACTGGCAAGATGGCGAAGACTGCGTGGTCTCGCCGAAGATCGCCACGGAAGACGCCAAGAAGCAGTTCCCGAAAGGCGTGACCGAGATCAAGCCCTACCTCCGCATGACGCCGCAGCCGAACAAGTAGGCGCGGGTATTGTCGTATCACACTCGCTGGCGTTAAAACCTGAGTGGAGGCATGGTCTACTGTGTCTCCACTGCTGGTTGAGAATTTTTCAGGCATGAAATCGCCGATGCCCGACCTGATGGCTCAAACTGCTGCTGCTGATGACTGGCTCGTGGTCGGCACGATTGTCGCGCCCCAGGGCTTGCAAGGGGAATTGCGCGTCTACCCCGACACCGATTTTCCGGAGCGCTTTGAGCAACCCGGCTCCCGCTGGCTGCAAACCTCGCCTGCCAGCGACCCGCAGCCCGTCGAGTTGCTGAGTGGCCGTTGGCTGGCGGGTAAGAGCTTGTATGTGATTCGGCTGGCGGGGATCGAGAATCGCACGCAAGCCGAGACCCTACGCGGCAGCAAAATCTTGGTTAAGGCAGGCGATCGCCCCCTCTGAATGACCCTGACGAATATCACGTCGCCGATCTGGTCGGCTTAACCGTCGTGCTGCAAACGACTGGCGAAACCATCGGCACCGTCGTGGATGTGCTGCGGGCCGGCAACGATCTACTCGCCGTCCAGCGCACGGCTGAGCCGACGGCGGCACCGATCCTGATTCCCTTCGTCAAAGCGATTGTCCCGGTCGTCGATCTGATCGCCGCGCGGTTAGAAATTGTGCCGCCGCCGGGATTACTGGAACTGAATCAACCGGGGAAAAAGGCAGCTTCAGAAAATCAAGATATGATTGAGCTGTAAGTATTGATCCGGTGCATCGGTCACATACCCGGTAGTCAGTAATCCCTAACCCTGTTGCCCCTCTCACCAGCATCATTGAGGAGACCGTCATGGATACGCTTGGCTATACGCACATGGCAATGGCTTACGAAGAATCGTATGGGCCGCTGGGGATTCGCTCCTTTGAGCCATCACCCCACTGCCGCTGGCAGCGAGTAACGAGCGCGATCGTGATCGCCTCGCTGCTCACCCTCGCCGGTCTGACCGCCATCGTCAGCTCCGCCCTCACTCCCCGCAACGCGACCCCGCAACAGCAAGCCACTGGTCTTTAAATCGTTACTGGCGTCGCCTGCATTTTCTCAACGACGACTGTTCCCAACCACAATTTGGCTGGGGGCAGTTTTGTCGTAAGGTTGGAGAGCGGTGGCCTGAGCACGGCTGCGCCGGTCAGTCCTCGCTCTGGCTGCAAATTTCACGGAACCGCTATTTGTCCCAACTCATGACTGATCAGCCCTCCAGCCCGGCGTCCATCCCGAATCCCACGACAACACCATTGCGTTGCTTCATCGGCGCGGTCATTGCCGGGGCGCTGGCAAGTGCGATGTATGCGCTGACCCGGGCGATCGCCACCAATCTCGCAGCCCAGCCTCTGCCGACAGTCAATGTCACAGCGACGAATATTGCGATCGCCGTGCGAACCTTAGTTATTGGCGCGGCGACGCTGGCGACCGGCGTGTTTGGGCTGGTGACCCTGGGCCTCTTGCTCCTGGCGCTGCAATTGCTTCGACGGCGCGCCCCCAAGGCCGATGCCTAATGCCCATCGTTGCCACCGTTAGAAGTTGACAGCTACAAGCTCAGACGTGAGAAGCTGGAAGCTAGAAATTTAGACGTTGGAATCGGGTGATGACTGCTCAACGCTATCAGGAAATGCACGCCCGTCTGCAAGCTTTTGGCGATCGCCTCGGGCAATCCTTGCAGGCGCTGCAAACCGAGCGCGGCGAGCTGTCGGATCCAGCAGAAGGTTTTGCGGGTATTCAAGCCAACATCACCCGCGCCCTACAAGCCCTGCGGGCGCAGCGTTACCAAGTGGCGGCGATCGCCGCGATGAAAGCGGGAAAAAGTACCTTGCTCAATGCCCTGATCGGGGCGGAAGTGCTCGCCAGCGAGTCCGAGTCCTGCACCGTCTGCCGCACCGATGTCCGCCCGCTCGCGCCGGGGCAAACGCCGCGCCTGCTGGAGTATCGCGACGGCGAGCGCGAGCCAATTCTGCTAGCTGAGGGCGATGCCGCCCACATCCGCCAACAATTTCTCGAACGCACCCATCAAATTCGGGCGACGGCGAATCGCGATCGCACCCGTCGCTTCGAGCTGGAGCACCCAATTGCCGCCCTGGGTGAACAACCGGCACTGGCGGGCTTCACGCTCGTCGATACCCCCGGCCCCAACGAGTGGACGACGGCTGCCTTTGACACGGTGGCGCTCAAGGCGACGGCACTGGAGGCGCTCCGCAACTGCGATGTGATCTTGTTCGTCCTCGACTACACCTCGTTTAAGGACAGCATCAATTCCGAGTTGTTACAGGACTTGCTCAGCCAGCGTCAGGAATTTCTGGCGCGCAACCGGGGGGCGATTTACTTCATTCTCAACAAGGTGGATTGCCGGACGGAGGGCGATCGCCCGCTCGCCGAGGTGATCGCCGATTTGAAACAACTGCTCCAGCACTTTGGCATCTCCCAGCCCCAGATTTATCCGGTCAGTGCTTGGCAGGGTCTGTTGGCAAAACTGATCGCCAGTCAGACCGCCTCGGACGTGCAATTGAAAAACTTTAAACAGTTTTTTAGCGGTCGCTACGCCCACGAGACCGCTGACGGTGACCTGGTTTCTCCCGCACCCTCGAAGATTGCGCCGCAAGCTCTGCTCGACAGTGCCATCCCGACCCTGGAGGAGGTCGTGATTCGCCGCATCACCACCAATTCGGGCTGGAATCTGCTCAGCAATGTCCTCAACAGTCTCGAAAAATCCACCCTGATTAGCATTGACCTGATCAACACTCGCATCCGGGGTTGGACATTGGACATCGAGCCGCTACGCCAGCGTGTAGAAGCCTACAAACAGCTCACCAAGTCGGCGATTGTCCAGATTCGCGATGTCAAGAAACTGGTTGAGCGGCAAAAGCAACAACTTGTCGCCCAATTCAAGACCGAGATCAGTCACTTCGCCGAACGTGCCAAGCGCACGCTACAGAATGAATTTGAACGCTTCGCCCAGACTCGTTTCGCGCCAGCGGCTGAATCAGAACTGACAGAAATCGCCGTCGCCGAAATCAGTCAATCGAGCGAAGATGCCACGGGGGCGATCGCCGTCGAAGCTGAGGTAGAAATTGCCCCCTTAGCCACTCCTTTTCCTGTCCCCACCCGCATTGCCAACTCCCTACACACCGCCATTCGCAACTTCTTGCAAATGAGCGACAGCCCCTACAAAATCCGCTGCGAGAGTCTGGAAGAAGTCGCGCAAGTCAAACAGGAGATCAATCAATTTTGTACACTCGCCATTAAAGACTGGTGGACGACGACCCAAGATGAACTCTCCCGCCAAGGCACTCAGATTCGTCAGGAATTAATCACCGAAATTCGTGAAAACATTCAAAAAATCTCTGACGAAATCTCCACCCATCTTGGCGAAGGACTGGACATCGCCATGCATATCAATCCGATTCAAATCTTGTCCTTTGAATTTCAAGGCATCGATGCACAAGTCCAACAGCAAACCGAGGATTATACCCGTTTAGAAACGGAGCACCGCCGCGCCTTTTGCTACGACTATGAAATCGATTTTGAGGTCGATGATTGTCGCGCCTATTATGAAATCGATTTGCGTCAGACCCTGGAAGCGATTGAACACGAAATTGATGCCCAAACCATTGGTAGTTTGGCCGTGGTCAAAAAGGCGATCGAGCAACAGGTGGCGGACGATTTTAGGGAAGCCGAACAGCAGATCAGCGAGTACATCCATCGCTTCCTGGCTGAATTTGATCGCCTGCTCCAGGAGCGCGAGCAACGTGAGGCGATGGCGGATGAAGTTCTAGCCACTTTGCAGGCACAAAAAGAACAATTTGCAGCTCTGCAAACCGAGCTGACGGCGCTACGGGCAGATTTGATGACCTGGCAGCCGCATGAATGAGTTCAGTGTGAGACCGCGATCCCGCTTCTCCGTAGTGGCAAGACTGGCGATCGCCGCGATCCAGGGCTATCAACGCTATCTGTCGCCGCACAAAGGCTTTCGCTGCGCCTACCGGGTGTGCTATGGCGGCGAGTCTGGTTCCGGTTACGTGTTGTGGCAGATCCGCGATCGCGGCCTGCGCGATGCGATCCGACCCAGCCGCCAGCGCTTTGCCGCTTGTCGGGTCGCGAGTGAGGAGTCACGGCGGCATCGCGATCATTGCTGTCAGCGTGGCGCGAATTGGTGCGATTGCGGCAGTATCAGCGATGGCCTGGACTTCGACTGTGACGGGTTGGACTGCGATCTGGGCGGCTGTGACATTCTTGATTGTGGCGATTGCGGCGCGAGTGGTTGCACTTTCAGCTTTTGGCGAGGGCATCTGCGGTGAGTGGTTTCATCGGCTGGCTGCACGGCGACGGTCAGCCGGTGGAGCGCGCCGAGCTGGTGCGGCTGACTGCCCAGCTAGCCCAGCGCGGCCCCGATCGCCGAACCGTCTGGTGCGAGGCGAATGCGGGTTTTGGGCACGCGCTGCTGGCGACGAGCGATCGCGCCGCCCGTGAACAGCAGCCCCGGGCGATCGCGCCCGGAATCATCTTGGTTGCCGATGTCCGCCTCGACGGGCGCGACGAACTGCGCGCGCAACTCCGGCGGCGCAATCGCCCCTTGACCGATGATCCGACTGATCCAGAATTGCTCGGTCAGGCCTATTTGACCTGGGGCGATCGCGCCCTGGAGCGCTTGCAAGGCGACTTTGCCTTCGCGATCTGGGATCAATCGCAGCAAACGCTCTTCGCCGCCCGCGACCCCTTGGGCATCAAGCCATTGTTCTACGCCCGCTTGGGGGCAACTCTGCTGCTCGGCAACGACTTACGGGTGCTGTGCCAGCATCCGGCCATTTCCACAGAGCTGAATGAAGCGGCGATCGCCGATTTCCTCCTCTTCGACTTCAACCGCGAGCCAACGACAACCAGTTTTCGCGACATCCAGCGCTTACCAGGCGGTCATTGCCTACGGGCCAACCCTGACGCTGGCCGCGGCCAGCGCTACTGGACGCTGCCGGTCCCCGCCTTGCGCCGCTACCGTCGCGCTGAGGATTGTCTCGCGGACTTTCGCCATCACTTGGAACAAGCGGTACGCGATCGCCTACCGGGCGATCGCGCCGCCATCTATCTCAGCGGCGGCCTCGACTCGTCCACCCTGGCGGCGACGGCGCGGGCGGTCGCCCCTCAGCTTGACTTGCAGGCTTACACCACCGTTTACGAGCGCCTGTTTACCGACTCCGAGCGTCACTACACGCCCTTGGTCACCCAGGCGCTGCAAATCCCGCTGCATCTTCTCGCGGCTGACGATTATCGGCTGTATCAAGACTGGGCGACGGCGGACGCGACGACGCTGCCACCAGAGCCAAGTCATAGCCCGTTGTTGCAGGGCGATCGCCAGCAACTCCACCGCATTGCCCGCCACAGTCGCGTCGCCCTCTACGGTGAGGGAGCCGACGAAGCCTTGCAGCCCTCGACGGTGCTGGAAAGCCTACGCGGTCTGCCGCTACTGGTCAGCCTCGGCGGTCTCGCCCAATGTTTACAACAGCGCCTGCGACCCGAATGGGGAACTGGCACACTGGCCCGCTGGCGACAGTGGCGGGGGCAGCAGGAATTACCTGCCTTTCCGGACTGGTTGCAGGAGGATTTCGTCCGTCGGACTCAGGCGCGCGATCGCTGGCAGCAGGTTTGGGCAAGGAGAATGACAACGCGGCCAGCGCATCCCTGGCGATCGCGTGCCTACCGAGCGCTCACGGCTCCAGTCTGGCTGCCGACGCTGGCGGCTTGCGATCCGGGCTTCTTGAACCTGCCGGTCGAGACGCGGCTGCCTTTTTTGGATCTGCGGCTGCTCAATTTCTTGTTGGCACTGCCGCCGCTACCGTGGTTCGTCGGCAAGGAGATCCTGCGACAGGCGGGGCGCGATCGCCTCCCAATGGCGATCTGCCAGCGCCCCAAGACGGCTCTGGGCGGGCTACCCTTCTACCTTGCCCTGCAACGGCAGGGGTTTCCGGGAGAAATTTTCAGCCACGAGAGCAATAGTGGTATAAATGCTTATGTTAACCAACGCCTGCTCGCCATAGCCGCTGGCTCCTCCCTCCCCCCAATGCTAGCCTGGGGCTGTCTGCGACCCGTCAGTTTGCATTACTGGTTGCAGCGATACTGCGGGAGTTGCGGATGCGTTGGACGGTCGGCATCTGCTAACACTGTGGATAGCAACTAGTTGGAAGTATTTTCATGGATATGGAGCGATCGGATATGTCCCACCCCCAAGCCGCCAGCAAGCGCCCCTACCGCGCTCCCCAACTCACAGTTTATGGCAACATCACATACCTAACTCAGGCAGTTGCTGACCTGGGCGACCCGGACAATGCCGGGATGGGAACCACACCCAATCGCACTCTCTAACTGACTGCGAATCGTCGCCAATGCCCTACTACCGTGCTTATGGGCTACATTTGGCGGCTAATTGTCCGTTGCCCGGACTGCAACCGTTATCTGAGCAAGCGGCTGCCGATGTTTGCATTGTCATGGGGACGCAGCCCCCGCACCTCGCCGCCGTTTGCCAGCCCTGGTATCTGAGTGCGGCGACTCCGCTGGCACATGCGCCGAGCCTGCGCGTGACTTGTGATCGCGATCGCCAGCGATTCCACTTCCGCTACTACGATGACGCCGAGTTCCTGGTGCAGCTGCAACCGGCACAGATTTGGGCAAATTGGTCAGGCAAGTTGGTGCGCGAAGACATCGCTACCTATCTGCTCGGCCCGATCCTCGGCTTCCTGCTGCGTTGGCGCGGCACGACTTGTTTGCACGCTAGCGCCGTCGCCGTGGGAGAGCAGGCGATCGCCCTGGTCGGTCAGGCCGGGGCCGGAAAATCGACAACCGCCGCCGCTTTTGCCCAGGCAGGTTACCGCGTCCTGACCGACGATGTGGCGGCGCTGACGGAAACTGCCGCTGGCTTCTGCGTCCAACCGGCTTACCCCCGGCTGCGGCTTTGGTCGGAGGCTGTAGAGTTCCTTTACGGTCGTGCCGACGCACTGCCGCGTCTCGTGCCTGACCATCCCCACTGGGACAAGCGTTATCTAGATTTGGCACCCGCCGGGGAAGCAAGCTTTCAAACCCAGCCACTTCCCCTAGCGGCTGTTTATCTGCTCGCCGCGCGGCAGGGAGCTTCAAACGCACCTCGGCTCGAGGCGATCGCCCCCTCCCAGGCACTAGTGGAACTGATTGCCAACACTTACACGAACTACCTGCTAGACAAAACCCGCCGCCAGCAAGAGTTTGCCAGTCTTAGCCATCTGCTCCAGTGCCTACCCGTGCGCCGCGCCGTTCCCCATCGCGATCCGGCACGTTTACCCGATTTCCTGACGCTGCTGCTCGCTGACTACCAAGCCTCCATCCCTTCCGTATAAATGCTTAAATTCTAGTCAGTCATTGGGCTCGAACATCGCCATTATTGGGAGGGTCTGGAGCGGTTGCTTAGACTTTGATTGCCTGAAAAAGCATGATTACACTCACGGAAAATGACCCTCTGGCTACCGATACTGCTCGCTCCCGACCCCACATTGAGCAACCTCACCACTCAGGTCATCAATCCCACCCCCGGCCAAATCACCTGTGCCCAAGCTGACGGCCAAACCCTGAATCGCTGGCTCGCCAACGCCGAAGACACGTTGCCACTAACCGGTGCGGGCTAAATGGCTGGCTCGCTCGCTTGCCAACTCGCTATCCAGCCCCTAGCTAGCCTAGAAATCTGGCTACCACTCAACAGTCGTGGCACCCGCTTGCAAGCTTCCCCCTTTGCAGCGCCAACATTACTGGCTGCAACCCAATCAACTCGTAGCTTCACTGACCCGCTACTGTAACGAGAGCAGCTATGTTAGCTCTGCGGCTGTCTTGCCAGCTCTCGAAGAGACGGTGCAGTCAGCAGCAGAGACTGGGGTGACAACAACCCTGACAGTAGAAACCGTTGGCAACGCCCCCCCCCAACAGCCGCAGACCTGGGAGCAGTTGGATGCCCGCTATCGGGGGCAGGCCAGGCTAGCACTGCGATTGTTCAAGTTCTGGTTGGCGCGACAGGCCGCATTGAAGGATGAAGCGGCTGTCGAAGCCTGGACACAACAATGGCTGCAAACTCAGCCATTACCGCTGAGGAGTTTGACAGCTGTGCTGGGTGGCTTTTTCCAAGACGACTGGGTCGCACTAGGGGCGGCGGAGTGGGCGGTGCAGGCAAGGGTCGAACAGGCTCTAGCAGCGGCGGTGCGAGGCGAGGATCAGGAGGCTTTAGCGCTCTGGAGTCAGGTGCTTGACCAAGACCTAACCGCTAACTTGTGAGAGCAGTGACACCCGCTGCAACACACTCTCCACCGCAAAATAAGCAGGCTTCGGCTGGTAGCGTGGGTCAAACAAGCTAGGTGTCGAATTGGGATCCGTCGCGGCGGCATCTTGAAGGTGCGATGGTCAGCAAAGCCC
>JAAUTY010000091.1 GCA_012031265.1 Spirulinaceae cyanobacterium SM2_1_0 | reverse complement strand
GTGGCGGCGGCAATGGCGGCGCGGGGGGGGGGCGGGGGGATCGGGATTGCGGTTGGGACTGACTTCGAGATTTTCGATGGCACCTTCAATCCCTCGCCTTTCGACGACATCAGTGTGGAAGCCCCGCAACTGCAACCCTTGGGGGTACTGACGGGGAGCTGCGTCCGCCGCGACCCTGATGACGATCTCTGGCCGGCGTTTCTGCTCCGTCCCAATGATCTCCCAGCCGGATTTGACATTCTTAACTGGGCGATCGCGCCGCTGTGTTTTTAGACCGGGGCGATCGCCATCGGGCCGTCAAGTCGAACGCGCCACGGCCGGTAGAAAGTTGCGTATCCTAGGAGCAGTGAAACCTTTGTTCTCATTGCTCTGCCATGTCTGCGGCTCCTGCTACGCAACTGCTCCCGCTGGTCAAAGATGTTGAACGCTTGGAAGCGCGGCTGAAAGAAATCCCCGCTGAGCCGGGGGTGTATTTGATGCGCGACGCCACCGATGGCATCCTCTACATCGGCAAGTCGAAGAAGCTGCGGAATCGGGTGCGCTCTTATTTTCGCGATCGCCAGCGTCACACCGATCGCATCGCCATGATGGTGCGGCAGATTGTCGAGATCGAGTTCATCGTCACCGACACTGAGGCAGAAGCCCTGGCGCTCGAGGCTAACCTGGTCAAACAGCATCAGCCCTACTTCAACATCCTGCTCAAAGACGACAAAAAATATCCCTACGTCTGCATCACCTGGTCGGAGGACTACCCGCGCATCTTCATCACGCGCAAGCGGCGGATGAAGAACGAACGCGATCGCTACTACGGCCCCTATGTGGATGTGCGCTTGCTCCGCAGCACCCTGGGTTTAGTGAAACGCCTATTTCCGCTCCGCCAGCGCCCGAAGCCACTGTTCAAAGACCGGCCCTGCCTCAACTACGACATGGGGCGTTGTCCCGGTGTCTGTCAGCAGTTGGTCACGCCCGATGACTACCGCAAGATCGTGCAGAAGGTCGCGATGATCTTCCAGGGACGGATCGGTGAGCTGAGCGAAGTCCTCACGGAGCAGATGGAGCAAGCGGCAACTGAGCTAAATTTTGAACATGCGGCGATACTGCGCGATCGCCTGCGGGGTCTCGAAGCTCTGCACGCGGATCAGAAGGTCTCGCTGCCGGATGATACCGTATCCCGGGATGCGATCGCCCTCGCCGCCGATGACAAGCATTGCTGCATTCAGCTCTTCCAGATACGCGCCGGTAAACTGGTTGGTCGTCTTGGCTTCTTTGCAGAAACGAACGGCGCGGAACCGGGCGCGATCTTGCAGCGGGTGCTGGAGGAACACTACCGTCTGGTGGAAGCACTGGAGATTCCCCAAGCAATCCTCGTGCAGCATGAGCTGCCCGAGGGCGAGATGTTGGCGGACTGGCTGAGCGATCGCCGCAGCCGCAAGGTCACAATCCTGACGCCGCAACGCCAGCTCAAGGCCGAACTGATCGAGATGGTCGAGCGCAACGCGCAGTACGAGCTAGAACGCACCCAGCGCGCCGCCGACCGCAACACGCAAGCGCTGCAAGATTTGGCGGATTTGCTCGATCTGCCCGACCTGCCGCGCCGCATCGAGGGCTACGATATTTCCCACATCCAGGGGGCAAATGCCGTGGCCTCGCAAGTGGTTTTCGTCGATGGTGTGCCCGCGAAGCAACACTACCGCCATTACAAAATCAAAAATCCCAATGTCCGCAGCGGTCGCTCCGATGACTTCGCCAGCTTAGCTGAAACTATTCAGCGCCGCTTTCGCAAGTATGCCGACGATCCCCGTCGCCTGCGCCACGGGGACACGGACTTTCCGGATGTCGTATTGATCGATGGCGGCAAGGGACAGCTTTCAGCGGTGGTCGCGGTGCTGGAGAATCCCAGTGAAGCACCGCTCTTAGACGACCTCAAGGTCATCAGCTTGGCGAAGCAGCGCGAGGAGGTCTTTTTGCCGCGCGCGTCACAGCCGCTGACAACGGAGCCGGAGCAGCCGGGGGTGCAGTTGTTGCGCCGGGTGCGGGATGAGTCGCACCGCTTTGCGGTCAGTTTCCATCGCCAGCAGCGCTTGAAACAAAGTCG
Source organism: Spirulinaceae cyanobacterium SM2_1_0 (assembly GCA_012031265.1). GTDB lineage: Bacteria > Cyanobacteriota > Cyanobacteriia > Cyanobacteriales > Spirulinaceae > JAAUTY01. The sequence goes on along the minus strand of JAAUTY010000091.1, from coordinate 13,276 downwards.
GCGATCGCGCCTCGATGAGATTCCCGGCCTCGGCTTCGAGCGCCAAAAGCAACTCCTTGCCCATTTCCGCTCGATCGACTACATTCGCGAAGCATCTCCCGCCCAGATCGCCGAGGTCGAAGGCATCGGCCCGCGCTTAGCTCAAGAGATTTACAACTATTTCCGTCCCAGCAATGAGTCGCCCTAGTACCGCTACGCGGAATTTTGAGTTCTGAGTTTTGAGTGATGAGTGCAGACAATACAGGCATCCTACGGATCCTGAATGGGGATCTCATTGCCGCCGCCTTGTACTAGCTTGCCGTTATCGTAGTTGGTACGATAACAGCCTCAGGATATGAACACTGTGGAGGCGATCGCCAAGGATCGCGATATTAACTGTGTATGCTGATTGGTTCAAATTCGCTGAGAAGGCCTAGATCTGACAGCGATCGCACCAGCAACACCCCCAGCACCTGTCGCCGATACACCGCACTTGCCGCCGCATCGGCGATGAAATCGGTCAGGGGCAGGGCGGCGAGGGCGGTGGTGATTTGCTCACGACATAGGGGAGCGAAAAACTCCCACTGGCGTGGCTGGGGAAAGCTAGCTCCGGCGACTAGGCGGACGGTCTGGGTTGCCGGATGGTAAGCGGCGACGGCGATCGCCAAGGCAATCCCCGCTGTCGCCACACAGAGCCGCTGATAGCTCGTCTGCCAAGCCAGCGCCGCCGCTGGGACATGGATGCGTCGCAACAGATCCCCCGGCTGCAAAACAGTCTGCCGCGCCCCCAGTTGAAAGGCACTCGCGGGCAGCCAGTAGGGTTCACCGCCATGCGGCCAGACTTCATACCGGGCATCGAGGGCGACCAAGGCGGGGGCAAATGTCCCGGCAGGCAGGGCGAGACAGAGGTTGCCGGCGATCGTGGCTTCGTTGTGAATCTTGAACGAGGCTAGCTCCCGCACCGCGTTGCGGAGCGCCTCGATGCCCAGCCAAACAGCGGGATAATCGGCCTGGAGCAACTGGCGCATCGTGCAGGTCGCGCCAATCGTCAGGCCGTCAGCCGCGATCGCCAGCTCCGACCAACCCAGTGCCTGCAAATCCACCAGAGTTCGCACCTGGGGCTGTGGCTCGGAAAACAGCCAGGTTCCGCCCGCGAGCCACGCCCAATCGGGTTGCCAAGCCGTCAGCTCAGCCCAATCGGTCGGACGTAAATAAGTCTCAATGCTGTGTAAATCCATCGCTCAGTAGCAAGAAGAACACCGTTGACGCTAACGAAGAAGGGGCTGGGGGATGTAGAGGCGCAGCGGCTTCTCACAGAGTGGGAAATGACAACACCAAACTGGGATGCACCCGGTGATCGCCCGCCTTGACCCAGAACAGCGGCTAAATTGCTGAGCGATCACCCTGGTCAATATTTTAAACATCCCTTTGCATTGATTAAAGACGTTCAGTGTCTACGCCACAGCTCGGCGATCGCAGCCGGATATCTGGAATCGGGCGACCGCTTCAGCCCCCGGAAACATGCGACACTACAACTGGATTAGCGGTCGGCACAAATCTCCTTAGCTACGCCCGCTCGCTTCCGAGTAAAACACGGCGTCAATGACGTAATCATTGTCGGTAGGGGCGAACCCATCCTAAATCCGGTCTCTATAGCCCAAAAATCGAAGAGCCTCATCCCTCAGTCCCTCCTCCCAAAGAGGGAGAAGCGATTATCTTGAAAGTCAAGGAAACTGAGCAGAATATTGGCTGTCCCTGACCTCGAAAGTGTCGATCAGGCTGGGGTATCGCGAGCCGTGACGAGTTCGTCCGGCCAAGGAGTGCGAGATTTCAGCATGGCCTTCAAATAAGTCAGCAGTTTTTTCGCACAGGCAATCAAGGCCACTTTCTGCTCATTCCCCTGGTCGAGGAGATGCTGATACATCATTGGTTTGCTGTTCAGTGCCCCAACGCCGACAGGTCGGCTAACAGGGTCGTGGAAACGTTGCTGGCGGCGATTCTTTTCGCCACTGAGCATCTCGACGAGTTGCGGTCGCCGTCTGACCCAATCCGGGAATGGTTGCGCTGACTCAGAGTCAAACACGGTCACTGGCGGCTGCAACAAACTGCCGAAGCGCGCAATGACTCGTGCATCGACCACGTCCGTCTTCGCTGATGCCACTGGCTTTGGCAAAGTCCCGCACTGGTCTAGGATTGACCATGCTCATCCGACACCCGTGGCAGCGAGGGGGGTAGCCATCAGGGTTTTATACCCCCCCCTCGCTTCACAGAACACGGTCTAATCTGAACCATCTGACAACGCTTGCCACAATAGAGGATTAGCCCGCGATGGCCCCCGAAATTCCCCAAGTCGGGGGACTTTGCGATCAGTCCCCCCCGATTGCGGGGGGCTAAGGGGGGTCAAATGCAGCATATTGAGCTTCATCGAGAGAGGTGTATAAGCAGCAGCGATCTCCTTGGTGAGCGACAGCGAGGATTTGTTGTTTGGTTGGGTTGGCGGTGTGGGTGCTCATGCCTGTGAGCGAGAAAGGGAGAAATTACGCGACGCTCTGAACTCTAGTCATGGTCAGCGATCGCCCGCATCGGCTTGGAACAGCAGCCGGATTTTTGAGTGATCCCCCTTGCCAATATTTTAGACGTACGTTTTAATTAATTCAAACGAGCGTTTTAATCATGGTTCTGCTAGTGGCTTGCCGGTTAGTGCCATGGTTGAAAACAGGAGATGAGCGCCTCAAATTCAAGGTTTGACGGTCATTAAACGTTCGTTTGTTTGATCCCGGCTTGGATTCACAGAGCGCGCGGTGCGTCCTGACATCGTTGGCTTCAACCGCATTCCCGGCTGTGTTCCGGCACTGGTGCCCTACTTTGAATGTCTACCCCTCGGATTCCGATGACGCTCAATACTCCCTCGCCTACCAATCCCCCGTCCCAGCGTTTCGCCCTACCAGCCCACATGAGATTGCCTGCGCGATGGCGTAAACGTCGCTGGGTGCTTGTGGGTGGCACTTTAGGTGTGCTATGCCTCGCCGCGATACCAGTGGTGCATTTGCACTTCAGCACACCAACGGTGTCAGGTGTTGCAATGCCTGATGTTGCCCGTATTTTGCCAGTGGAGACGTTGACTGTCGAGTCTGTTGATGGCTATGAGGTTGCCCGGACGTATACCGGCGAAGTGGTAGCGCTGCGAACTAGCGAGGTCGGCTTCGAGCGCAGCGGGCAACTGACGAGTGTGCTGGTGCAGGATGGCGATCGCGTCGCGGCTGGACAGTCCCTCGCCCGCCTCGACACCCGCAACTTGCAAACGCAGCGCCAGCAACTGGTGGCCGAACGGGCGCGCGCCGAAGCTCAGTTGGCTGAATTACGCGCCGGCCCGCGCCAGGAGGATATTGCGGCGGCGCGGGCGGCAGTGCGCGACCTGGAGGAGCAATTGAACTTGCAGCGGGTGCAGCGATCGCGCCGCGAGTTCCTGCACAACGAAGGAGCCATCTCCAAAGAAGAACTCGATCAATTCACCTATGGGCAAAGTTCCTTGCAAGCCCGCCTCGACCAAGCGCGCAGCAATCTGCAAGAACTGCTCAATGGTACGCGCGCTGAGCAAATCGCGGCGCAAATGGCGCTGGTGCAGCAGATTGATGCCAGCAGCGCCGATTTGGATGTCACCATGGCAAAAAGTACGCTCAAAGCGCCCTTTGCTGCCGTGGTTGAGCGCCAAGTGGATGAAGGTACGGTCGTCAGTGCTGGTCAGCCCGTGCTGCGGCTGATCGAGAATGCCGCGCCGGAAGTGCGGATCGGGATGCCCACTCAGGTTGTGCAGCAGTTGGCGATTGGGCGATCGCAAACCATTGACCTCGGCGAGGCGACCTATGCCGCCACGGTCGAGGCCATCTTGCCCGAAGTCGATCCAACTACGCGCACTCAAACCGTTGTGCTCTCCCTTGACGCGGCCGCCGCGCCGCAAGTGACGGCGGGACAGACGGCGCGTGCCAATGTGACCGAGCGCATTGCAACCGAAGGTTTCTGGTTGCCGACCAGCGCCCTAACCCAGGACATTCGCGGCCTGTGGACGAGCTATGTGCTCGTGCCACCCGAAACCGAGACGGCTGATGCTGGCATCTTTGCCGTGCAGCAGCAGGTGGTGGAAATTATTCACCAGGCGGGCGATCGCGTGCTGGTACGCGGAACGCTGCAAGCAGGCGATCGCCTTGTTGCCAACGGCGTTCATCGCCTCGTTCCCGGACAACAAGTCCGCCCTTTTGACACCCTTTCGCAGCCCCAAATCGACCCTTTTTCCAACCTCAAGCGCCAGCGCGTTGCCGGTGCTTCTCATTGATTGAATGCTGACTATGAACCGTTAGATTTTTGCCAGATTACAGGAGTCTCTCTCAGGCTTTTGTGGCGCATCATCGTGAATTTTTTGCTCGCATTATCCGGGAAGAATATCTCCACTGGCTCGCTGAATAGTGCTGGCATTTGCAAGTACGACAGCGGCGTCAACACCCTGAAAATCATCATCCAGATCAGGAATGCTGGTACCGCTATGCAGAATTCAGCAGGCTTGGGTTTCTAGGGCTTACAGCAAATTTGAATCATGTCTCCAACTCTGCCCTCATGTACCAGTGACCGGATTTTTTGCCAAAGAACTATTGGAAAACAAGAGTAATGGTTAAGCCGTTCTATCAAAATATTCGTCTGCTGATTCTTACGATTGTGATGATTTTGGTCTGGGGATTTGCTTCATTTCAAGCCCTGCCGCGCCAGGAAGATCCCGAACTGGTTGCCCGCACGGCTGTCGTGACCACCTTTTTTCCGGGGGCGAGTGCTGAGCGGGTTGAAGCTCTAGTGACGGAGGTTCTCGAATCGGAATTGTCAGAACTGGAAGAGATTGATACGCTCAGCTCTAGTTCACGGGTGGGCTTCTCGTCAGTGGCTGTTGAACTCGTCGATACGATTGACAATGCTCAGCCTGTTTGGTCGAAGGTGCGCGATGAAATTGCCGATGCCGCGACCCGTTTCCCGCCCGGAACTAGTGAGCCAGAGCTGGACGAAGCGAAGGTGAAAGCTTATACCATTATTCCGACGCTGGTGTGGGAACTACCCGACGCGCCGAATTACGCGGTGCTGCGGCGCTACGCTGAGGAGCTGGCGGTGTTGATGCGGAGCATCCAGGGTACAGAGGAGGCAGAACTATTCGGCGCACCGATCGAGGAAATTTTGGTCGAAGTCGATGCGCCGGAACTGGTGGCGATTGGGCTGTCGCCGCAACAATTGGCCAACCAAGTTGCCCTCAGTGATGCCAAAGTGACGGCAGGGCAGTATCGCAGCGCGGAGCAGAATCTGGCGATCGAAGTCGAGAGCGAGCTGGAAACGTTGGAGCAGATTCGCCAAATTCCGGTGCAGGGTGGCAATGGTCAGTTTGCGCGACTCAGCGACATCGCTGTGGTGAGTCGTGGCATCCGCCAGCCGCAGAGTGACCTGGCGCTGATCGGCGGCAAACCGGCGATCGCCCTCGGAGTGCTTATGCAGTCCGGCTTGCGGATCGATCAGTGGGCGGCTGAGGTGCGGCAGGCGCTGGCTGAGTTTGGCGATCGCCTGCCCCAGGGCATTGAACTTACGACCATCTTCGACCAGAGCAGTTATGTTGACGCACGCATCAGCTCGCTGGTGTTTAACCTGATCTTTGGGGCGGTGTTGGTGGTGGCGATCGCCCTCGTGGGGATGGGCTGGCGTTCGGCGCTGGTCGTAGGCGCGGCGCTGCCGCTGACCGTCTTTGCGGTGCTGGGCTGGATGACGATCTTCGAGGTGCCGATTCACCAGATGTCGGTGACCGGCTTGATTGTGGCGCTGGGCTTGCTGATTGACAACGCGATTGTCGTCGTCGATGAGATCCAGGTCGAGCTGCGTCACGGGGTCAAGCCCTTACTAGCAGTGGTCAATACCGTTAAATACCTGCAAGTGCCGCTCTTTGCCTCGACCCTGACCACGGTTTTGACCTTCTTGCCGATTTATCTGCTGCCGGGTGGGGCGGGCGAATTTGTCGGCTCCATTGCCCTCAGCGTGATCCTCTCGCTGGTCAGCTCGCTGGCGATCTCGCTGACTGTTATTGCCGCTCTGGCGGGTCGAATGCTGGCGGACAGTGAGGCGAAGGCGGCCGAGTTTGAAGTGCGAAGGGCGAGCGGGCGATCGCTTACCTGGCGGCAACTAATCATGCGGTTTCTGCTTAAGCCCGGAGCCTGGTGGCACGACGGTTTCAGCTCGCCCCAGCTCGGTCGCATCTACCGCTGGACGCTGGAGCGGCTGACGGCTCGCCCGCTGCTGGGAGTCGCCCTGACCCTGCTAATCCCGCTGCTCGGTTTCATCATGGCGGGTCAACTGGAAGAGCAGTTTTTCCCGCAGGTTGCTCGCGATCAGTTTCAGATCGAGATTGAATTCGCGTCGCAGACGGCGATCGCCCAGACCGAGGCTGAAGTGCAGCGGGCGCGTCAGTTGATTTTGCAGCATGAAAATGTTGCCGACGTGCATTGGTTTGCCGGTGAGAGCGCCCCCAAGTTCTACTACAACTTCGTCGGCGCGCGCGAGAATCAGGCGCATTATGCCCAAGCAATGGTGCAGCTTAATTCCGAAAAAGGGGTGCGCGACTTGGTGCGCGAGTTACAAACCGAGCTGGATGCGGCGTTCCCGCAGGCGCGCCTCCTCGTCCACCAACTCCAGCAGGGGCCGCCCTATGAAGCCCCTGTGGAGATGCGGATCTATGGGCCGAATTTATCTGAATTGCGACGGCTGGGGATGGAAGTCCGGGAACTGCTGACTACAATTCCCGATGTCACCCATGTGCGCGATGACCTGACCGAGGTGCAGCCGAAGCTGGGGCTGACCGTGGACGCGGAACAGGCGCAGCAGGCAGGGTTAGACAATACGGCGATCGCCCAGCAACTCGACGCTTACCTCGAAGGAGTTATCGGTGGCTCGATTCTCGAGGCGACGGAGAACCTGCCGGTGCGGGTGCGGTTGCAGGCAACGGAGCGAGCCGATTTGGATGCGATCGCGGCATTGGATCTACGTCCGCAGTCGGCGGGCGATCGCGACTTCCGCTCCACCGCCGCCCTGGGTGAATTCAGCCTGGAATCGGAGCTAGCGAATGTCGCTCGCCGCCACCAGCAGCGGGTGAACACCGTGCAAGCGTTCATTACCGCCGGAGTGTTGCCGTCGCAGGTGCTGGCGGCGCTGGAGGAGCGCCTTGCCGCAACCAACTTTGAGTTGCCGCCGGGGTATTGGTTCGAGTTTGGCGGCGAGCAAGCCGAGCGCAGTCAGGCGGTGGGCAATCTGGCGCTCTACGTGCCGCTACTGGTGCTGGTGATGATGACGGCGCTGGTGCTCTCCCTTGGCTCCTTTCGGCAGGCGGGCATTGTCGGGGTAGTCGCGATCAGCTCGGTCGGCATGGCGCTGTTCTCGCTCTGGGCCTTCGGGTCGCTGCTGGGCTTCATGGCGATCGTCGGCACGATGGGCTTGGTGGGGATTGCGATCAATGGCTCGATTATTGTGCTCGCGGCGTTTAATGAAGATCCCCAGGCCCGGCAGGGCGATCGCCGCGCTGTCGTCACTGTTGTCATCAAAGCGACTCGCCACGTCCTGACCACGACGCTCACCACGATCGTGGGTTTCGTGCCGCTGTTGGCGAGCGGTGATCCGTTCTGGCAACCGCTGGCGATCGCCATTGCCGGGGGCGTCGGCGGCTCGCCGATCCTGGCGCTCTACTTCACCCCCGCAGCCTACCTATTGCTGATGCAGCGTCGCCCTCAGTCCTCAGCCCCGCCGCCAGTACCGGTGGCGGGGCTGCCACCGGTGTCACCTGTGCCCAAGCATGCCGCCATTGGAGCCTCAATTGCTGACTGGAGTGTTGGGGGTGACGGGCAACCAGACGATGAATTGGGTGCCGGGGGCATCGGTGTGAGCATCTAGCGCTTGGCGTTCGGCTTCGGGCAGCGGGCTGTTGAGTTCGATGCGGCCACCCATTTCTGCAACCAACTCATGGGCGATCGCCAGTCCCAGTCCACTACCCTCGATGTCACCAGCAGCCTGGACGCCGCGATAGTGCCGCTCGAACAGGTGCGCGCGATCATCGGCAGGAATGCCGATGCCGGTATCGCTGATCGCCGTCCCCTGCCATGACAGCCCCGCCTCTCTATGCTCTAAGCCAGCCGCAAGGCGGATGCTCCCGCCGCTGGGGGTGTACTTGAGAGCGTTGTCGATCAGATTGCTGAACACCTCTCGCAAGGCGCGGGCATTGCCATGAGCAGGGAGGAGGTTGGTGGGGATATCACTTTGGAAACAGAGGTGGCGTTCTTGGGCGATCGCCGCTGCTGATTGGGTCAGCGGCTGCAAGACGGCGGCGAGTGCCAGGGGTTCTAGGGGCAGCGCCGTCTGGTGCAACAGCCCGGAGCTAGCCGTTGTCTCGCGGCTCGGCGGCAGGAGTTTAGGCTGAGGACGCTCCGGGAGTATTGGCGGCTCCAGCGCCATTGCATCAATGCACAGATCGAACTCGCGCAGCAAGTCTTGAAGGCGATCACTCTCACCCACCAGGCTTTCGACGACTGGTCGATTGGTGTCGTTGGCTTGTAGGCGCTTCAGCAGCAACTTGCCAAAGGTTCGCAGCGCCGTCAGCGGATTGCGGAGTTGGTGCAGCAGGTCGCCGAGGCGATCGCGCTGCTGAGCCATAGTGTGTTCCCGCTGGGCGAGGCGCTCGCGATACCACTGCTGCTGGCGATGGAGCCAAGAGGCGAGGGCCAAGGTGCGCGCCACTCGCTCGGCGATCGCTAGCTCGCGATGATTCCAAGTGCGATCATGGCGACGGGCGACCAGCAACCCTAGGGCGTTGCCCTCATGTAGCAGGGGCAAAACAAACTGCTGGCTGTCGCTGGTGAGGGGATCAGGATAGTCAGAACGAGGCAGCTCGCGAGCCGCTAAAGGCTGGCGATCGCGTTCAGTTCCACGGTCTGCCGGTAGGGGTGGGTACGGTGGGCTAAAGAGCGAACTGGATTCTGGGGTGGTCAACGGCGACTGGCGATCACTGTTCTCCGGATAGATCGCTACCGGGATTAACTCCGGGCTACTGGCAACCGTCTCTGGTGCTGTGAGATACACCGCGCACCAATCCCCGCCCGCCGCCTGCATCAGTAGGTAGACTTGGGCTTGACACAGAGCCACCAATTCGTCGCTGGCAGCTAACGACACGCGACTAGTCATCCCTCAAGATTCTCCCGCCACTGTTGCCCATAGCGCCTCGCCGCTCTAGCCGCCCTGGACTCTTCGGACATTACCATTTGTTAAAAAAGTGTAAAGAATGACAATAAATTTGCCAAACTATGCGTAGTGAGTGACGCCAAGGTTACCTGGGTGAGCGAGGTCAGCTCGCGCCGACGCTAGAAGCGGTAATCCAGGCTTGATCTTTTGGCTCAGAGCCGTTATACTAGCGACGGCTTTTGTAACGATCACTACAACAGTCGGCCGAAATAGGAGGTACATAGATTGGCAAGGAAACGCAAGCGCAAGAGTCGCCGCCGCCAAGAAGGTCGCAAAATTCTCGAACTGGTGCCCCAATTTAACCTCGAGAGCGGTGAAGATAAGCCAGTAACGGCAGCACGCAAGTATATCGCCTCAGAGGGTATTGCACCACCAGCTCTGTTGGTCGTTCGTCGCAACGAGCATACGACGGATCGCTACTTTTGGGCTGAGAAAGGCCTCTTTGGTGCCCAGTACGTGGAGGAAAATCACTTCCTCTTTCCCAGCTTACGGTTTTTGATTCCGCAAGGCAACCAGACGAAGACAGCCGCAGCGGCTGCTGGTCATTGAGCTAGCTAAGATCGTCGGTTCCCTGGACAGTTTTCGGCGCGTTCCCCACTTGTAGTCAGTTGGGTGCGCGCCGTTCTGGTGTCATAGGGGTGTTGAGATCTCTGCTTGGTCAGGACTTTGTCGCCGGACTGGTTCCTCTCCATCCACTCGTCAACCCAATCTATGGCTGCCGACGTTGCCATATTGATTGACGACTGGGGAGTTTGGGGTCAAAGCTTGGTGCTATTCGTAAACTCTAAGTCGGTGTTTAACGAAATACTGGCTTTCAGCCCTAATCGCGGCACCAACCCTCTAAGCCGACTGTACTGGGGGTGCAATGCAAACCCGACTGTGTCGGCTCAACTCCAGACGGAGCATATCTAGACTGTTATGTTCAGAGAGACAGTGCCTCAGTCTCCGGGCAACTCGTCACTAAAATGCTGTTGCCGCGTGAAGCGGTAGGGGCCGAGCAGTGCGCCCCAAATGGCACGACCGGTCACGGGATCGAGACCCTTATCGTAGGTCAGTAATTCTTCAGCACTGACCGTAAAGCCCAGAAAGACCGCATACCGCCGGTTCTCAACATTGAATTCACAACGGTAGTCCGGCGGTGCAACGGTGCGAAATTGCCAATTTTCGGGGCGATCGCCCTGCACCATAATCGGCAACGTGCAGTTGGTCAACGCTACAACATCAGTTGGCGTCAGTTGCTCGAGGCGATCACGATCACGCCCCGCCCCCCGCCAAGCGCTGGGTTCGCAAAACTGGTAGAACTCGACCTGCAATTGTGACCTCTCCTGACGCAAGCGCAGCAAACGCTGACGATAGGGTTGGTCAAGTTTCAGGGCATTGGCTTGCTCAGCAAATAAGGTGATGCTGTCGGTGCGGAAAAGCGGCACAGGACGCAACCAAAGGTGCAGATGTACATACCAGACCGGTTCCGCCTCAGCCTGAGTGCGGTTCGCAAATTCACCCGCTAGGGAGTGACCGAGCGTGAGGAGTGGGGACGTTGACATTGCTAGGGTGTAGCGGCGGAGATTGCTGGGCGAGCGTTGATTCAATACTGCCATTTGGTGAGGGCACTGGTACCGCTATGCGGAATTTTGAGTTCTGAGTTTTGAGTGATGAGTGCAGACAATACGGGCATCCTACGGCTCCTGAATGGGCATCGCATTGCCGCCGCCTTGTACTAGCCATCGCCAGGGCGGCGGGATCAGAAATTGTGAGTTGTTGACCCTGGCGATCTAAACTTTTCTTAATCATTGCTCGCTAGTCTGAAACGCGAGCTTGATTCTGTCAATCGTGGTGTGCCCAGTGATTGCCAAGCTATCCGGAGCCGGGTGCTTGCTCTTAGAGTATGAGAGGGAAGACGGCTCCCCGCTCTGCCTGGGGTAATTGCCACACGCCTGCGATTTCCTTGCTCTTCATCCTGCTAGACCACTGAAAACTATGCCCGCGAAGTCTCCCGCCAGTCTACGCTCGCTTGCTGCCCTCGCTATCCTTCTTGCCGGTGGCAGTTCCCTCGTGGCGGCGATCGCCCCTTCCTAGCGCCAGCTCAGTCCACTGAATCGGCGCGTCCCGTCTCCCAGGCAGCCAATTCCGTTGCCGCCCGCGTCCTCAGTGAACTGGATCGCGATTGCCCTGGGGCGACCCCTGATCCGGCCAAGCAGCTTGAACAATCGCTCCAGGAACATCCGTTGCAACCCTTGCTCGCGCTGCGAAATATGCCGCCGCAATTGACAGTTTTTGCCCTGCTGGAGCAACCTGCGGCACTGTGCCACCAACTCGTCGCCGCCGTGACTGCTGCGACCCCAGAGTTTGCCATGACCGATTGGGCAGAGCAGCCAGTGAAGCCGTTGCGCACCCTGACCGAACTCTGGCGCGAGGCGATCGCCGGTTACCCGCCACCGAGCGAATGGCCGCAACTCCACGACCGCGCCCGCCTCGCCCGCGTGCCGATCTTCATGTATCACGACATTTTGCCGGAGAAGGAAGTCTTCTTCGACGTGACACCGGAAGAACTGCGCGCTGATTTTGAGTACCTGCGTGAGCAAGGGGCAACGCCAATCACGCTTGAGCAACTGGTAGCCCACCTGCAAACAGGTGCGCCGCTCCCCGACAAGCCGGTTTTGCTTACCTTCGACGATGGCTACGGTGGTCACTATGAGCATGTTTACCCCTTGCTCAAGGAGTTTGACTATCCAGCCGTTTTCTCCATCTATGTGGACAAAATGTCGCTGACGGGCGGCCGCTCCAGCGTCACCTGGGAGCAGTTGCGGAAGATGGCGGCGGACCCCCTAGTGACGATTGCCTCGCACAGCATCAGCCATCCCGATGACCTGCGCACGATGTCCGATGAAGAGCTTCAGGCTGAGGTGGTGGAGTCTAAGGAAATCCTTGAAACGGAACTCGGCATCCCGATTCGCTACTTCACCTATCCCGTCGGCCGCAACGATGCCCGTGTCCAGCGCTGGGTGACAGCGGCTGGCTACCGTGCCGCCCTGGCAATGGATGATAATGACGAACACTTCGCGGGTGAATCACCCAGTCTGCTGGCCCTCGGTCGCTTCGGTCAATCGCGCCTCGAGACGATTACCAATGACGCTTGGGGTGGCCCCCCAGCCCCACGTCTAGATGGCGGTTTTGACTTCACCAGCACGATTCGCAAGGAGGAGCATGAGGTTGATGGCACGCGCATTATCTTGATTACCGGCGGCCGCCCCGAAACGATCCACGCGGACAGCCGCTACCAGGTGCCGGAGATCATTGAAGGGACGGGCGCGACGGCGGCCGTTGACGGTGCGTTCTTTTCGCTGAAGTATCTTGATTCTAATGTTTTGATCGGCCCAGCTCTGAGCGAAGCGGGTCGCAACTTCGTGCCTGGCAATACCAGCGAAAATCCGCTGCTACAGGGGCGTCCCTTGGTGCTGATTGCTAGTGATCGCGCCCGCTTCGTCCCCTTCGACCACACCCTGCACAACACCCGCGATGGCATCGTCACCGCATTGCCCGAGGCCACCGATGCTTTTGTCGGTGCGGCGTTCCTCGTCCGCCAAGGTTTGCCCCAGCCGCCGGAGAGCTTCGGTGATCTCTTCGACTTCGACGCCGCTCGCCACCGCGCCTTTTGGGGAATTAATACGGCGGGTCAGCCAGTCATCGGCGTCTCGACTAACCCGGTGGGGTCGGTGAAGCTGGGCGAGGTGCTGTTCAAACTTGGCTTCCGGGATGCGGTCATGCTTGATTCCGGTGCCAGCACCTCCCTCGCCTATGAGGGTGAATCTCTGGTGGGCTATACGCCGCGTCCTGTGCCCCATGTCGTGGCGCTCTACCCGCCTGATCCCCGCGAAACAGCGGAGTTGGTGGAGTATCAGGAATCCCCCGCGCGGCGAGGCTCGCAAGCGGGAGATTTCTAGGCCTCGCAGCGACCGTAGCGGGCGATCGCCCGCGATCATGTCCCTGTTGGCGCTGCTGC
>JAAUTY010000090.1 GCA_012031265.1 Spirulinaceae cyanobacterium SM2_1_0 | reverse complement strand
TTGGGGCTCTAGTACGCCGCGTCCTGTGCCCCATGTCGCTGGCGCTCTACCCGCCTGATCCCCGCGAAACAGCGGAGTTGGTGGAGTATCAGGAATCCCCCGCGCGGCGAGGCTCGCAAGCGGGAGATTTCTAGGCCTCGCAGCGACCGTAGCGGGCGATCGCCCCGCGATCATGTCCCTGTTGGCGCTGCTGCCAGGCCCACATCTGGTCACCGAGCGAAAAGTGCCACCACTCATGGGGATGACGGCAGAATCCGGCCTGGCTCATGATCGCCCCCAGCAACTCGCGCTGAGCATGGTACTGCTGCGCAGCCGGATCACTCGCCTGAGCGAAATGGTGCGGGTGCGATCGCGGCGATAGTTCATCGATCGGCGACCCCATCGCGACCGGCTGCCCGTCGGCGTTGACTAACGTGACATCCAGTGCCGCCCCGGTGCTGTGGGGAGGTGGGGTGGCGACATCGAGGCTGGGCAAGGCCCAAAATTGGTAGATCTCTGCCCACAGCGCCGCCTGTTCTGCTGCGCTCAGGGTTTCGAGACGCAGATCGCGCGATCGCAGCGTCTCCTGGAGCGTGTAGTCCACCATGAATTGCTGCACAGCCACGGGTCGGTAGGCATCAAAGATTTGCACTCGCCAGCCGGGGTGGTGCTGCTGGAGTGCGGCCTGTGCCTGCTGCAAGGCAGTCAAGACACCGGCCCGCAGGTAGTAGGGTGATTTACCAGCATAGTTTGCTCCGAGCTTGACGTAGGGATGCGGGGTTTCGACCGCGAACTCGGACAGCGGGATCGCTACCAGTGGCTCGCTGCACTCGCGGATGGGAATGTGCTGATAAGGTTTCATGTCAGTCAATCAATGTCCGATCGGTTTGCGCCAGTAGGCAGGTGCTCGCTCCCATTCCTGTGCCCGCCGACTAAAATGCTAGACCGCCAAAGATCGCCATCGTTAGCGCCGTGTCGAGTATGAAAATCGCGATCCAGGCGGCAACGACGGCGGCTGTGGCCGATTGACCGACTTCGCGCGCACCGCCCCGGGCGGTCATGCCCCAGTTGCAACCAATGATGGCGATCGCGGCACCAAACAGGATGCCCTTGCCGATCAGGCGAAATAAATCCCAGAGCGAGAGAAATTCTTGGATAGAATTAAGAAATGAAGCTGGCTCAACTTGATAAAACTGCATCGCTGCCAGCGTCCCACTCACCAAGCCCACTGCCAGCGCGCAAAGGTTGAGGATCGGGAGCATCAGACAGCAAGCAATCGTCCTCGGTAACACGAGATAATCAATTGGGTTGGTTTTCAGCATCAGGAGTGCATCAATCTGCTCGGTCACCCGCATCGCCCCGAGCTCGGCCGCGAAGGCGGAGCCTACCTGACCTGCGACAACGCTCGCGGTGAGCACGGGTGCTAGCTCCCGGCAGAAGGCAAGTGCGAAGGCACCACCGAGCGCGTTAATTGCCCCCATTTGCGCGAGTTCGCGAGCCGTCTGCACCGTAAATATCGTGCTCGCGCAGACCGCGATAATCAAAGCCGGTAAGAGCGAGTCAATCCCGACGACCGCCATTTGGTCGAGAATACAACGACGGTAGAGTTTGCCTGCGAACAGACGCCAGCAGAGCTGACCGGTGAGCATCACGGCGGCAACGCTGCGAACGGCAAGGGGCAGCTTCAGTGTCTCAGGTTGAGACGGCAGCATATTTAAGTAGGGTGCAACGCAACAGTTTTACCAATGGATTCAACTTAGCAGGCGAAGTCCTGTGTAGGGAGAGAGAGCAGCAATGACATATCCGCAATCGCGCATCCTTTCTGGCTTGATGGGTGTCTGTGTTGGTGACGCCTTGGGGATTCCCGCTAAGTTTCGGAGTCGTGCCGCTTGCCAGCGATCGCCGGTCACCGATATGGAAGGGTATGGCACATATGATGTCCCACCCGGCACTTGGTCGGACGACAGCGCCCTGACCTTTTGCCTGGCTGAAGCACTCTGCCATTCCTACACCTCCACCGACGAGTTGCTTGCTTGTACGGCTGATTATTTTCGCCGTTGGTACGCCGGTGAAATTTGGCAGACGAGCCACAAACCTTTTGACCTCGGGGCCACAACCTCGGCAGCCCTGCGCTGTCTCTACGAGGGAGCTGCACCAACGGAGACGGGCGAAAGCCACGAGCGCAGCAATGGCAGCGGCTCGCTGATGCGAATTTTGCCCCTCGCTTTCATGGCGGAGCACTGGGACTTTACCGCCCTGATTGAGCAGGTACACCGGATCTCCCGGATCACGCACGCTCACCCGCGATCGCTCGTCGCTTGCGGCATCTACGTCAGCATCGCCGTCGGCCTCCTCAACGAAGAACCCCCGGCTTTGGCTTACGTCAAGGGCATTCAGCGCGTGCTGCCTTATTACGAAGTGGAGCCGTATCATCACCAACTGCCTCACTTCCAGCGGCTGCTCAGCGGCGAGATCGATGCGATCGCCGCCAGTGATCTCCATGCCGATGGCTATGTGGTCAATATGCTCGAAATTGCGCTGTGGTGCGTGCTCAACAGCAGCTCTTACTCGGAGGCTGTGCTCACGGCGATCAATCTGGGCGAGGATACCGATACTGCAGGAGCCGTGACTGGAGGCTTAGCGGGCTTGTGCTTTGGCTCCAAGGAGATCCCACGCGACTGGATGCAGCGCGTCGCCAACTTCTATGGCATTTTCGATCTCTCCAAGCGCTTGGCAACTGCGCTGAGTGCTTCCATGCCAGCCAAGTCGGTCTGAGTCGGCGCTTTGGCTGCTGAGGTGTGCTGCCCGTCCCCGATCGTCCTGGTGTAGGGCGATGCGGTCACAGGCAACACTCACGCTGCCAGACTAGTACAAGGCGGCGGAAATGAGATCCCCATTCAGGATCCGTAGGATGCCTGTATTGTCTGCACTCATCACTCAAAACTCAGAACTCAAAATTCCGCGTAGCGGTACTAGCGCTTCATATCTTTCGCCATTTTGCGGAACATATCCATACTGCTATCGGAGCTGCTGCTGCTCCGGCGTGGGGTATTCGGTGTTGTTGGCGGGGGCGTTGGTGTGGCGGCATTGTTAGCACTATTGGGGCTAGGCTGATTGTTGCCGTCCACGACCACTTCGTCCGTTGCGGTCACCGTCTTGGTGATGGAGAAGCCAGGCTGATCGCGCACTTTTGGAAAACTGCGTTCAATCTCGAAGGGTTTACGCATGAAGTTGACATCGCCCAGGGTCTTAGCGTCATCGGGTTCGAGGAAGAACGCTTGCGATCGCTCCTTGGGCTTGCGGTTGGGATCGTTGGTTTTGCCGTTGTTCTTGTTGCCACCAAAGAGGCCGCGGATAAATCCAGTCATGGTTGGAGTAAGGAAATCTTACAAATAATTACGTAATGTTAATTATATATTATCAAGACTTATGACAATGATGAAAAACAATTAGCAGTCTCTGCCCATCGGCGACAGCCAAGAATACCGCCCCCAAATTTTTCAATTTGGAGGCGGTGACCGGCAACTCTAGAGCGGCCGACAAACTCAAGATCCCTAAAGTGAGTTAGGCAATGGAGATATCGACTTTGACAATGATGTCGTTGAAGTCGCGATCGCCCCCACCCGGCAAATCCTCAAAGCCAAAGGTGTTGTCGCCGAGCAGACGGATGTGGTCAACACCATCAGGGTTCGCCCCCTGGAAGACGAAGTAAGCCTGTGGGCCAGCACCCGCGAAGTTATCGGGATTTTCTTCCAGAAACTGATTGACGCCTGCTTGCACCAAGATAAAGGGAGCGTAGAAGGCGCTACCGCTCAAGCCAGCGCTCGCCGTCGCCAGCCCCTGATTGCTGACGCTCAGCTCAATAGCCGAAACACGCGCATTGATTGCCGCCTGAGCATAGCCAGATTGTCCCGGGGCGATACCACCAACCGTACCGCTGAGGTCATCAATACGATAGAAGCCGACGAAGTTGCTGAAGACCGCCTCGCGGTAGACCGTAAAGCTGGCATTGGCATTGCCGCTGACGCCACTCAGGTCAAGAATTTCCAGGTCTTGGCGCTGGTTGTTGGTAGAACCGAGCGGGTCACCCACCGTCGTCTGCCGCAGAATCAGCTCCAGACTCCCGAAGCTATTGTCACTGAAGGTCAGCGAGAACTGACCGCCGCCGATGTCACTGACCCGGATTTGGTTGGAGTTAAAGGTGATCGTTTGACCGTCGATGGTCTGGACTTCAACGACGAGGCGATCGCCCGACGCCAAGCTGGAAAAACCGAAAATCGAAGCTTGGCTCGAGGCACTGAAACCATTGGGCCGCAACCCGCCCGGTAGGATCGCCAACGGACTGGTAGTCTCCAGCACTTGGTTGCTGCTGTCCACTTTCGAGGCGCGCACATCGAGAATTTTGCTGGAGCTAATGCTGTTGAGCTTCAGTTCGAGGTTGCTGCCGCTTTGGGTGGTGTCACCGATGATGAAGACGCGATCACCGCCATCAAACGTCAAGGTGTCACCCACCGGTACTGGCGTTGCGATGCCACCATCGATCGTGCCGCGAATCGCGAAGTCAAAGATACCATCGCTGCTCACCGTCGGGTCTTCCCCAGCCTCACCGATCTGAACCACGGTATCCAGCGTGGCTTGAGCCGTGCCCTCAAATGTCACGGTAAAGCTGGTAGTCGCTCCGGGTGCCAGTGTCGGGTTAAAGCTGCTAGTACCCAGCATGAACCCGTCCATGTTGGTCAGGGTCGGTACCGCCAGGATGAGTTCACTATTACCAGCATTGGCTACCTCGAAGGTGACTTCGCGAGGGGTGCCCGACGGCGTATCCCCCAAGAAAATGGGGGTCGTAGCACCATCTGTTGCTGTCTCAGGGATACCATTGATCTTCGTGACCACAATCGTCGGATCACCGGCATTCACCGTGCCCTGCACTGCGAAGTTGAAGGTGCCGTCGGGATTATTGAACGCATTAGTCGTGAATCCGACCGTGCCATTCAGTGTCGCCGGTGGCACAGTGGTGTCGTAACTAATGTCGAAGGTGGTCGTTGCACCAGGAGTCAGAGGGGTCGTCGGCTGGGTATTGACATTAAAACTGGCGCTGTCGCTCCCCGTGAAGCTGACATTGCCGAGAGTCAAGTCTTGGTCGCCGGTATTCGTAATCCGGAAGCTGGTTGGGGTCACTGGGCCGGGGCCTTGAATCACATTCCCCAGTGAAATCGGCACGAGGCGGTTGTCGTCGATCTCGCCGACCGGATTGCCTGCTTGCAAGAGTTCAACCTTGATCTGCGGCGAACTGGGATTGACCACTGCCTGCACATCGAAGTTGAAGGTGCCGTCACCCGTCGTACCAGTGCCGAACTCGACGGAGCCGTTGAGTGTGCCCACGGGCGAGCTGGGAAACTCGACGTTGAAGTCCACAAACGCGCCCGGGGTGACGGTTGTGGTCGCAAAGGTCGTGACCGTGAAAGGTGAACTCGCCGATGGTTGCGCGGTTAAGTTCAGGTCAGCCGCACCGTCATTGCGGACGCGGAAAGCAACCGGAGTGACCGGATTGCCTTCGATGACGCTACCGAGATCAATGCGGCTCGCTTGCCCATCGCTGAGCGGGATATCGGGTTGCGAGGGGTCAACATCATCGGGAGCACCAATAATCTGGAAGACCGAGATTATTGGTAGGTTGGCGTCCACAATCTCAATGTCGTTATCCCCAGAACCATTGATCGATGAGTCATCCAGGGCGTCGAACGTGTCTTGATCGATTTCTAGCGTCGTCGTGGTGCCGCTGGAGTTGGTCTGGGAAATGTCAGCACTACCACTAGCGGCTGTGTTGCCGACAAAATCTGACTGCAAAACGGAAGCATCGCCACCATCGCGGTTGCGCACCGCACCGCCCGTGCCACCACTGGAGTTGTTTTGAAAGAGGACATTCTCGACCGTAAGGGTCGCCATGACGCCACTGCTTTCATCGAGATTGCTATCGTTCTCGATCGCGCCGCCACCGTCGGGGCTAGGTGGGCCGTCACCAATTGCCGTGTTATTGATGAAGGCGCTGTCAAAAACTGTGAGCGCTGCACTGCCGCCAGAATTGTTGAGGGCGACATTGATGATGGCACCGCCGTCATCGGTCGCGGTGTTGTTGAAGAAGCGGACATTATCGACGATGACGGTGCCCCCGGCGTTGGCGATCGCGCCGCCATCGTCGCCGAGCGCTTGAGAGGGGTCAGTAATCCCCGCGTAACCCCCTTCGAGGATCAGGCCGGGATTGTTGCGATCGCCATCTCCCACCGTCGCCGCACCCCCATCCCCGTCTAGGGTTAGGGTTCCGTCCTGGGAAACGGCAAAGAGCCGGAAGGGATTGCCCATATTGCCCGTGCCCCGGATTGTCGAGCCACCGCTACCGCGAATCACAATCGGCGAGGTGATAATCGGCAAGCCGGTCGGGCCAAAGAGGGGGTCAGTGACAAACGGTGCGCCAATTGTAATGATTGCACCAGGATTGATCGTAATCTCGTTGAGGTCGGGACTACTATTTGCCGCAATGATTTGGTCGCGGAGTTCAGCAAAGGTACCGACGAGGATGCCCGTGTAGGTCTGTTGAGCGCGGGTAGTGAGGGCGAGGGCGCTACGGCCTCGTTCAGAGCTGGTGACAAAATCTAAGGCCCAGTTGCCGCCCAGAGCGGCATTACCGACGACAGTCGTTGAGGCGGCAACTTCTGCACCGGTCAAGGTCGCCAACTGTCTGACAAAGGCTTGTCCTGCTGCTCCTTGAGCGACCTCACAGCCGTAGAGCAGTAGTTCAAAGCGGAGGGTAAATGCGGCCGACCACTGCTGAAGTTGTGGGGCGTAGGCGGCGAGATTTTCGAGACGAAGAACCGTGCGACCAAGGTGGAGTCTGCCGGGGGCACCGTGGCTGATCAGGTGGAGGCTCGTATAACCGGGATGATGCTGTAGATAGGCGGTAATCTGCTCCAGGCCGTCGCGACTCGGATCAAGCAGCAGCAGGCTGGCACCGGGGAGAATCCCCGCCATCAACTCGCTGGCACGCTCGATCGCGGCGTCAATGACAACCAACATCCCGCTGCCAGGGCTATACTGACTGGCGAGTTGTTCGAGATGATTGACCTGGGGGTGTTGGTGTTGAATCTGCATGGCAAGCCTCTCCGATTTCACTCCGTCAAACAACTAGTACGTTGTACTGGGTTCTGAACGAAAACTCTAGACTAGGTTACCCCGTCGAGAGAATAATCTCGCACCGGTATTTGTGCGGAATTCTCCATTTGCGGCACGATTACGCGCCGAAAACTCAGGATTGAACATTAGCTGCTGGTTCATCGCCGCTGCCTCAGCGAACTTCTTTCAGGCTTTCAACCTGGTTGGTGAATAGCTCCATGAAGATGCTGATCACCCGTCGCTGTTCACGGACTTTGATGTTGGCGCTCAGCGACATCCCTGCTTGCAGGTCAATCTGGCGATCATCAACGACCAACTGTTGTTCGTCCAACTCGATCCGTGCCGGAAAGCGGAAATAATTGTGAACTTCGTCTGGTGGCAGCGCATCTGAGCCGATCGAGACTACTTCGCCCTTGATGTCGCCAAACTCGCTGAAGGGGAAAGAGTCGATGCGCACATCGGCGGGCATCCCCTTGCGTACGAAGCCGATGTCTTTATTTGTGATGAAGACTTCAGCGATCAAGTTATCGGTGGGCACGATCGAGAGCAATGGCTCGCTCGGCGTGGCGACGAAGCCGCGATAGGCTTGTAAGTCGAATACCGTGCCGCTGACCTGGGCACGGACTTCTTGGTATTGCAGGGTTTGTTCGAGTCGGGCGATCTGGCTATTCAGCTCATCGAGTTGCTTCTCGTTGCCGACGATGACTTCGAGCACGGCTTGGGTGAGTTGGCTGTCGATTTCGGCGATGCGCTTGTCATTGAGGGCGATCGCCTCGCGAGCTTCTTTACTGGTCACCGCCGTTGTATTGCTCAGCTCCTGCTGGCCTTGAACGATGTCGTACTGGAGGCGTTGCTGCTCTTCGACGAGTTGGGCAATGTCAGACTTGCGGGTCTCGATTGTCTGCGTCTGTTCGCGGCCCTCAATCCGCGCATTGCCTTGCAAATCTAGCAGGTCAGCCAGGCGATCATTGACGGTTTGCCGTTGTTTGTCGTATTGGTAGCGACCGAGAGCGCCTTCTTTGACGAGTGGCGTCATATTGTCGAGGATCGCTTCTTCAATGCCGAGGCTGGCTTGGGCTTGGGCGATCGCCAGACTGTTGCGTTGATTAATCTCGCCGAGCAACTGTTGATCCGTTGCCAGACTTTTGCGCGCGTCCGCCATCTGGACTTGATTTTGTTGCAACTGGCGCTCAATCTGACGCACTTCGAGCTGGGCAGCCGCGGTACGTGAGCCGAGTTCAGCCTGAGAAGTGCGCAGGCGGGCACGCTCGCCGGGTGAAAGCTCGCTGCCATTGCCACCGGCGAGCTGGGTGCGGTAGAAGCGATTCTCCGCCACCAGAGCCGCACGGTTCTGATTCATCAGGGCGACACTTGGCGGCAAGTCTAGGGCGACAATCGCCTGCCGCAGCTCCGTGGTCGCCGCTTCGCCTTCAATCAGACTGCGGTAGAGCTTATTCTCCTCCGTCAGTGACTCAACCGTGGCTTGCGCGGCCACCAACTCCGCTTCGGCACTGTCGGAATCGAAGCGCAGCAGCAGGTCACCCGCTTGGACGCGATCGCCATCTTCGACATAGATTTCCTCCACGACACCATTGAGCGGTGCTTGAACCGCTTTGGTCGTGGCTTGGGGTGTGAGTTGGCCCGTGGCGGGCACCACCTGCTCGATCTTGGCGAAATAGGCCCAAGCGACGCCGAAGGTGACGACGCTGACAATCGTCCAGACCACGGCCCGCGACCAGAGCGGCGACTGACGCAGCACCACCGGTTGGTCAAAGGTCAGCGGACTCAGCGTTGTAGTTGAGCGGCTGGGTTCGATGCGGGCGAGCGGCGCGGGCTTCGCTTGGGGTGGGTCAGGGGTTTGCAGCGGCAGGCGGGTTTGGAATTTCGAGCCACGGGGGCGGCTGTTAGCGCCGTTGTGATGTCCGTTTTTTCCGTACATGACAGTTCTGCGAGGGAGAGCCAGCGATCAGCAAGTCTAATACGCATAGGCTACCTCAATCTGGTCACGGCGGAGATTTGCATCGCGGTTACGGCGTGGCCATGGCTTGCCCTGCCTACCGTCTGGGCAATTTCGGAGCTTTTGTTTGGCTTGTGCTAATATCTGTGGTAATATTCGGCACTTCTCTTCTGAAACAGGCGCATGAGCAAGGTTCTAGTCCTGAATGCCTCTTACGAACCGCTCAACATTACAAGTTGGCGGCGTGCTGTGGTGCTCTTGCTCAAGGGAAAAGCTGAACAACTCGAATTTCGGAGCACGGAGATTTACACATCCTTTCCGCTGCCGACCGTGATTCGACTCCGCTACTATGTGCGCGTCCCCTACAAAGAAATCCCGCTGACCCGTCGCAATGTCCTCGAACGCGACGACCAGACCTGCCAATATTGCAGCTATCGTGGCGATGGTCTGACGCTCGACCACGTTTTGCCGCGATCGCGCGGCGGTGGCGATACCTGGGAAAACTTGGTCGCAGCCTGCGTGCGCTGCAATGTCCGCAAGGGTAACCGGACGCCTGCCGAGGCGCATATGCCGCTCAACTCTCAACCTCGCCGCCCCTACAGCAGCTTGCACTTCGAGATTGCTCGCTACGTACGGAGCGGCCGCAACCAAGAGTGGCGGAAATATGCCATTGGGTTATAGCCTTGTAATGGAATGACACACTGCTAGAGGTCGCCGCGAATCTCCTCAACGATGCCATCACGCACCAGAATCTCAACGGCGAGCTTGCGAACCAGGTTGTCGCCCACTTCCAACTCAAAAAAGCCTTCTAGTTGCCCTTGCTGCACCTCTTGATCCACTTCCAGCATCTCAACACGGTCAATCTGCTGGAGCATCTGGTTCTTCTTAGTTTGCAGCTCGTTTTTCTTTTGATTAACCTGATTTTGAATGCTCTCGACTTGCTTGAGGGCTTGGGGATTGGTTAGAGCGACGCCCTGCTTCTGGATCTCGGCGATCGCGCGCTGCCCCTGCATATCCACTTCTTGCAACTGCTTGTCGATCTGACTGGTCTGCACTTGTAGCTGCTTCTGTACCTCATCCTTCCAACGTGGCGTCACAACAACCTTCAGGGTTACAGGGCGCTTCAACGTGAGGCGCGATTTATTGTCTGCCATCAACTCCTATCCCTAAAATCTAGCGTTATGAACAACAGCGAACCGACATCTGACCCAAATCAGACACGCCGTAGGCTCTCTCTGCCCCCGCTCATTATACGGTCAGATTTGCCGACTTCGTGGCGAGCTTCGCTGAGTCTGACGCGAGCCGCGCCAGCACATTATAGTTGTTACAGGTTGGTACGTTGATCGTCAAAACTTGGGGGTGGTTGGTGTGGCGAATCTCCCACACTTGGCATTGCCACTGTTTCCTCACCAACTGGTCTGTAGGAGGGGACTCCGGATTCGTAGATTTGTCATTGAAGTATACTGCGACCCGCTAGAGTGTGGTGCCGACTGTCCGCACTCTGGTTTCTCACACCTGGTAGCGATTTATTAAGGTTGCGACGCGATGAGCCTGAGCATTTGGCAGTGGCTAGCTGAGCGGCAGATCGAGCTAGCCCAACTATCGACCTTCGGCGCGGAAGTTTCCGGGGTGGCATTCCGGATCGCGCAAGATATGGAGGTCAAAAGTCTGACCGCCTTGGACATCTGCGCGGTGGCGGATGTTTTGGAGCTACCTTTGAATGCTAGTTTGCGGGCGAGCGCGCCGCTCTCGCAGCTCACTATTGGTTTGCTGCGCTTGCTCAGCCGCCGCAAGCCCCTTAAGCGCGCCGAGGGCACCTGGCTCGCCTTTCAAGTCGCTTATCTCAACGCCCTCCGCGACATTCTTGAGCAGGAAGCCCAACTTCGCCGCCCCTGGCTCAATCGCGCCCGTGTGCCGGTCGGCGAGTACAGCGATGCCCCGCTGACCGAGCCGCGTTTGCAAGGTCTATTACGCACCCTGCGTCCGGGCAAACTCAGCGACAGCCAAGCCGAGCAGGCGCTGTCGAAGCTGGGTGATTCCTTCCTCGTGCAGCAGATGAATCGCGTCTGCATCGCCTGGCTGATGGCGAATGGGGCTGAGGAAATGGAGGCAAATCTGTTGGCGCAGCGGCTGGTGCGGGGACTACCCGGTTACCTGCTCGCTGCGATCGCCACCAATGCCGTCCCCCTTGCCCAGTTACAAAAATTCGTCCGCCTCGGCAAGCTCAGCCGCAAGGTCACTGACCCGACGAGCAGTGAGGACACTGAACTCGCCATCGATCTCGATCGCGAGCACTATCGCGCTCATCTGCTGAAAATGCTGGGTGAGCCGCTGATGGGTGAACCCTTTGCCCTGCCTGACCTCTACGTGCCGCTGAAGGGCAAGGCTGTCGCAATGCTTCGTGATAGCAGCCAGGACGATGCGCAGACGCTGGCCGCGAAACAGCCAGCCCTGGATCTCGCGACTTGGGCAGACAAGCAGCTTGACGATAGCACCAGTATTGCGGTGATCGAGGCCGATACTGGCTGCGGTAAAACCAGCTTCTGTCAAATTTGGGCGGCCCAAGTCGCCTGGGAGCGCTACCCTGATTGGCTGCCCGTGTTCATTCCCCTCCGCAATGCTCAGCTTGGTTCGACATTTGAGCAAACGCTCGAGTCGGCGCTGCCAGTCGGTCGCTTCAGTGACGCCGATGGCTGGCTCTCACCGCTGGCGCCGCCCTGCTTGCTCATCCTAGATGGTCTGGACGAACTGCCGCGATCGCCGCAAAAACTACGTCACATCCGCCTGTTCATCGACCAGATGATGCATTTTCAAGTCCAGCGCCTCAACCAGCAGACCGCCCACCGCCACAAAATCATCCTCACGACGCAGCTCGGCACCTTCGCAGGCTTGCTGCGCCGCCACCAAGCGGGGAGCTTGTTCCCGATGCAGGCGCAGTTGCACCGCATCGTCATCCAACCGCTGGATCAAGAGGCCCTGCGCTACTGGTTCAAGCAATGGTCAACCTTGCAGTCGCGCTCGATCTCGCATCGCTACTTCAGCTTTCTCAAGGAGGCGAATGTCTTTAATCGCCGCACGCCTGTACCGGAAGTTGCCGCGTTGCTGCATCAGCCGTTGCTGCTTTACTTACTCGGCATCCTGCATCGCGACGGCTTGTTGGACAACAGCCTCTTCAGCCTGCAACCGGCGGCGGCCCGCTACGAAATCTACAACCGCCTCACCCATTGGCTGCTGGGTGAGCCACAGGGCCGCCAGCGCGCGCCAGACCTGCTCAAGGAAGGCCTTGCCCATGCGAGTCGTTCACCGGAGGCGATCGCCAATCTACTCGCTGGTCGCCAACCCCAACAACCGCGCGCTTTGATGCACGCCGTCGCCTTGCGGTTGCTGCAAACGGGTCGCTGTCTCCTGACCACGGATGCCGAGATTATCCCATCTGCCCCCAGTGTGCCTCCCCATGATCCGGGGGGTTCTGCCCCCACTCTACCGAGCCATCCTCTGCCGGCCTTATTTTTCGCGAGTGCGACCCAGGCGATCCCCGCCGGCCCGGAGATTGCCTTCGCGCATCGCAGCTTGGGTGAATACCTGGCGGCTGTGGAAGTGGCGAAGCAGTTACAGGCGATCGCCCAGCGGGTGCAGGATCGCTACGGGGGTGTCGCCTTCTACCTCAGTTCCCCCGTCGCAGTGGCCGAGCATCTGTACAAACTTTTGGGCTTCGGCTTCCTCTCGGTCGAAATGGAAGCGATGGCGATCGAGCACCTGCGACGTGCCGAGCAGCGCAACCCGAAAACCTTCACTTTCAGCACTTTATTTGAACGTCTTAAGTCTTTTTATCTCGCCTACTGCCAGGGGCGCTGGTTGGATGAAGGGCTGGCCCATCAGGCCTATCGCGAGTTGCAGACGCTGCACAATCCGCTCAACACGCTCCAGGTCGATTCTGCGGTCGGTCTCAATATCTTTTTGCTCCTCTGTGCGATCGCCCGCGTCGCCAACCTCAACTTCTTTCCCTGCGGTGATCCCAGTGATCCCGACACCTTCGATGCCGATCGCCTTTTGACCTTTGTCGCCCGCCTCAGCGCCCTGTCACCCACCTGCTTTACTAGCCGTGCCAGCCAGAGCTTAAGTTACCTACAACTCCCCGGTGCTTGCCTGAACCAGGCAATGCTGGCGCGCGCCAATTTAGCCAGCGTCAATCTGTCCGTTGCTGAACTCAACCGCGCCAATCTCGCTGAGGCGGATCTGACGCGGGCTGACCTGACTTGGGCGAGTCTAGTCGGGGCAAATCTTCAAGACGCTACCCTCGCCAATGCCAATCTCGAAGGCGCGAATCTGGCGCGCGCCAATTTACAAGGGGCTGACTTGCGGGGAGCCAACCTGCTCAATGCTTGCCTGCATCAGGCACAACTGTCACCCGAAGCGGAGCAACTGGCGCGCCGGGGTGGTGCGCTCTTCAAGTGGGAAGCCTTCCAGGTCTACAGCCGCTCGCTGACACCGCGCCTAGATTTGGGTGAAGCCAGTGGCAATGAGTTTGATGACACCACGGGCGAGATTCAGATCGAGGTCGCTGAGGGCGAGCCGCTACTCTCGACAGCTTGGAGTGAAGCCGCGATCGCCGCTCAGGTTGCTTCGCCCAGTGATGTTACTCTCGCCGCCCCTGATAATGCTCCCAATGCCGGCTCCAATGAGTTCACCTTGGCGGCGTCTGAACCGCCCAATGGTCAATTGGCGGCGTCAGACTCCGCAACCATGGTTGACCTAGATGCCGATAGCGCCAATTTGCCGACGATGGTGGAAATGGAGCCAGAAACTGAACGGGATGACAATGAAACGATCGAACTGTAAGCTCAGCAATGCAGGCTGGGAGAGCCGGTAATGGGAAAAACATCATTGGGGTTGGATGCCCGTTTACAGACTTATCTCACCAGCATTTCGCCACCTGAAGCGGCGATCTTGCAGGCGCTGCGCCAGGAAACCACCACCCAGCCGGGGGCGCAGATGCAGATTGCGGTTGAGCAGGGGCAATTCTTGACCCTCCTTGTGCAGTTACTCAGCGCAGAGCGGGCACTGGAGATTGGTGTTTTCACCGGCTATAGCTCCCTCTGCGTGGCGCTAGCACTGCCGCCACAGGGTCGGCTCGTTGCTTGTGATATTGATCCGGAAGCAACGCAGATCGCCCAGCGCTACTGGCAAGCCGCGGGCGTGGCGGACAAGATTGAGCTGCGACTTGCACCCGCCCTGGATACTTTGGCTAGCCTGCTGACCGCAGGCGCGGCGGAGAGCTTCGATTTTGCCTTTATCGATGCCGACAAGCGCAACTATCAGAATTACTATGAGCGATCGCTCGCCCTTGTCCGTCCCGGCGGCCTGATCGCGATTGACAACGTTCTCTGGTCAGGGAAAGTCGCTGACCCGGCTGTGCAGGATACGACGACGCAGGCGATCCGCGACTTCAATGTCCGTCTCCGAAACGATGCGCGGGTCACAGTCAGCGTGATCCCGATCGCCGATGGTTTGACGCTGGCTCGCAAGCATTAGCAGGGGCGATCGCCCCCGCTGTTGCCGGGAAGACGCAACGCGCCCTCGTTAACCGTCATGACCTTACTGTGCCTCAGCCTCGGGCGCACCTTCAGGCGCGGGCGTAGCAGACGGCGACGGCACCGTCAGCGTCGGACAATTAGCGGCATCGTAGCGGAAGCTGACGCTGACCCGATAGGGAATGGGGCTATCGGCGGTTGCGTAGCGATGGTTGAGGACTTGCGATCGCGCCTGTTGATTGAAAATGTCACGGCCCGCCCCTTGAATCACCCGCACATCGCTGACCCGGCCGTCAGGATTAACCGTCACGCCATAAACTGCCGTTCCAGCAAGCTGCTGCAAACAAGCGGCACGCGGATAGACCCCCGCCAAGCTGAGACTGCGCGGGGGTTGCGGTGCCACATTACGCCAGTTCTCTTCATTGCGTTGTACATCCTGCTCGCGCGTGTCGCGTGTGTTCGCCCGTAGACGTTGGCGCTCCGCTTGGATGCGCGCCAGTGCCGCCGCCTCGCGCTCTTGCTGCTGTCGGGCCGCAACCTCCTGCGGTGAGAGTGGGCGGGTCGAAGTTGGTGTGGGGCTGGGATTAGTCGCCTCGGGCGATGCCGCTTGCACCGAGCGCGTTTCATCCGCGCGCTCCGCTGGCCGGCGCCCGGGCAACAGCGTACCGGGATTCTCCGGGGTACGGAGTTGAAAACCACTGTCCGCGACAGGCGGTTGCAAGCTGAAACGCGGTTGCCCCGCGATCACCCCCGGTGCATCGCTCCCGCGTCGCACCGGACGGAGGGGTGAAGCCGGGGAGCGGTCGGGTGGGGGCGGGGCGGCGGCGCGGCGGCGCG
>JAAUTY010000033.1 GCA_012031265.1 Spirulinaceae cyanobacterium SM2_1_0 | reverse complement strand
TGATGCAAAAGTGGCCAAATCCCCGCGCTGCTCGCCCCCGATCCGGTCTGGGCCTTGGACGGACACCCCCCTGCTGGCTTGGGCGATCTGCACGCGCCGCGCGTCGCCGTGGTGCTGCGCGCTCACCCGCTGCTGACCCCGGCGCGCCTGACGACCCTGACCGAAGCGCTGGTGAGTTTTCAGCGGGCGACCGAGACGACGATTTTGCTCGTGCCTTTTCAGCCCCAGCGCGATCGCCCGATTGCTGAGGCGATCGCCGCCCACTTACCCAACGTCAGCCAGATCCGCAGCTACGACGATCCGCGCCAGTGCAAAGGGCTATTCGTCGGTGTCGAGTTCACGATCGGGATGCGCCTCCACAGCTTGATCATGGCGGCGGCTGAGGGCAGTCGCGGCTTCGCGCTCAGCTACGATCCGAAAGTGACCCAGCTGATGCAGGAACTCGACTTACCCGGCTGCGAGTTAGCCGCCTTGCCCACCGACGCCAACCAACTCTGCCGCACTTGGCTGGACTGCTATGCCAATCAACTGCCGTTGGAGCCAGCCCCTATCGAGTCCTTGCGCGATCGCGCCTTGCTCCATCGCGAATTATTGCAGCAAGTTTTGCTGGCTTAACGTGAGTTCGATAAACAGTCCAATTCGGGATCTTTCAACGCGAGAATGTGGCTTTCAGCTTACGACAGCATGAAGGTTTCAGGCTCCGTCGAACTCACGCTAATACAGATACCGAACGGCCGTTCGCCCCTACCGACAATGATTGCGTTATTTGCGTCGTGTTGTACTGACCTGCACCGACGGCCGTGGGCATACCCTGTTAGTAGCCGAGCAGCCGTTTTCTAGAAGCTACTCAGCATGGATGCCATGAGTCGAATCTAAGCAAGGGGATTCTATTTTTATGGTAAGTTCTGAGGCTGACACTGACCACGGGGTCGCCTGTTATCGTGGGAATCTCCCCCGGCTCTGCACCACCCATGAATGCCTACACGCCCCCCCTTGCCCGCCTGATCGAACAGTTGCAAAAACTGCCGGGTGTCGGCCCCAAGACCGCGCAGCGGCTCGCCCTATATTTGATCAAACGTCCCGAAGACGAGGTACAAGCTTTCGCGCAGGCTTTGCTAGACGCCAAGCGTCAGGTGGGGTTGTGTAAAACTTGCTTCCATCTCTCCGCAGAACCAATCTGCTCGATCTGTCGCAATCCGAGCCGCGATCGCGCCACGATCTGCGTCGTTGCTGACCCCCGCGATGTCATTGCGCTGGAAAAAATGCGCGAATACTCAGGGCTGTATCACGTGCTCGGCGGCGTCATTTCGCCGATGGATGGCATCGGCCCCGATCAGTTGCAGATCCAGCCCCTGGTGCGGCGTGCCAGCCAAGCCGAGATTCAGGAGGTGATTCTGGCGATTAGCCCGAGTGTGGAAGGCGAGACGACGACGCTGTATATCGGTCAGCTCTTGCGACCGTTTGTGAAGGTGACGCAGATCGCGTTCGGACTGCCGATGGGCGGCGATCTCGAATATGCCGACGAGGTGACGCTAGCCCGTGCGCTAGAAGGGCGGCGAGAGCTGCTGTGAGGGGGCAGCCGGCTGGGTTGGTGGGTGGCTCAGTGGCGGGACGGCCGTGCCTCATTGCACAATCGCGCCAAAATCGGCGAGCACTCGCGCATGGTTGCGGAGTAAGCCGAGGAGATGGAACTGTGCGATCGCCAGTTACAGCCGGTGGGTTAGCGATCGCTCGAGCGGATCAGTTAGACCCGGATTGACTTCCAGAATGGTCTGCGGGCGATCACATGAGCACATCTAGTCACGGATGACTGAGTAATATTCTGCGACAACTTACGAGGGCGAGCCGCTCTATTCAAGCGATTGCAATTCCCGTCCCACCAACGGGCGCTGACCGTGCCTTAGACGTGGTAGCCCGTGAGCGCTTGGAGCAGGCATTTATGCTCGCTCTCCATGAAAATCAGGCGCAAGTCATGACAGCGGCGATCGCGACTTCAGACGGCCGGTAGGAAATGACTCGGCAGAGTGACGGCACTCCGACTTCGCTGCGACTCTATTGGGCAAGTGTCGGCAAATCCCTGACCGCCACCGTGATCATGCAACTGGTTGCAGAAGGCAAGTTAACGCTGCTTTTCTACGGATATATGACTGAGCCACATGCCAAGGGGATGCGGTCTGGCACGACTACTCTCAACCGACAAGGGGCTGGGGGATGTAGACGCGCAGCGGCTTCTCGCAGAGTGGGCTGTGAATTTGCAAAAGTGGGATGCACCTGTGACGTGAGCGGTTGCAATCAAGCTGACGGCGATCGCTCCTAAACCGCCCTGATTGTCTCGGGTGCGAGCCAAAGCTGCACCTGACCCGCCTTGCCGCCCGCCGCGATCGCCCCGCCATCGGGACGAAAAGCTAGGCTGCTCCAGCGATCATCGCCGGCCGACGAGGCTACTGTTTTACCAGAATCTACGGCCCGCAGCTCCAGCGATCGCCCGCCACTCAGAGCGAGTAATCGACCATCCGGGCTGAACTGCCAAGCCGCAAATAATCCCAGCGCCCGCCAACTGCTGATTTCCGCTTGCGTCGAGACCGACCAGCGTCGCACGCGGCCATCGCGACTGACACTGCTCAGCAGGCGACTATCGGCGCTGAAGGCGATCGCTTGCAAGTTACCGCCGCGCGCGTCGCTTGCCACACGTTCACCGGCTGGCAAAGCCCAGAGCTTGATATTGCCATCCGTACTGGCACTCGCCAGATACCGGCCATCTGGACTGAAGCTCAGAGCTGACAGCGCTTGCCAATGTTCAGTCTGCGTCATCTGCAACTCACCCGTCGGCAGTTGCCAGAGCCGCAAGGTCTTATCCTCGCTCCCCGTTGCCAGGTAGCGATGGTCAGGACTGAAGGCGATCGCGCTCAGGTAATAGGCATGACCCGTCAGCGTCAGCGGCTCGCCCCGCCGCTGGAGCGGCCAAAGTTTCGCGGTACAGTCCCGGCTGCCGCTCGCCAGCCACTGCCCATCGGGACTAAACGCCAAACACTGCACCGGCTCCGTATGTCCGCTGAAGGTCTGTACCAGCGCGCCAGCCATCACATCCCAGAGCTGAATCACGGGTGAATGGGTCGGGGCGATCGCCAACCAACGTCCTTCTGGATGCCAAGCCAAGCTATTCACCGCCGCCGCCACCTGCAACACCGGTCCCAGCGACCAAGCCAGGGGCGTAGCAGTGGCCGGGGCTTTGGCCCAGCGTCCCCAGAGATTTCGCAGCGAGCCACCTAATTCGCTCCCCAGCTCGCGCATCCCCTCACCCAAGTTTTCGCCCAGATCCCGCACGCCCGTCGGCAGTTCATCGCGCAGGCGCTCCGAGAGGGAGGCCGGGGGGCGATCGCCGGTCACCGGGTCACGCTCCGATTCAGTTGCAAAATCCGCGTCAAAATCCGCGTCAAAATCCGCGTCAAAATCCGCATCAGACTTAGAATCAGTCGCCTCAGCAGCAGATGGCGGTGGGGTGACAGGCGCTGAGTCCACTGGCGCTGCCGCCGTCTCCCAGGCAGCATCGGCCACTTGCCAGGGATCATCGCTCTCCGGCTCCGACTCTGGGGCTAAATCCGCCAAAACCGCATCAAATTCCGCCACAACATCGCGTTGGTTCGGCTCAGCGGTCTGCTCAGTCGCTGATGCTGACTCTGACTCGGCGGGAGTGCCCAAAGCTTCTCGACGGTAGGCAGCCGGAACCGTTGGCGGTGTTTGTGGCGCTGACTCAGCTTGCGGCTCGACCGTGTTGGGTTCGGCAACTTCAGCGGTTAAAGCCTCTGCAACGGGCGGCGCAGGAGCCGTCTCGCTGAGAGCCTGCAAACGGTCAGCGAGCTGCTGCTGGCGATCGCGCCAAGTCACAAACTGTGCCTGCAACTCTCGCAACGGCGCTTGCAACTCCAGTAGCAGCGCCGCTCGCAACTCAGGCCAGACATTTTCCGGTTCATCTGCGCGCGCGGCGGCTGGAGCGGCTTGCTCAAGCTGCCGCGTCGTCAGTTGCTGGAGCTGTGTCCGCAGATCAGTTAACTGTTGCGGCAGCGCCGTCAGTCGCTCCAGGCGCTCCTGGCTCGTGGCAAACGCCTGCTGTAACTCGGTCAATTGCTCGCGCGCCGTGTTGTCCGCAACGGTGGACAGTTGCGCCGACAATTCCTGTTGTTGTACCTGCATCTCACCCAGTTGCTCCCGGAGTTGTCCCAGGCTCTCCTGCCAGGCCTCGAGCAGCTGGCTGCGATTCGCTTGGATGATCTCCTCAAGGCGATTTTGCTGCTCGCGCCAGTCTTGGCTCTTTTGTTGCAGTTGCTCCAGGCGGGCGCTGAGTCGCTCGAATTGCGCTTGCAGGGGCGGCTGGCGATCGCCCTGAGCCTGCCAATCCGCCACCAGCTTTTGCTGTCGCTCACCGAGGGTTTGCAGTTGCTCACCGAGGCGATGCTGTTGTGCCGCTAGCTGCTCCATTTCTTGCTGGCAGCGCGTGATCGTCGCCTGCAAACGCTCAAAGCGGGAACTAGCTTCGGGATTGATCCGACCCACAGCTTCCGTCAATTGGAGCTGCCGTTGCACCAGCGGCTCGAGTTGCCGCTGGTGTTGTTCTTGCTCCGTCGTGATCTGTGTTTGTAATTTTTGCTCCAGACGGAGGCGATTCGCGGCTCCGAGGCCGAGGGCAATCGTCGCCGGTGTGGCTGCGTACAAGACTTGCTGTTGCAAGGCCGCCGCGATCGCCCCCGAAGCCGTTGCCGCAATTGCCAAATACTCCAACCATTCCAACCAATGTTGTTCGCGCAATGCTTCCTCCCAGTCCGTCTGGCAAAATTTTTAGGCGGCTACATCGCGATCGCCGTAGCGAATCAGCAGGGCGATCGCCGCACTCACCACCAAAATCAACACCGTACTCAAGGCCGAACCAAAACCCCAGTTGCGGGCAGCCCCAAGGAATTGATTGTAGATCAGGCGCGAAACCGTCATGCTGGACGCCCCGCCCAGCAGCTCGGGATCGACGAAATCTCCCAAGGCGGTGATAAACACCAACAGCGACCCAGCGGCAATTCCCGGTAACGTCTGCGGTATGGTGACTTTCCAAAAAGTTTCCGGCGGCGTCGCGCCCAGATCCGCCGAGGCCTCGAGCAGTTGGCGATCCAGCTTTTCCAGTGAGGCGTAGAGGATCAACACCATGTAGGGCAGAAAACTGTAGACCATGCCGATCAGCACCGCTGGCGTGCGATTGAGCAGGTCGAGGGTTGGTAACCCCAGGACGGACAACACGCTATTCAACAAGCCGGTGGGACGCAGGATCGCGATCCAGGCATAGGTGCGGAGCAACGAAGAGGTCCACAGCGGCAGGATAAAGGCTAGCAAAAGCAAATTCCGCCAGCGACGCGGGGCGGCTTGGGCGAGCCAGTAGGCGGCGGGAAAACCGAGCAGCAAGCAACCAATGGTGCTCCCGATGGCGAAGAGTAGCGATCGCCCGACAACCCGTAAATTAATCGGATCAAAGACGCGCCAGTAATTGTCCAAGCCGCTGGGATTGACCACATCACCGGGTCGAATGCCAGGGACGAAGCTGAGTTCGACTACAATCAGCGTCGGCAAGACGAGGAGCAGCAACAGCCACAGGCCAGCCGGACTCAGGAGGATCGTCGGTTCGAGCCAGCGCGTCAACCCAGACGATTTTGATTCGCTGGCGGCGAGAGTCGGCGATGCGGCAGGAGGCGGTTCGATTGTGGGAGGGGTCGGCGTCAATGGCTCGGTCACAAGACCTCTAGCTGGCTTCAGTGAACGGGTGCATCCCACTTTGGCGTTGCCGTTGCCCATGCTGCGAGCAGCCGCTGCGCGTCTACAGCCCTCGGCCCCTTCTCCCAAGCTGGGAGAGGGATTTAAGGTGTTGGCGGAGCCTGTTCTGTAAAAACAGAGGACTACCAATCTGGGATGCTCCCCAGTGAATAGGCGGACTCAGTGATCTAAATCGTGCTAAGGACAGCTTAGCCTGCAATGGGATGCGGTCAGGGTGGCAGGCGTCGCAGTTCCAGAGCAACCCAGCACTGAAGCGACTGACGCAGATGGCGGGCTTGTTGCGATGCGCCCACTACCGCTGCCTGCATACACCAGGCTGGCGCTAGCGCCCAGCAGCAGTCACCATCGACAAGCTAGGTGGTTCACCCGCCTGGATACGAGCGGCTAGAGCTTGTACTGCCTGCCATTCCAGGCTGCTCAGCGGTTGCTCGCTCAACTTGGCTGCGAAGTGAGCTTGGCAAGCAGTTTTCAGGGCGGCGATCGCTTGTGCCGGAGCCACGGCGAGTCGCGGCGGCTCCGGCTCCCCAAAAACCTGCTCATACAAGCCACTCCCCGCGCCCAACCGCATTGAGCCGTGTTGCAACACCGCCTTCCCTTGCCAGCGCTGAGCGCTGCCGATCACCTTCGTCCCCTCAGTAGTCACCAGATCCGCTGCCGTCGCCAGCGCGAAGCAATTGGCCGCGCGCACATCGTCACGTCCGGCCGTGCCATAGTGCAACTCGACTCCCAGCGATCGCCAACCCGCGATCAACATCGCACCAAACTGCTGATACACCTGCTGGCGGGAACCTGGAAGCTGGGCATGGGCGATCGCATAGGTTAGATCGCCATCATGCAACACCGCCCGTCCGCCCGTCGGCCGCCGTACCCGCTCAACCATTTGACCCTGCCAGGCTAAATTTCGCCAAGCCGCTGGGTAGCGATGCTGATGATAGCCTAGGGAAATAGCCGCTGGTTGCCAAGTGTAGAAGCGCAGCACCGGCCCACATTTACCTTGGCAGTGTTGCGCCCACAGCCAGAGATCGAGCGCCATCTGCACCGCGCCGGGCGCGGCTAGCAACGGCACATAGCGCCAAGTTCTAGGAGGCGCTGCCAAACTCCGCCTGGAGGGGTTCGTCCTGCTCATCGGCGATCGTCGCCACCAGCGTCATCGCCCGCGAGATTTCACCCGGCGAGAGATCGGCAACCGTCCGCTGCAACAACACAATGACCTGCTGATCGGCTAAGCCAAAACAAGTCTCAAAGGTTCCCGACCAATTCATCGCCATCAGCTTGCGGTAGAGTCCCAACTCATCCTTTGCCGGCAGCATGAGCACCGGCGACCAAATGGTCAATAGGTCATCATCGGTCTCGCCAGTCAGTTGAACCAGCACTTCGATCGTCCCATACTGGAATTTCCAGATCGTGCCACTGTCAGCATGATTGACCATGGCGCTGTCACTCTGGTCAAGACTAGCAATCACCGTCTCGATCAACTCCGCGTAGCTTAATGCTTCCGGGAACAACTCGTCATTTTCGTCAGTTGCAAACGTAGCCAGGCTTGAGGGTGTCATCGCTAAGCTCATGCAGTGTCCAACGTCTAGTATCGCATCGCCCGTCAGCCCTGCCAAACCCGAAAGGCAGCCGGGTCAAGTCGGCTTGCGCGCAACCCAATATTTGCTCACGAAGTGATTGTAAACCTCGACGACGACAAAGCCCGCCGTCTCTAGACGCGCCACGAGGTCGTCGCAGATGTAGTGGCGGTAGTAGGGTTCATGGAAGATGGCGGTGAAATTTTTCATCATCGGCGCAAACTCGGGCGTGTCTGGCAGTTGCATCGAGTCACAGATCACGAAGGTGCCGCCAGGTTGGGTGACCCGATAGGCTTCATTAATGACATTTTGCCGCGCTGTCGCCGGTAGTTCGTGGAACAAAAAGACCGAAGTCGTGCCGTGAAAATAGTGATCCTGGTAGGGCAGATTCTCAGCATTGGCCTGCGCCAGTTGGGGAAGCTCACCGGGAATCTTGGCGAGGATTTGATTCGCCTTGCGGAGGTAGGCGGTCGAGAGATCGATGCCGTAGAGGGACACCTTGGGCAGCGCCGCCCGCAAGCCCTGTAAGGTATAGCCTGTTCCACAGGCAATATCGAGCACTCGCTGCTGCGAGGGGGGAGTGGTCGCAAAGGCTTGCTGCAAGCCCTGCTTCAGTGGCGCGAGGATGCGACGGCGCATGGCATTCGCCGAGCCATTGAATAGTAGTTCAACTTGCAGATCATACAGCTCCGCCGAGCGATCGCTCAGGTAGCCATCGGTCTGGTGGTGGAAGTTTTGTAGGTAATACTTCGGGTAATCGGCGCGCTCAATGGGGGTGGCAAACTCTTGGTATTGCCGCCGCTGCACGCGATCCCAAATCGCGGGCAGATCCAACCAAACTTGGGGATAGTGGCGGAGGACGTTCTCAGCATCCCAGTCAAAGAGTAGGCTCTGGGGGTAAACTCCTTGCTGAGCTTCTTCCCAGTCGCGTTCGAGCAGTGCCAAGTTGCGGCGTTGTAGCTCTAGCAGCGTCTCCGGCGACAGGGTTTCAATCGACTTGTCCGGTTGGGCAACCCATTCGGTCAGGCGATCGCTGACGGTTTTGTGAGCAACGCTGAGCAGGGCTTTTGCCTGCTGGAAGCCGTAGTACAGATTGCGGCCGAAGCCGTCGGGGAGAGGGAAGTGGTGAGCCGGGGCGAACGATGATTGCATAGATTTCAGCGAGCCAAAAATTCGACGCTCCCTGCACTTTGTATAGTTTTGTAACAGGGATTCTCATTGTATATTAACGCGCAACGGCGGTCAGGGGTCAATGATCGCCTATCTCCCCGGCCAATGCTCAGCAAGCCGACTGGGAAATCGCGGCCTGTTCGTAGCGATCGCCACTGTATCAAGAACCTCGGTAGACTTTATAAACCTGTGGGAGTCAGAAACAACGGCAGCACGCCTCCAGTCCAATTCGCAACGAGCAACAGCCGATTGAGCAAGACGGAGCCAAGGAACAACAGGATGCAGCAACGCTGGCGGGATGGTCTCTGGGTAGGCGGCTTGGCGCTTGGCGTCAGCGCGATCGCCCTACTATTGCTCCCCAATGCCCGCCGCGTCGCTCTACTCCTCGGCCTCAGCGCCGGTGCAACAGCCGGGACAACCCTGATCCGCGTCCGGGCGATCACGACTCACCCGGCATCACCGGGATTGAACATCAACGGGCAGCCGGCGATCGCAGCGCCGAGGGAACAATCACCGCTGTCTACCGTACTGCCTGCGCCCGATCCCGAGCCAACCACCGACGCTGCGAGCGATCTGTTCCAGTCCACCTTGAACCAGTCCGAGCGCGTTCTGGCCTGGTTAGTGCAGCGGGGGATTCGCGTCAAGTCCTACTACCAGACCGAACCGGGCGATCGCGTCTTCGCAGAGTTGGCGCTCCTCCTCGGCGAGAAGTACGACAACGCCGTCCCCTTCTACGAACAGATCAAACGCCATCTCTCCAGCGGTCACAGCTTCCAGGTCAATCTTGCTCAAAAAAGCCAGCAGGAAATTGCCGATACAACCCAGCTCGGTCACCGCCTTAGCGCCTATGCCCTCCTCGCCAGCTACCGCTACGACCGCCGCACCAAAACCATCTATGCCGCACCCCCTAGTTCTGGACAAGCGATTAATTTTTTTTCTGGCGGGTGGTTTGAGCGCTTCACACTGCTCAAAGTCGCGACCCTGCTCACCGCGAATCAGCTCGACTTCCAGTGCCTACTCAACCCGAAAGTCACGCTGCCGAACCAGGATCCCTTCGAACTAGACCTACTCTTTCTGCTCCCCGACGACCAACCTCTGTGGATCGAGTGCAAAACAGGAGACTACCAGGCCTACATCACCAAATATGCGGAGATTCGCCAGGTTTTGGGTCTTGAATCGCAACAAGCCTTTTTGCTCATCCTCGATCTGCCGGATGTCCTAACACGCGACCTCAGCCAACTCTACGGCCTGACGGTGACCAACCAAGGCACATTTCTAAGCCAGATTGCTCGTCAACTTGCCCTGACAGCAGCCCCAGCCCAACCACTCCGGGCAACCCCACCGCTCACCGAGGCGCAGGCACAGCTCCGCACGCTCCTGAATCGCCTGGAAATGCGCCCCCTGCCGGAGTACCGTCAGGCCGTGCTGGAGCAATTGATCGAAATTTTTTGCCAGCTCGACGCACCGAAAAATCTGATTGAGTTGAAACTGTTGCTTGCCGGCCGTACCCAAAATTGGCTCTCGAAAACTAAGCTTCAGGATATTCTCAATGTACTGATGCGGCGGGGCTGTTTTCTCAATGCGGCGGGGGAAGTCGTGAACGCTCGCAAGGAACCGATCGTGCGGCTGAGTGCCCCTACGGTAGCGGCACTGGAACAGTGCTGTATCGAGGGCTATGCCTACGCGGCGATCGCCCAAGATCGCCATTACTTCGACGATGCCGCTAATGTCGCCACCTTTGCCGCCGTCGTCGGCAGCCCCGCCCCCAAACCCGCCGCGATCGCCACCCTCCAGGCCTGCCTCGACCAAGATACTCGCACCCGCCAGTCTGACCCGGCTGACCGTTAAAGTTGAACTATCCTGTAGGACTTACGCACCGAATAAAACTTCAGCGGGTTGAAAGATCCCCCCGGCTTCGCCACCCCCCTTGATAAGGGGGGTAGGGGGATTCTTCCACCACCGACAGCGTCTTCCGTCTTGAACTGCGTCAGTCCTATCCGGGTCAGTCTATTGCCATCCCCTAAGAGGTGAATCCATGGGACGCCTAAGCCCCTATGCCTTGCAAATCCAAATCAGCCGCATGGTCGAACAAGGGCAGCTCTTCTTCTGTCTGCCCACTGTGCAGGACTGGCTGCGC
Organism: Spirulinaceae cyanobacterium SM2_1_0; assembly: GCA_012031265.1. Lineage (GTDB taxonomy): Bacteria > Cyanobacteriota > Cyanobacteriia > Cyanobacteriales > Spirulinaceae > JAAUTY01. Next base: position 37,332 of record JAAUTY010000033.1, on the reverse strand, counting down.
GATCGCGACTACGATCCCGACGACTACGATATCCAGTTCCAGCAACAGCCAGCCCCTCCCGGCTCAGAGCGGGTGATCGATGTCCGCATTGAGCTGACTCGCAAAGACGGTCAGCCCGTCGATCCTTGGCTGCTAGAACAACTCAGTCGCTGCGAATAATCCCTGCTGAGCGCACTGGGGATTCAACGCGCGATCGCCCGCCCCTCACCCGGATTCGCAATGCTGGTTCGCAATACTTAAAACATCCTTCAGCGACTGCGGCGGATGCGGGTTTGGCCGCTTGAATACGAGGCAGAATCAATTGTCCCGATTAACCGACTCTCCGCGTTGAGCGAATACCATGCTACCACGCCCCCATCGTACCAAGATTGTCGCGACGATCGGCCCTGCCAGCAACTCCCCCGAAGTTGCCCGCCAGATGCTCCGTGCTGGGATGTCAGTGGCTCGACTGAATTTTTCCCACGGCAGCTACGAAGATCATGCCCGCACCGTGCAAGTTCTTCGCGCGGCGGCTGACGAACTCGATGTTCCTCTCGCCTTGCTCCAAGACTTGCAAGGGCCGAAGGTGCGCGTTGGTCAGTTGCCCGATGGCAAGATGCTGCTCGAGCCGGGTGCGAAGTGTCGCATCGTGCCGCTGGAGATCTACAACGGTGAGCCGGATGTCATCCCGATCGACTATCCCCATGTTGCGGAAGAAGCGGAACCAGACACTCAGATTTTGCTCGATGACGGTCGCCTTGAGCTACGGATCGTCAGCATCGACGCACCAGCCGTCATCTGCGAGGTCGAACGCGGCGGCATACTCAAAAACCGCAAGGGCGTCAATTTCCCCTCGCTGAATCTGCGCTTGCCCTCGATGACCGAGAAGGACTGCCGCGACCTCGAGTTTGGCATCAGCCAGAATGTCGATTGGGTTGCCCTCAGTTTTGTCCGTGAGGCCGAGGACATTCGCCAACTCAAGCGCCTGTTAGCCGAAAAAGGGGCGAAAACCCCGGTCATCGCCAAGATCGAAAAGCCGCAAGCGATCGACCACTTGGAAGAGATCGTGGCGGAATGCGACGGGCTGATGGTGGCGCGGGGTGATCTCGGCGTTGAGATGCACCCCGAAAAGGTGCCGATGTTGCAGAAGCGAATCATCCGTGCTTGTAACCAAAAGGGCATCCCAGCAATCACCGCTACGCAGATGCTGGAGAGCATGATCGAGAATGCCAACCCGACGCGCGCTGAGGCGAGTGATGTTGCCAATGCGATTATCGACGGGACTTCCGCCGTGATGCTCTCCGGGGAATCGGCGGTGGGTAAGTATCCTGTCCAGTCGGTCGAGATGCTCGCCAAGATTGCCACGGAAGTCGAACCCTTTCTGGAATTTGTCAATCTGCCTCCTGCTGAGGTCACCGAGACCCACGCTCTCAGCGAAGCGCTGAGCACGATTGATAAAATTCTGCCGCTGCGCTGGATTGCGGCATTCACCACCACGGGCTTCACGGCACGCTTGGCGGCAGCGGAGCGGCTGAAGACGCCGATTGTCGCCTTCACACCCGACCAGCAGGTCTACCACTCGCTGAATCTCCTCTGGGGGGTGACACCGATTTATCTAAAAGGCGCAGTGAACTCGGTGGAGGTCTTGGTGTACAAGATTGAGGCGATGTTGCGCCAACGCCATCTTGTTGCGCCGGGCGATCGCTTGGTCATTCTCGGCGGCAGTCCCGTGCAGGCCACTCAGGGCACAAACTTCCTGAAGTTGCATGATATTGGGGAGGAAACGCTGTGAGTCCGGGGCGCGTTAAATCTGAATTTTTGTAACAGCAGCATTGGCGTGGGGGCGGCGATCGCGCAAAGTGTGGAGAAACACCCGGCCTTATCGCAAAGGAGTTTTATTATCATGCTTTCTGACGCCCAAGTGCTCGTGGCACTCGCGATCGCTATCCTTCCTGCAATTATGGCGTTCCGTCTCTCGACTGAGCTGTATAAGTAAGCAGCGCCGTCAACATCAGCCAGCGGTCGGCGATGGTTCTAGAAAACCACCGCCGACCGCGCTTTTTTGCTGGCTATGGGCTGGCTAATCGTCTGTGGCTGACACTTGACTCAAAGCCTTGATAATCTGCTCTAGCTCGAAGTTCAACACCAGATCCGTGAGCCGACCGGCGAGCAGCACGGCGCTAGTCGGGAGTTGGCCAATCAACTGGCACATCAAATCCTCATTGGCGGCGATCGCTGCATTCTGCAACTGTTGCCGCCACTCCGGCGACAACAGTTGCAGCGCCGCCACTAGCTCAGCGATGTCCGGATCGGGGGATGATTGCGGAGGCAGCGACGCCGAGAGCGAACCGTCGCGGTAGCGATAGCACACCCCGAGATGCTGCGCCAACTTTGCCAGCAACTCGGTACGGAAAAAGGGCTTGCTAAGCGTGTCATCACAACCAGCGGCCAGGATCGCCGCTCGCTGATCCTCAAAGGCCGCGGCCGTCAGCGCGATGAGCGGCGGCACGGATTCAGTGGCTTGGGCACGCAGTTGGCGGGCCACAGCATAGCCATCCATGACCGGCAGCTGCATATCCAAGAGGATCAGGTCGGGCTGCCACTGCTGCCAGAGGGCGATCGCCGCCTCGCCATCAACCGCCTCACGCACCGCAAAGCCCAACGGCTCCAGCAGGTCATGCAGTAGGCGGCGGTTGCTGGCGATGTCTTCGACGATTGCGATGCGGTAGGTGGGTTGACCGGGTGCGAGGCCGATGATTTCGCGGGTGTCTGTTGCGGTTGTCGTCACGGTGGTGGACATGGCGCGCGCTAGCGGCACGACAAACTCGAAGCAAGCCCCATTCGTTGGCGCTGATGCAACCGGCCGGGGTTGGCTCGCGGGGGGGCCGCCGGCCTCGAAGGCGAGTTCGTAGCCGTGCGATCGCACCACCAGGCGACCGCCCATCAACTGTACAAACCGCAGACTGATCGGTAATCCCAAACCAGTTCCCTGCTGCGATTGGCGTTCCGTCTCGCTCTGCGTGAAGGCGGTGAAAATGTTCGCGAGTTCAGCGGGGGCGATGCCGGGGCCGGTGTCGAGAATCGTGAAGGCGATCGCCGCCGTCTCAGCGGCCGGGGCTGGCGCGAGCAGGGCTGCCGCCGCTGCTCGCGGTGCCACGGTCAGGTTGACGCCGCCCTGCTGGGTAAACTTCAGGGCATTGCCCAAGAGGTTAATCAAGACTTGTCGCAATTTACCGGCATCCCCCTGGACGAACTGTGGCAGATCGGGGGCGCGATCGCAGCGTAGCGTTAGACCTTTCGCCTCGGCCTTGAGCCGGAACAGATCCAGCAACATCTCCAGAAGCTGGTGCAAATCGAAGGACGCCCGCTCGAGACTCATCGCCCCCGCTTCGATCTTCGCCATCGAGAGCACATCATTGATCAACCCCAGCAGATGCTGGCCGCTGCGCTCGATGATGGTGATATATTCGCGCGGCTGGCGCTCGAGGCGAGGATTGGTAGCGAGCAGTTGGCTGAAACCGAGGATCGCATTCAGCGGCGTCCGCAACTCATGGCTCATCGCAGCCAGGAACTGGCTTTTGGCGAGGTTGGCGACCTCAGCCGCTTCTTTAGCCGTTTTCAGCTCCTGTTCCGCTTGCTTGCGGTCGGTGACATCCCGCGCTACTGCATAAATGAGTTGCTCCTGCTTGTAGGGCGCGGCGGCCCAAGCGAGCCAACGATAGTCACCAGCTGCTGTCTGATAGCGATTCTCAAACCGATCCGTCGCCTGACCGGTTCGTAAAGACGCGAGAGCTGCCAACGTGACGGCCCGGTCGTCAGGATGTACAAAATCGAGCCAGGGTCGCGCCATGAGTTCCGTCTCGCGGTAGCCCAAGACTCGTCCCCAAGCGGGATTTAGCCGCTTGAAGTAACCACCAAAGTCGGCGATACAAAGTAGATCCAGCGAGAGCATGAAGAAGCGATCGCGCTCCAGCTCCGCTCGCTTGCGCTGGCTGATGTCCCGAATGATAAACAGGGCTTCGTCGGCATTGATCGGCGCAACCCGCACCTCTTCGTGGCGGACTTCGCCGTCAATCAACAGTTGCTGCTCATAGATCTGCACCTCCCCGGTCGCGAGCGCCTGGGCCAAGACCGCAGATTGGCGCTCATATAGATTGGTGGGCAAGAGTGCTTGCATTGATTGACCGATCCGATCCTTGTCGGCGAGCAGATCGATCGACTCGTTCGGACAACTGTAGTCTTGGTAGTGTTCGTGGCGGTCGATCCGCAGCAACAGATCCGGAATTGCAGTGATCAACGCACGATTATGAGCTTCACTTTGGCGTAGCTCAATCTCGGCTTGCTGGCGCTGCTGAATCTCTTGCTGGAGCGCCTGGTTGCGATAGTCGAGGGCTTGGCGTTGGAATTGGGCTTGTTGGAGCAGTGAGGCCTGGGCGATCGCAATCCCAAAACTCGTCGCTAGCGATTCGAGTAGGTCGATCTCCTCGGCTGTCCAAACTCGCGGGCGATCGCACTGGTGGAGACCAATGATGCCATTCGGTTGGTCGTGGTAGGAGGTGCGTACCGCCAGCATTGATCTCAGCCCGATCCGCTGGCAGAAGTCATGCTGCGTGACGAGCAGGGGATCAGCATAGACATCTGGTGAGGCGATCGCCGTATCTTGAGCCAAGACTTGCTCCGCGTAGGGATTGCCAGCCACAGGCACCGATTGAGCGCTGAGCCGCACTATGCCAGGGCGGCAATACTCGGCAATCACCGGCGCGCCCGCCTGGTGCTCAGCCGGTGAGTAGGTATGGATCAGACAGCGATCCACCTGCAACGCCTGACCAATCTGTTCCACGGCTGTGGTGTAGAGGGTCACGGGATCGAGATTCGCCCGGATGCGTTCGGCAAGCTGGCGCAACAACAGCATCCGGCTGAGTTGGTGGGTCAGAGCTTCCACCGCTTGGCGGCGGGTCGTGGTATCGGTTTGAATACCGACATAGTGGGTGAGGCGACCTTCGGTATCGCTTACGGGAGCCAGCGACAGCTCATTCCAAAATAAGCTGCCGTCCTTGCGGTAGTTGCGGAGCGTCACTTGGCACTCGCGCTGTTCGCGCAGCGCCGCCCGCACTTCATCGAGACCCGCTTGCTCGCACTCATACCCTTGCAAAATACGGCAGTTGCGGCCGAGGATTTCGTTGCGACTGTAGCCGGTCATTTTTTCAAACGCGGCGTTGGTGTAGATGACGGGATAGTCGGGCTGCTGAGCATCGCTGATGATGATGCCATTGCTACTGGCGGCGATCGCCCGCTCAAAGATACGCAACTGCGCCTCGGTTTGCTTGCGATTGGTGATGTCACGCCAAGTGACCACACAGCCATCGTCCAGCTTGACAACCGTGATCTGCAACCAGCGGTCAAAGGGTTCGTGCGGTTGGTGTAATTCAATTTCGTCAGGTTGCCCCGTTGTCACGACCTGTACATAGCGTTGAAACAGGCTCAAGTCGCGATCGCCCGGCCGGAGCGCCAACCAGGAGGTATCCAGCAGCGCTGCCGCCGACCGACCGCAGAGGGTTGCCGCCGCCGGATTGGCGAGCCGCCAGCGAAAATCGACAATCTTCCCGTCCGCATCCCGCACCGCCGCCAAGACCATGACGGCATCAAGGGCGCTATCGAGGATGCCTTGGAGCAGGGATTGGGAAGCTGTGAGACGAGCGGTCGCTTGATGAATGGCGGTCACCTCGCGGGCGACCCAGATTGCTTCCTCGCGATTAATTGGCGTTACCTGTGCGGAAAACCAGTAGTCATGACCCTGCACGGTCAGTTGGTAGTCCAGGGTGCAGCCGGTTTGCGTAGCGAGAGCCTGGCGGACTTGGGTTTTGAATTCGGCGGCGCGATCGCCATAAAAAATCTCCCACGTCGTCGCCGTCACCACATTTTCATCCTCCCCAACGACTGCAAGGGAGGGTTGAGTGGGCGGGATGGCGATCGTGCGGCAGGCACCATCGACGACGAGCAGGATGTCAGTCATCGCTTCCAGGCACGAGCGCATCCAGGTCTCGGAAGTGACGATCTTGCGTTCGAGGCTTTTGCGGGTGGCGATATCAGTGAAGAAGAGGAGCCAGCCATCGGATACTGCCGTCGTCGTCGGCAGACGCATGGCGGACAACTCGACCCAAGCCCAATCATCGAAAGCCGTGCGACAGCGCAGCTCTCGGCAGTAGGGATGCGGGCGATCGCTCGTCCAGTCCGGGAGGTCGCGTTCTGACTCGCAGAGCGTGGCGAGATTCACCTGGTCAAGCTCCTCGCGGCTGTAGCCGAGCAGTTCACAGAGGGCGGGGTTGACTTGTTGAAGGTGACCGGTGCCATCAACGCGGGCCGCTGCCAGGGGGGCACTGGTGAGCAGCGCCTGAAAACATTGCTCAGTCATGGCCTCGGTGTCACGGTGCGATCGCCAGCGCTCCGGATCCAACCAACCGACCGCTCGACCGCTGCCGTCAAGAACGAGGCAGGGCAGAGCGGCTGCGTCGGCTAGGCGTTCGGCTAGCGCAGCGGGAGCAGCCAATTCCGTCAAGGCACAGGTCAGCCATTGCCGCGCCATCACATCAGTTGCCATCGCTGTGGCGTTGCCATTGCCCGCCGCGAGCCAGGCGACGAGGTCGCGATCGCGCACGAAGCCCAGCACCTCCGTCTCCGACCCGACCCAGAGACAATCGGCATCGGCTTGCAAATGACGGGCAATATCGGTGAGGGCAGTGGTCGGGGCAATGACGAAGAGTTCGCTGACTAGCGTGCCCAGAGCAGACGGGGAATGGGGCATGAGCACTAGATAGCTAGGTGAGCATCGCTTGCGACGCCGCTGATTCAAGCTGGGTCACAGCCGGTTGAGCAGTATCGCTTCCACTTTACATATGAAGCTGTATGGAACGCAATCCCCCTAAAGTCAGGCCATGACTAGGTTTCCAGGATCGTTGTTGTTGGCGACTTCACACAAGATCCGGGATGATCCAGATGAGGCTGCCTTGCCATGACAGGCTGGCTGTCACAAGCATGAACGATGAGTCACTTCATTCTAGCCAGTCGCGGTGATCGTCGCGGTGGCACGCTGGAAACGGTAATCGAGGTAACAATCTATGTAACCGCGAGTATGGCTCCGCGCTGTGCTCGTACAATATAAATTCTCAGACTCGTTGAGTTTAGAAAACTTAGAACCGTTGGCTTGCTGCTATGTCTCAGACCGTTGCTGATTTTATGATGCCTGACCCTGTGACGGTGAAGCCCCAGTTAGCACTGTCTGATGCGATTCAACTGCTGGTGGAGCGACAGGCGAGTTGTCTGCTCGTGGTGGACGATGATGACGCCCTCATCGGCATCCTTTCCGAGTCTGACCTGATGTGGCAGGCGACCGGTGTTGAACCGCCGCCTTACATCATGCTGCTCGACAGCGCTATTTTTCTGCGTAACCCCGCCCGCTACGAAAAGGAATTGCACAAGGCGCTCGGGCAAACCGTGGGCGATGTCATGACCGCCAAGCCAATCACGATTGCGCCGGAGCGATCGCTGCGCGAAGCCGCGCAGGTGATGCACGACAAGCACATTCATCGTCTGCCCGTGATCGATGCCAGCGATCGCCTCGTGGGGCTGATCACCCAAAGCGACATTATCCGCGCCATGGCGGCGAATTAAAGCCGTTCTGCCTAAACCCATGACTGCCACGCCTGAATCTGCCCGCGCCTTGCTGAATTCCGACGACTATGGCGATCGCCTTAGTGGCGTCAACCAACTGCGCCAACTCGATCCGGCGTTGGCCTTTGAGCTGATTCAGCCCGCGATCACCGATGCCAATTCGCGGGTACGCTATTCAGCCGTCAGCCAGATGGATAGCCTAGGCAGTGTGGACTTGGCGACGACTCAAGCCCTGTTGCGCGAGCGGCTGCTGACGGATTCTGAGATCGACGTGCGTTCGGCGGCGGCCGATGCGATCGCCGCACTGAAACTGACAGCGCTCTTTGAAGAACTCGCCAATGCCTACGAGCAAACCGAGGAGTGGTTGTTGCAGTTCAGCATCGTCGCCGCGCTGGGGGAAATGGGTGATCCGCGCGGCTACGACCTGCTGATCACCGCCCTGGACTCCGACAATGCCCTGCTGCAAACCGCAGCCATCGGCTCGCTAGGCGAACTGGGCGATCGCCGCGCCGTCCCCCACATCACCCGCTTTGCTGACAGCGACGACTGGCAACTCCGCCATCGCACCGCCCAAGCGCTAGCCCGACTCAATGGGGCCGACGCCCAAGCCACCCTACAGCGTCTCAGTCAAGACAGCACGGCTCAAGTCGCCGAAGCTGCCCAACGCGGTCTCATCACCGAATAATGGCTCCATGCCTAGGGCGCGGCAACTAGCAGTACCGCGTGACATCCTCGCCGCAATCATCCGCCAGGTAGGACAGTGCCCGGAAGCGCAAGCCGACGAGTTGTTCGTAGAGGGGATTCAGCTTGCACATCGGCGGAATGTGAACCACCTTGTGACCGAACAGCACAACATCGCGCTCGAAGGGGCATTGGGCAGGAATCATTTTGCAGAGAAAGCGAGCCAATCGGGGATCATGAACTTCCATGCCATCAAGCCAGTCCCGAACCGGATGCAGGACGGCCGCTGGCGGTGTCGGTTTGGCCGCCGTGAGTGTGGTTGTCGCCCCTTCAGCCGCTGGTTGTGCCGGATCGTAAAGCGTCTGTTCCAGGGCTTCGATCTCGGCAATGTCTAAATCCAGCGCCGTCAGAAAGGTGTTGATCACTTGCGCCTCATCGAGGGAGTAGACGCCATTGGCTAGAGCCATCATCACGGCTGTCCGCAAAAAATTTTCGCGGATATTGACGTCGTCTCCGAGCGCCGCCGCTAGTTCCGCCGGCGCGATCGGTTGGAGGTTACCGAGATCAGTTTGGGGAGCGAGTTCGTCTTGGGTTAATTGCGCGATCAGCGCTTGTTCTTCGGGGTCGAAGTGACCGTCTGCCCAGGCGATGGTGAGCAAGCCACGCAGCCAGGCCACGATCTGAGTATCGGAATAGAGCGTTTGGGCAGCCATAACCGCGATATTGTGAGGATTTGCTAGCATTACGTCCCCAATAATCCTAACTCCAGCCGCCGCGAATCGGGGGCGCGGCGGCGGGGAAACTAAGGAGGGCGATCGCCCTTGGTAAAAACGGGTGCGGTAGGACTTGAACCTACGACTCGCTGCTTAGAAGGCAGCTACTCTATCCGCTGAGTTACGCACCCACGGCCTCTTGAGTTGAGTGGAGCAACAATCCGATCAATTCTAGTCGGGCGACTGAGGATTGGGCAACGCCGCCCGGTGCTGCCCGCCACGAACCGCAACGCGGAGAATTAAAATCTCAAGTAAACTATATAGCAATCTCTGGGAATGTACGGCTGACAGTTGGTTCGCCACCTGGTATGACCAACTGCACCGACCCAGCAGCATCGCTGCTGGCAGTAGACTGGGATCGACTCGCTTGCCAACGCGGCCCAGGGTCTCTCCTCTCTCGCTCCGGTCAGGAAATTATTTACTGGCATTATGTTTATCCTTAAACGGCAGGATGTTGAAATTTCGAGCATTCAGCACCCGCAGCGCGAGCAACCGATCCCAATCCTTAAGTATCAAGACCAGACTTTTCGCTTGATCAGCGTCTTCAATGCCAGTCAAGCCGAGGAAGCGAAAAACTTCTGGAAGGATCTCACTGACAACCAGGGGAAGTTCTGCGTGCTGCTGCAAGAGAGCGATCGCCACAGCGTCTGGGGGCGAGTACGCCTCGATCAGCTCACCGGTGATAGCAGTGGTAGCAACAGCGGGGTGATCGCCCCAAGCTGTATGCAAGCCTGCCTACTGTTGCTACAAGCGATCTACTTCGATGTCGAAGAACTGTTGGGAAACCGCCAAGCCAAGCTCTTTGAAAAAGAAGTCGGGGACTTGCTGCTGCGCGGCGACTTCCCGCAAGTGGACTCCGCTAAGGTAGTCGCGCGTCTGCTGAATGACGACCCACTCGAATCCCCTAGCGCCCTCTCTTGGCAAGAACAGCATCTCGTCACCTTTTTGCAAGCCCTGTACGGTCTCGGCAAGTCCTACTTCGGCAATACGAATTTTGCTGAGGAAGTCGAAGACATTCTGCAAGACATGGACGACACCGACCGTCGTGAATTTTTGGGTTGGTTGCAGGGATCGCCGCTGAGCAAAGAGTGGGGCTAGCTGCCCGCCGCGATCGCTCGAAGAGTTGGGCGCAGCGCAGATGAAAGCGGTAAACTGACAAAGGCATTAGCCTACACTCCGGTTGATTACTCGGAGTGGCATTGCCTGCAAGGGCGCTTTGTTGATGAGTTGATGGTGAGTTGCGAATTGCTAAGGGAGAATCGTCAATGACTAGCTCTGCCGAGAAAGCCCCAGAGTCTGGTACCGGGCCAATCAACAGTAAAGTCGTCATCTATGTAGGCATTACCTGGGGTGTGCTTTCGTTGGCCTTGTTCTTATTCAATTTCCTGGCACCAGAAACTGAAGATTCCTTTTGGTATTTGATCGGCACTTATGTCGCCGAGTGCGTCCCATTCCTCGCAGCAGCGCTGCTCTGCTACCGCAACTGGCAAAGTCCGAAGATTGCCAGTGGTCGCAATGTTTGGTTAGGGATCGGTCTCGGCATCCTCGCCTACTTCATCGCCAACCTGGTGTTTGGCTTCTGGGAGGTCTACTGGGGACTTGACCCGGAGATTTCTCCTGCCGACCTCTTCTACATCACCTTCTACGTTTGCCTGGGCTGGGGCATGGTGCTGGCGGTGCTCTCGAAGCGCTTGAATCTGGCGATTTGGCAGTGGGTGACTTTGGCGATTATCGCGATCGCTGGCACTGCCCTCGCTATCTGGGTTGCCCTCGCCGAACCCGTCAGCGCTGCCGCCGTCTCCGACATCGCCCCTCTACTCAATTCTGCTGCTGACACCACTGAGGAGTTGGCTGTAGCTAGTGAGACGGTTCCCGCCTGGGTGATGTCGCTCCAAGATTTCCTCTTACAATTCTCGAAGCCCGTCAATATCTTCTACATCATCTGCGACGTTGCGTTGTTGATTATTGCCGTGACCCTACTGTTGGCTTTTTGGGGCGGGACATTCTCCCTCTCCTGGCAGACGATTGCGGCAGCAGCCTTAGCGAAATACCTCGCCGATATGTGGTTCAAGTACGCTGCGACCTTGCCGACCGAGTACGAGAGTGGTGGCTTGCTGGAAGTCTTTTTCGTCTTCAGTGGCATTCTGTTTGCCATTGGGGCGGCACTTGAGTATGACATTTCAAGTCGGCCGCGCCGTAGTCGCCGCCGCCGCGCCAAAGGAGGCACAGAAGAGATCGCATGAGTCCGAGAAAACTAACCAGCGCCGACAAAGACGAGATCCTTCGCCTCTATCGCTTGCCGCAGGAAACCACCTCAACCCTCGCCGAACGCTACGAGGTCAGCAGCTCGACGATCAGCCGCTTTCTCAAGAGCCGTTTGCCCGAGGGGGAGTACGAAGATCTGATCCAGCAGAAGCGCCTCAGTCGCACGCCCAGCGGGGCAGCCCAGGTGATGCGCCAAGCCCAGGAGCAGGAACCCACGGACTTACCGGAGCCAGCGTCCGCTGCGGAGTCAGCACCGACTGCGGTGCCGACGCTGGCGCTCCCAGCGGATGCCGAGGCGGAATCGGAACCAGCAACGAACGGCCATCCCCGACGGGTGCGGCGACGGCGTTCGCTAACAGCAGTTACGACAGCAATATTGACCGAACCGGAACCAGCAGCTGAGCCGGAGCTTGAGCCGGAGCTTGAGCCGGAGCTTGAGCCGGAGCTTGAGCCGGAGCTTGAAGCTGAGCCGGAGTCGATAGCCGAACCGGAGCAAAAACGGTCGCGATCGCTTCCCCCCCCTGTACGCCGCATTGAGGCCCCCGTCTTGGCGACGGCTGGTGATTCACCAGCGGATGAATCAGAACCTAATGTTGGCGCTCTCGAAGGCTTTTTGGACGAGGACATCGCTGCCGATGATGACAATGACCTCGACGATGACTTTGATGACGATTTCGACGACGAGGATGACGAGGACGACGAGGAGGATGAGGATGAGTTGGCGGCAGAGCGGGCGACACGCACGCCGGTCAGTGTCAATGTTCTGCCCATTGCCGCTGCGAAATTTCCCCGCACCTGCTATCTCGTCGTTGATCGCGCGGCGGAATTGATTGCTTGTCCGTTGCAGGACTTCAGTGATCTGGGCGATATTCCTGACGCAGAAGTCGCGCAACAGGCTCTACCCGTTTTCGACAACCATCGCGTCGCCCGCCGATTTTCACAGCGACGGCGATCGCAGCGTGTCGTCAAGATCCCCGATAGTCGGCTGTTGGCAAAAACCCAAAACCACTTGCAAGCCAAAGGTATTACCCGCTTGCTCTTCGACGGTCAGATTTACGATCTGACGACCCCGTGAGGACGTTGAGGGAAAGAATTGAAATCTCTCTGAGTGCTTGGCGAACCCACATATAGAGTCTTCACCGCATTCTTGCGCGGGATAGAACCACATATATAGTGAAATCACGCTAGAATGGCAACTGATTGTCATATTGTCCATCCGGAGCGACAATTGCAGTACAGTTGTTCCTTTCGGTTCATGGCACCACAGCTCAGCTTGGACATCGGCGCAACCACAACCAAAGCAGCGGCTGTCTTTGCCCGCCACGAGACATTTCCCCCGCGTTTCGGTTGGCTGAAGAAGGGCTTCGACCACGCCAGCCACAACTCGCAGGTCTTCTTGGCGGACGACGCGACAGTACGACTGGGCGTGGGAAAAAATATGGTGCGCTCCATTCGCTACTGGTGTGCCGCTTTCAAGCTCTTGGCTGACGATGCGCCAACGCCATTTGGTGAGCAACTGCTGGGCGATCGCGGCTGGGATCCCTATCTCGAAGATCCAGCATCGCTATGGCTCCTGCATTGGCAACTCCTGCAAGCACCCTGTCTCGCGACCACTTGGCGCTTCGTCTTCAACGAATTCCAGGCGAGCGAGTTTACCGAAGAACGGCTACGGGGTGAACTCACAAGTTATGCTGAGCGGCTATCGAGCCGTACCGCCGCCTCATCTCTCAAAAAAGATGTGTCTTGCCTGCTGCGGATGTACCTGTCGCAACCGCCCGCGCGCAAAAAGCAAGATCGTGAAGAGAACTTAGATTGCCCTTTTGCTGAATTGGGGTTGTTACAGCAGTTGGGCGACACCTTGCACATCGGCTTCCGTGTCGGCGTCAAGCCCTCGCTAGCGCCCGCCGTGGTCGCGTATACGAGCTTACACCAAGCGGCTCGCAATGTTAGTGGGCGCACGATTCCGGCCAGCAAGCTGTTATTCGCGGCCGGGAGTCCGGGTCTCGTTTTCAAGCTCACCGAGTCAGCGCTCTGTCAAGCATTGGTGGCGATCGCCCATGATTGGCCGGAACTATCACTCGTTGAAACGGCTGGTAAACTGCAATTCAGCTTTGCAACGGACGATCCGCGCGGTCTAGCCGACGCGATCCTAGAATCATATTATGCAGACTGCTAGAGAGGATCAGTCGATGGGCGATCCGTTCCTACAGAACCGGCTCCGGCAACGCTCGCTATCGGCCTATTTTTCGTTGCAACGCCACTACCTGCGGTCGGTGAATCTGGAGCGTGATCTGGGCAATCCTCAGGCACTCAGAGGCTACGTGCCCACTGAACAAGCTTCAGCAGTATTGCTGCGGGTACTGACCGCCGCCTCGGCGTCGCGTGGCACGCGCGCCTGGACGCTGACCGGGACGTATGGCACAGGCAAATCGGCACTGGCACACTATCTCACCGCTCTGGCTGCACCCGCCACCGACCCATTGCACCAGACGGCTTGGCAGATTGCCGGCGACACCTTTGGCGAGCAGTCGGCTGAGGTGGAGGCGATTCGTAAGCTCATCCCGCCCCAAGGCTTTGTACGAGCGGTGGCAACGGGAGCGCGAGAGCCGATTGGTCAGACGCTCGCGCGGGCTTTGTTCAATGGCTTGACTTCCTTTTGGTTACCCCACGAACGGCAAGAGATGGTCAGCGATTTGCTCGATCTACTGCTCGAAGCGGCGGATGGCGACGGGAGCAAGAGCGATCGCCAAGTGATCAAAGCTCTCAAGCTCCTCCCCAAGTTGGCAAAAACCAATGTGCTGCTGATAGTGGACGAGCTGGGCAAGAGCCTCGAGTTTGCCGCCCAAGCGCCTGAGCAGAGCGATCTCTATCTCCTGCAACAGATTGCCGAGCTGAAGCAAACCGGCCAACATCAGATTTACTTCCTGGGACTGCTACACCAATCGTTTGCGGGCTACGGCGATCGCCTCAACGCCACCATTCAAAACGAGTGGACGAAGGTGCAGGGACGCTTTGAGGACATCCCCTTTCGGGAATCATCGAGCCAGGTCATGCGGCTGATTGGGCAGGCGATTGACCGCCGCCAAGCCGAACCATTACTCAAGGAGATTGACGCGCGGGCGCAACAGTGGTCAGCGGCGCTGGCGGACTCGGTCGCGATCGAACCGGAGCAACTGGCGCGTGTTTACCCATTGCATCCTATATCGGCATTAGTGTTGCCACAGCTCTGCACGCGCTACGCCCAGAATGATCGGTCGTTGTTCGCGTTTCTGACGGGTGACGAGCCATTTGGCTTCCAAGCCTTTTTGCAGGCGACAGGGGCTAAAGGACTGCCGACGCTGCAACCGCACCATATCTATGACTACTTCACCAATACGGGTTTGGGACTATCTTCGCGCCTGCACTATCAGCGCTGGGTGGAGGTGCAGAGCTTAATTCAAGATGCCGTGGATCGCGATCCCGACTGGCTGAAGCTGTTGAAGACGATCGGCGTCCTGAACCTGGCGACCACGCTAGGCTCAATCCGAGCCACACCGGAGCTGGTGGCGCTGTCGCTCTGCGATACCCCCGACGACAGCGCCGCCTATGAGCGCTGGCTCGATTTGATCCGCGAGCTGCGGGGCAAGGGGATTGTCACCTATCGCGGCGCGGCGGACGAACTGCGCTTGTGGCAGGGGTCGGATTTTGATGTGGAAGCGGCAGTGGCAGAAAGGGTGGCGAGCGATCGCGGCCCCCTCGCGGATGCTTTAGCAACCGCCCGACCCTTGAAGCCCCTGGTCGCCCAGCGCCACTACAGCGAGACCGGCAATCTGCGCTACTTTGAGCAGCGCTACGGCGACGGGCGAATCGCTTGGTCAAAGCTACGCTGTGCCTCGGCGGACTATGACGGCGTGATCATCTACTGGCTCGACCCGGAGCCGCCGAGCGAGGTGCCGGTGTGGACGGCGGACGGGCGATCGCTCTTGGTGGTGACAACAACGATGACCGAGCAATTGCGCCACGATGCCCGCGAGCTACGCGCCTTGCAACAGATCCAAAAGCAGGCACCGGAGTTGGCGGCGGATGGTGTGGCACGGCAGGAGGTACGCCACCGCCTTGCCGCGGCTGAAGGCCGACTCAACGATGCGTTGCTGGCGGCCTATGACTGGTCGGGCGCGCGTAATGCCTGCTGGGCCGAAGGCAAACGGGTGGCGGTGCGCTCAGCGAAGGGATTTCGGTCACTGCTCTCGGATGTTTGCGATCGCGCCTACGCCCAAGGGATGCGCTTGGACAATGAGCTGATCAACCGTCGCAAGCTAACCACTCAAGGAGCAAAAGCGCGACGCTTGCTGCTGGAAGCCATGCTAGCAGCGTCAGCGCAACCGCGCTTGGGGCTGACGGGCTACGGCCCAGAGGTGGCGATGTATTATTCGCTGCTTGAGGCGACTGGCATTCACCGTCTTGAAAGCGATCACTGGGGATTTTATCCACCGCGCGCTGGGTCAGGGCTGGCGACAACCTGGCAGGCGATCGAGACGTTTTGTCTGGCAGCGCGAGCCGAGCAGCGATCGCTCGGCGACCTCTACGACGAGCTGAGCCAGCCCCCCTACGGCCTGAAGCCCGGAGCGCTGCCGGTGCTGCTAGCAGCGATATTGCTCTACCATGCAGCCGATGTCGGCATTTACAAGGACGGCACGTTTATTCCAGTGTTGGGGCCGGAGCATTTTGAGCTGTTGGTAAAAGACCCAGCACGTTTTTCGGTGAAGTCATTTGAGCTGACAGGGTTGCGGTTGAATGTTTTCAATGAGTTGCAGGCGATCTTGGTGTCACCCCAAGCTCAAGCACCACCAGGCGTCCGCAATGCCTCGCTACTGATGGTGGCGAAGCCGCTGTTTGGCTTCGTGAAGAAGCTGCCAAAGTTTACGCGGCAGACACGGCGGGTGAGCGATCGCGCTCAGGCCATATTGCAGGAGCTACAAAAGGCGCAGGAGCCAGACAAACTGCTGTTTGTCTCGCTGCCCCTAGCCTGCGAGTTGGAGCCGATCCAAGTGGGAGCCAGCGATGATGTCGAGCCAGTGCAAGCATTGCGATCGCGCTTGGTCAAACACCTGCAAGAGTTACAAAATGCCTACGAACAGCTCCTGATGGACTGCCAGCAGCAGTTGCACGCCGCCTTCAGGGTACAGCAGGCTGAAGGTAAATTGCGCGAGAACTTGCGGGTGCGGTCAAGTTATTTAGTTGGGTCATGTTTGGAACCAGCGTTGAAGCGGTTTTTAGTGGCGGCGGTAGATGAAATCGCCACCGATCGCGACTGGCTGGCGGCGCTGGTGATGGTAGTGGCAGACAAGCCAGCCGAGTCCTGGACAGATATGGATGCCGATCGCTTTGAGCTGACGCTGAGCGATCTGGCGCGGCGGTTTCGAAATTTGGAGGCACTACACGCAGTGAATACCGCTCGAGCCGACGGTTTTGAGGCGAAGCGGATCGCGGTGACGCGACCAGATGGCAGTGAGGTGACCAAGATGGTCTGGATTGACCAAGAGCAAATTGAGACAGTGGAGCGCTGGGTAGATGAGGCGCTAGCGCACGTACCCGTACAGGACGAGCGCACCAGGGATTGGTTTTTGGCACAGATCAATGAGCGGCTATTGGCGGCTCCGGCGACGAACGAGGACGAGCTGGGGCAGGTGCGCGATCGCCATCAGGAGCGGGCACGAGCAGCAGTGCCGGGCAAGCGCGAGAGCGCAGGCTAGCGAGTCGGATGTCGAATTGCACCCCGCGAGACCCAACAGCAACCATGGGAACTTTGCTTTTCCTGCCATCAACCAACCCTATGCACCAGGCGCTGTACAGCCAAGACTCGCTGTAAAGCGTCCACGTTTGTCTAGAGGCGGACTATCCTTCTCACGTTAACCACGCTATGGGTGGGATGCTGCGGTCGTGCTAGAGTGGCGGGCTAGCGGAGCTTGGCGATCGCCCCCTGCTCCACCAAGGTTTGCCCCGCTAGCAGATCCTCGACCGTGGCGAGGAGCACCCGTTGGTCGTTGACCTCGAAATTGACCTTGAGGCGATCGCGCCCCAACTCCCCCGGTGGATCGAGCCTGGCAATGCAAGCTTCGCGGCGGTGTGCACCCAGGGAGCGGAAGTCAGCGCGGCGATAGAAGCGCTTGCCGCCCAGCTTGCCATCGCTGCTGAAGTTGGCTTCGGTTTGCAACAAGTCCGCCAGTTCACCGACATCAAGGCGAATCTCACGCTGGCCCTCATTCGCCACTTGCAGGATAATCGGCTCTTCGAGGCGACAGGGATATTTGGTTCCCTTGGGGAACAGTGGCTTGAAGGCGGGCTGGCGCTCATTGGCATCCCAGAGTCGGATCGCGTAGCTGTGGCGCAGGCGGTCTTCGAGGCCGCTGAGTTGTGTTAGGGCGAGGGCACCGGCCGCCGTGGCTTCAAAGGGCTTACCCAGCTTGACCCGCGCCGCTCCGAAATAGTCCACTACTGCCTGCTGGACGGCGGGAATCAGGCAACTGCCGCCGACGAGTAAAACCTGCTCGATCTGGCTGGCTTCGACCCCTTTTTGGCGGGCAATTTCCAGGACTTCCTCAATCGCCTCGCGTAATTGGAGGAGAAACTGGTTGCGTTCGAGTAATTCTTCCAGGCGATCGCGGTTGAGGTGTAGCTCATGGGTGGTGAAAGTTTCATCATCCAGCCAGGTTTCAGTCGCCTCCGGCTGGCTAGAGAGCCGGATTTTCAAGCGCTCAGCCAGTTCGAGCAGTTGCTGCCAACTGGCGGCGGTCAAGCTGTCGCGCGCATACCCCAGGGCGCGCAGCCGATCTTCGACAATCCAAATATCAGCATCCTCACCGCCGATGTAGGCATCGGTTTTGGCGATCGCCTGGCCGCAGAGGGTGCCGCTGGGTTCGTCCACTTCGGCCACGCGCACCAGGCTCAAATCGAGCGTCCCGCCGCCAAAGTCGATGGCGAGCACTCGCGTCTGTGGCTGTTGCACACCGTAGCCGAGGGCGGCCGCCGTCGATTCGTCCACGAACCGCACCCGCTCAACGCCTAAATGCTCCGCGACGCTACGAAACCAGTCCAGATAGCGCTCAAATGCGCCGACGGGGAGCGTAAAGATCAACTGTGTCGGGACAACACCCTGCTGGCGCACTTCCGCCCAGATGCCGTGGAGAAAGGCTTCGGCGATCGAGGCAGCTGTATAGGTGCGGCCGTCGAGCTGGCGGGGCGGCATCTGGAAGTCGGCCGCCAGTTCGCGTTTAAAGCCCTTGAAGAGGCGGTTGGGATCGATGAGGCCCAAGCGTTGCGATCGCACCTCCTGCCCCAAGATCAATTCCTCCGGGCTTTTGACATAGACCAGACTGGGCACTACCGGGATTTCCAGCGTCGCCCCTGAAGCCGCCTTGAGTTTGAACAGGCGTGACAGCGAGCCGAGCCGGAGCGCCCGGGGTGCCTGCGTGTCTGGCTCCAGGATACTGACTACCGTGTTACTGGTTCCAAAATCAATGGCAATAGCCGTCATAACCTTCAATTCCGTGCAAGGCTGGGAGCGGGCGATCGCCAGCAGAGAAAACGCGTGCCCTTCATTGAATCATTAACCACCAGCTTACAGATCGCCAAAGCCTTTCTTCTTTTTCTTCTTCTTGCTGCCCTTCTTCTTGCCGCCGCCCGCATTGCGAAACCCCGGGCGCGGCATCCCACCGCCCATCCCCGGCATCCCCGGCATCCCGCCGCCCATCCCCGGCATCCCCGGCATCCCGCCGCCCATACCGGGCATTCCGGGCATCCCACCACCCTGACCCATCTGCTGCATCATGCCCCGCATCCGCGTAAAATCGGTGATCAGCTTCGAGACATCAGCCGCGGTGTGACCCGAACCTTTAGCAATTCGCTGGCGGCGGCTAGGCGACTTGGCGAGCAGGTCGGGGTCAGCGCGCTCCGCCTTGGTCATAGAATTGATCATTGCTTCGGTGCGCTTGAGTTGGCCCTCACCTTTTTCGAGATCCGTATTGCTCAACTTGCCCATACCGGGGATCATTTTCATGATGCTGCCCAGCGATCCCATCGTTTTCAGCAAACGCATCTGTTTGAGGAAATCGTTGAAATCGAAGCGCGCCTCCAACAACTTCGCCTGCATCTCGGCGGCATCCGCCATGTCGATTTCTTCTTGCGCCTTCTCCACCAGCGTCAGCACGTCGCCCATGTTGAGGATGCGCGACGCCATGCGGTCGGGATAGAAGGGTTGCAGGGCTTCGACCTTCTCACCAACGCCGACAAACTTGATCGGCTGCCCCGAAACGCGCCGCACCGACAGCGCCGCACCGCCACGACTGTCCCCATCGAGCTTGGTGAGGATCGCCCCCGTGATGCCAATTTGTTCGTGAAAGGTGTGGGTCAGCGTCGCGGCTTCCTGACCGGTCATCGCGTCCACGACTAGCAGCGTATCGTCAGGCTGCACGGTTTCCTTGATCCGGGCCAGTTCGCCCATCATCTCCGGGTCGATCTGCAAGCGACCCGCCGTATCGATGATGACCGTATCGACCCCCAATTCCCGCGCGCGCTCGACCCCTTGGCGGGCGATTTCCACCGGATCAGCATCCGTGCCGAGTTCGAACACGGGCACGTCAATTTGTTGACCCAGGGTCTGCAACTGGTCAATGGCTGCCGGACGATACACGTCGGTCGCCACCATCAGCGCACTGCGCTCTTGCTTGCGGAGATAGAGCGCTAGCTTGGCGGTCGCTGTGGTTTTACCCGTGCCCTGTAGCCCCGCCATGAGAATGACAGTGGGGGCGGTCTCCGCCTGAGCCAGCGGCGCGTTGGTCTCGCCCATGACGCTGACCAGCTCGTCGTAGACGATTTTGACAAACTGCTGCGATGGGTTGACGCCAGCGATGACATCGGCTCCCAGCGCTTTTTGCTCAACTTCACTGATGAAGTTTTTGACGACTTGCAGATTGACATCGGCTGACAGCAGCGCGCGCCGCACTTCTTTCAGCGCTTCTTTGACATTGCTGTCCGAGATTTTGTCTTGACCGCGCAGCTTCTTCCAGGCGTCGTCTAGGCGATCGGCGAGAGCATCAAACATAACTAGCAGGGTGGCATTCAGCGAAGGGCAGACTAGGCGCTCTGAAAACGCGCCAAGTCTTTACGATAGCGTTTTTTGGGGTAGCTCGCGGGCAGCGTCTGGGGGTGCCGAGCGGGCGCGAGCTTGCTTGGCAAAATACTGCTGATGCTCTTCGCTGGCGCGGTAGAAGGTTGAGGCTGGCGTGATCGGTGTGACGATCGGGCGGTCGTAGTCGCCGGATTGGTCACGCGCCAGGCGCGATCGCCGTGCTGTCTCGGCCTGAGCCGGTGAGTGATAGAAAATGATCGAGCGATATTGCTCACCGCGATCAGCCCCTTGGCGGTTCAACGAGGTCGGATCGTGGATCTGCCAGAATCTAGCCAGCAGCGTGGCATAGCTGACTTGCGTTGGCTCAAAGGTCAACTGCACAACCTCGGCGTGACCGGTAATCCGGGCGAGCACATCCAAATAACACGGGTTGGCAAAGTGTCCGCCCATGTAGCCGACGGCGGTGCGGAGCACGCCGGGCTGCTGTTGAAAGGCCGCTTCGACGCCCCAGAAACAACCCGCACCAAAAGTGGCTAATTCTTGCATTGGCTGCTATGATTCCACGAACATCAACTGGTTGTGCTAAAGCCTATCGGCAATTTTCCCGGAAACCCTTGCCAATATTGAGTTCTGAGCGATGATGTTGATGGCATTGACCAGGGATGAAATCCTCACCCGGTCTGGATGCCGGCTTTTAGACGGACAACACCCCTAGCGCTCAATTGGTTACTTCCGCTAATTCAATGATGCGCTCATCGAGGTCTTTGACCAAAAAGTTCAGCGGCCGCTTGCTGCGGACTTTGAAGCGGAGGCGACGCGATTGCACACGCAGCAACAGGCTCTCCAGGCAGTCGCGGTCAAAACAAACGTGGCGATGGCGGTTTTTGCGTCCGTAGCTAGCTCCGGAAATGATGTGGACTTGGACATTTTTCTTGAGCTGATACCAGAGTCCTTCGGAGCCGCTGCTGTATTGGCTGGTGCTGCGGGGTGCAGGGGAGGCGGACATATAGAGCGGATCGATCCCGGCGGTTCCCAGGGTCTGCTCGTAGTTATAGTAATAATGCAGCGGCACGTCAGCGACGGGCAAATTGAGCAAGCCTTCGTAGAACTCCTTGGCAATCTGCAAGTCTGACACCATGACCGTGTGTACCTTGGGCGCGCTGGTCAAAAACATCCACATCGCCACCGCATAGGCAACCAGGAGGGCGATCATAATGCCCTGGGTGGAGAGGAGGCTGTCTAGGGGCGGCAAAAACGCTCCCAGCGTGGTGGAGGCAGATAAAAGATGGAAGGCGGACATAACAGGCAGCATCAGAGCCGGGATTGCGAGATGGGGTTTGAGTATGATGGGGGCAGCTTGGTGATCGTGATCGCCATGATCACCGTAGAATAGCGACAAGTTCACGAGCACGCCATAATTTTAGGCTAGCTCAGAATGTCAGCTTTTGGGCGGCGGTGGTTGCTGTGCCTCGCATGGCGAGCGTCGCTAGCCGGTCATCGGGGCTAATGCTGCAATACTGAGAGAGATTTGGGCCAGGAACTGTGCAAACGCCGCGTTTTTCCGAGTGCAATCACCCCCTGATCAAGTCGCTGTTTCGCCACAGTGATCGCGAGTTGCTGAAGTTATTTCAGCAATGTCCCGAGCAGGGCAAGTATTTCACCGCCATTTTTTGTCGCTACAGTCCGATCGTCTACACCCTGATTGGTCACTCTGCCCCCTCGCCTGTGCAAGCCGAATACCTCTTCGCGCTGGCGTGGCGACACATTTACTACGAGATGCGGGGCTTGGAGCTTCGGGGCAACGAGGGGGATCCGGCCTCGTTTCAGAACTGGCTGATTAACATGACGGCTCTGTGCATCAATCAGGCTCAGTTGCCCCCGGTGGAGTCGATTGGCTACTCGCTCCAAGCTGCCGCGCCGCCGCTGTGGTGCTACCTTGAACAGGCGCTCGAACTCCTGCCGCCAGTAGTGCGGGTCGCGGTGGTCATGGCGCAGACCTTCCACTGGAGTCCGACTCGCATCGCGGCTTACTTGCAGGCTGAGGGTGATACGATCTCACCTGCTCAGGTGCAGGAAGCCCTCGAACGCGGCTACGCGCAACTTGCTGATAATCTCCCGGCTGACATCC
This sequence comes from Spirulinaceae cyanobacterium SM2_1_0, assembly GCA_012031265.1. Lineage (GTDB taxonomy): Bacteria > Cyanobacteriota > Cyanobacteriia > Cyanobacteriales > Spirulinaceae > JAAUTY01. The sequence continues at coordinate 14,732 of JAAUTY010000033.1, read as the reverse complement.
GCAGCATTTACCTCGGTGATGATGCTGGAGCACCGCCCGCTGAGATGCAGGCGGGGGCGATCGCCGATTCCGAGTCGATGGTGAGTCTCTAACTTGACGGGCGGCGGTGGGTGACCACGAAGGTGGTGATCGCGCCCAAGCCAAGCAACAATCCCGGCTCAGGAATCGAGTTGGGCGGTGCGGGTGTCACGTCGGTCAGCCTAGCGACCAGGAACGCGGCGCTCGTGCCGCCTTCTTGAGAGATGAAGTTTGCCAGCAAGCTGCCGCTGAGGCTCTCACGAACACCGAGTAGTTCTAGGGTATAGTCCACCCCGTCAACCTGGAACGTTTGCGCCGCCAGGCTATTCGTCCAGGCGATTTTGTCCGCGCAGGGCGTGACGCTGAAGTAAGTACAGGTTCCCGAGTTGGGGGTCTCATCGATGGTGAGGGTAAAGTCGAAGCTTTTTAGTCCCAGATCCGCAAAATCAAGATTAAGGCTTAGATCAACGGCTGCCGCCGCTGTTCCTCCAAAAATAGGGTTGTTGAAGTGGCGCAGCGTACCAATCTGGAATACGGTCTCGGCGGCAAAGTCCAGCGCACCAACGCCGGTAAAGCCGAGACCACTGGAACCAGCGGTGGTGGCAGCCTCACCCCAGCGCACCTGGCTTTCGTCGCCAACGGTGACGAATTGGATATTCGCGCCACCTTGGACATTGCTCCAGGTGCCTGTAGTGCTATTGAGCATGAAAGCACTCGCTGGGGCGGCGAAGCTGCCCGCTAAGAGGGCGGTTCCCAAGCCGAGTTGGGCGAGTTGATGGCGTTCAAACATTGTGACAAGTCTCCCAAACGCAGGGTTGGCAAAGGGTAGTTTGGTCGGATGCAGCCAGTGAGCAGGCGCTCGCCATCAACCATGGCTCTGCCACGGTCACCGCCGCGCCCAACTGCTTGTAGTGCCTGGCTTTCAGGCAACTGAATCAACCAAGCTGCCTTCACTAGAATAGGGCTGCCTTGGCTGATCGTGCGACCGCAATTCTGCTCATTTGTGTCCTAGGGACGATACGGTCACCCTCGTGGTTCCACCCCTAACTTGCCTTCAGCGCCGTTGCTCGCGGCTGCTCCGGAAGCCGTTGCGATCGAGGTAGAGGACACGCGCTTGGGCGGTCACCCCGAAGGGATGCCAGGCATCCACCATCGCCGCCGCGACGGCATCGGCCTGTACCTGATTGGTCAAGGCAAGTAGGGTCGGCCCTGCGCCACTGATCACCGCTCCCACCGCACCGGCGGCGATCGCCGCCGCCCGCACCGCCTCATAACCAGGAATTAACAATTGACGATAGGGTTGATGCAGCTTGTCATCCAATGCCAGGGCGAGCCAGTCGCGGTTGCCGCTATCCAAGCCACGCAGCAGCAGACCCAAGCGTGCCGCGCTGAAGACGGCATCGGCGTGACTGATTTCGAGCGGCAGAACAGAGCGAGCCTGCTCGGTAGAGAGGGTGAAGTTGGGAACCGCCACGACTGGAACTAGCGTGTTATGCCAGGGGATTTCACAAACCTGCCAGTCTTGACCCTGCTCAGTGGCCGTGGTCACCGCCAGACGACAGCCGCCGAGCAGCGCTGGCACAACATTGTCGGGATGCCCTTCGAGGGCGATCGCCAGCTTCATCAGCTCGCGAGTCGAGAGCGGCGTCCCAGCCAACTGATTCGCACCCGCGAGACCGCCAATAATCGCTGTGGCTGAGCTGCCAAGCCCCGTGCCAACGGTACGCCGAGGCGAATGGTAATCTCGACCGGCGGCACCTGCTGTTTGAGGTGGCGGCAGCAAGCGACAAAAGCTTGATAGACCAGATTGTCCTCACCCGTACTGACTTTGCTCGCCTGCGACCCGATCGTCGTGATTTTCAGTGCGGGTGGGTCGGCATCATCGTGTAGCGCAAAGCTGAATTGGTTGTACAGGCTCAACGCCGCCCCTAAGCAATCAAAGCCGGGGCCGAGATTCGCAGTCGTACCGGGAACAATGACGGAGGCAACAAGGGACATAGCTCACGAGCGCCGCGGACTGAAACGGCGGCGATGCCTACCCTAGCAGATTTTCAGGCGGCGGATTCAGTTGGCACGGCTCAGTTGGATGCGCGGATCGACCACCTTTAGCAGCAGATCGGCGAGGAGGTTGCCCGCGATCAGCATCGTGGCGCCCATCATCAGACTCGCCATAACCAGATAGATGTCCTGGGCTTGCACCGCCTGTAGAATCAGGCGGCCCAAACCGGGGAGGTTGAAAAAATACTCGGCAATGAAGGAGCCGCTGAGCAGGCTGGCAAATTCAAAGCCGAGGATTGTGATCAGCGGGTTGACGGCATTGCGTAAGGCGTGGACGTAAATGACGCGATTTTCGGGCAAGCCCTTAGCGCGGGCAGTTTGGATGTAGTCTTGGCGCAGGACATCCAGCATTGAGCCGCGTACAATCCGCTGCAAGCCCGCGAAACTGGTCATGCTGAGGGCGATTGTCGGCAGCAGGAGGTGCCAGAGAATATCGAGGACTTTACCCGGCAGCGAGAAATTGGGGTGGTTGATGCTGGTTAAGCCGCCGACTGGTAGGAGCGGCGAGAGATTTTGGGCGACGAAGAGCAGGAGTAGCGCCGTGACGAAACTGGGAAAGCCTTGCCCGATATAGCTGATGGCGCGCAGCAGGCGATCGGCTGGTTGATTTTGGCGGACGGCGCTGATGACACCGAGGGGTAGGGCGATCGCCCAAGTCACCACAATCGATAGCATGGCCAGCATCAGCGTGGCACTCAACCGCTCACGAATCAACGAAGCAACGGAGCGGGAATAAACAAAGCTTTCGCCAAAATCCAAGCGCGTCACCACCTGCACCAGCCAGCGTCCGTAGCTTTGTGTAACCCACTGCAACCACGGCATCCACGCGGCCCAAAACGCCGACCAAGATGTCACCTCCAGTGGCGATAAGGGTTCTTCAGCGAGACCAAAGCGCTGTGCGAGATCCGCCAGATACTCCTGCGAAATCTGGGGATTCTGTTGCAAGGTATTGAGGTAGTTGCCGGGGGCAAGCTGGATGATGAAAAAGCTGAGTGCTGAAGCGAGCCACAGCGTCACCAGTGCTTGCAAGATCCGTTTAAAAACGTAGGCGACGGTATCGTTCGCCAGATAAGCCCACCATTGAGCGAGGCGTCGATGGAAACGGCGCTGCCGTTGGGATACCCGGGTAGTCATGAGGAGATTTGCAGTTCAGGATAGGGATGTTGAAAGGCGCGGGGGGGCGGAGCCAAGGCGATCGCTGCTGGAGCAATTGCGGCGATCCGGCTTCAATACTCAATCAACGAGAGCACCGGACGCTCCGGGAGCTGTTGACGGCCGTTCAGGGCTTTCAGCTCAATAATGAAACTGAAACCCAGCAGTTCAGCGCCACTACGCTCGACGAGATCCGCCGCCGCTTTTGCCGTCCCGCCGGTCGCGATCAAATCATCCACAATTGTGACGCGGCTGCCCGGCTCCAGGGCGTCCTGATGGAGTTCCAGGCGATCGCTACCATACTCCAGCTCATATTCGACACTATGAACAGCGGCTGGCAGCTTACCCGGCTTACGCACCGGTACGAACCCGGCATCGAGCTGATAGGCGAGCGCCGGGCCGAAGATGAACCCGCGCGACTCCATGCCCACTACATAGTCAGGTTTCAGGTCAGCAGCAGCGACCTGCTCACAGAGCAAATCGATGGTATAGCGCAGCGCTGTGGAATCACGCAATAGGGTGGTAATGTCCCGGAAAACGATGCCTGGTTTGGGAAAATCGGGAATGTCGCGAATCAGTGCTTTGATGTCCATGGCGGCAGCGGCAATAGGACTGAGGACACAGGCCAGCGATCGCCGCGATCACCCGTGCACGACTCAAGGAATAGCATAAAGGATAGTACACTAGGAAGTTAGAAATCGGTTACCGTGCAACAACTGCCCGGTGATTGCGTGTGAGAGTTTCTCGGTTAAATACTGGGCGGTTAGCGACCGTTGCTGCTATGCTGAGTTGCCGAGGTTGAGTGCCTGCAACAGGGGTCAGTCCGGCTTGGTGTCAGTCTCAGCAAGCCCTTGCCCATTCTCCAAGCAAGTTAGCATGAATCTGTCCGCGAGCGTGTCTCCTGATTCCAATCCGCCCAGCCATCCGCAACCGTTGATCCTGGACGCTTTGCCCGATCCAACGCCAGTGCCAGCCGAGTGCTCACCGCGCATCCAGCAACGGCTTGATCTGATTTTGCTAGCCATTGAAGCCTTGGAGCTGGGGGGATCGGAGTATATGCTGGCTACCGCTCGTGAGCTGGATCTCAACAGCGTCATTGACAATCGCGTCACGCTCTGGCGCTTGCGCTGCACCAATCCCTGGCGGCGCTCCTACACCCGCAACTCGCTGACGATCCGCCAAGCCAAGGCGCTGGCAATCATCGCTAGCTATCGCGCCCGCCAACTGACGATCCTGATTCGCCAACTGTTACTCGCTAAACAGCAAGTGCAGGAGAAGGGCTTGCCGATTGAGCAACACTTTCGCCTCTCGGAATATCTGGAGCGCTTCCGCGCTCATTTTCGCAGCCGCATGAACCTGCGCCGCGCTAAGGTCGCCTTCTACTTGAGCCATGAGCCTGAGCTGAATACGCTCGCCCTCGAACTGCTCGGACAACTGCTGTTTTGCACAGGCACAGCCGGAATGCAGCGTTTCTGGATCAGCCTGTTCGATGGAGAAGTGGCATGAATATCAAGCGTCAGTACAGCTTGCCCAACTGCCGTCTCCTGCTCGAAGGCTTGGCGGCGGAGGTCGTCGCCGATAGCGATCTCACCCGCCCTATCGTGTCAATGGTTTTCCATGTTGAGTGCAGTTTTGCGGGCCGTGAGCAGCGTCTTAGTGGCGGCAAGGCACTGTTGGAAAATCTTGCTCAGGCTGTCAGCGCCTACGCTCAGGAATTTCTCAGTGGTGTCCGTCACCCCATGCCCGTGAAGCCGGACGGTGAAGCGGTGCAACTTATCCGGTCAGAGAGTCGCGACTTGCACCACCTCCGCTGCTACCCCAAACCAGCTGATGGCGAGGCGATCGCGCCAATCCAAATTGACCTGACGACGGTACAACTGTTCGATCTCGTTGAGGCGATTGACCAGTTTTTTGCCGACACCCGCACGCTGCCGGAGTTGACGCTGCAATTGGCTCCGGCGAGTCGCCGTTACCGTCAGGCGGATGTGCCCGTGGTGCAGCGCTCTGCCCCGTTTCTGGTCGGAGCGGGGAGTTTGGCGATCGCCGCTCTGGCAATTTTCCTTGTCCCAGTTCCCGGCCCGATCGAAGCCCCCGAACGCCGCCTGGGTGAGACGGCGAGCCAGACCGAGAACGCAACGAGTGAAGACGACGACGACGACGAGAGCACCCCGGAATCAGAAGCCTCAGAATCTGATGCGCCCCCCAGCGGCCCCGCGCTCTCGGCCGCAGAACTGGCGGATGTCATTGCTGGAGCGCAGCAAATTGTTGATCCTACCGAGCTGGACTTTATCCAGCGCTACACGCGCCGCCAGTTGGAGGATACCTGGCAAGATCGGGCTGAAGTCAGTCAGGATTTGATCTACCGGGTTTCAGTCGGGCGAGATGGCGCGATCCTCGCCTACGAACCTGTGGAAGGTACTTCAGCAGTGGTTGACGACCAGACACCGCTACCAGAACTGGTCTTTCAACCCACGCAAGATGCGCCGCCCGAGGCGATCGCCGAATTCAAAGTCGTTTTCACCGATAACGGTGTATTGCAGATTAACCCCTGGGCTGGCTATCAGGGCACGCCGACGCTAGGGCCTGAAATCGATGACCCGGAAACCCTGGCGGCACTCGGTGAGGCACTGGCAGAAACCTTGAGCGAACGCTGGCAAGCCAATCCCGATCTCCTCAGCGAGGAGCTGGTGTATCGCGTTGGGGTGACCGAGGCGGGCGCGATCGCCGACTATGATCCCCAAAATGCGGCCACCTTCGAGCTGGATTCAGAAACACCCCTGCCAGAATTGCTCACCCCCGAGGCGGCGGGCATCGGTGATGAAACCGTCGTGCCCCAAGAACCCCTCGGCCAATTTGAAGTCGTGCTGCGCAAGGACGGCAGTGTCGAGGTGACGCCATTCCAGTAATGGTTGACTATATGACAGTAGCACTTGCAATTACTAGTATTTGTGGACGCACAGCGTGACCTTCAGCCGCGCAAGTTCAGCAGAATTGCCCTGCCACTTGACTAGACCCATCAGCCACAATAGTTCTAGCGGTAGGTCAGTGATGCAAATTCGTGACGGTGTGACGAACGGTGATTGCTTCGGCGGCATGGGCTGAGAGTCACATTGCTACGATCCCCCCGGAATTCTGGTGGGGGTGGCTGCGTGAGCAGCCGAGGGTTTGTCAGTGGCCGACAGTTTCCTTGCGTGAACTGTGCCGCTGAACCAGGATGGATCTCCACTGTGATGAAACCCTTTACCTGCAACCTCTGCCTTAGCATCTTTTGCACCTTTGCCCTCAGTATCGTCTTGGCTGACCTCTCAGCCAGTCGTGCCGATGCCGTCAAAGCGCAACGTATGGTGCCGCTGGAGCGACCGATTGGCTTCGTTGTCAGTCGCCGCCTCGCTCCCCGCGGTGAGTTGGGTGAGTTATAGGGGAACTGAGCCAATCCCGGCTCTTGCTACAATAGCGGCGCGGTCAGCGTCTGGATCCTCCAGTCGTTGCTGCTGTTCCCCCAGTGATTGCCCTGTATCCACTATCTACCTTTGTTTGCCCGCGAATACTGCTGCCAAATTCATCTCGATCTCTACACCTCGCCAGCAGCGAACGGTCTCGCCACCCAAGCGGCGGCAGGTCGCCACTTGCGTTTGCTTGCAGAGGAGGAGAATGCAATCCAGGTGCAGCTCTGCGAGGATGACTACATCGCCTGGCTGCCGCGTCCTCAGCTCGACCAGTTGCTCCCGGCTCGCCAAGCGTATCAGCCTCAGTACATCCAGCGGGCCGAGATTGTCGCGCGTCTGCCGCATGTAATCGCCTTCATGCGCGCCGCCATGCAAGTGCCGCACCAGTATCGCTGGGGCGGCACCGTTGCGCCTGATTATGATTGCTCGGGCTTGATGCAAGCCGCCTTCGCAGCGGCGGGGATTTGGCTGCCGCGTGACTCTTATCAGCAAGCCGACTTTCTCGCCCCGATCGGCTTCGATGCCCTGCAAAGCGGCGATCTCATTTTCTTTCGGGAGACGCACCGTATTAACCATGTCGCGCTCTATCTGGGCGACGGGAAATACATCCACAGCTCCGGACAGGAGAAGGGGCGCAATGGGATCGGTATTGATGCGATCGCCCCCGATGACGATGCGGAGGACAGCCAAATTGGTCGCCGCTACGCCCCGTATCTCTGCCAAGCCGGTCGCGTCATGCAGAGCTACGTTTCACCCCGCTATACTGCTGCCGACTGACCGTCCAGCGCTATGTCGTGCCACAGTTGCCGCTCCCTAACCTCAAGGCAGCCGATTGGTCATCGCCAGCAGCCGCTGCACGCGCGCGTCTGTTGGGGGATGAGTTGAGAACAGCCCTGACAGCAAGCGGCCTGACAAATTGTTGGTGATCAGCAATGGCTCGAAGGCTGGGTTGGCTTGCATTCGCATCCGGCGGCTCCCGGCTTCCAAACGGCGCAGTGCTCGTGCGAGTGCTTGGGGGTTACCGGTCAACTCTGCTGCCCCAGCATCGGCGGCAAACTCGCGGGTGCGCGAGATTCCCATTTGGATCACAGCCGCTGCGATCGGGGCAAACAGCATCATCAGGAATAGCGCCAAGGGATTCGGGCCGTCGTCGTCAGCGCTCCCAAACCACCAAGCGATGTTGGCAAGAAACGAGATCGCTCCGGCAATCGTCGCGGCGACAGCCTGAGTCAGCGTGTCGCGGTTGGCGACGTGGCTGAGTTCGTGAGCGAGGACGCCCTCGAGTTCGTCGGCGGGCAACATTTCCAGTAACCCCTGGGTAACGGCGACGGCAGCGTGTTGGGGGTCGCGGCCGGTCGCAAAGGCATTGGGGGCGGCGGTGGGCACGATATAAACAGCCGGTTTAGGGAGACCCGCCCGCTGGCTGAGGCGGGTGACCATTTGGTGCAGGCCGGGGGCATCGCGATCGCTCACTGGCTGCGCTCGATAGGCGGCTAGGGCGATGCGATCGGAGTAATACCAAGCGCCAAGATTCGTCACCGCCGCCAGCACAATGCCAAACAGCGCCCCACTCCACCCCCCCAGGAGCCAGTAGCTAGCCGCAATTAGCAGCGCACTCAGCGCCGCGAGGAGACCGACGGTTTTGAATTCTTCAGTCATGAGCTTTGAACCCTCCTAGCCAAGCTGACAACCTTGTTTAGCAAAGCTTTGCTCTAATCTTAGCTTGCAGCGGCTGAGCAGGTGGGCGGGAAAGCCGCGATCGCGAGTACGGGTTTGCCGACTTGGGCACAGCATTCATGACCTGAGCGGGCTACTCTTCAACCAAGCGCACATCAATCGTACTGGCATTGAAGCGATAGTCGCTGCCTTCCAATTCCAGCGGCGTGCCAATCTTGATTTTGTTGCCGCTGAGTACTGCACCATCGGGCGTCATCTGAGCCTGACCCGCCAAAGTCAAGATCATGTCGGTGCTGAGCACATCAGCATAGGTACGGGGGTCGGGCAGAACAGCCACACTGCCATCCGGCTGCGGCACGATGATCTGTCGTGCGAGCGGCGTGACCGCTCTGATCTCGACCGAACCAGCAGGTTGGTTGCGGATCACAATATTCGTGGTGCCAGCAGCCTCGAATTCACGGAGGAGCGCGTCAGGGTCACGGACGCTGAGACCGCGCACGATCGCGTCGAACTCAATGACCTGATTCTCTTGATTAACCTGAGCAATGGAGCCGGTCGTGCCGGGGAAAAAGAAGATGCCGATAATCGCCAAGGCAATCACTAAGGCAGCACCCAGATCCAAGAGGCTGAGTTTGCCAAACAAGCGCCCGCGCGCATCCAGAATCGTCATGGTGTCCCTTTCCGAAAATGTTGTGCGATGAGTCAATCACCAATAGATTACGGTAGCACGTGCGTTGCCTCAGTATGGCGTCGGTCAAGCCAAGGAAACGGGGCGAGGGTTTGATCCCAGCCTCAGCAATGGGTCGGGATTAGTGCTGGTGACTAAGAGGCTGAGTGCCTAGGGGTTTTGCGCCTGACTCGAGGGCTAGCTTCGCGATCGCGACTGGGCCGGGTCGAAATGAAGAGAATCCGCCCCTTAAGGCGTGCGGGCGAAGCCGGAGGCAACCGACGCGACGGGAGCGGCTGACAGCAACATCGGCAACACGAAGAGGCGATCGCTACGGAGACGCATCGATCCGCAAGCGGCGCATCCACTGAACTTAGTTTGCAGCCACTTGGTTCATCTCAATGGCGTTGTTCAACAAATTGCACGCCTCGCGCAGCGGGATGGCACCACTCTCGACCGCCGCCACCAAAGCCCGACCATCACTGGGGCTGAGGATGCCGAGGTCAGTTTGGAGATGCGTAATACAGTCGAGCATCTCTTTGCGGGTGTACATTTTGCTGTCAAAATTCCACGTCTTCGTCATAGCTACCCAGGAAATCGTGAACGTCCTCAATTGGCAAGAGCCAAACCAACGTAAGCCAGCCGTGTCAACAGTGCTCAGTAACAACGGCTTACCGCCTACCTCAATATTAATCAGTCAAATTACGGAAAGCCCGCGAAATTGCTGAATACTTCACATAAAGTTCACTGAATCTACGGAGGCACTTCACACTAGTCTCACAAAATACTAGCAAATCTCCCCCTGGGGGTGCAACCCCCCAGGGCAATGAAGCCCTGTGAAATCAAGTGTTAGCCTCGAAGCGACGGTCTCGAATGGCTTGAGAGTTCTAACCATAATGCCGCCTGTCAATCCGCTAAACGGCTGAAGCAGATTGAGGTCAGCCAGTGACTCCGACGGGGTGAAAACTGTCCGAACTGCTATTGACTTACAGCAGCAGCGGTCGGTAATCAGGAAAATCCCAACGGTTGCCCAGACAGACGGTGATCACGGTTTTGACGTTCCCGCGCCGGGAAAAATCGCCAATCGCGCGCAGTGCTTTGGGTTGTACGTCCTGCATCAACCGATCGGCAATGCCATTGATGGCGGCTTCGTGGCTGAGGCGCTGGTTGCGAAAGGAGTTGATGTAGAGCTTGAAGGCTTTGAGTTCGACCACCCAGGTATCTGGGCAGTAGTCAATGACGATGGTGCCGAAGTCGGGATAGCCCGAGCGGGGGCAGAGCGCTGTAAATTCGGGATGCTCGAGATGAATGAGGTAGTCGCGATCGCCAGCTGGATTTGGCCAACATTCGAGTGGTTGCTCAGCGGCGCGGCGAATCGCTTCATCGCCATAGGTGGCAGTCATGATGATTGCGTCTCAAAATAGATGGGGCAACAGAAATCTGGGCGTAGCTCACCCCAGTGTGAGGGGAAATACTCAGGCGCGATCGCCTTTTTCAACCCAATGCCAGAGCGGATGACGGCGACCCAGGCGCTGGAGGCGATCACGCTGACGCTCGAGGCGGCGGAGATCCTGACGCGAGAGACCGAAGAGGATATTACGACTCTGCCAGACCAAGACGGCGGTGGTGCTGCCGATGCAAAGCGCTAGGCTGATGGTCGCCCAGAAGTGGGTTGCCAAGTGGTAGTACACGGCTGACCAAGTGAAGTAGGCAAAGGCTAAAGCAATGCCTTCGCGCAAAGTCCAGAGGGCAAAGGGAGCGAGTAAGAGCCAGCAACAGCCGACCCAGAGCCAACGCTGGTAGACCGAGATTTCATGCAGTTGGCGCAAGGGCGGGCTGAGGGTCTCGGGGCGGCGATCGCTGGCGGTCGCTTGCGGCTTGGACATCGGCACTCCCATCGACTTCGATCCGGTTTCAGTGCAGCAATCGGGCTACGAGGCTTCATCGATCGAGGGGTCAGTGGCGATCGCGACCCCGCGACTCATCTCCTGACGCTCGCGCCACTTGGCGAGTAGGGTGCTGGCAATGAAGATGCTGGAATAAGCGCCGAGGATGAAACCAACGATCAACGCCAGGGCAAAGAACTTCAGCGTGTCGCCACCGAACAGGAAAATAGCGATCAGCGGCAGCGTCGTCGTGACACTGGTGTTGATCGAGCGCGTCAGGGTTTGATTCACGGCTTGGTCAACAATGTCATCGAAATCGACCCCAGGCTCGCGATTGGCATTGGTTTCCCGAATCCGGTCGTAGATGACCACGGTATCGTTGACTGAGAAACCGATGATCGTCAGCAGTGCGACCAAAAAGAGGCTGTCGATCTCATTGCCCGTGGTCAAACCCAAAATCGCAAAGATGCCAGCAGTGATCGCCACATCATGGAACAGCGCCAGGATGGCGAAGACCGCGTAGTCGAACTGGAAGCGGAAGCTCAAGTAGACGATGATGCCAAAGAAGGAAATAATCAGCGCCAGCAAACCAGCTGTAAATAACTCTTGGCCGATGGTCGGGCCGACGGTATCGATCTGCGTTAGCTGGGGGTCAAATTCGCCCAACTCCTCAGACAGCAGGTTCTGTAGCTCCGTGCGTTTATCGACATCTAGTGTCTGGGTGCGAACCGAGAGTGTGTAGTCCTCGACGACCTGAATCGAGCTGCCGGACAGGCCTTGATCAGCGAGCAGGTCACGAACTTGCGCCACATCGATCGCTTGTTCGGGGGTGCAGGTTTCTGCGGCTGCACAGGTCAGCGCGAGTTGCAGACGGGTACCGCCGATAAAATCGAGACCGGAGCGAATCGGCGCATTGAACTGTACGAGCGAGAGACCGATGGCGATCGCGCTCATGACCAGCAAGCTCGCCGAAATCGCCCACCAAAGCCCGCGCCATTTGATTACGTTCAGTTTCATAGCGTTGCCAGAGTTCAGGTTTCAAAAGGATCGAGCGCGTGCTTGAGGAAGCAAGGGGAGGCCCTGGGCGACGATCACGCTCAAGGTTTCGCCGGGGTGAGATTGGGGCAAAACAGCTCCGGCTTCTGGCGCACCCCCGGCAGCCCCAGCACCACGATCAGCATCAGCGTGCGACTACAGGTAATCGCCGTGAACATACTGACCCCAACGCCGATCGCCAGGGTGAGCGCGAAGCCCTTGACCAGACCGGAGCCAAACCAGAACAGGGCCGCGCAGGCAATCAGGGTGGTCACATTGCTGTCGAGAATACTGGAGAAGGCGCGGTAAAATCCAGACTCCACGGAGCGATAGAGGGTCTTGCCCGCCCGCAATTCTTCGCGAGTGCGTTCAAAGATCAGTACATTGGCATCCACTGCCATGCCGATGCTGAGAATGAAACCGGCAATCCCCGGCAGGGTCAGGGTGACGCCGAGCAGCGCGTAGCAGGCGAGGGTGAGTAGGGTGTAGATCACCAGCGCTACATCGGCAATCACACCCGGTAAGCGGTAGTAGACAACCATGAAGATGAGCACGAGGGCGAGACCCGACAGACCCGCAGCAATGCTACGGTTGACGCTGTCGCGTCCCAGGGTTGCTCCAACGGTGCGGTTTTCGACGACTTCTACCGGGAAGGGCAGCGCGCCGCCGCGTAACTGTACGGCGAGGTTGAAAGCGGTTTCTAAGTCAAAATCGCCGGAAATCGAGGCACTACCGCCAGTAATGCCCGTCGAGGCATACTGAGCATCGACACCCGGGGCGCTCAACAGCTCATCGTCCAGGAAAATACCAAGGCTGCGGCCCGTCCCCGCGACGCTGCTCGTCAGCTCGGCAAAGAGGTCGCCGCCCTCGGCGTTGAAGTAGAGGATGACCTCCCAGAGATCGCGGTTACCCGTTGCGGAGGGGGCGGCTTGGGCATCGCGGAGGTAGGTTCCTGTCAGTTCACTAGAATCGAAGAGTGTCGCGATCTCTTCGTTGAGTTCCTGGATTCGTACTTGTAGATTGGCGATCGCCTCGGGGTCGGGCGACTCCTCATCCCGCAGGACATTCATCTCTACCTGCGCCAGCTCGTGTTCTCGAAAGAGCGGCCCAAACTCGCGCTCGGTTCCTGGCCGCTGGGTGCGGAAGTCAAGCTGAGCCGTCCCCCCCAAAATCCGCTCGGCTTGCTCCGGGTCGCTGACGCCGGGCAGTTGCACCACCAGTTGGGTCGTTCCCACCGTTTGCACGACAGGCTCTGCGACGCCGAGGCTATCGATGCGGTTGAGGATGACCTCCCGCACGTCATTGATATTGTTGAGCGTGATCTCGGAGACTTCCTCAGTCGGTCGCACTTCGAGGGTCAGGCGCGAGCCACCTTTGAGGTCCAGGCCCTGGTTGAGAGGGAAGTTGATCAGGACGGCGATCGCCATAGCCGTCAGCACCAGAATGGCGATAAAGATTGAGCGCTGTTTTTGCATAGTCTCAGAACGGCGGCAGCCTAGAGCTGGCGCGACATCAGCTTGCGAACCGCCTCCGCAATCTGCGGCGGCTGTACGATTGTGTGATACTCCAGCGTCCCATTGTAGGGGGTGGGAATGTCTTGTGACGAGAGGCGAATCACCGGAGCATCTAGTTCATCAAAGAGTTGTTCATGGATCAGCGCACTCAGCTCCGCACCGATACCGCCCGTTTTCATACACTCCTCCACAATGATGACGTGGTGGGTTTTGCGCACGGACTCGGCGATCGCCACCATGTCGATCGGCTTCAGCGAGATCAGGTCGATGATCTCCGGATCGTAGCCGTCACGCTCAATTTCCTTTAGCGCCTGGAGGCAATGGTGGCGCATCCGCGAGTAGGTGAGCAGCGTGACATCTTGACCGGGACGGACTAGCTCCGCTTTGTCCAGCGGGCAGATATATTCGTGAGTCGGCAGCTCATCCTTGAGGTTGTAGAGCAGGACGTGCTCGAAAAAGAGGACGGGATTGTCATCGCGAATCGCCGCTTTGAGCAGGCCTTTGGCATTGTAAGCGGTCGAGCAGGCGACGATTTTCAGACCCGGTACGGCGTGGAAATAGGCCTCAAGACGCTGCGAGTGCTCGGCTCCCAGTTGGCGGCCGACGCCCCCCGGCCCACGGATCACCAGCGGGATTTTGAAATTTCCCCCGGAGGTGTAGCGCAGCATTCCGGCGTTGTTGGCAATTTGATTGAACGCCAGCAAGAGGAAGCCCATGTTCATGCCTTCGACGATCGGCCGCAGACCAGTCATCGCGGCACCGACCGCCATGCCCGTGAAGCTGTTCTCGGCAATCGGGGTATCGAGGAGGCGTAGTTCACCATATTTCTTGTACAGATCCTTGGTGACCTTGTACGAGCCGCCGTAGTGACCGACATCTTCGCCCAGCACAAATACGGTCTGGTCGCGCGCCATTTCTTCATCGGTCGCCTCGCGCAAGGCGTTGAACATCAGCGTGGCTGCCATGACTCTCTCTGCAAGCTAAATCGAGCGCAAATATCCAGAATACAAAAAATCGTATCACCTAGGGAGGCACGCCTCGGCAACCAGCAATTCTCAGTTTGGCTGATCGATGAGTTTGTGGCACATCGCCATCACGAAACACTGAGTTGCCTGAGACGTGCGATCGCCCAACCGCAGCAGTCAAAACCATCGCTAGCGCAGAGCAGCACACGCACTACCGCTACGACGCAGCAGGCCGCCTCATTGAGGCAAAGGATGCCAAGGGGCAGGTGACGCGGTACGAGTACGACAAAGCCGGGCGGCGCACGGCGGTGGTG
>JAAUTY010000089.1 GCA_012031265.1 Spirulinaceae cyanobacterium SM2_1_0 | reverse complement strand
CATTCTTGACGACGTTGCATGACTCGCAGGTGGGGCAACGTAGAACAGGGCTAGACATTGATAAGCTTCTATCACAACACGGATCGACCTTATCGTGATACCTCAGAGCCTTGCATCCCCCTACTGTATTAGCTTTGTATCCTTACTCGTTAGGGACTACCGTTTTTTGAACTGATCGCCAAGCCTATTGTCCTGAAAGGCTTTCAGGGATTTCCCAAAATTGTCGTGAATAATCCAGGCTAGTCCACCAAGCCAGAGCGCAGGGCGCGTACTGCTGCCTGGGTGCGGTCTTCAGCGCAGAGTTTGCTGAGGATGCTGCGGACGTGGGTTTTGACCGTGCCGACAGTGATGTGCAGTCGCTCGGCGATCGCCGCGTTGCTACAGCCACCGACGATCAGTTCCAGCACATCCAGTTCACGCTCGGTCAGCGAGCAGATTTGCAACATTTCTTGCTCGTCGGGTTGGATGGATTTGATCGCGATCATCGCGGCGACATCGCGGGCATCGTCCTCGATGGTTCGCGCCTGCTGGAGCACAACTCGGGCGATCGCGGGGTCAATCCAGGCTCCCCCCTCGGCGGTGAGGCGCACCGCCTGGACGAGATTATCGAGGCTGGCATTTTTGAGGCTATAGGAATCTGCCCCTGCCGCGAAGGCTGCCAACACCGAATCTTCGCCGTTGTGCATGGTCAAAATCAGCACCCGTGTCGCGTTCAGTTCTTCTGTCTTGCGCAGGCGCTGGGTCAACTCGATGCCATCGATGTCGGGCAAACCGATGTCCACGATCGCCACATCCGGCTTGCTCACTTGCAAAATTTGCAGTCCCTGATGACCATCAGCCGCCTCCCCCACGACTTCGATGTCGTCGCAGCGCTTCAGGGCAGCGCTGAGTCCGATCCGGCTGAGGTCGTGGTCTTCGACGAGGACAACGCGAATAGCAGTCATGCGAGAAAAGTTACCAAAAAATGGGGTCGCGGCGGGCAGCAAACATCACGGTTTGATTCCGAATCGTACAGGCTGAGTGCCATCTGTCTGTTTTGGAATTATCTCATCAGCTTGCGTGGTGGATGGCGATCGCCACATCTCCCATCGGTGCAGTCCCCCGCGATCCAGATCTAATTCCAGCGGCAGAGACTGAAGCAATCTTCATCGAGTCATCGAGGGGCCGATGTCCGGCTCGATCAATCACGGAGAGATGATCATCATGCCGTGAGCTTTGCTCCGCCCTTCATCCTAACCAATCCGTCCGCGCCGGGACGGTTTGCGTCAGCCGCTTGCCCCGGGAAACGACCGCCCGCACTGCCGAACGCCGCCGAATCGCCTCGTGAGCGTCGCTGGCATCGAGCAGGATGAGATTGGCGGGGTTGCCGACGGCGATCGCATAATCCGAGGCACAGTGCAGCGTCTGCGCGCCCTGGTGCGTCACCATGTCGAAGCAGGCCTCCGTCTCGGCACCGCCGGTCATCTGGCAGACATGCACCGCCATATGGGCGACATCGAGCATATTGCCCGTGCCGAAGCGATACCAGGGATCTTGCACGCAATCGTGGCCGAGGCTGACATTCAGACCCGCCTGCCAGAGTTCCTTGACTCGGGTCACCCCGCGCCGTTTGGGGTAGGTGTCGGTGCGGCCTTGGAGGGTGATGTTGATCAGCGGGTTGGCGATGAAGTTGAGGCGCGATCGCTGCAAAAAGCCCATGAGTTTATAAGCATAGGCGTTGTTATACGACCCGAAGGCGGTGGTGTGGCTGGCAGTGACCCGCGCGCCATTGTCGCGGCGAATCGCTGCCGCCGCCATGACTTCCAGGAAACGCGATTGTTCGTCATCGATTTCGTCGCAGTGAATGTCGATGAGGCGGTCGTAGCGATCCGCGAGGTCGAAAATGCGCGCCACGGAGCGAACGCCGTCTTCGCGAGTGAGTTCGTAGTGGGGAATGCCGCCGACGACATCGGCCCCCAGCTTCAGCGCCTCTTCCAGCAGCGCATCATTATGCGGCTGGCTGTAGAGGCCGTCTTGGGGAAAGGCGACGACTTGCAGCGTCAGCCAGTCGCGCACCGCCTCGCGGACTTCCAGCAATCCCTTGAGGGCGATGAGATCCGGTTCGCTGACATCGGCGTGGCTGCGGACATAGAGCACGCCTTGTTGCGCCTGGAGTTTCAGGGTGGCGATCGCCCGCGCTTTCACATCTTCCAGCGTTAAATGTTGCTTGCGCTCGCCCCAAATCTGGATGCCCTCAAATAGGGTGCCACTCTCATTCCAGCGCGGCTCGCCTGCCGTGAGCGCGCTGTCAAGATGGATGTGAGATTCCACAAATGGCGGCGAGACCAGTTGCCCAGCGGCATCAATTTCCTGTTGGCCCGTCTGGGGCAGGCGCGGGGCGATCGCCGCGATGCGACCGGCTTCGATGCCAATATCCACGGGTTCCGGGCGATCGCGCAGTTGCGCCTGGCGCAGCATCAGGTTATAGGTTGGGGCTGTCATGGCAGTCTCGATGAAGAAAGATTGCAGCGATCTAGAGCTTTTGAGAAGCACAGTGGCGCGGGCAGGCATTGCCTCGGAGCACCGCGACTGTTGACAATAGACAATAAGAGTATGTTCGAGAAGTTTCCCAGCAGCCAGCGTTAGTGAGTGTGGCAGCCGCTCCTGTCCATTTTGCTACCATGCCGATCTTGCCAGCGTTAGCGCCGACTTTGCCAACGCACGCTCAGGCCGCGCTGGTGCTGGCGATCGCCACTGTCCTAGACTGGCTGCTCGGCGATCCCTGGGGTTGGCCGCATCCCGTCCAGTTCATCGGTGCTTATATCAGCCGCTACACCGGCTGGGCCTTGTCGCGATTCACCACACCCCGGTCGCGCCGCCTCGCCGGGATCGTGCTCACCGTCAGCACCATTCTGGGCAGCAGTCTGGCGGGCGGCTGGCTCGTCTGGCTGAGTGGACAGGTTCATCCCTGGCTCGGGCAGGCCTGTGCCGCCATCTTGCTCGCCAGTTGCCTGGCGGGGCGCAGTTTGCGGCGGGCGGCCTGGGAGGTCTGGCAGCCGCTGCAAGCGGGAAATTTGCAGAGGGCCCGCGCTCGCCTCAGTCGCTATGTCGGCCGCGACACCGCCCAGTTGTCCGAGGCGGAAATTTTGCGGGCTGTCCTGGAAACGGTGGCGGAAAATGCTACCGATGGGGCGACCGCGCCGCTGTTTTATGCCAGCCTCGGTGCTTTCCTGCCGATTGGCAGTGTGCCCCTCGCCCTGGGTTACAAGGCCGCTAGCACCTTGGACTCGATGGTCGGCTACCGGCGATCGCCCTACACTGAGCTGGGTTGGTGCAGCGCTCGCTTGGAAGATATTCTCACCTGGCTGCCCTGCCGCCTCACGGTCGCCAGCATTGCCCTGCTGTCCGGCCGCCCCGGCCGCGTCTGGCAGTGGTGCTGGCGCGATGCCCGCCGCGATCCGAGTCCGAATTCCGGCTGGAGCGAGTGTGCCTACGCGGCGGCGCTAGGAGTGCAGTTGGGGGGTGAGAATCTGTATCAGGGCGTCGTGAAAATCAAGCCGCTGTTGGGCGAGCCGTTGCAACCCTTGAGCGGGGCGATCATCCAGCGCGCTCTGGTGCTGCTGCGGGTGAATTTATTACTTTGGCTGGCGATCGCCCTCACTCTGTTGTGTGTGGCGGGATTTTAGTGGGGTTAATCAGAGACTGCGGCAATTCGCTCGCACCGCACTCACTCAAGCGTAGGCCGCTTGCTAAGATGAGAGCTTAATGTCAGGCACAGAACACTCTCAGTCATTCAGAGGTGTATGCAAGTCGGGGTCGGTGATCGCTGGCGGGTGGGTGAGGTTGTCCTTGACCGCTATGAAATTACGAGTCTCCTCGGTGAAGGTGGCTTTGGCACTGTCTATGGGGCAAGGCATCAGGACTGGCAGATTGACTTGGCGATCAAAGTTCCTAAGCCAGGATTGTTTGCCAATGCAGCGAACCGCGATCGCTGCGAGCGCGAAGCAGAAACCTGGGTCAACCTCGGCCTGCACCCCCACATCACCCATTGCTACTACGTGCGCCGCTGGCAGGGCGTGCCGTTGATCTTTGCCGAATACGTTGCGGGTGGCAGTCTCAAAGACTGGCTGCAAACCGGTCGCCTCTACCACGATGGCACGCCGCCCGCCCTGAAGCGCATTCTAGACATCAGCATCCAGTTTGCCTGGGGACTGGACTACGCCCACGAGCAGGGGTTGATTCATCAGGATGTCAAACCCGCCAATGTCTTGCTGACGCCGCAAGGTACGGTCAAGGTTACCGACTTCGGTCTCGCCAGCGCCAAGTTTCACCCGGCAGATGCTGCGGTCGTCAGCGAGCCACCGTCAGGGCTGGCGAGCCTAGAGTTAGACGCCATTCGCGACCTGACGCTGCAAGCACCGGGAGACGGCGCGCTGACCCCCGCCTACTGTGCGCCGGAGCAGTTGCAGCGGCGCACCCTGACGCGACGCAGCGATCTTTGGAGCTGGGCGCTGACCGTCTTGGAGTTGTTTCAGGGCGATCGCACTTGGTCAGCCGGTTCTCAGGGGGCGCAGGCGTTAGAGCAATATTTACAAACGCCGCTCGCTAGTAACCGACCGGCGATGCCAACCCCAGTGGTCAACCTGCTGCGTGCCTGTCTCCAGCTCGATCCCGATCGCCGTCCCTACAGCTTGCACGATGTCGCCGGACAGTTGGTGCAAATTTATGCCGAGGTCACGGGCGATCGCTACCCCCGCCGTCCGCCCCAAGCCCATCCTGACCCGGCCGATACCCTCAACAATCGCGCCCTCTCCCTCCTGGATCTCGGCAAACCCGACGAAGCCCGCCAGCTCTGGCGACAAGCACATCAGCGCCAGCCACACCATGCAGAATCGACCTACAATTGCGGTCTCTGGCTCTGGCGAAGCGCGCGGATTAGCGATCTGACCTTGATCCATGAGCTGGAGAAATCCCAGACAGCCAGCCACAGCCATCGCCACGACTACTTGCTGGGTCTCGTCCATCTCGAGCGGGATGATTGTGTGGCGGCGATCGCCCAGCTCGAACAAATCACCCCCCCAAGCCTCGAAGCCGAAGCCGCACTCGCCCGCGCCCACGCCCGCCTGCCCGAGGCGCAACGGCTGCTCAGTCACTGCCAGGGTGACAATCGCCAGATCAATACCGTCTGCTTTAGCCCTGACGGTCGCTATGCCCTTGCCGGTCGCCACGATGGGATGCTGACGGTCTGGGACTTGCAAACCAATCAATATCATGCCTTCGGCGGGCAGGAAAAGGCCGGCATTCGGCACGTGGTGATCGCTCCCGGTAACCGCTATGCGATCGCCACCAGCGACCTCAGCCTGACGCTCTGGAGCCTGCGGACGGGCCAGTGTCTCGCCAGCTTTGACCTACAAATGCCTTGGGAGCCGCCCCCGGAGCCGGACGCGGCCGAGGAGCTAGATAGTCTCGATTTGGGCGATTTTTTGGTGATTAGATCAGGGGCGGCAGCGGCGCGCGCTAGCCAGATGGCGCAGACGCGGCGCGCGGCGCGCCCGGCGCGATCGCCCCGACCTCGTTCCGGTCGCGCGCTCATACCCGTCACTGACAGCAATGCGCGCTACAGTGCTGACGAGCGATTTTGCCTGACCAAGCAGCCGGCTGGACTCGTCCTGCACGAGCGTGCCACGGGTGAACAACTCCACCAATGCCGTCCGGACGGCACACCGCTGATGGTGATCGCAGATGGACGCTACGGCCTCAGCCGCGACTATCCCCCGCAGCTTTGGGAGTTGGCGACGGGTCAGAGTCGCCTGCGGCTCAGCGGGCACAGTCGCGAGGTCACGGCGATCGCCCTGCTGCCAGACGGCCGCCGTTGTCTCACTTGCAGCGCCGACCGGACGCTGAAACTCTGGGCGCTGGGCAGTGGTCGCTGCCAGGTCACTTGGCAAAGCACGCTGAGCCAGCTTCAGGCTGTTGCTGTCAGTCCCGACGGTCGCTACGCGCTGGTGGGTGGCCGCGGCTGGCAGCTCTGGGCGCTCCAGACCGGCCGCTGTCTGCGGACATTTTCAGAAGACCAAATGGTGCGATCGCTCGCCTTCAGCCCCGACGGTCAACAGGCCTTGGTCGGCGGCGAGGGCTGGCAACTCTGGTCGGTCGCACTCCCCCAACCGCCCTACCTCGCGCCGCTGTGTCTGAATCGAGTGCGGGCAAGTGAAACCCTGCTCTCGACGCGCGATCGCTACGAACAGGAACTCAACCGCGCCCAAGTTGCCCTACAAGCGGGCGAGATCGCGATCGCCGTGCAAGCCCTCCGCACCGCCCGCCGCCAACCCGAATTCAGCTGCGCCCCTCGCGCCCTCGACCTTTGGCTACAGCTTTACACCCGCTTGCCCCGCGAAGGCCTGCGCGCCGCCTGGGAGGTCACCACACTCACGGGTCACCAGGGCTATATCAACTCCGTCGCCATCAGCGCCGACAGCCAAACCCTGCTCTCGGGCGGCAGCGACAATACGCTGCGGCTCTGGCACTTGCCCCAGGGGCCGGAAGTCCGCACCCTGTCTGGCTACTTTCGCGGCACGATCAACGCCGTCCAGTTCAGCCCCGACGGCCGCCAAGCCCTCTCCGGCAGCAGTCGTGGCTCCCTGAAGCTCTGGGATCTCGCCAGCGGCAGCTGCCTGCACACCTTCGACAGCCAGGGCGGCGCACCGGCCGCTTGTTTTAGCCCCGACGGGCACTATGCTCTCGCGGGCGGCGATGATGGCGACCTGAAACTCTGGGAAGTGGCGACGGGTCGTTGTCTGCGGATTTTGAGCGGCCATGCGGCTCCCTTGCGCGCGGTCTGCTTTAGCCCCGACGGGCGCTGTGCGCTGTCGGGAGACGCGGGAGCCTCGGGTCGGCGCGCCACGCTCAAGCTCTGGGAGATTGCCAGCGGTCGCCTGCTCCACGAGGTCGCGGCTCATGAGCGGGCGATTACAACCGTTTGCTTCAGTCCCGATGGTCGCTATGCCCTCTCGGGTAGTGAGGACAGCACCCTGAATCTTTGGGCAACGGGAGTTGGGCGCGGTTTACGAACCCTGCACGGTCATCGCGGCGCGGTGACCTCGGCCTGCTTCAGTCCCGACGGCCGCTACGCCCTCTCTGGCAGTGAGGACAATACGCTGCGACTCTGGGAGGTGTCCTCCGGTCAATGTCTGCATTGCTTCGAGAGTCATGTCACAGCGGTGAATGCGATCGCCATCAGCCCCGACAGCCGCTATGTCGTCTCCGGCAGCAATGACGGTCATTGCAAGGTCTGGTTGCTGGACTGGGAACTCGGCGACCAACCCCAGGCCGACTGGGACGCGGGGGCACAGACTTATTTAGAAAATTTCCTCACCCTCCATGTGCCCTACAGCGCGACCCTCCCTGACGAGCCAACCTCAACCCCCGCTGCTTCTCCCGCACCCACAGCTAATCTGCCGGTGCAACTGGCGCGGCCGGGTCATTTTCTCGCCCTGCTCTTCGTCCTCGCTTGGGCGGGCACAGCGGCGGCGATCGAAATTTTTGCGCCCGGTTCCCTGAACTCGGTGCCTCTGGCGATGGGCATGGCGATCTTCGTCTCCAGTTTCTTTTTCGGTCGCCAGGCCGGAAATCCGACCGTGCAGTTGGGTAGCCTGTTTGGCGTCTTGGTGCTGGCAGCGATCGCCCTGGGAGCGGCTCTGGAAGATTTCTCACTGGCTGGTTCAGCCTTGTTCGGGGCGATCACCGCCCTCGTCGGCACCGGCACGATCCTCGGCCTCGCGGCTCCTAATCCGGTCTCAGAACTCCCCGGCATCCGCGCCTGCCGCTGGCTGAAGGCAAAGCTGGGCGCACCGCTGACGCTAGCGACCCTGATGGTGACCCTCCTCGCCGGTATGGCGATGGAGTTGGCACTGAATCGCGGCTATGTCCATCCCTTGGCAGTTTGCATTGTCTTGGCGATCGCCCTGCCCGGTGTGTTCCTCCTCAGTTGGCCACGCCGTCGGTCACGCCGTCCGCCTTGGCTCCAGACCGGGGCGATTGTCCTGTTGATGGCGATCGCCACCTTCAAATGGGCAATCCCCAGCAGTCTCGGCCTCACAGCCGCCACCGTCTGTAACTCTCCCCAGGCAACCCAGGTTTATCTCGCGCGCGGCGGCCGCGCCAATACCTGGGTACGTCCCGAAACCCATCGCATTCCCTTGCTCAACTGCGCGCTCCGGGCTGGTCAAGCTGACATCGCGCGTCAGTTGCTGGCCCGCGGCGCTCGAGCCAATACCGTGGACTATGGTGGGATCACACCACTACACTTGGCCGTCGAGCAGGACTATTTTGAGCTAGTCTCAGCCCTGCTCGCGCGCGGGGCACAGCCCAATGCCGAGACTGAGGAGCAGTTGACCCCGCTGCACTTTGCCCAAAGCCGCGAGGTCGTCACCACCCTCCTGGGTGCAGGCGCAACCGTTGACCCGATCACAGCCTACAGCGGCACCCCCCTCCATGTCGCCGTGAAGACGGGTCGGCTGCCTGTTGCCGAAAGCTTGATCGCCGCAGGGGCTGATGTCAATGCCCGCTGCCGCAACTGCGAAGCCACAACACCGCTCCACGCGGCCGTACAGCACAACCAGCCGGAATTGGCCAAGTTGCTGATCACGGCGGGCAGCGAGGTGAATGCCCGCGATCGCTATCGGCGCACCCCCCTCTACCGTGCCCGCGAAGCGAAAAATTCAACCCTGATCCAGCTTCTCCAAAATCACAGCGCCCAGGAGTAGGATAAAGCCGGATTGTTTTGAAACGATCACAGTACATCAACCTTCCCTGAAACGACGATGCTGCGGGCATGAAACAACATTCCGAGGCAGAGATCATGGCGCTGGAAGAGCACCTACGGCAGGCAATGCCGACTTCCAATGTCGCCGAGTTGGAGATCCTGATCGCTCCGGAGCTGCTCTTCACCACCTACCGGGGTCATCAGTAGGGGCGAACCCATACTCAATCCGGTCTCTATCCCCCAGAAATCGCAGACCCTCACCCAACCCGCTAGCCAAGCTGGGAGAGGGCTTCTGGCTCCGTGCTCCCGACTGGAGAGCCGGGCTGGGGATGAGGGCGGCGAGGCTGGGGTTCCAAGCACAGGCTTGGGGATCCATGACCGATTGCATCCCATCGCCATTGATGCCGTCCTCTACTAGCCATTCACCCATCAGTGTTTTAGCCCCCGAAAACTGGTCGCCCGATCATCGATAGAAATGCCTGCTACAGAGAAACCTGCTGAGAATCCTCAGCAGATTTCCCGGCTCGCGTGGTAGCCAACAAATCTTACCGAGGATACGTTTCAGAAGTGCTGGGACCTACATAGGTCTTAGAGTGATCAGTTGTTGCATAAGGATCACGAACCTCAACTGTCTTATGCTTTTTACCACTGCCAGCTAATCCAAACAGACCCACCAAACCAAGCAGACCTAACCATCCCCAATTGGCCCGATTTTCAACAGCATTCGCGACATTAGCAGCAGCCGCCTCAGCCCTTTCAGCAGCCATTTCAGCATCTTGAGCCGCCGCCTCGGCCGCATTTTCAGTAGCCTGAATCGCGTCACCGGCTGCTTCTGAGGCTTCCTGAGCTGCATTTTCTAGGCCTTCTCCAACATTTTCACCAGTTTGCTGGAGACCATCTACCGTTTCCTCGCCTGCATTTTGCAAAGATTGACCAGCATCTTCAAACTCTTGTTCAGCAGACTCAGCACTCTCAGTCTCAGTAGCTGGGCTATCTTGTGCAATGGCGATTGGAGCGGTAGGAGCGGTCATTAGCCCCAAAGCCAAGAACGAAATCCCAGCAGCTTTATAAAATCGGTTCCTCATAAGACTAAGTCCCTCATTCGGATTGGATAAAAACGAATTGAAAAAAGCAAGGATGTGCAAATTTCAACTTATCTCCAATCTATTTGAGTCTACCTTACTATCCTTCCATCCATGGAAATAATATTGCCTTTAGTTCTGGTCTCTCTATAGGAGTATTTAGAATCTCAGAAAAGAAAAAGCAAGCCATCAGTAGCCTGCTGTAATACTGTAATAGCCCACCCTGAATATCTAGAGGTCATTGTGCAGGAGAGATGCGGCGATAACGAGCTTGCACAATCATGTGAATACCATAAGCAATCAATCCCAATGCGACAATTCCCATCAATATTGCACCGAAAGATTGCTGTTGGATCGCCTGTAGTGCTCCTTCAGTAGTCCTCGCTTGACTCGGGTCAGAAGTTCTGGCCGCCTGGACAAAGAAATAGCCGACAATAGTTGAAACGATACCCTTCGCAATCAAGCCAAATCGTCCAATATTAATTGCCCAGGTCTCCTCCTTCAGGCTCATCTCATAAGTTTTAAGCTTGCGGCGAAACTTGACTGTAATGCCACGATAAATACAGTAGAAACCATAGGCAGCAGAGGCGATACCGACTAACCCCACAAGCCACTGACCAAACGGCTGAGAGAGTAGCGTTGCTGTTTGCTGACTGCTAGAGCTATTTCCTTCTGAAGAGGAGCCATTGCTGAAAACAATACGAAATGCTGCCAGGGCTAAAGAACCGTAAATTAAGCCGCTGGCGACATAGGAAAGTCGGCGGGCAAAAGCACCCAATCCATCATCATCATGCTCAGGATCGTATATAGCCTGAACAAAGCGCCAAATGACGTACCCGATTAGCCCTACAGCTACTAAGAAGAGTAAGACATTACCAAAAGGTTGATTCTCGATGGTCTGAAACGTGCCTTCAGAGCCACTCACTTTACCACCCCAGTTGAACGCCGCCTGGAATGCCAAAATGCCCACCAGTCCGTAAACTATTCCTTTGGCGGCATAGCCAAATCGGGCTAACTGCTCTATCCACTCAGCCGTCTCATGTTGTGCTGAGACGTTATTGACATGATTGCCTGTATCCATGATTTACCTCTAAGAAGAATGTAGAAATCGATCGAAAAAAGGGATTGCGTCACTGCTTGGCATCACTAACCCTTGGGTCTAGAAATTCAATTCTATTGACTTTACAAAAGGGACGCTTCTCCAATGTTTAGACTGGCAGAACAAATCTACGACAGCAAGAACGAGCAAGTTCTTAACTCATCTTTTACTTAGGGCTTAGCATTCAGCATATGTAAACTCATTTTGTTATTCTTCTACCCACAGAGGCAATATTGTCTTTAGTTCTTGTCTATCTGCAGGAGGAGATGAGTTTTTGAAAAAGAAAAGGTGTGATGATATCAGGGAAGGGGACATCAATTGGGCTGGAGTATACGGCAGAGAAATTGGGTATATGGAGACTTGATCCGGTTCACGTTCATGCTGAATCAGCACAGCAGTTTGAGGATCTTCAAGCAGGATGTTTTCGTTAAGGTAGCCTTTCTCAAACTTTTTCTCAATTTCCTCATTCAGGATGTCGTGCTCGTCTTTACTCGCTTACCGGCAGTGTTCTAGGCGAATGGCATCCTTCACCGTGTTGTCGGGATAGACTGGGGTGTCGAATTTTGTCTTGTATTCCAACTCTGGGATCAGGATGTAGTTGCGAGGTTTGCAAGGCTCGTTGAGCAGGCGCTCAACGAGCCTTGCGGATGGTTTCCTGGCGGTAGCCGCTATACTGAATGGCTTTGGTCGGGTCGGTTTGTATTGTGTCGTCAGTAACCTGGATATGGCTGGCTTCCGAAACCTTGGCGCTTTGGCAAGCGGGGAACTGAGTTGGGAGCATCCCAGAGCGGCAGCCCTACGTTCCTAAAAAACAGGCTGCGCCAATACCCCGAATCTCTTTCCCAATCTGGGAGAGAAGTTTAAACTCTAGCTCCCCTGTGCCCATTTTGGGAGAAGGGGTTGGGAGATGTGGGGTATTAGTCATGAAACTGATGCCGACGCCGCCGGGCACTAGGCGAGGGCTGCGAGGCTGGCGGCGGGGCCGACGAAGGACTGGTAGGGCGCGGTGGTGAAATACCGCTGAGCGGCTGCTTGGGCTTGCTCGGCGGTGACTGCGCGATCGCGGCTTGGAAGGTTTGGTCGAAGTCGATTCCTACCTCAATCGTGTCATACCAACCGTAGAGCTGGGCAATTTCGGCATTGGTCTGCTTGCCGAGGGCGTATTGACCCAGCAATTTATTTTTCGCGGCTTGCAGTTCTTCATCGGGGAGGCAAATCTGGCAGAGACGCTGGATTTCGTGCTGTAAACCGGCGATCGCCACCTCGGCATTTTCCGGAGCTGTGCCCAAGTAGGCGACGAATTGCGAAGGGTCGCGGCGGGTCGGGTAGAAGGCTGAGACATCGTAAGCGAGACCGCGTTTTTCGCGCAGCTCGACGAACAGGCGACTAGATAGACCGTTGCCCAGGTAGGTGTTGAGCAGCTTCAGGGTGGCATAGTCAGCTTCGGTGGCGGCGGGTGTTAGGTAGCCGAGCATGATGATCGCCTGTTGGGTGTCTTGGGCGATCTTGTGAGTACTCGGGGCGATCGCCAGCGGCGATTGTTGCGGCGGTAGGGGGGGGGTTGGCGGCGCAGCCCAGTCACCGAAGACCGCCGTGACGAGTGCCACAGCCGCCGCCGGTTTGATGCAGCCCGCGATACTCACGGTCAAATTGTCAGGTCGGAAGTGTTGTTGGTGGTAGGTCAGCAAATCGTCGCGGGTCAAGGTGGCAACGGCCGCTTCGGTACCCATGATCGGGACGCCGTAGGGATGATCGGGGTACATCGCCGCCCGCAGTTGGTTGTAGGCAATGCTGAAGGGGCGTTCTTGCTGAGCACGGATATTTTGCAGGGTGAGGTGCTGTTCGAGGGCGACCTCATCGGGCGGGAAGCTGGGCGCGCGCATTAGCTCACCCGCGAGGTGCATCAGCGCCGCAAAATCAGCGGTGACGGTTTTGAGGCTGAGGGTGAAGTAGTCGGTGGCTGCATCGGTGCCTAGGCTTGCCCCGACCGATTCAACGCATTCGGCGATCTCAAGCGCTGAGCGCGTGGCGGTGCCTTTGGTGAGGGTGGTGGCGAGGAGGTGGGCGAGACCGGCTTGCGATCGCGACTCCCAGCAACTGCCCGCCCGCCAGAACAGACGGGCGGCAATGATGTCAGCCGCCGTATTTTCGACGGTGATCACGGTGATGCCGTTGGGCAAAACTATGCGCTCGACGGGCGCTTGGGTTGAGGATGGATGACGGTCAACAGGTTTCAGCACAAGATTCTCAGAGCGATCGCAGCGTCACCACAGCATAACAATCTGGGTGCAGGTACTGAGTGGCTAGGGCTTGTAGATCCTCCGCTTGCAGGCGTTGGATACGCTCAGGATAGAGCACCGACTGCGCAGCGGTAGCGACCGTATTGTAGTACCCATACAGTCCAGCGAGTTGCGCGGGGGTCTCGGTGGCAAAGGCGTAGTCATTGCAGAGTTGGCGTTTGGCACGCGCCAGTTCAGCCGGGGCGACGGGGTGATGGTGGAGTTCGGACAATTGCTGGGCGATCGCCGCCTCGACGACTTCCAGATACTGCGGTTCGAGCCAGGCCGCGATCGTCAGTAAACTCGCGCCCTGTTGCAGAGAAAATTCGCTGCTGATGTCCAAGACCAGCCGCCGCTCCTCGCGCAGTTCGCGGATCAGTCGGGAACTACGTCCGCCCGCCAACAGCGCCGCCAGTAAGTCGAGGCCGCAAGCGGTATCGAGATCGGTCGATCCCGGTGCCAGCCAGCCCAACAGCAAGCGTGCTTGCTCCAGACGCGGCAAACGCAGCTCGGTGCGGCGAATATCAGTCAGCGGTTGCAGGCTATGGCGAGTGCGCGGCGGGCATTCGGAGCGCACCCCAAAGGGATTAAAAGTCTTGTGGACAAGCGCCAGTGCTGTTTCCTGGTCTAAGCCGCCGACGATCGCCACGGTCATGTTTTCGGGCTGATAGAGCGTGCGATGGAAACAGCGCATTTGGTTGGGGGTGCGCTGACAGACCTGTGCCTCCGTGCCCAGGATCGAGCGACCGTAATCAGCATTTTGGTAGAGCGTTTCACAGAGAGCCTGGAAACCGAGCCAGTCGGGGTCATCTTGGCAGGAGCGGATTTCCTCAAGCACGACATCGCGCTCGCGAGCAAACTCCTCCTCCGGGATCGCCGCGTCGAGCAGAATGTCAGCGAAGTAGGGCAGGGTTGAGCTGAGATTCTGAGCGGCGGTGGCGATGAAAAAATGGGCATAGTCATGGCTGGTGGCCGCATTGGTGAGGCCGCCGCTGTTCTCGATCGCCCAGTCAAATTCGCCCGGAGCCACGCGTCGGCTGCCTTTGAAGATCATGTGCTCGAGAAAATGCGCCATGCCATACCAGTCGTCCGGCTCGGCATTGGTGCCAGCGCGCACCCAGACATCAACGACGGCAACAGGCGTTGCTGGGAGGTGCTGGTGAATCACGGTCAGGTTATTTTCGAGGCGAAAACATTGACCGGGAAAGGCGATCGCCGCTGTGCGCGTTGGAGAGATCTGCTGCAAGGGACTGAGGGGTGAGCGTGCTTGGTGACTTGCTATGCTAGCGCTCCGCCCCCAAGCTGTTTGGGTAGTGCGATACAAAATGTTGGACGGCTGGGGTAGTCGCTGAGGGAACCGCCCGGTCACAGCCCTGTGTTGGCGAAGAAGCACTGTAGAGTCAGGTTGCCCTCCGTGAGCGCGTGCTCAGAATTTTGTCTCAGCCAGAGGTCTGTCAGCAGCGTCCTGGGAAGAGGAGCGCACAACGTACTGAGCCGACCGCCCGTTTCTCCCTAGGGCCGATCTATCGGATGGGAATCTGGATCCTCTATCAAGCTGGCTGCCGCTAGTACAAGGCGGCGGCAATGAGATGCCCATTCAGGAGCCGTAGGATGCCCGTATTGTCTGCACTCATCACTCAAAACTCAGAACTCAAAATTCCGCGTAGCGGTACTAGTCGCTTGGGTGGGGCTGGGTACGAGGAGCGAAAATCACCGGGTGTTGGGGCAAGGATGATGCAGGGCGATCGCCCCGCGCTAAAATTGGGCCAATTCCCCAGCTACTCCTCACCGCATCGCCTCCACCTCAGTATTGTCCGTTAACCGCAGCGCCTCATGTTAGAACCTGACTTTCTCACTACCGTCACTGCCACCTTGCGGCACCCGACTACTCTGGCAGCGATCGCCTCAGTCGGGATGCACGCGGCGCTGGGCCTGGTGCTCCCCGCCTTCCCGGTCGGACCGGCGAGCCAGGCCGGATTTCCCCTCGGTAATGTTGAGCTTGTGGAGCTATCGCCGAGCGCTCTACGCCGCCTCCCCCCCCTGGAAGTCCCGCAACTAGATGACTTTGCTACGCCGGATGACTTTGCCGCGCTGGATGAGAGCTTTGCTGACCTGTTGCCCCCCGAACCAGGTCTCGGCTTAGCCGATGACGCGCTGCCCGACGATTTAGTCAATTTGCCGCCCAGCATCCCCGGCGATCCCTCGCTGTATAGCTACAGCCTTGATCCTTCGGCCTCGCTGCTACCCTTTGTGCCCTTGCCGCCCGCGCCCGGTCGCGCCGCCGCGCCGCCGCCCCGCCCCACCC
>JAAUTY010000088.1 GCA_012031265.1 Spirulinaceae cyanobacterium SM2_1_0 | reverse complement strand
CTCGGCGGCCGCCGCCGACCGCAGCCGCAGGTCACCCATGCCAAAGGAGCTGCCCCGCAGCGACACCGCTTGGCCGCGCGTCACCAGCAGGAAGGCGACCGAGAGCAGCGAGCCGACGAGCAGCGTGGCATAGCTGAGCATCATGACGCTGACGTGCATCATCAACCAGTTTGATTTCAGGGCTGGGACGAGCGGCTCGGCCTGCTGCATATCGGCCGGGAGGGTCAGCGCGGCGAAGGCGACAATGACCATCGCCAGGGGCGAGGCGATCGCCCCGACTAGTCGTGAGCGGCTCATCCACTCGGCAAAGAGGTGAATCGCGGTCACGCCCCAAGCGAGAAAGAGGAGTGATTCGTAGAGATTGCTGAGCGGGAAGTAGCCAGCTTCGAGCCAGCGTGCCCCGAGCAGAGTGGCGAGGCAGAGGTTGGCGATCGCCATACCTGCCAGCCCGAGTGAGGAGAGAAAGGGAATATTGGGGAAGGCCGTGCCGCTCCAGTAGGCCAACACGGCCATCATCAGCACGGCAAAAGCCGTATTGTCCAAGAGGCTTTGTAGCGCGATCAGATCCATAGCGACGTTTTCGGAATTCTGAATGAAGTGTATAAAATCTAGTCTGTCCGGCAATCGAGCCGCGTCGAGCGGCGATCGCCCATAAACCATTATTTACGCTTTCCTATCCTATCGGCTCAATGCGCACGTCTTGGTTTAGAGTCAGAGACTAGGAATAATTTTCCGTTTCGTGATTGGTAGTCGGCCCATGTCAGATGACTCGACCCGAGACCCAGAGCGCGATCAGCGCTTGGAAGACAAAGTTTTGGCGGGCACTTACACGGCCCGGGAACTGGCCAGCAGTTGGTATGCGTATCTGTGTGACCATCTCCGCCAACCCTTCCAGGCCCGCTGGTCTCAAGACGACACGTTGGTCGAAGTCGTGAGCATGGCTGACTCCCCGGAGTGTGATGATGCCAAGGATATGCTCGCCTATGTTCGCTACCCGGGCAGCGATGAAGAAGAGGATGACCTCGTGGCATCCTTAAACGCTCTCGAACCCATTGATGCCCCGGCGGAGACTGTGCAAGCACTCGGTGATTGGCGATACTGGACGGCGCAGGGCGGTGAGATTTGGGAAGGCAACTATTGGGAAGGCAACTATAACGATGACTATTAACTGCCGTGGCGACGTTGCCAACCGCGCACTCAAAATTGCGACGCTCACTATAAATCTCCATGCCCGAACCTGACCTGCAACAAGCCCGCCAACTCCTTGACCGTTTTAGCTGTACCGAGACCCGCACAGTCGAGTCTGATGCCGAGCGTCAAGCGCTGCGGGCGGCCCTGCTGGCGATCGCCCAAGCGTCCGAGTCGGAAAATATCGGCGTCTGTGCCGCCAATTGGCTGGAAGGCTTGCAGGCGGTTTACGAATATCTGCAAGCACTGGGCTATACGAAACCGGCTGAGATTAGCGAAGCCTCACCACCCGCCGATGCGGTCTATATCAAGTTCAATACGGCGCGACAAACTTTTTTCATCGACGACTACACGGGCGAGTATCGGGGCGTTTTAGTCGCCTGCCAGTCCGAGGATGAGGTGATCGCCGGTGTTTATGGGTATTTCCCGCTCGATCTATTTTCGGCTTGAGCATTGTTGTTGGCGCTGCTCGCTGCGGGTAACCGCTAACTTTGTCCTTCCAGACGACCCACACCAAGGCGATATTTTGCTAGCGGTGCGCAGACGATCACCGCCGCGTATACCCTGGTTAGCAAGAGTCGGCGTCAGCGATCGCCCGTCTGTCCAGGCTGCGCCGCTCTCGACTGATCACCGCTTGCCCATTGCCAGCCGCCATGTATGCCTCTACCCCCCCCACCCAAGACCTCGTCCTGATTGGCGGCGGTCATAGTCACGCTCTGGTCTTGAAGCTCTGGGGCATGAAACCATTGCCTGGTGTGCGCCTAACACTGATGACCGATGTTGTGCATACTCCCTATTCGGGAATGCTGCCGGGTTACATTGCCGGCTTCTATGACTTTGATGCCTGCCACATCGACCTAGTGCCCCTAGCGCGTTTCGCGGGCGCGCGCTTGATTCGCACTGAGGCCGTCGGCTTGAACCTCGAGCAGCAGCGGGTGTTGTGCCGCGATCGCCCCCCGATCGCCTTCGACTGGCTCTCGCTCGACATCGGCAGCACCCCCGCCAGCCTCACCGTTCCCGGCGCGCAGGAGCTGGCGATCCCCGTAAAACCGATCGCCAAATTTCTCGCTTACTGGGAGAGTCTGGTGGCGGAGGTGGTGAACTATCCCCAGCAGCGATTGCGGTTGGCGATCGTCGGCGCGGGGGCAGGGGGAGTAGAGTTGGCCTTTGCAGCCCAGACCCGCTTGCAGGCGCTCTATGCTCAGGCAGGACAGCCCGCCAGTCAGATCGAGATTCACCTGATTCATCGTGGCGATCGCCCGATTCCAGAACGCTCGCCAGGCGTCAGCCGCCGCGTCCAGCGCGGACTGGCAGAGCGCGGCATTATTCTGCACCTGCAAGAAACGGTGTGCGCCGTGGAAGCTGGGCCAGATCATCAGCGGCGAGTCGTCTGTGAATCGGGTTGGAAACTGGAGTGCGATCGCGTCTTCTGGGTCACCCAAGCGGACGCAGCACCCTGGCTGGCAGCAGCCGGTCTCGCGACTGACGCACGCGGCTTTGTTTTAGTCAAAAGCACCCTGCAATCGGTCTCGCACCCCAATGTTTTTGCGGCTGGCGATGTCGCCACCATGACCCAATACGCGCGGCCAAAAGCGGGCGTCTTCGCGGTTCGGCAGGGGAAGCCGCTGTACCGCAACCTTCGCAATACACTCTCTGGCTTGCCCCGAGAACCTTATCAACCGCAGCGCGAATTTTTGATCCTGATCAGTACAGGCGATGAACGGGCGATCGCCTCACGCGGCCCCTTCGCTCTCGGTCCCCAAGCCTGGCTCTGGCGCTGGAAAGATCGCATCGATCGGCAGTTTATGGCGAAGTTCACAGACTTGTCGCCCCTGCCGATGCCGCAGTCAGAAGTCAGAAGTCAGAAGTCAGAAGGTAGTCTAGCGGAGCAGTTGACGGGCAAGGCAGTGACCCCGACGATGCGTTGTTCCGGTTGTGGCGCAAAGGTGGGGCCGGATACGCTGGCGCAAGCGTTGCGGCGGCTACAACTAGAAGTGCCGCAAGCGGAACGCGGTGATATTGCCCTGGGTTTGGATTCGGGAGAAGATGCCGCTGCTCTGTGGCTCCCGCCAGGACAAACCCTCGTGCAAACGCTCGATTATTTTCCCGCTCTCGTCGATGATCCCTACCGGCTGGGCCAAATTGCCGCGAATCATGCCCTCAGTGACCTGTTTGCAATGGGGGCAGAGCCGCAGAGCGCACTGGCGATCGCCACCCTGCCCGAACAATCCCCCGCCCAGCAAGCAGAATTGCTCTACCAATTGCTCGCCGGAGCCACCGAGGTGCTGCGCCAGTGCTACGCAGTGCTAGTCGGCGGCCACACGGCGCTGGGGCCGGAGCTGATGTTTGGCCTCACCTGCAATGGCTTTGGTTATCCTGACCAGTTATTGCGGAAAGGTGGCTTACAACCTGGGCAGGCGCTGATTCTGACCAAAGCTCTGGGAACCGGCACGCTGTTTGCTGCCGCGATGCGCTTGCGGGCAAAAGGCCGCTGGCTAGAGGCGGCGGTAGAGTCGATGCTGCACTCCAACCAAGGTGCGGCGGCGGCGTTGCGTCAGCATCAGGCGACTGCTTGTACCGATGTCACCGGCTTTGGCTTGCTGGGACACTTGCTAGAAATGTTGCAGGCGTCGAAGCTCGGCGCTGACCTCGACTTAACGGCTTTGCCCATTCTGTCCGGCGCACAGGCGATGGTGCAGCAGGGGATCGTCAGCTCGTTGCAGGCCGATAATTTGCAGGCTGAGGTTGCCATTGCTAATGCCGCAGCGGTCAAACGCCACCCGCTCTATCCCCTCCTGTTCGACCCACAGACTTCCGGCGGTTTGTTAGCAGGCGTGCCGGGTGACCAGGCCGAATTTTGTGTGGCGGTGTTGCGCGATCGCGGTTATCCAGACAGTGGCATCATCGGCTGGACGCGCTCACTGGAACCAGGCGAACTGCCGGTGCTGGTGAAGTTTTAGAGAAGGCAGCAGCCGTTGCTAGCTGTAGCTGCATGTTTTCTGAAAAGGGGCGGCCGTCGGAACCACGGGGTTGATGAAGAGTGCTGGACTTGATTCTAGCTTTGGGCTGACAGGGCACGCCGCCCTTGTCAGTTTGGCGATCACGGCTATCCTGATCGTTGCCTTGTCTGCTGGATGCGGACTTGTAGAACCAGGCAAGCTGCAAGTGTTGGTGAAGTTTTGGGGAGATCACTACTTCACCAACTGGGGCGACGCCACGGGTGGGTCAATTGTGGGGCGGGAAGAATATTCGAGTGCCGAGCTACCACTCCAGAGTCGCGCCAGTTCCGTGGCGGGCATCGTCAGGTACAGGCGGTCATTGGGTTGCAACCGCGCGGTCAGCAATTCCCAACCGTGAACCGTGTAGTCTTGAATTTCCAAATACAGCGGCACAAAATCCGCAACCTGGGCTGCTTCCTGGACAGTCCGGTGGCAGAAGGGATGGGTGGGGGTGATCAACGTTGCGATCGCCACCCAGAGCACATCATTCATCATGCCATTACCGAGGATGCGACCCCCGAGCGCCGCCGCCGCAAAGGCCGGTGTTGCCAGCTCATTGGGGCAGAGCACATTGTCGAAGCCAAAAACCTGTTGCACCGAGAGCGAAAACTTGGGGTCTTGGTTGCGAACCACGATTGGCAACTGTGGTTGGACAGCTTTGGCACAGAGGGCGATTTCGACATTGATCGTGTCGCCGCTCGTCACGGCTAACAACGCGGCGGCGGTTTCGGCATTGGCAGCGCGCAGCGTGCTAGCCAGACTAGCATCCTCAACAATCACCGGAATCCCCAGCGATCGCGCCTCATGCAAGAAGCGGTTATTGGCGTCACGCTCGACAATCACAGTTTCACAGCCCTGGTTGTAGAGTTGCTCCGCAATGCGAATGCCAACACCGCCGAGGCCGCAGACGATGTAATGGTTGCGTGTCGGCACCCGTGCCGCTGCCCAGAACTGCTTCAGGTGGCTGCCGAGGATGAAGTCGTTGATCAGCGCGTAGCAGATGCCAATGACACCAGCGCCAACGACCATCATAATGGTAGTGAAGACCTTGATGCTATCAGGAGCCATCTCCGCCACTTGCTCCTGACCGCCTGCACCGGTAATCATGCCGACGGAGAAGTAGAGCGCGTCCACCAACGACGTGTCATAGTTCGCCCAGATGTAGGTCAGGGTTGCCAGAAAGATCGTTGCTAAAAGTGCCAGTGAGACCAGAGCCACAGGGCGACCATAGCGCTGGAATTTGTGCAGGCTGGATAATGTTTTCAGGAGACGGCGAAGGCGGGATTGGCGGGCGTAGCGGGCAACGGGCTTGGTGCCGACAATCAGGCGATCGCCCGCTGCTAACTGCCGCCCACCCACGACAGCCGCCACCAAATTGCAGTCGCAGTCTGCGGCGGCATAGTGAATCAGCATCCGCGAGCGGCTCGTCCAGAGGTCGCTCAGTGAGCGCCCATACCAGGGATGACGCTCGTGAATCACTTCTTCGTGAATCGGCCAAGTTTGGTCAAAAAGCTGAAGCTGTCCAATCGCCTGATTGCCCTGAGCGGCAAAGGCGAAGATGGGAGCGGCTAGGCTCGAAACACTCATCGAAACATGGTTGGTCAGGGTGCGATCGAGGCGCTCGCCTAGAATGTGGTTGAACAGGCGGTTGATAATGCGAATGTTCGGATTGAGAGCGCGGGCTTGGGTGAGCACGGCGAGGTTGAGGGCGTCGTCATTGCCGGTGAGCAGCACGGTATCCGCCGTCCGAATCCCCGCCGCGAGTAGTGTGGCTTCCGAGCGGGCGTCGCCTAGGATGACATCATCGCCCTTTTCACCGGGGAGGGGGCGATCGCCAATCCCGATCACCTCAATGCCCTGTTGGCGCAGCAGGGTAAAAATCTTGTAGCCGGTGCGCCCGAGACTCGTAACGATAATTTTCATCAGTTGGGCTACCACCCGGTATCTACACTTTTAATATTGTCTAGCAAGAGCACTTAAGAAAATGTAATGTAGCACACGAGAGGTCGCCCGCCGCTGCCGTCAATCCTGCGCACTCAGCAGAGCGACGACAGATGAAGCTTAAGCGGCTGCACTTCGACCCCCCTTAGCCCTCCGCAATCGTGAGAGACTGGGCTTCCAAGTCCTCCAGGGTTGAAAAATTCAGTGGGTCATCAAGCCAGTCCTCAATCCAGATGACGGATGTATGGGTCGCCTTTCCAGGGGGGCTGGGGGGATCGTGATCGCCGGAAACCTCCGGAGAATCGCCAAGTATACCCCAGGCAGTCATCATTCTGACCGTAAATGTGACTGGTGATACGATAGATAAGAGGCTCCTGTTGGTCGCTCGCTGCATCTGCGATCATCTCCCTGTTAGTCACTCAGCCAGTAGGATAATCTGGCTCGCACCTTGGCAGGCAACTGTCCATTCTTTGCGCTCTCGCCCATGCCTACCCCCATCCAAACTCCGCTATCTCCCTCCCTCCCGACCCGTGGCCTGACCACGGCTGAGGTCACTGCTAGTCGCCAGCAGCATGGCAGCAACGTTATCACCCCACCGCAGCGTGAACCTTGGTGGCGCTTGTTTGCTGAGAAATTTGCTGATCCGGTGATTCGCATTTTGATTGTGGCGGCGGCGATCGCCCTAGGTGTGGGGATTGCCCGTCACGAGTACGCGGAAGCCCTCGGCATCATTGTGGCGATTTTACTCGCGACCACGATTGCCTTCCTCAATGAGTACCGCGCCAACCGTGCCTTCGAGATCCTCAACCAGGTTTACGACGACGAGCAGGTGCGCGTCCTGCGCGATGGCAGCTATACCACCGTGGCGCGGCGCGATCTGGTCGTCGGTGACTGGGTTTACTTAGAGCCGGGCGAAGAAATTCCCGCTGATGGCGTGGTCGTGGAGGCGATCTCACTGCTCGTCGATCAGGCGAAACTGACGGGTGAGTCGGAGCCAGTCCAGAAGTTTGCGCGCGGTGACGCGGCGATCGCCCAGCGCGATGACACCTATCCCGCTGATCGCCTCTATCGCAGCACGCTGGTCGATCAGGGCAATG
Organism: Spirulinaceae cyanobacterium SM2_1_0; assembly: GCA_012031265.1. GTDB lineage: Bacteria > Cyanobacteriota > Cyanobacteriia > Cyanobacteriales > Spirulinaceae > JAAUTY01. The sequence goes on along the minus strand of JAAUTY010000088.1, from coordinate 8,327 downwards.
CCTGGTTGGAAATCACGGCGGTGGGCGACCACACGGAGATCGGCAAGCTGGCGAAGATCGTAGCAGCGGTAGACGCTAGTGAGGAAACGCCTCTCAATCGCCAACTCGAACGCCTCAGCCAGTTGATCGGTGCAGTGGGTCTTTCCTTTGCTAGCAGCATCTTCGCGGCGCTGGTCTTGCGCGCCTTCGTGACCGGCGAGTTCGCGCTGGGTGGTGGGCAAATCTATGTCATGGCAGTGGTGATCGCTAGCGTGGTCGTGGCGATCGCACCGATCTGGTTGCCCGTCGTCAGTACCGGCCTCGCCTTCTTTCGGCCGCAGTGGGCGCTACCGGCGGGACTCACGGACGACAGCCCCTCGGCTTGGCTCCGCAGTCTCGCTAGCAGCGGCAGTTTGCTGGTTCTCAGTCTCGGTCTCGGTCACTTACTACACGGCCTGCCACCAGCGGGCACGCCTTGGCTCCCTAGCGCTGTGGGTGCGGCACTATTGCAATACTTCATGGTGGCGGTGACGATCGTGGTGGTCGCTGTCCCCGAAGGTCTACCGATGAGCGTGACGCTCTCGCTTGCCTACAGTATGCGCCGCATGGCTGCATCCAATAACCTGGTGCGTCGCTTGCACGCTTGCGAGACGATCGGCGCGGCGACGGTGATTTGCTCCGACAAAACTGGTACGCTGACCCAGAACCAGATGCGCGTGTCCGAGGTGAATTTTCCCAGTTTTCAGGCGGCGAAGTGGGCTGACCTCGAATTCGCCCAACAACTGGTTGCCGAGGCGATCGCCGCTAATAGCACTGCCGACCTCGACTCTACCAGTGACGGGCAGCCACATTGCCTGGGCAACCCGACGGAAGGCGCTCTCTTGCTCTGGTTGCAGGCCCAAAATCGCGACTATCTCGCTGATCGCCAAAACTTCACGGTCAAGTTTCGGCTCTCGTTTTCGACGCAAAAAAAGTTTATGGCGACGTTGGGCACTTCGGGAGTCACCGGCAAGGAGATCCTCCACGTCAAGGGTGCGCCCGAAACCTTGCTCGAACGCTGCTCGCACATCCTCACCGAATACGGCCCCTTCCCGCTGCAAAGTTACGAGCCGCTCCTGACCCAGATCAAGGCCTATCAAGCCCGAGGAATGCGCGTTTTAGCCTTGGCGTATCAAGACCTGCCCGATAATCTGATGCAGCCGGACGGCTTCGAGATGGGTCACTATCTCACTTGGTTGGGCTGCGTGGTGATCGCCGATCCTCTGCGCGAGCAGGTGCCCGAGGCCATCCAGACTTGCTTGCAGGCAGGCATTCAGGTCAAGATCGTCACGGGCGATGGGCCGGCTACGGCCCAAGAAATCGCCCGCCAAGTCGGACTCTGGCAAGTGGCGGATGCCCAGCAGCCACATAAGCTGTTGATTGGTAAAGAATTTCGCGCGCTCCCAGATGCCGAGGCGGCTAAAGCAGCGCGATCGCTCAAAGTCCTCGCCCGGGCCGTTCCCGACGACAAGCTACGGCTGGTCAACTTGCTACAAGCCCAGAATGAGGTGGTCGCGGTAACCGGCGATGGCACCAATGACGCCGCCGCCCTGAAACAAGCGCGCGTCGGTTTGGCGATGGGCAGCGGCACGGCGATCGCCAAGGAAGCCAGTGACATCATCCTGCTCGACGACTCCTTTCACAGCATTGTTAATGCCTTGGTCTGGGGCCGTTCGCTCTATCAAAATATCCAGCGTTTTATCCTCTTCCAGCTCACGATCAATGTCGTGGCGCTGGGCATTGCGCTGCTCGGCCCCTTCATTGGCGTCTCGCTGCCGCTGACCGTGACGCAGATGCTCTGGGTCAATCTGATCATGGACACCTTCGCGGCCCTCGCCCTAGCCACCGAGCCGCCAAATCCCGATGTCCTCACACAACCGCCGCGCTCGCCCGCTGCGTTCATCATTACCCCCAACATGGTGCGGCATATTTTGACGGTGGGGGGGATTTTTCTGGGTTTCCTCAGCAGTTGCCTGCTTTATCTCCTCCGCAACGACACCATAGACGCGCGCGAGCTGTCGATTTTCTTCGCGGTATTTGTTTTCTTGCAGTTTTGGAATTTGTTCAATGCCCGCTGTTGGGGTTCGCAAGTATCAGCCTTTCAGAGGCTGACCAACAGTCGTGGTTTCTTGGCGATCGCCGCCACAATCGCGATTGGACAGGTTGTGATTGTGCAATTCGGGGGCGAAGTTTTCCGCACCGTCCCCCTGAGCGGGGGCGAATGGCTCGCCATCATTGCTGGTACCTCGGTGGTGCTCTGGTGTGGCGAGGCAATGCGCTGGCTGGAGCGGCGCTGGGAGGCACGCTCCGCACGGCTATCCTGAATGCTCAGGCAATTTTGGGGTTGCCCAAAGCCGTGGGCCGTGACCACACAGTGCGGACGCTGTTGGTTTGGCATCGAGTGCTTACAACCCGGTTGGAACGCTGATCAGCAGGCGATCGCCCCAGCAATGCTTCAGAAAATTTAGTATAAGGTTAGGTATAAAAACCTATTCATCATCCACTATAAATATGCCCAACTACGAAATCCTCCTGCGTCGCAGCGCCACCCTGCTCGCCATTGCTCTGCTCACCCTGATCGGTTTGACGGCTGCCAGCGGCGTGCTGATGGCGATCTACTACGAGCCGACCGCTGGCGGCACCTTCGCCTCGCTGCAACGACTGGATACCCAGATTCCGCTCGGCTGGCTGGTGCATAGCCTGCATAATCTTGCTGGGAATGCGGTGATTGGCTTGGCGTTAGTCCAGATGGTGGTTCTCTTTCTCGGTCGTCGTTTTGAGCGCGCCTGGCTGACGGGCTGGATTGCCAATATTTTGCTGGCGTTGAATGCGATCGCCCTCAGTTGGACAGCGACGATCCTCACTTGGGATCAAGTCGGCTTCTGGCGCTTCCAAATCGAACTCGATACCATTGCCGCTATCCCTGGCATCGGCAACCTCCTGCGTGCCCTGCTGATCGGCGGCAGCGGCGTCAGCACCCTGACGGTGACGCGGCTCTACACCCTGCACGGCTATGTCCTGGCGGGGAGTGCCGTCTTGCTCGCTCTGCTGCACCTCGGCAGTCTGCTGTTCGCTGCCCCGAAAGCGGCTCGCGAAACGGCCTCGGCCTGACCGCCGCGATGCTCAGCGCTCAGTCGCGTTATACTCGCGAGCAAATACCGGCGCGGCTGAGCGCCTAGTTTGATTAACCCGCTACCGAATTTGACAGGATGATTCAGGCTCCCGACTTGGCTCGCTACACGGGCGAAATTGCTCAGAAATTGGGCATTCATAAATATGATGTCTACGGCTCCTCGGTCGATAGCACCAGCGTGCAAGTCGATCGCGGTGAACCGAAGCAGGTCAAAGCTTCCCAACGCTCCAGCGTCATCGCTCGCGTCTGGAATGAGAATGGTCAAATCGGTGTCACGTCTACCACGGCAGTTGACCCCCGTGGCCTCGAGCTAGCCCTGCAAACGGCGGCGGAAGCGAGCGCCTTTGGGGTCAAAGAAAATGTGCCGGATTTCAGCCCTGAAGCCGCAGCGCCGCTAGCCGAGATTCAGCGCCCGACTGCATCCCCCGCTAGTGCCGCGACGCTCATCGATACGCTGCTGGCGGCGGAGAAGGAGTTGTTGGACGCCCACCCGGCGATCGCCAGCGTCCCCTACAACGGCCTCACGCAACAAGCGAGCGAGCGCTTTTACCTCAACAGTGATGGCGCGCTCCGCTCCGAGGCCCGCACCTATGCGACGCTCTACCTCTACAGCAAAACGGAGCAAGAGGGCAAAAAGCCGCGCAGTGCCGGTAGTTACCGCATTAGCAGCGGGCTGCAACAGTTGGACATCGCCGGTTGCTTGCAGGAAGCGCGTGAGAAGACGATTAGCCATCTGGATTATCAAAAAATCAAGTCGGGCAAATATCGCGCTGTCTTTTCCGCCGAAGCATTTTTGAGCTTGCTGGGGGCGTTTTCTAATCTGTTCAATGCCCAGAGCGTGCTCGATCGTCAGAGTCTGTCCACGCCAGACTCGCTGGGTCAGGCGATCGCCAGTCCCCTGCTTTCGGTGTTTGACGACGCCCTCCACGCTGACAATGTGGCGGCGGAAACCTTTGACGGCGAAGGCACTCCTACCCGCCGCATCTCGCTGATCGAAAACGGTGTCCTCAGCAGCTTTTTGCACAGTACTGGCACGGCAAAGCGCTTGCAGGCGCAACCGACGGGCCACGCCAACCTGGGCGCTAAAGTGACAGTTAGCCCGCACTTCTTCCACGTCCAGCCCGGACAGTCTACCGACCAGACGCTGAGCTTGGCGGACGCCGAAAATGTGATCTGGATCGATGACCTCAGCGCTCTACACGCCGGTGTCAATGCCTTGCAAGGCTCGTTCTCGCTACCCTTCGATGGCTGGTTGGTGAATCGGGGCGATCGCCAAAGCATTGATTCCGCTACAATCGCGGGTGATTTTCGTGAGCTGCTGCGCGCTATCACCTATATCGAGCCAGACGCAGAACTGACCCCGAGCGGCCTCTGCCCCCGCATCTGGGTGGATAATTTGTCCGTAACCGGCGAGTAGGGTCGCGACCCCCAGGCGAGCCACGGAACTCGCCTCCGCGCGCTCGCGTCCTGCTAGCCTGTGAAAAATTTCGCCGCCCCGTCACTGCAATCCCTATGAAGACTCTAATCCGTGCCGTCCGCCATACCATTCTCGCCGCCACCTGTGCACTCGCGGTCGGCCTGACTGCCCTACCCGCTTTTGCCGGTGATCCCTTCCGCAGCAGCAACCCGCGCCCGATCGGCGATCGCACCGAAGCCGCCTTCGACGCGATCTTTCAACGCGGCGACTACCCCGCTGCCCGCGAGTACCTCGACGTTGCCCGCGAGCAAGAGGCCACTGAACCACTCGTCTATGCGATGAGTGCCTCGCTGGCCTTCAATCAAGGTGATATGGACGCGCTCAGCCGCTACGCTCAACAAACCCGAGCCGCAGCGGAACAGCTCAAAGCCAGCGACGAGCTGCGCGGCAACCTCTACCTCGCCGTCGGCAGCTTCATGGAGGGTGCCCACGCCTTCAAGACGCGCGGGCCGGTGGGCGCGGCGACGAAGCTGCAAGAAGTCCTGCGCTACCTGAATGCAGCGCGCGCGATCGACCCTAACGATCCGGAGCTGAACCTGATGGAGGGCTACATGGAGCTGCTGCTGGCGGTGAATGTACCGTTTGCGAATCCGGAGCAGGCAATCGCCAAATTTGAGGCGAATGCCGCCCCGTCCTACCTGGTCAATCGCGGCATTGCGATCGCCTATCGCGACCTCGATCGCTACGACGAAGCCCTCGTCTACGCCAACCGCGCCCTGAGCGAAACGCCAGACAATCCCGAAGTGATGTATCTCAAGGCGCAGATCCTGCACGAGCAGGGGAAATTTGCGGGCGATCGCGAGATTGTGCAGCAATCCGTAGATCTTTTCAACGCCGCCTTGGCAAAGCAGGCGCAACTCCCTGCCAACCTGCCGCGCCAGATCGATCGCGAACGTGGAATCGCCCAAGCCTGGCTCAATGAGAATGTCTAAATGACAACCAGCATTAGGCACTTCTCCTGACAAAAAAATCTCTTACCCTAAAATCTAGGGAGACGGCTCTACTGCGACTCAGAGCATAGCGATTTTACCCACCCCCCACCCCCGGCTTCTCCGAGAAACCGGGGGTTATCAGTTTACTGACTGCGTCATTTCAGTCAGGTCATACCAAACCCTATCCTCCGAAGCCAAGCATCATATCCCTCATCCCCAGCTCTCTTCTCCCCAAAAAGGCTGCCGCTGCTCGCAGAGTGAGCAACGGCAACGCCAAAGTGGATGTACCCAGGTGAGAGGTTTGCTTGGCGGGGCATAGACACCAGATTTAGTCACTCTTTTGACAGAGGATCAGTAGTTAAAAACTCGATTTCTGAGTGGCCGAATTTACTCAAAATTCAAAACTGAGAACTTAAAACTCATCCACGTGCCGCTGCGCGGAATTTTGAGTTCTGAGTCTGGAACCTTTGCCAAGGTTAGGTTCCGAACCATAATTCTCATGGCGTTGGTTAAGGCTGAAACCCGTTCCTTGTCTGGATTCCGGCTCTAACTGACGACACGCCCTAGGTTTTTGAAATTTTTGATTTGTAGGCGCATTAGCATGATGCGACTCAGACTGGCGTGACAACTTGCTGCAATGGCTATCGGCATTGTGACCAGGCATCTGCTTGCCCGTGGTTGGCGGGTTCAATGGGCTTCTCGTTGGCTCAGCACCGCGATCGCGACGCCCGCCAGGAGAATCGGCGCACCCACTAGCACCAGCGAACCCGGAACCTCCTGAAAAAAGAACCAGCCGAGGAGACTTGAACTGACTGGCTCAAACAGAATCCCCAAGGTCACGAGCGTCGGTGACAGCCAGCGGAGCGCCCAGTTGCAACTGGTATGACCGAGCACTTGCGGGACGAGCGCAGCCAGTACCGCAAAGAGGTAGACAGCGCTGGGGTAGCCTGCGTAGCCATCGCCGAAGAGCAGCGGTAGGGGGAGGAGAGCGATCGCCGCTGTCGAGTAGGCGATCGCCGCATAGCTACCCACTCCCAAGCCCTGCCGCTGCGCCGCACTCCCCAGCAAAAAATAGAGGCTCGCCCCCCAAGCACCGATGAGCGCCAACAAGTTGCCGAGCAGCGGCTGGCTCCCCGAACTCTCGCCGGCCCCGCCCCAGGCGACCAATACCCCACCGCCGAGCGCGATCGCGATGCCCAGCGCTGTCCCCCGGCGTGGTCGCTCGCCCCAACACCCCCAAGCCAGCAATGCCACCCACACTGGATTGGTCGTGACTAAGGTAGTCGAGGCAGCGATGCTGGTGAAGGAGAGCGAGCTGATCCAGGCGGCGAAGTGCAGAGCCAAAACAAGACCGGCGGCGATCGCCAAACCCCAAGCGCGGCGGCTGGGCGATCGCCGTCGCACCTGTCGCCAGGCGGGCGTAAAAACCAGCGCGGCAATGCTCATTCGCATCGCGGCGATGAAAAGGCTGAAGGGGACGCCACCTTGACCGGCAGCGGCGATCGCCCCCCGCACGAAGATTGCGCCCGTAGACACGGCGCAGACCCCCAAGAGCAAAACCAGCCAGACTTGCCCCGGTTGAGGCGCGACAAGAAACTTCATCTCTAAAGTCTACAGGCCGACTGACAAATGCTGATTGACTGCGGAAAATCGCGCTAAAGGTAGAGGATCGAGCCCACTGAAGTCTGCTCTACGAAAGAGCGCGCAGTTAGAAGCTATGCGTTAAGCTGCAAAATGTTACCGACTGTCTGCTCACAACAAGTAGAGCCATATATCTCTAGGGTTCCTAAACCTCAAAAGGGATCAGAAATTTTTAAACATTAGACATTTTCCGTAGTCAGTTGTTCAAATTACCAGAACCCTCATGAGTCCTCGACAAGTTTTTCGCTTACTCAAAGCGGCGGTGCGTGAATGGAATGAGGACGAAGCCTCACGATTGGCAGCCGCACTAGCCTACTACACAGTCTTTTCACTAGCCCCATTGCTAATTTTAGTGATTGCGATCGCCGGTTTCTTTTTTGATAGTGCAACCGTGCGCGATCAAATCGTTGCCCAAGTACAATCCTTGATGGGTAATAGTGGTGCTGAATTTGTCCGCACGGTGCTCGATAGCGCGAATCGTCCCGACGAAAACTCGAGCTTATTGGCATCGGCAATTAGTATCATCCTCCTACTCGCAGGAGCGACAGGAGTCCTAACACAGCTACAGGACTCACTCAATAAAGTCTGGAATGTCGAGCAACGGCCCGGTTTGGGTCTGATCAGCCTAGTACGCAAGCGCTTGCTCTCCTTCGGCATGATTTTGGGTATCGGTTTTCTACTGTTAGTATCGCTAGTCGCCAGTTCATTTATTGCTGGTTTTTCAGAGTTTTTCCAAGCGATTATGCCTGGCTTGGATTCCCTGGCGCAACTATTGGATTTCCTACTCTCCTTCTTACTCACTACCATTTTATTTGCCGCCATCTTCAAGTTCCTGCCAGATGTGCATATCACTTGGGGAGATGTTTGGTTTGGCTCGGCTGCGACCGCAATCTTATTCTCACGGCTCTCCTGGGTTTAGGGTGAAGGATGTATACTAAGTTACGTTTAGGTACATAAAGCCAATGAATCGTTTTCTCGACAATCTCCTCAACTTGCCCCAAGTCAGTGTACAGAACGTTGTTCAGGAAAGTGAAGAAGTATTTTTGATACTGGATTGCGAAGAAGAAAAAGTAGCCTGTCCACATTGCCATCATCAGACGGACGAAATCAATCAAACGCGATTGAT
>JAAUTY010000032.1 GCA_012031265.1 Spirulinaceae cyanobacterium SM2_1_0 | reverse complement strand
CCGGACTGCTCGGCGGCGAGTCGCCCAGGTCGCGATGGCCAGCGGCCAAGTCGCTCTTGCGCAAAGTGGGAGGCTGGCTGGCAGAAACCCTTGGCTCAATGGCAGGCCGAGTTGAACATTCAGGCGATCGCTACTCATACTAAATCCGGATTGTGAACCTTAAGAACCGCAACATCGGGAGGGTTTGAAACCCTCCCCTACGGCAACATCGGAAGGGTTTGAAACCCTCCCCTACCGTGTTTTTCATTTTTTCGGAACGATGTATGCCGCTTGAAGTTTATGTCATTCCTCAGTTCACTCAATCACCGGAGATGGTCATGAAAATGCTACGCATTGATGCTTCGCGCGCTTGGCTAGCGGTTTTATTTGTTGGCACGCTCGCGGCTTACCTGCCCTATCCTGGCTTACCCAATTTGCCCTCAACCGTCCGGCTATGGCTAATGCACACGGAGCCAGAGCACCGCTCACCATCATCCGCGCCCAAACATGAGTTATTCCGTTGATAAACTTCAGGATTTGCTCGACTCAGGCGGGCTGTGCTCACACGGACTGAGCAAACGCCGCCGGGTCTTGGTCGCGCCGATGCCGGGTGGGGATGGCAGGCCCCGGGCGATCGCCCACCAGTGCCGCTGTTGCCTCCAGCGCCTGCCGCAATCGCTTGGCGGCGTAGATCGACATATCGCGGGGCACATTGATGCGATCGCGCAGATAGCGCAATCCCACATCAGTTCCAGCGGGCGGCAGGCATTCCTCACCAGTGAGCAAATGGGTCAGGGCACAGCGGAGGGCGGTTTCAAATGGCTGATCCGCCACAGGATTGACCCGGATAATGTTGTCTCGATGCTTCAGCACCCGCTGCAAGGCTTCGACGCGGGAGGTCTCCGGTTCTGGGTAGCGCACATCAGGCAGACCCAACCAGGGGCCGCCATCGACCCGTTGCTGATTTTGCCGCGCTGGCTCTGTGCCATTTTCCCAGCAGCCGCCCATTTGTGGTGGCAGATCGTGGACGTGAGTGTGGAAATCGCTCTGGGTGCCGCGATAGGTTGCCCGACTTTCGAGGCCGTCGAACCAGGCGGCTAAATGGGGATTTTCCTCGCGTAGTGAGTAGCCTTTGTAATAAAACAGGCTGGCATTCATGCGTTCGACGTAGGGGACGAATACCAGGTCGGCGGTGCTAAATTCTGACAAAAAGAAGGGGCCGGGCGTGCTTGCCAGTGCGGCTTCGACTTGGTGAACAACAGTGACAAATTGCTCACGGTTGCGCTGCTCGTCACGGGGCGATCGCGCCGGGTAACACAGCCAGGCGCACCAAGCCCGAAATAACAACCGCTCCAACCGCCGCAGCGGCAAGACTTCGCGATCTTCCATGCCACGATACAGCGACCCAAAGGCCCCTTCGAGCACCAGCAAAATGTCGTCGCTCTCGGTGACGAGCTGGCCGTCGAGTTCCAGGGCGGGCAGCATTCCGGAGGGGACTTTGCGCTTGTACCAGACCTCTTTCTGCCCGTAGCAGAACATCGTGACCTTCTCAATGCGGTAGGGAACTTGTTTTTCCTCCAACCACAGCCAGACTTTCTGGCAATAGGGACACCAGGCATGGTTGTCGCGGTAGAGCGTCACACGTACCGCTGACTCCGGCTGCCCAAAGAGACGGAGGCGGGCTTGAGCATTGGTCGGCCCGTGGATGGGGTCGGTCTGAAAATCAGCCTGGGCTTCGAGTTCTGACCAACTGAGGGGAGCAGTCATGGGGAGCGTGTTGGCGAGAGGGATGATGGATCTTTGCGAATGGTGGCGGCGATCGCCACTGCCTCCAGTCTAATACTGCGACCGGCCGCCCAGCCGACGGTCACCGGCCGCTACGGGATCAAAATCCTTCCGGCAGCAAGCCCTTCTCGGCGAGCCAGTCGCGATTGTAGAGCTTCGACTGGTAGCGCGCGCCGCCATCGCAGAGGATGGTGACGATCGTGTGACCGGGGCCGAGTTGCTTCGCCAACTGATAGGCCGCGCCGACATTGATGCCGACGGAGCCGCCCATGAACAAGCCTTCCTGGTAGAGCAGTTGGTAAATGACTTGGATACACTCGCGATCGCCAATCTGGAGTGCATCATCGATCGGCGCACCAGCCATATTGCCCGTAATCCGACCGTTGCCGATGCCCTCGGTGACCGAGCTGCCCTCGGGCTTGATCTCGCCTGTTTTTACATAGCTGTACAGACCGCTGCCCATCGGATCGGCGACGACGCACTTGATCTGGGGATTCTTTTCCTTGAGAAACATCGCCACACCGGCATAGGTGCCGCCGGTTCCCGTCGCTGCCACCCAGGCATCCACCTTGCCGTCGGTCTGCGCCCAGATTTCCGGCCCCGTCGTTTCGTAGTGAGCACGACGATTGGCGAGATTTTCAAACTGATTTGCCCAGATCGCGTTGGGCATTTCCGCCGCCGTCCGCCCGGACAGCTTGACGTAGTTATTGGGATTTTTGTACGGCACGGCGGGCACTGGCCGCACTTCCGCACCGAGGGTTCGCAGCAGATCCATTTTCTCCTGCGACTGGGTTTCCGGGATGATGATCAGGCACTTGTACCCCTTGGCATTGCAGATATGCGCCAGACCGATGCCGGTATTCCCGGCCGTGCCTTCGACCACCGTGCCGCCTAGCTTGAGCCGACCTTCTGCCTCCGCCTCCTGGATGATGTAGAGGGCGGCGCGATCCTTGACCGAGCCGCCCGGATTCAGAAACTCTGCTTTGCCTAAAATTTCGCAGCCGGTCTCGTCGCTGAAGCTGTTGAGTCGAATGAGGGGGGTGTTGCCGACCGTGCCGACAAAGCCGTTCTTGATATCCATCCTGGAATGCCTGCGTCTTCTGTCCTTCCCCAATTATGACGGATGGCGGCCGAGTCGCTAGGTGCAGGAGGAGCGGGGGATCTAGCTTGTCGAGGCTGAAGGTTGCGTGCGTGGCGCGGCCTTCAGCCTCGATAACGGTTGGCAGAGACCTGCCCAGTTGTGGCGCGCCGTTAGCTCAGCGCGCGGCTCATGGCCGGTTGGTCGGTCTGGATATCCGGCTGCGGGGCATAAAAAATCAGCAAGCCAGTCATCAAAAACAGGAGTGCCGTCGGCATCACCGGGAATTTTTCCGTTCGCTCAAGTCTCACAACCAAGTTCCTCATCAACAGAATGATGTCCGAGCCGATTTATTTACTGAGTTAGGAGACCTATGTAAAAACGCGGAGATTTTCCGGTTGCCTTTAGCCTAGCAGTCTATCTGGCGATCGCGCCGAGCGCCGCTGCTGGAGCAAATGCCCATCGCGCTGCCCCGTGGGCAATTTCACCCAGTGGCGAGCAACTCGTCTAAGTCGGGAACATCGAGCCAGACGCGGCGATCGCTCGCCTGTTGCGCCAGATCCATGAGTAATTGCGAGTAAACCCCTTCACGCAAAGTCGGTGCCGTCGTTTGACCACTCGTGATGCCCTGTACCCAATGGTTGACGACGCGGATAAAGGGGGCAAGGCGGCCGTCGTCGAACTGGCGCGGGAATTGCAGACGCTCGGGCAGCGGGACTTCTGCTAGCTCCTCGCCAACGGGAGCGGCCCAGAGCTGAAAGCCGTGCACGTAATCTTTGAGATTGCGGCTGCCGAGGACGAGGGTGCCGCGATCGCCATAGACCTCCAACCAGTGCCCCCGTCCCTGATAAGTCACCGAACTGAGCGAGACCTGAACCGGCGTGCCATCAACCAGTTCCAGGGTCAGCAGGTCGGTATCATCGGCATCGACGGGCTTGAGCTGGTCACCATCTAGCGGGTCGGGCCGCGCCGGGATCGCGCAACTCAGCCAGGCACTCAGCCGCTGCACCGGCCCGAATAGCCAGTGGATGTAGTCAAAAGCATGGGAACCGATCGCCCCCAGGGCACCGCCACCACAGGCGCGCTGGGCGTACCAGTTCCAGCTCCGTTGCGGGTCGGCACGGCTGGCGACGAGCCAGTCAATTTTGATCAGGCGCGGCTGACCAACCGTGCCGCTGCGGAGCAGCTCAGCGAAGTGCTGCCAGGCGGGAATGAAGCGAAACTCGAAGTCAGCCACGGCGCTCACGCCTTGCTGCGCCGCCAAGTGATACAGCTCGCGGGTTTCGGCGGCGGTCAAGGTCATCGGCTTTTCGAGCAGCAGGTGTTTGCCCGCTTGCAGGACCTGCCGTGCCATCTCGTAGTGCAAAAAGGGGGGCGTGGCGATGCTGACCGCTTGCACTTCGGGGCGGGCAAGCAAAGTTTCTAAATTGCAGTCGGCGTGGGGAATCTGGTATTCGGCGGCGATCGCCGCCGCACGAGCGCGATCACGATGGTAGACTGCCGCGACTTCTGTTTGGTGGTGGTGCTGGAAGCCAGGAATATGGATTTTTTTGCCAAAACCCGTCCCGACCACAGCGACGCCGATTTTCCCTGCTTGCATGGCTCCTGAAGCGCGATCGCCTAACTCATTGCTGCCGCATTATGCCGCTAGCGCGGTGGCGGGAGCAACCGGATGGTCAGCGGGTAGCGGAATTCTTGGCCGTTGCTAGCGCTGAAAGCGGCGACGATCACCAAGATGAGATTGATCAGGGCTAACAAGAGTTGGATGATGATCCAGAGCGTCCCGCCCGCAAACGCGAAGAGCAAACCGACTAGCACCGCCGCATCCCGTTGCCCACCGCTCTGGCTCCCGTAGAGCAAGCCGAGGACGAGAAACACAGCAGTGATCGCCAAGCCCAGCAAGAGAAGCACTAGCCCGTAAATCGTCAAGGAAATCTGGAAATTCATCGACTCGCGGCCGTGAACATCCACCAAGCGGGAGCGATCGCGCCGCGCCAACCAGACGATCAGCGGGCCGGGTAGGTTCAAGAACGGCGGTACCGGCAAGCCGAAAAACGAGAGCGGAATCAGAACAATCCAAAGCAGGGACGCAACGTGGCAGAAGGTAGCCCAGGTGCGTTCGTCTTGTGGCTCCATGGTTTTGACAGCGGGTGAAGGGGCGATCGCGCACAACAGTCGCGATTGCTCTTAATTTAGCTGACGGCAAAAAAGTCCAGCGCCAGGCCTCACGCTGCTCTGCTTTGCTCGTACCCACTCGGTACAAGGCACTAGTACCGCTACGCGGAATTTTGAGTTCTGAGTTTTGAGTGCAGACAGTACAGGCATCCTACGGATCCTGAATGGGGATCTCATTTCCGCCGCCTTGTACTAGTTGAGCAACACATCCAGTTTGGGGGGCTGATCGGCTACAGCCTTCGCCAGTGATTCCACATCAGCCATGCTTGACCAATCCGCCACGTAGCTTTCGACACACCCGCCAGTTTTAGAAAGCATTTTTTCAACTTCCTGGAGTGTTGCTGAATTGCGCCCCTTGCTGCAAGCGATTTGAGATCCGTGTGGAGTGGGTTGAAGCCCAACCGGAAACCCAGATGGATCGGTTGCAGTGACATCTCAGGAGCATCAGCCAATGCGATCCATGCAGGATCCTGCTGGCTGCCATCCGGGTCACAAAGACGTGAAGCAGTTGCCAGCCTCTTTGACTTTGCGGATATTTCAGAGCTGGCTTCTATTGTACTGAGGGATCAGAGGGGCGATCGCTGGCTAACGGTCTAGTTGAGCGGCAGTAGATCACCTGGAACTCAGCACGAATATCTCTCGGTTGTCCGCTCCAACGCAGTGTTATGCAGCGTTTCTTGACAGTTACCCAAAACTCTAAATTAACTTGCCCTTGTAGAATTGCCAAAACTAAAGTAAACTTAGTTTACAGACTTAGTTCTTTAAGAAAATGGAAACTGTAAATATTCATCAGGCTAAAACAAACCTTTCTCGGCTGTTGTCCCGTGTCGCACTCGGAGAAGAGATAGTTATTTCAAACCGAGGTATTCCAATTGCTAAGATTGTTCCATTTCGGACATCCTTAGATCGACGATCTAGTTTGGGTCAAGATCAAGGGATCTTTACTATACCAGATGACTTTAATGCCCCCTTGCCAGAAGATATTTTGGCAGCGTTTGAGGGTGGCGTAGAGTGAGACTTTTACTAGATACGCAATGCTGGATATGGTGGTTTGCTCAACCAGAAAAGCTAAGTGAGAATGTGATTGAACAAATTGTGGATGAAACTAATGAGGTATGGTTATCAGTTGCAAGTGTTTGGGAGATGGGAATTAAGGTTTCAATTGGCAAGTTGCCACTGCCAGAGCAAATAGATAATTATATCTCTACTCGTATGACTCAACTAGGAGCTAGATCTTTGGATATCACGGCTTCTCACGCTTTGCGAGTAGCTTCATTACCGTTGCATCATCGTGATCCTTTTGACAGAATGCTGATTGCACAAGCTCAGCTAGAAGAGATGACGCTTGTGAGTGCGGATTCAACATTTAAACGATATGAAGTCTCTTTACTCTGGGCAGCTAATTCCTAGCCATAAATGCGGAACTTTACAGACCTTCTAACAGACCTTCTAGATATTCATGAACCAAACTTTTTGGGCTCTTCGGCACCTGGTGTGTAAATCAATCGAAACTAAAATCCGAAAGCCTTGCTGTGCAAGAGCTTGGGCTTTGTCAGTACTGCATTTGCAGCAACAATCACCAGAAGCCTTACCAGAAGTAAAGATGCGGTTATTTTCACCACACTAAGTGCCGAAGAGCCAAAATAGCTACGACGAGTATCCCACCACTCTGGTTATCTCGATATTGGCAGCCACGACAAGATCTCTGCTGGGTCGAGCAGTGAGGTATCCTAATAAACTCGTTATAGATAGTTTCACTCATACCCAGATAAATCGCAGGCCACTCGATCCTAACTCATCCCATAGCAGTAAACAGGGTAAACGCATACAGAATGGTATAAGGAGATACAGACAGAAGGGATGAAAAAGGGAATTTTCGGCTTCTGCTTGGTCAGACGCCTGTTCTTTCCTGTCTTGATGGCTGACTTTTACTGTTGACTGAAATTTCAATGAATTTCTCTGTACTTCTCTTCGGCTCTCTGGCGCGCCTCCACTTCTCTCAAGCTTTTTCTGTCTTTTTAGCTACACTTTTATATACATTTACCTTGGTTGTCATTCCCATTGGGGTGGGGCGATCGCTGGCTAATGGTTGAGTTCAGCGGCGGTAGATAACCTTCAACTTCCTAAAAAATCACCTAAATGCGCCGCTACAACGATTTGTTGGGCGGCTATCGACTCACAAGGGAAGGTAATAAATTTGACCATCTAGATCCTCCGGCACACCACACTCGAGAATCATAAAAAGATCCTCTACTACCCTCCTGATTGGTGCATCTGTATGGATCTCAATTACTCCTGGCATAGCGAGATTATTGGCTAATCCAGTGATCGCTATTGTAGCAGTCCTAAATGAGATGGGGAGATGGTTATTCCAAAATGAAATGGGATCGTTATATGACTTCTCAATCTGTAAAAACCCTGTAAAAAGATTCGAAGTTACCGCAACACTATGATAAGGCAAGCAGCGATAAATTCTTATCCTCATAAAACAATTTGATCGCGTTAAAATCTCGCCGCAGCACATTTTCAACTTGCAATGTTGAACAGTTTCCCAGTCGAAGCCAAATAACTTTCGGCGGATTCCCAAATACTAAGCTCAGGTCATGCATGTCCGCATCTTTTGAGACAATCATCAAATCATTATCTTTTGCGTAATCCCAAACTATTGGATCGCTCGTTTCTTTCATGCCCACATCTCGAACATGAAGCGAATTTGGAAAAAGATCACACAAACGGTTCGGCAACTTGGGCGACAAGTTTTCATCAAAAAGTAATTTCATGCAGATAGTGGAGCGATCATAACTCGACGCTCACGGTCGGCAGCATAAGCAATGCAGGCTTTTAAATCTTCCCGTGTCAAATCGGGGAAATCGTCGAGAATTTCTGCTTCAGTCATCTCGGAAGCCAGGTACTCAAGCACTTCATAAACCGTAATTCGCAAGCCACGCACACAAGGCTTACCACCGCGTTTATTGGGTTCGATCGTGATGTAGTCTCTGTAGTTCATAGTTGGAATTGTGGGTATTGTGTTTTTGGTATTTACGCGATTTTAATAAGGTACGCTTGTTTATCTCTGTGTAGCTAGGCGCGTGCTCTCTCAACAGCTTAACTATCCAAGCTCAACTCGTATTAGAGCTTCATTGAAAGCTTTAAATTCTTCCTCTAGAGAAGTTCGACTTACGTCCAAGATTGCAGATGCCATTGTTCCGCTAAATATCTCTGAATTTTTGAAAATGGTTTTCTCCGAGGTTGCTCGGTGAGGCTAAAATCTATGCATTCCAATAAATATATCTGGTTCTCCACCCTGCCACTCTAGGAGATACGGAATCTCTATGGCAGTTATTTCAACATCAAAAATCCGCTCAGACTCTGTTTCAGATGCAGCGCACAATTTTGCTCTACTATCTCTTGCAATGCTCTCAGGTGCTTCAATGACCCGTAGTTTAGAATTCCAATCACCATAAGCAGCTAAGTTTATCAGCACCTCCCAGATTTTCTGGGGTGCGGCATTAATTTGAATCTGGGAGGTGATACTCAAAGGAGTCATTGTATTCTCACAAAAAATCACAAAAATAATACTGCTGCAATTTCCTACTTGACCAACCGCTGCTAATTTTCCGCTCTTAGTGGATGAAGTCTGAACAAATCATAACAAGCAACTTCTCACTATGCCATTCCAAGAACTCGCCGTATAACGGCTCAAATCAGCGGCAGCAGATGACCTCAAACTCAGCACCAGTAGCTTTCAACCGTCCGCTGCATTTGAATTGACAGTGATTGTACCGGGTGCATCCCACTTTGGCGTTACGGTTCCCCACTCTGCGAGCAGCCGCTGCGCGTCTACATCCCCCAACCCCTGCTCCCAAGCTGGGCGCAGGGGAGCTAGAAGTCCCTCTCCCAAGCTGGGAGAGGGATTAGGGTGTTGGCGGAGCCTGTTCTGTAGGAACGTAGAGTTTCCAAAATGGGATGCTCCCGGTTGGGTCGTTGTCGAGGTTCTCCGGCCCAGCCACCGATGACTTCTGTGAACAAGTTGTCTTGCCAGGTGTTACTTGGAGGGAAGGGCTGGAAAGGTGAGAGCAATTTCAACGTTGGTGTTTTGGAAATTTGTATTTCAATTCGTCCCCGGCAAACTACTGGGTGAGAGATATAAGCCGATGCCATTGTGGACGCGAGCCGCTGTGGATTTGTCGCGGTCGATTAAATCATCACCCAAGAATAGCGAAGTTGAGCTGCCGCCATCTAGGTTCAATGCCTCCGTGAACCCCAAGCTTTGTAACATCTGGGCAGTCTGTGCCAGGGTGGGGCCGCGACTCTCGCCATTGCCGTGGAAGGCGGCGAGGACGAGGGTGCCATCGGCACGGCGGCCGATGATGCTGCGCGGCGCGGCTTGGCGCTCGAAGGCGGTACTAAAACCTTCGGTACGAGGATTGAGCACGATCTGGCGATTTTGCACTAGCAACGGCCCCGCGCCGACGATGTGGGGGAAATCGGTAAATTCGGCCGGCGTGAGCTGAGTTTCGAGGCTGAGGGTCGTCCCGGGAGCTAAAACTTGCGGCGACGCACCCCGGCTGCGAATGACCAGTAGATAGCCGTCGCGGGGGATGGGAAATTGCTGGCTCTGGGCAGCAGCGGCCTGATATTGATTGACGACGCGATCGCCCCGCACGACCACAATCACCTCATTGTCAGTCAGGGTTTGATAATTCGCCCCCCAAGCGGGCGTGTAGCGCGCCACACCGGCCTGTACATAGCCGCTGTTGACTTGCAAGATGTTCAACGGCTGGCGATCGCTGGTTAGCAAGCGCTCCTGCCAACCTAGGCGTGCGAAGCGGATATTGCCCGCATCATCCCAGGCGATCGCCCCCCGGTTCAAGATCGGCCCCGACAGCCACTGCCCATCACGGCGCAGTGCACCCAGGGGTAGGCGGCGATCGCGGTTAAAAAGCCGCCATTGATCGCCGCCGCTACCCGCCAGCGTCGGGCCATGGTCACTAAGGGTTCTGTGCCGGCCATGCCGTTGGGGGTGCTCCAGATTGGCCGCATGACGATCGGCGACTGCTGCGGCGTGAATTCTAGTGCGGTCATCGGGAAGCGGGTATTCCCCACCCGCACCGCCTGTTGCCGCCAGTTCAGGCCGCCCGCCCAAGTCCCCTGACCGCTGGCAAAGAGTGGGTCGGGGGCGGGGGTCTGGGCGGCGGAGGGCCAACGCCACAAGACCGTGACCGTCGTAGCGAGGAGCAGGGCGAGCGCCCCGCCACCGTACCAAAGCTTCTGTCGTGAGCGGGGCGATCGCCGTCGTTGCGGAGTCATAAGCCGATTCGTTAGTTTAGGGAAGATTGAGATCTGTAACGCCATACGGTTCTCTGACCGCAAGCAGTAGCCGACCAGCCGTCCAATGTTTCCTAGAATGTAAATGACGGCTGGCGTTTGTACAACGGGTGCTGTGTTTGCATGGCGGCGTCGTATTACAATCGAGAATTCATCGATAGTCAGGCTTTCTGCACCGCCTGTTGGCTGCACCCACTAAGCTTTCGATGCCGCGAATTTGTCCGCTTGGCGTCCAGCCACTGCATTCTTGACGCTTGTGCGATGACCGCTGCCTGCCAGTCACGGCCTGACGGTTTTCTACCCTTGAGAATTGCTTAGATTATGAATCGCTCAGTACCTCCCGCGAATGCTATGCCAGACTACCAACCCGCTCACACTGCCCAAGCTCCTAATGCCGCTTATCCAGGCCCACGCTGGCTAGTCACCGAACGCGATAGTTGCGGCGTTGGCTTCATCGCCACCACCAGCGGCCAAGCGACGCACAAACTGATTGAACAATCGCTGGCGGCACTGGGTTGCCTGGAGCACCGGGGTGGTTGCAGTGCCGACCGTGATTCGGGCGACGGTGCCGGTCTATTGACGGGCCTGCCGCTGGCTGTGTTTCAGCCCTGGTTTGCGGAGCGTCAGTTGCCGCTCCCGGCGGCGGGGGAGTTGGGCGTGGCAATGGTCTTTTTGCCCCAGGCTGATGACGTGGCCGCCGAGCGGCGTCAGTTCATCGAGCGGATTGTGGCGGCGGATGGCCTGACAGTGCTGGGCTGGCGGGAGGTGCCGGTGCGTCCCGAAGTCCTCGGGTTGCAAGCCCACACCTACCAGCCGCGCATCGAACAGCTTTTGGTGACCAGCCACGGCCTGCGCGGTGCCGAACTGGATTGCTTGCTCTATACGGCGCGATCGCACGTCGGCAAGGAATTAGCCGATGACTTTTACATCTGTTCCTTCTCCTGTCGCACGATTGTCTACAAGGGCATGGTGCGCGCGGCAGTGTTGGGCGAGTTTTACGTGGATCTGAAAAATCCTGACTACACCAGCGAATTCGCCGTCTATCATCGCCGCTTCAGCACCAATACGATGCCGAAATGGTACCTGGCGCAACCGATGCGTCTGCTCGGCCACAACGGCGAAATTAATACCCTCTTGGGCAATATCAACTGGATGGCAGCGCACGAACCCAACCTCGCCGCTGAGGGTTGGCCGACGGAGGAGTTGCAGCGCTTGACCCCGATTGTCAATATTCAAAACAGCGATTCGGCAAACCTGGATAGCGTCATGGAGTTGCTGGTGCGGACGGGCGATCGCCCTTGGAAGCCGCCATGCTCCTGGTTCCAGAAGCCTATCAGAACCAACCCGACCTGGACGATTATCCCGAAATCTTTGACTTCTACGAGTACCACAGCGGCTTGCAGGAACCCTGGGACGGCCCGGCGATGCTGGTGTTCAGCGATGGGCACACCGTCGGCGCAACGCTGGATCGCAACGGCCTGCGTCCGGCACGCTACGCCATCACCCGCGACGGCTATGTCGTCGTTGCCTCGGAGGCGGGTGTGGTTCCGCTCGACGAAGCCGAGATTATTGAAAAAGGCCGCCTGGGTCCCGGTCAAGTGATCGCGGTCGATCTCGAGCGCCGCGAAATCCTCAAAAACTGGGACATCAAACAACAGATCGCCCACCAACATCCCTATGGCGACTGGATCAAGCAATTCCGCGTGGAGGTGACACCGCAACCCTTCGCCTCTGCGGCGGTGCGGGAACCGAGCGCCCTGCTACAACAGCAGACCGCCTTCGGCTACACCGCCGAAGATGTGGAAATGGTCGTCGTGCCGATGGCGACTCAGGCGAAAGAAGCCACCTTCTGCATGGGTGACGACATTCCCCTGGCGGTGCTGTCGGACAAGCCCCGTCTGCTCTACGACTACTTCAAGCAGCGCTTCGCCCAAGTCACCAACCCGCCCATCGATCCCCTGCGCGAGAGCTTGGTAATGTCGCTGAGTATGCAGTTGGGTCGGCGCGGCAATCTGCTGGCGATGCAGCCCGAAGACGCGCGCCTCCTGAAGCTGACCACTCCCGTCCTCAACGAAGCGGAGCTAGCGGCGGTGAAGGACTCACCCTTCAGCGTCACCGAACTCGCTACCTGGTTTGACCTGACCGCAGGCCCGACGGGGTTGGCGGCCAGTCTCGACCGCCTCTGTGACCAAGCGGTAGCAGCGGTCGAGGCGGGGGCGGAAATTCTCATCCTCAGCGATCGCGCCGACGGCGATCTAACGGCCGAGCACACCTACATCCCGCCGTTGCTCGCCGTCGGCGCGGTTCACCATCACTTGATTCGCCAGGGCTTGCGGCTGCAAGCGTCGCTGGTGGTTGATACGGCGCAATGCTGGAGCACCCACCACTTCGCTTGCCTGATCGGCTACGGCGCTTCCGCTGTTTGCCCCTACCTTGCCCTAGACACAGTCCGGAACTGGTGGCGCGATGATAAGACGCAGAAGCTGATGGCACATGAGAAGCTGCCTGCGCTCTCGCTCGAGACAGCTCAGGACAACTATCGGCACGCCATTGAGGCCGGGTTGCTGAAAATCCTCTCGAAAATGGGCATCTCGTTGCTGTCCTCCTACCACGGCGCGCAAATCTTTGAGGCGATCGGTCTCGGCGCGGAAACGATCGAACGCGGCTTCCGGGGCACGACTTCGCGCCTCGGCGGCCTGACTCTGGCCGAGTTGGCACAGGAAACCATTGCCTTCCACCAACGCGCCTTCCCCCAGCTCGAAGCCAAGAAGCTGCAAAATTACGGCTTCATCAATTACAAGCCCGGCGGTGAGTATCACATGAATTCGCCGGAAATGGCGAAGGCGCTGCACAAGGCGGTTGCGGGTCAAGAGTACGACCATTACGAGGTCTATCGTCAGTATCTCGAAGGGCGGCCGGCGACGGCGCTGCGCGACTTGCTCGATTTTCAGAGCGATCGCCCGTCCATCCCCATTGAGGAAGTCGAGCCGGTCGAAGCCATCGTCAAACGCTTCTGCACCGGGGCGATGTCGCTCGGGTCGCTCTCGCGCGAGGCACATGAAACGCTGGCGATCGCCATGAACCGGCTCGGTGGCAAGTCCAACTCCGGCGAGGGCGGCGAAGATCCGATGCGCTTCCGCCCAATTCAGGATGTCGATGCCAGCGGTGATTCCGCCACCTTCAATCACCTCAAGGGCTTGCAGAATGGCGACACGGCAAACTCAGCGGTCAAGCAAGTCGCTTCCGGCCGCTTCGGCGTCACGCCGGAATACCTGATGAGCGGCCGCCAGATCGAAATCAAGATCGCTCAGGGGGCGAAACCGGGGGAAGGCGGTCAGTTGCCGGCTAAAAAGGTTAGCCCTTACATTGCCATGCTGCGCCGCTCCAAGGCCGGGGTGTCGCTGATCTCGCCGCCGCCGCACCACGATATTTACTCGATCGAAGACTTGGCGCAGTTGATCTTTGACCTGCACCAGATCAACCCCGAAGCCAAGGTCTCAGTGAAGTTGGTGGCGGAGATCGGCATCGGCACGATCGCGGCCGGGGTGGCGAAGGCGAATGCCGACGTGATTCAAATCTCCGGTCACGACGGCGGCACCGGCGCTTCGCCCCTCAGCTCGATCAAGCACGCGGGCGTGCCTTGGGAGCTGGGCGTGACTGAGGTGCATCGGGTGCTGCTCGACAATCAACTGCGCGATCGCACCATCCTGCGCGCTGATGGCGGCTTCAAGACTGGCCACGATGTCCTCATGGCGGCGCTGATGGGAGCGGATGAGTACGGCTTCGGCTCCGTGTCGATGATTGCCGAAGGCTGCATCATGGCGCGCATTTGCCACACCAACAACTGCCCCGTGGGCGTCGCCACGCAGCAGGAAAAGCTGCGCCGCCGCTTCCCCGGGACTCCCGGTCGCGTGGTCAATTTCTTCTACTTTGTCGCCGAGGAGGTGCGGCAATTGCTGGCGCGCCTCGGCTACCGTCGCTTGACGGATCTGATCGGTCGCTCCGACTTGCTCACGCCGCGCGCTGGGATCGCGGTCACGAAGACCACTGGCTTGGATGTCACGGCACTGACTCAGCCGCCAGTGACGAGCGATCGCGCCTGGCTGGAACATGAGCCGGTTCACAGCAACGGCCCGGTGATTGATGACGAGCTGCTGCGTGACCCCCAACTGCAAGCGGCGATCCGTGACCAAGGCACCTACAGCAAGACGCTCACCGCGCTCAGTATCCATCGCACCATCGGCGCACGCATCGCGGGGCAGATCGCCAAGCAATATGGCGATGAGGGCTTTGAAGGGGCGATCGCCCTCAACTTCACCGGTGCCGCTGGTCAGAGCTTTGGTGCGTTCAACCTATCGGGCATGACGCTGCGCCTCGCCGGGGAAGCCAACGACTACGTGGGCAAGGGGATGCACGGCGGCGAAATCATCATCCAGCCCCCGGCCGACGCGACCTACGATCCTGCCGCCAATACAATCATCGGCAACACCTGCCTCTACGGCGCGACCGGCGGCGTACTCTACGCCAATGGACGGGCGGGTGAGCGCTTCGCAGTTCGCAATTCTCTGGGTCGAGCGGTGATTGAAGGCGCGGGCGACCACTGCTGCGAATACATGACCGGTGGCGTCGTCGTCGTGCTCGGCACCGTCGGCCGCAATGTCGGCGCGGGCATGACCGGCGGCCTCGCCTACTTCCTGGACGAAGATGGCAAGTTCCCCCAGCGGATCAACCCCGAAATCGTTAAAGTGCAGCGCGTCAGCAGCGCGGCCGGTGAGACCCAGCTCAAAGACCTGATCATGGCTCACGCCGAGCGGACGGGTAGCCCGAAAGCGCAGGCGATCCTCGCCGACTGGTCGCACTACTTGGGGCAGTTCTGGCAGGTCGTACCGCCGAGCGAGGCTGAAGCTCCCGAAGCGCAAGCGGATGCCGCGACAGGCAAGGCGCTTAGCTCGGTGTAATCGTGCTGATGGCATCCAGGCTCAATAGCGGCTTACAACTTGTCGAGCCTGGGTTGCTGTCAGCGGCGTCTCATACTCAATCCGGTATCGATGCCCCGCAAATCCAACCCCTCGCCCAAAAGTCGGAAAAAAGGTTACCCAGAGTGATGTTCAGGGAAGTGATGCCCCAATGAATGATCGAGTCACAGCCTGTCCAAGAGCCTGTCCGAGAAGAGCCGATTGCTTAGTATGAGGGGAGAACAGCGCGCTGAAGCGATAACCAGGAGCGAAGCGTAATGGTGACGGCTTGGGTGAGCTAAGCAATCAATCCGGTCTACTTCAAAGACCTGCACCCCGCCGACAGCGACAAAGCTTAAAGGTGCTGAGCCAAAAGCCAACCGCTAGCCTGCCCGCAGTGAGTCGTAGTGCGAGCGAGGCGAAGAACATCTAGCGATTTTGGTCGAACCAGCAAGTGGAAGCCGCAGCGATCCGCAGTAGTCACCGCCACGGAGTCGTCAAAACGGCCGCCTCAATCTTTGCAGCCCGAGCCTTAACATGGAGTTCAAACCATCGGATCGCGCGCGATGACCACCACTCTCCGTACTCCCCTCAGCTTTGAAGAATTTCTCCGTGCTGACACCCCTGATGACCGCCACTATGAACTGGTGGCAGGCCAATTAGTGCCAATGGCTGATCCGATTGGCAAACATGAGGTGGTCGCGCGCTTTCTGCTATTGCAATTTATCTTTGCCAGTCAGCAAAGCAATCTCGGCTATGAAGTCTTCCCGTCGATTTTGGTCAAGATCGCGGGGGGGTCAGGCCATGCGCGCCGACCCGATGTCGTGGTGATGACTCGCGCGCAGTATGCCGAGGTTGCCGATACGGAGATCGCGGCTCGGCAGCCGCCGCCGCTGGTGGTGGATGTGGTCAGCACCAATTGGCGCGATGACTACGTGACCAAGCTGTCGGAGTATGAGCGCACGGGCATTCCCGAATACTGGATCGTGGATTACGCGGCGCTGGCGGCTCGCGCGTACACGGGTGACCCAAAGCAGCCCGTGGTTTCGGTTGGTACGCTGACTGAGGGGCGCTATACGGTGGAGCGCTATCGAGGGGAGATGGCGATCGCCTCGCCCACCTTCCCCAACCTAACGCTGACTGTCAACCAGATCGTCGCCAGCACTGAGATTTGACCCTTTGTAACGACCGAACCGGGGTAAGCAGAGACTCCCGGAAGCTTCAGGTTGGCAACCCCCAGCCGCGACCATGCCCATCGTATAATGGGCAATGGGCGGTCTGAGCCAATATTCTGCCCCCTGTGTCCCCATGAAATTTGCTTGCAGTCAGAGCGATCTCAATACCAATCTCTCGCTGGTCAGCCGTGCTGTGCCCTCGCGGCCGACGCAGCCGGTGTTGGGCAATGTATTGTTGATCGCCGACCCTGAGACACAGATGTTGAGCTTGCGGGCCTTTGACAATGAGTTGGGCATTCAGACCAGTTTTGCGGTGCAGGTGACGGCGGGGGGAGCGGTGGCGCTGCCGGCCAAAACCCTCGGCGACATCGTGGCGCGTCTGCCGGAGGGCGAGCTGGCTTTGGCACTGGATGATCAGGGAGACAGCCAGCTTGTCTCTCTAGTCTCGGCGTCCGGTCGTTATGAACTGCGGGGGATGCTAGCGGCTGACTTCCCGGAGTTGCCGGTTATCGTCAGTGACGAGGCGATCGCCCTGCCAGTTGAAGCCTTGCTTGAGGGCTTGCGCTCAACCCTGTTTGCCGCCAGCACGGAGGAAACGAAGCAAGTGCTGACCGGGATTCATGTGAAGCTGAGTGCAGCGAGTATCGAGTTTGCCGCCACGGATGGTCACCGCCTCGCCGTGCTGGAGACGACCACCGAGAGTGCGGAAACGGCGGTTCCGGAAGATTTTGCAGCGACAATCCCAGCGCGGGCCTTGCGCGAGCTGGAGCGGATTCTCAACTTGCAGGCTAGCGATGATCGCGTCGAGCTACGGGCGGATGAGAGCCAAGTGGCTTTTGCAGCGGGTGACCAATTGCTGACTAGTCGGCGGCTAGAAGGGGCATATCCGGCTTATCAGCAGTTGATCCCGCGCCAGTTTGGCAATCAGGTTGATGTCGATCGTCGCCAGTTCCAGAGTGCCCTGGAGCGGATTGCCGTGCTGGCGGAGCAAAAGAATAATGTAGTCAAATGCACACTGGACAGCGACCAGCAGGTGTTGCTGCTTTCGGTGGACGCTCAGGATGTTGGCAGTGGCCGCGAGTCATTGCCCGCGCAAATGTCGAATGCGGAGCCGGGTAATATTGCCTTCAATGTCAAGTACTTGATGGATGGGCTGAAGGCACTGGGCAGTACGGAAATTTCCATGCAGCTCAATTCTGCGACGCAGCCGGTCATTTTCACCCCTCTGGGCGGTCTCAAGATGACCTATCTGGCGATGCCGGTGCAGTTGCGGGATTAGCCAGCCGGGGCGGGGGGCGACTACCGGGAGATGGCCGGGGCGGGGCGCGTCTTGGACACCGATCTGTGGATTGATCCGACGACCGCTATCATGAATGCAGCCGAGTTTACAACCCAGGCGGATCAGCGGCTGGAGACGAGCTTGTTGAATCTCTACCAGTGCTCGTCGCTCCAGGAACTTGGCGCTGACTTGGCGATCGCCACTCCAGCCAAAAGCACCGACCCAATGCGAGTACATCTGGTAGATCGGGGCTGTTAATGCCGATGGGATTCCAATTGCCGCAAGCGACTATGGCAAGTTTTCGCAATCAAACTGTCCCCGCTCGTCATCGCCGCCGAGTGAGCTTATTGCTAGTGATCGCCGCCACCTCGGTCAATGGTGGACTGATTGACCATGCTCACGCCCAATCTGAACCCGCCTGCCCCGCGCCTGCCCTCTCGCAACTGACCCGCCATCGGGTTCAGTCGGGCGAGTCGTTCACCACTATCGGCGCACAGTACGACATTGCGCCCGCTGTCCTGGGTCATTTCAATCCGCAAGTTTCGCCCGTCAGGCCGCCGGTGGGCCGCGAGATCGTCGTACCGCCGGTCAATGGCATTCGGGTTGACGTCCCGGCGGGGGCGAGTTGGCAAGATTTGGCGGCCGCCTATGGTTTGCGTGCCGATGTGCTGTTTGAAATCAATGGCTGCACCACACCACCGCCCGCTGCGGCTTTTATTCCTGGTCTGAGCTGGGCCGCGACGGCGGCCCCGGCGGTGAGTAACTACACGGGCTTGAGTACGGCTCCGATCCCGAAGGCAATGGCGGTAGGGCTGGCCTACGGCTGGCGTTCAGCTGATGCGGAGGCGGAGCGGCAGTTCCACAGTGGCATTGATTTATTGGCGGATCCCGGCACGCCCGTCGTGGCGGCGGAAGCCGGACAGGTTGCGTTCGTGGGGCAACAGGGAAACTATGGCAATCTGGTGGTGATCAATCACGCGGACGGTTGGCAGACCCGCTACGCGCATCTGGCAACGGTCAGCGTCACTGTGGGGCAGACACTGCCCGCTGGGGGGCAGTCGGCACAGTGGGGGCGACCGGGCAACCGGATATTGCCGCGTCTCACTTGCATTTTGAGGTGCGATCGCAGTCGCCGGTCGGCTGGGTTGCCCAAGATCCGGCTCTGCATCTGCGGTTGGAGACGCCCCGGGGCGAGCCTTGGCGACCATGAGGGGCGATCGCCGCTGTGCTCACACGATTACTCCCCCCCGTTGCCACCGTTGAGGGCTATGTCGCTGATTATTGCTTACCTGGGGCCAGAAGGAACTTACGCGGAATCCGTGGCGCTGGCCTATGCCCAGTGGTTGCGGGTCCAGGGGGAAGCCGTGGATACTCTCGTGCCCTATGCCAGTATTCCGGCAACCTTGCGTGCAGTGTCAGCGGGCGAGGCGACCCTCGCAGTGGTGCCGATTGAAAACTCCATTCACGGTAGCGTTGCGATCTCGCTGGATACACTCTGGCAACTCGAGTTGCCGATTCGGCAAGCTTTGGTGTTGCCGATTTGCCACAGCTTGCTCTCGCACGCGCCGGCGTTGACGGCGATCGCCACGGTCTACTCGCATCCGCAAGCCCTCGCCCAGTGCCAGGGTTGGCTGGAGCGTCACTTACCCCAAGCGCAACTGGTGGCCGCCAACTCGACGACGGCTGTGTTACGTGAGCTGGCTGAGGAAACCACAGCGGCGGCGATCGCCTCGCCGCGCGCAGCGGCACTGTACCAGGTGCCAGTTCTAGCGGCGAACTTAAATGACTATCCCGAAAATCATACCCGTTTCTGGGTGACTGGCGGTGCGGCGGTAACGGCTGACCCGGGCGACCTAGTGTCCTTGGCATTCAGTGTCCCGGCAAATGTGCCGGGGGCATTGGTCGCTCCCTTACAAGTTTTTGCCACGCGCGGGATTAATCTCTCGCGCATTGAGTCACGGCCGACGAAGCGATCGCTGGGAGAATACCTGTTTTTCGTCGATCTCGCAGGCTGTTTGAATACCCCGGCCATGCAGTCAGCCATCACTGAGTTGGCGCAGCATACGGAAGTGCTCAAGATTTTCGGCAGCTATCGAGTGCTGAACATTCGGGATGGGGCGATCGCCGTCGACGCTACAGCCCCAAAAGTTCGTTAGCCACGGGGTTAGGAGCGGCCGCGCTGGCTGAGGCTTACTCTTCAAGCACGTCTTTCAAAGCTGTCCGGGCGGCAAGATGATTGCGGGTTGAGGTGAGAATCTCAGATTCACGGCGCAAGCGATCAACCGTCTTCTGCATCTCGAGCAGGGTCTGCTGTTCAAGGGCAACGCCGTAGAGGTTGCTGGCGATCCAGTAGGACAGCTCCACGGGCAGGTTGGGAAGGTCGTCGGGAAGCTCAATTTTCTGATCCGTCAGCTTCGCCGACAGATGGACGACATCCCGCAGCAACTGTTCAACTTCTGTAGCCATTGGGCGCAGATCATCCTTGGTGGGCTGATCCTCGATCCACTCCACCAGCCCTACTCGGTAGGGTTTCTCGCGGACATAGTTGAGCACCCGAAAGCGCTGCTGACCGAGGGTCAAAATTTTCATGCGGTCATCGGGCAGGCGCTGAAAATGCACCACCTCAGCGCAGCATCCGACTGCCGCAACTTGACCCTGCACGCGATCAAACATCAACACTCCGAAGCGGCGATCGCTCTCCAGAATGGTGTTCATCATGATGCGGTAGCGAAACTCAAAGATATGCAGGGGCAGCGGTCGCCCAGGGAACAAAACCACATCCGGGAGCGGGAACAGAGGCAGCTCGCGAACGCCGATAGAGGATGATGACATCTTAGGCAAATGGAATAGTCAGAAAAGCGGGCGTCTCCCTACTACTTTAACGGATTCTTCATGAAGTTTTGTGACGGACTGCTTAAGATAGCCGCAACGCAGCGGCGATCACTAGGCGTGGCGATCGCCCCATGATGCGCGTGATCACTAGAGCTTGACCTCAATATCGACGCCCGCTGGCAGATCCAGTTTCATCAAGGCATCAATGGTTTTTGAAGAGGGTTGATAAATGTCGATGATGCGGCGGTGGGTGCGCGTCTCGAAGTGTTCGCGCGAATCCTTGTCCACGTGGGGCGATCGCAGCACACAGTAGACACGCCGCTTCGTGGGCAGCGGAATCGGGCCGATCGCCGTCGCATTGGTGCGATTGGCGGTATCGACGATCTTCTCGCAGGAGGTGTCGAGCAGACGACGGTCAAAGGCTTTCAAACGGATCCGGATTTTCTGTTGCTGAATAGTCGCCATGATTTTTGAATTGTCGAGGTTCGGATTGGGCCTGAATACAGGCAATGACGCGCAGTGAACTGAGCAAAAAGTTGGGATGAAAGCGGCGGTCAATCACCACCTACCTTCATCCCAGGGGTTGCCGTGAGGCGTTGTTACTGAATGATTTTGGAAACGACGCCCGCACCAATCGTCCGGCCGCCCTCGCGAATCGCGAAGCGCATTCCCTGTTCGATCGCGACCGGTGAAATCAGCTCAACGGTCATTTTGATGCGATCGCCCGGCATAACCATTTCCACAGTGCTGCCATCGTCAGCCGTATAGGCTTCGATTTTGCCCGTCACATCAGTTGTCCGCACGTAGAACTGAGGGCGATAGCCCGCGAAAAAGGGTGTATGACGACCCCCCTCATCCTTCTTCAGCACGTAAACCTCGGACTCGAACTTGGTATGCGGTGTGATCGAGCCAGGCTTGGCGAGCACCATCCCCCGCTCAATCTGCTCCTTTTCAACCCCGCGCAGGAGCAAGCCGACATTATCGCCCGCCATCCCTTCGTCCAAGGTTTTCTGGAACATCTCAACACCAGTTACCGTAGTGCTACGAGTGTCTTTCAAGCCAACAATCTCAACCGTCTCACCGACCTTGACCTTGCCGCGCTCGATCCGACCTGTCGCCACCGTGCCCCGTCCCGTGATCGAGAAGACGTCCTCAACCGCCATCAGGAAGGGCTTATCAATGTCGCGCTCCGGTTCGGGAATGTACTGATCCACCTCAGTCATCAGCGCGTAGATTTTATCAACCCACTCATTGTCGCCCTTGACAAGCTTCGGATTCTCAGTCACCGCTTCCAGCGCCATCAGTGCCGAACCAGACACGATCGGAATGTTGTCGCCGTCGAAGTCATAGTCACTCAACAGCTCGCGCACTTCCAGTTCGACCAATTCGAGCAATTCCTCGTCATCCACCTGATCTTGCTTATTCAGGAAGACCACCAAGTTAGGAACACCAACCTGTTTGGCAAGCAAGATGTGCTCGCGAGTCTGGGGCATGGGGCCGTCCGCCGCTGAAACCACCAGAATCGCGCCATCCATCTGTGCTGCGCCGGTGATCATGTTCTTCACGTAGTCCGCGTGACCCGGGCAGTCCACGTGAGCGTAGTGACGTCCCTCAGTCTCGTACTCTACGTGAGCGGTGTTGATCGTGATCCCGCGTGCCTTTTCTTCCGGCGCGGCATCAATATCATCGTACTTGCGAGCTTTCGCTTGACCGAGTACCGACAGCGTCATGGTGATCGCTGCGGTCAGCGTCGTTTTGCCATGGTCAACATGACCAATCGTACCGATATTGACGTGAGGTTTTGTCCGTTCAAACTTTGCGCGTGCCATTGATACTCGTTCCTTCGTTGCTATTTATGCTTTCCCTTGACTCTTGGCGACAATCGCCTCAGCCACGTGACGAGGTACCTCGTCGTAGTGGCTAAATTCCATCGAGAAAATCCCCCGCCCCTGGGTCTTGGAACGGATATCCGTCGCGTAACCAAACATCTCAGCCAACGGGACATTAGCTGTGATTTGGGACAGACCCTCTTCAGTGTTCATCCCTTCGATCTGACCGCGACGCGAATTCAGGTCACCCATGATGTCCCCGACAAACTCTTCCGGAACCTCAACTTCGACCTTCATCGTCGGCTCCAGCAGCACAGCGGCAGCACGCTTGACGGCTTCGCGAATGCCCATTGAGCCAGCGATTTTGAAAGCCATTTCGGAAGAGTCAACATCGTGGTAGGAGCCATCCACTAAGGTGACCTTGAGGTCAATCAGCGGATACCCCGCCACAACCCCCGATTCACAGGCTTCCTTAATGCCTTGTTCCACAGGGTTAATGTATTCCCTAGGAACCGAGCCGCCCACAATCTTGGAGACAAACTCGAAGCCACTGCCCGGTTCACCCGGCTCCACATCGAGAACCACGTGACCGTACTGACCTTTACCACCGCTCTGGCGGATGAACTTGCCTTCGGCGTGAGCTTCCTTACGGATGGTCTCGCGATAGGCAACCTGCGGCGCGCCGACATTGGCTTCCACCTTGAACTCGCGCAGCATCCGATCAACCAGGATCTCCAAGTGCAGCTCGCCCATGCCCGCAATCACAGTCTGATTGGTTTCGGGATCGACGCTGACGCGGAAGGTTGGGTCTTCATCAGAAAGCGATTGTAGTGCCTTCGAGAGCTTGTCCATATCCTGCTTGGTCTTCGGCTCGACTGCCACAGAGATGACCGGTTCAGGGACGAAGAGTGACTCCAGAACGATCTCATTGCTCTCATCACAGAGCGTGTCGCCCGTGATGGTTCCCTTGAGACCTACAGCTGCACCCAGATCACCAGCGCGCAGCTCGTCCACTTCAATCCGTTCGTCCGCTTTGAGGACGATCAGGCGCGAGATTCGCTCCTTGGCTTCCTTAGTGGAGTTGTAGATGTAGCTGCCCTTTTGCAGCACGCCCGAGTAGACGCGCATGAAAGTCAAGCGACCGTAGGGATCCGCCATGATTTTGAACGCCAGCGCTGAGAACGGTTCCTCATCCGAGGCGTTGCGAACCCCTTCGCTGCCGTCTGGGAGCACGCCTTTGATCGGCGGCACATCAATTGGGGCGGGTAAGTAGTCTACTACAGCATCCAGCAGGATCTGGACGCCGCGATTTTTGAAAGCCGAGCCGCAGAGCAGTGGAACGATGGTTCCCTCAACCGTTCCTTTCCGCAGGGCGCGACGGATCTCCTCCTCGCTGAGGTCATTCTCCTCGAGATATTTCTCGAGCAGTTCCTCGTCAGTTTCGGCGACGGACTCCAGCAGTTTGGCGCGGTACTCTTCAGCTAGTTCGCGAACATCTTCTGGGATCTCGGTGTCCTGAATATCGGTGCCGATGTCATTGGTGTAGATCTTGGCGCGCATCCGCACGAGATCGACAATGCCGTGGAAATCGCTCTCGCTGCCGATCGGCACTTGGATCGGCACCGCGTTTGCCCGGAGGCGATCACGCACTTGCTCGTAAACCTTGAAGAAGTTCGCACCCGTGCGATCCATCTTGTTGACAAAAGCGATACGCGGCACGCGATAGCGGTCAGCTTGCCGCCAGACGGTCTCGGACTGGGGCTGGACGCCACCAACTGAGCAGAAGACGGCGATCACACCGTCCAAAACCCGCATCGAGCGCTCGACCTCGATCGTGAAGTCAACGTGACCGGGCGTGTCGATGATATTGACCCGGCAATTGCGCCAATTTGTACTGATCGCAGCAGCCGTGATCGTAATGCCCCGCTCGCGCTCCTGATCCATCCAATCGGTGACGGCTGTGCCTTCATGCACTTCACCAATTTTGTGGACGATGCCGGAGTAGAACAAAATCCGCTCGGTTGTCGTCGTTTTCCCCGCGTCAATGTGGGCCGCAATACCGATATTGCGAACTTGTTCTAGCGGGATAGTACGTGCCACAGCTACCTCCTTTGTCTTGCTGAGCAACGAGTCAAAACAAATTGAACTCGATTTACAGTATTTACAATTCTATACTTTTTTAAACACTTCGCGGCTGCCAGACTCGCATTAATTCTCTGCACCATTACGGTTAGTGTTCGTGCCAGTCTGCGGGACTTCACGGTCACCAGAAAATGTAGCCCAGACGGCGTGCGATCGCCTAGTAGCGGTAGTGTGCGAACGCTTTGTTGGCTTCGGCCATGCGGTGCGTCTCTTCCCGTTTACGGATGGCGTTGCCAGTCTCATTGGCGGCATCCATGATCTCGTTCGCCAACTTCATCGCCATGGAGCGGCCGGAGCGCGATCGCGAGTACTGCGTCAACCAGCGCAGCGCCAGCGTGGTGCCACGATTGGGGCGAACTTCCATCGGCACCTGGTAGGTCGCGCCGCCAACCCGCCGAGCCTTGACCTCAACCAGCGGCGTCAGGTTGCGAATCGCCTGCTCGAAGACATCCAACGGCTCATTACCGGTTCTTTCACCAATAATCTTGAAGGCATCATAAACGATGTGGGAGGCGACCGATTTTTTGCCGTGGCGCATGAGTCGGCAAACGGTCATACTGACCAAGCGGCTATTGTAGACCGGATCGGGGAGGATTTCACGCCGTTTGGTAACGCTGCGACGGGACATAGTGTTAGAAGGGGGAAAGAGACTGGATAAGGTTTCTGAATCTAAATCTATAGATAGAAGTTCAAGCTGAACCACAGAGGCTCAGGCGGGCAAGCGCCGCCCTTACTCTTTAGGCCGCTTCGTGCCGTATTTGGAACGACCCTGACGGCGATCCTTCACACCGGTCGCGTCCAGAGTACCGCGCACGATATGGTAGCGGACACCTGGTAAATCTTTGACCCGGCCGCCGCGAATCAGTACTACCGAGTGCTCCTGTAAGTTGTGCCCGATACCGGGGATATAGGCGGTGACCTCAAAGCCGGACGTCAAGCGCACCCGCGCGACCTTACGCAGGGCTGAGTTGGGCTTTTTCGGAGTGGTGGTGTAGACGCGGGTGCAGACGCCTCGCCGTTGAGGGCATTCCTTGAGTGCCGGGGATTTGGTCTTTTTCTTGGCACGCGATCGCTCGCTACGGATTAATTGCTGAATGGTTGGCATGAGTGGCAGTTCTAGCGCCTCGTTCCGGACAGGCATCAATATTAACGCGACAGCCTCTAATTTTAGCCAAGGTCGGTTAATCCTGTCAATCCTTGGCGGCCTAGCGGGCTGGCAATTCACAGCCATTCCGAGGCAAAACATTGTTGCCCCGCCAATCGGTCGATGCAGTGATGGGGTGAGCGCTCGGTCAACTGGCAGACCAATCAACGTAGCTAATCACCCCCAAGGCTGCGCCTTGGAGATCTTGGATCAGGGCGAAGCGGCCCATCGAGGGAATATCCATCGCCGGCATGAGCACTTTGCCGCCTAAAGCCTGGGCTTTCTGAAGGGTTTCATCTACATCCGTGACCGTCACGTAAGCGCCCCAAGCGGGGGGCATATTGGGCGCATTCGGTGGCAGGGAAGCGATGCCGCCAATGCCTTGACCGTCCACCTCAATGGTGGTGTAGGGCATATCGGCGATGTCGCTGGGCTTCAGCGTCCAGCCAAAGAGTTCGCCATAAAATTGTTGAGCGGCTTCTGGGTCAGTGGTCAAGAGTTCACACCAACTAAAAGCTCCGGGCTGAGTAAAGGGATCCATAAGAATTGCCTCGCATGATGAGTATGTGATCAGATTTTGGTGGCGCTGGAGTGCTTTCAGACCGACCGTTGGCGCAAGCACCGAGCAATCAATACAAATGTACCATTTACTCGTACTGAGGTGACGGCATGATTCGCTGCCAGCCCTCAGTGTTCGCCTCATTGCCGCAGTTTCTTTCGTGGCTTGCTTGTTGTGGCTGTTAGGATTGACAGCATTATTCTCAATGCGGGAAGTCCCACGGTGCTCAAGCCCAAGCCAAGTTCTGGGACTTGCTTCAAGCATGGCGGTAATGCACCGTGCCTTGCTACTGCGACCATGACGAGTCGGGCGAACCGCTGACGGTCAGCGACAGCGGTCGCGATGACCTCTTCATCCTGGCTTGGAGCGGTTTGTACGACGACGTTGAGCAAGCCGGTCTCACCTGGCAGGGCACTCGTTTGCGCTTTGGCGTTGAGTAGTCTGTGCCTGCCGGCGAGGCGGAGATCCTGCTCGGCCGCCTCAGTGCCAACGCCAGCCAGTTTATGTCGCTGCGCGATTGGGGTCTTGGGGCTGATGCCGGAACGTTGGTCGCCAATCTCCAGGGCGGAGTCAGCTTCGGGGATGTCCCGGTCTATGAAACGTTCAATCTCGGCGGCAACGACTCGGTGCGCGGCTTTGAGAGCGGCAAAGTCGGCAGCGATCGCGGCTTCGTGCAGGCGTCGCTGGAGTATCGCCTGCAACTGGCGACTCTGGCACTATTGGATCAGGACATCGGGCTGGGTGCGGCGCTGTTCAAGGATCATGCAACGACGCTCCAGACGGACAATACCGTCATCGGGCAACCGGCGAGCGTCCGCCAAAAACCGGGCGAAGTTTGGGGCTAAGGGTTCGGGTTCTTGGCCGGTGCGCCCTTTGGGCTGTTTCGTGTTGAAGCGGCTTGGAATGATCGCGGCAGCAATCAGTTCACGGTCACGGTGGGCGATCGCTTTTGAACCCGCTTGCTCGAATGTCTCCCCGATGGCTCAATCCCACCAGACCGGTCGCTTGCATTCCCAACCGTTTTGCGATTTAGTCTAAGGGTTCGCTGGACTGACCTGGAGCAATCCCTAAATGATGCGATCGCTGGTATTCTGCACCGGTTTCACGGGATTGGCAGTCCTGACGCTCATGGCAGCTCCCAGTGCAGCGCCAGTCGAGCCACCCGTTCACTACCTCGGTGTCGGCGCACGCGGCGGCTTCAATGACTCCACGGCTGCCGTGATCAAGGGCAAAATCAAAATCAACGGCGAAGACGCCCCCGGCCTCTCACTGCGACCAGCCTTGCTGCTGGGTGACGAGATCGAAGTACGGCTGCCGCTGACAGTGGACATTGAACTCGCCGAGCGGTTTTACCCCTTTGCCGGTGCAGGTGTTGCTTACAACACTGACGGTCTAAGCGCGATCGACCCGATGATTACTGGCGGCAGCGACTTCCGACTCAGTGAGCGCCTCATCCTCACCTTGGAAGGGAATCTGATTTTTCAAACTGATGCTGGCGACACCGATGCCGAATTCATCGGCACGGTCAACTACGAGTTCTAGCAACGCGAAATATTATTTATGTTGCCACTCACTTAATTGACAGCGCTCTGGAAGTGGATCTTGAGATAATCCTCATCCATCTTGGCACCAGCCGGTTGCAGGCTCGCCAATGCTTGTGGCAGCACCAGATTGCGGCGATGGTTGCCGATGCGAATATTCAGCTCATCCCCGGACTTATTCAACTGAATTTTGTCCTTAGTAATGCCGGGTAGGTACAGCTCCAAGGTGTAGCTGCCGTTGCCCGCTGGTGCGA
The DNA here is from genome assembly GCA_012031265.1 of Spirulinaceae cyanobacterium SM2_1_0. GTDB lineage: Bacteria > Cyanobacteriota > Cyanobacteriia > Cyanobacteriales > Spirulinaceae > JAAUTY01. The sequence goes on along the minus strand of JAAUTY010000032.1, from coordinate 20,001 downwards.
TACGAACCGTTTCCTCGCGGTAATAAACCTGAGTCGGATCTTCGTCACCCGGGTAGAGCGTGTCCTTCAAGCGAGCCAGCGCCTCCAAGCCGCACATTTCTTGCGAGAAGAGGGGCACCTCTTTCACTGGCAGCGGGTGGAAGTTTGCGTGGATTTCCTGCTTATACTGCTGCTGGTGCTCCTTCCAGTTTTTGAAAAACGGGTCGGTCACGGTGTCAGGAATGATGCGATTTGCCACCACCATGTCCGTCGCCACACTGTAGAGGCTGAGGTAGGCGTGGGCACGGAGCGATTCCTTGATCACCATACGCTCTGGGTTGGTCACCAGGCGTACCGAGGTTTGCTGATTGTCAGTCAGCACCTTTTCCAGAGCTTCGATCTGCTCATAAAACTCATAGGGCGCATCCATTACTTCTTTATCCGGCAGCGAGAAGCCGGTGATCGGTCGGAACAGGGGTTCGACCAGCGGACGCAGAGCTACCGACATCCCCTGTAATGGCTTGTAAAAGCGACGCATATACCAGCCACCGACCTCCGGGATGCTGAGCAGGCGGAGGGCGGTGCCAGTCGGAGCGGAGTCCACGATCAGCACATCGTACTCGCCCTCGTCGTAGTGGCGCTTCATTCTCACCAAGCCGAAAATCTCGTCCATCCCCGGCAGGATCGCCAGTTCCTCAGCCTGGACGCCATCTAAACCGCGCGCCTGGAGGACTTGAGTGATGTAGCGTTTCACCGCGCCCCAGTTGCCTTCCAGTTCGGCGAGGGCATCGAGTTCGGCACCCCAGAGGTTGGGGCGGATCGGGCGGGCATCGTGACCCATCTCCAGCTCCACACTGTCGGCGAGCGAATGGGCGGGATCGGTGCTGAGTACGAGCGTCTTGTAGCCCAGTTCGGCACAGCGTAGGCCGGTGGCTGCGGCCACGGAGGTTTTGCCGACGCCACCCTTCCCGGTCATCAAGATTACGCGCATGGCGAGTTTGCTGAGAAATATTTACATACTTTAATCTTACGGGTTTAGTCTGGGAAAAAGTGCTGTTTGAGGACATCGAGGCGGGAGCAATGCCAATAGTCGATGTGCGAGGCAATGCAGTGGTTTGTATCTAGCTCCAACTCGCTGCGTCCTGGAATGGCAATGCGCGGCTGCCAGGGGAGCGGACTCGTCCAGTGAAGTGTCCATTCGGTCTCGAGGCGATCGCCCACCTGTTGAATCTCATGCAACTCCATCTGCACATCCCGAAACCAGCGCGCGATGAACTGAATCGTCTGCTCGTAGCGATCGCGCCCCCGAAACTCATTGAGAGGATCTTTGAAATAGACATCCGGTGTATAGATCGAGTAGGTCTGAGCGGCTGGAAAACGCGCATAGTCAGCCCGCAAAATCTCGATAATCTCCATCCTCTCAGCCGGTCATTTTGAAGTTACCTCTATCAGCATAAGCCACCGACCAAGCGACAGGAGCAAAAAGTGAAAGCGAGGCGTAGACAGCCTTGACAAGGGGGGGACTGAGGGGACTTGTCCAACCACTGTACGCTTGTTCAGGCGTTGGGATAATTGACTTCCTGGAGCACTCTGAGACCCTGCTGTCATGATTCGCCAGACTCTATCAACGGCTCCAAGGCGCGGGCAAAATCGTGGCATAATGATGCGTCTGTACCAAGATGCCCTACGCCACTGTGGAACATCCCCCAACCTCGCCGGCTGAGCTTGCGGCTGCCCTCCAAACCCCGGCCAACTTCGGTGCGGGTTTGCCCGATCCTGACGATCCTAATCTGGACGATGCCGAGTTTCAGCAGCAGATTGATCAGGCTTGGCAGACCTGCGATCGCCTCGATCTGCAAACTGACATCTGGCGGGGGCGGATTTTGCGGACGGTGCGCGATCGCCAAAAACGCAGCGGTGATGGACGTGGCAGTGGTTTCTTACAATGGCTGCAAGCGCGGGAAATCACCAAGAGCCGCGCTTATCACCTCATTCAACTCGCTGACAGCGCCGATACAATGATCGCTGAGTGTGACCTGGAGCCAGCGGCGATTGACAATTTTAGTAAGCGAGCCTTCTTGGAAACAGCGAAGGCGGCTCCGGAGATTCAGAAGCTGGTCAGTCAAGCGGCGCAAAGTGGCGATCGCATTACCCGCCGTGAAGTCAAGCAACTCAGCGATCAATGGTTGGCGATGAGTTCTGACCTGTTACCCGCGCCGATCCGCGCCCGCGCCGCCGACGGCCAACTCCCGGCTCGCCACCTCGCGCCGCTGGTACGAGAACTAGAAAAGCTCCCCGCCAGCCACCTCGACGCCATCCAGCAGGAAATCACAGCGCACCCTGACCCCGACACGGCGAAGATGCTGACGAGTGAAGCCCGCAATTTGTCTCGCTACCTGGAGGCGGCCGCGCGGGTGCAGAGCTTGCAGCGGGGCGCAGTGGATGTGGAATTGGCGCTCGAAGAAGCACTCCGCCTGGATTGCCTCAATACCACAGCAGAGCTGGTGCGGCAGGCGACGACTCTAGAGCAGCTTGTCGCTAAGCTCTACACGACTTGGTTGCGGCTGAATCAGCTCTCGGATCGCCTCTATGTCGAGACGGGCGCGAGTAATCCCTGTTTGCGATCGCTCCTCAACAGCCTCGAACCCCTGATCGGCGACACGCTCGAAGTTCAGCTCGACGAAGCGGGGGAACACTGGGTGCGACTGCGCTGGCTTCACTCAGATGCGTCGCCCTCTGCGTAGAAGCTGCCGCGATGGTCACAAAACGGGAAGCATCCCACTTTGGTGAAAACATTATGGCAATTGCCTCAATCCCTTATTCTCTCGTTTGCCATAAAGGTACTGCTGCAAAGTAACTGTTCAGGAGGGTTAGGGCCGCAAAAGAGGGGTAGAGTGAAGCGCACGGCCAGAAAAATCGTCATCCCTGGAGAAGATCTCCCCCAGTCAGACTAGGAGCAAACGCCAGCGAGCATCCGAGCGCGCTCAGGGTCGCTCGGTGCTTGATTTCCCGATTCTGGCTCTTCGCTCTGAAGCTCCCTCTTGACTTCTTTTTTACTACCTTCTGAATAGTTACCAGAGATGGGTAGCCATCCAGGATCAAGGCAGCGGTTTGCGAGCGATCGCTGCTCACCGCGAACCGCGACAAACGCACCCCCGCCAATCGCAGCTCACCCCAAAGATTACGATCTTCGCGAATCCTTACTCGCCCCATCTCTTGACCGAACCCTAGGATCGGTTAACCGTCCGAACCTGTTCTGGGACTGAGTGCGGGGATTGCGAATTTTGAGGTCGTTGAAACCAAACCAGCAACTCGAAACGCATCCGTTATTGTTGTGAATGTAAGGCGATCCGAGCAATCCTAAGCCTTACAAGAAGTACGAATTCAGAGTAACTGGAGGTAATGGTTATGGCACTCGTTCGTTGGAATCCTTTTCAGGAAATCGAAACCCTACAACGTGACATGAATGACTTGTTTGAAGGCTTGAATACGCGCCGGATGAATGGCGATCGCGTCGGTCTGAGCTTCGTGCCAGCGGCTGAATTGCACGATACGGCTGAGGCGATTGAACTGAAGCTGGAAGTGCCGGGCCTGCAAGCAGAAGACCTCGACATCCAAGTGACGGCTGAAGCAGTGTCGATCAGTGGCGAGCGCAAGTCGGAAACCAAGTCAGAAAAAGACGGCGTGACCCGCACCGAATTCCGCTACGGCAGCTTCCGCCGCGTCATCCCGCTACCGGCGCGCGTGCAAAACACCAACGTCAAGGCTGAGTACAAGGATGGCATCCTGCACCTGACCCTGCCGAAAGCGGAAGAAGAGAAAAACCGCATCGTCAAAGTCAACGTCGGCTAATGTCTGCAACCGGGGCGACGACCGTCGCCCCGGTTAATCACCCCATTCGCCGCTCTGGCTAGCAAAACCCGCGCTCACTCGGCGCGTAACCCCTCAACGTAGAACAGTTGAGGGGTTTTCTGATGTGGGGTCTGCAAGTGCTTGCCGCTGCCAATGCTTCACGCCCCAGTGACACATCGTCTCCGAGACTGGCTGGAGGGTTTTGCCATACTCGGTCATCGAATATTCTACTCAGGGTGGCACTTCGGCGTAGCTCTGGCGGTGAACGATGCCCCATCGGCGGCTCACTCGCACAACTGCTGAGTCTGCATCCGCTCGCTGATGCCGGGAAGCTGGCGGCGCAGTTGAGCAAAGCGATGCACGCTGTCGTTGAGGGGGTGAAACAAAATTAGGGGGGGTTCCATTTGCTGTGATGACGGCGAGGGTCATTACCCAACTTTAATACTGCCTAAAAATGACCTCTAACCGGAGTAGCGACGCAGAAACTGTTCGAGTGACTCCAGCTTCAAGCCGTAAATCGCTTCCACCTGTGCCACCTGCTCCGATGTGCAGAAAAATTCGTTGGCTAGCAGAGTTCGCAAAGTGCCCAAGTCGCGCTCGGCGTCTGGATTGAAGGCTCCAAGCAGCCCACGCGCGCCATCAAAAAGCGGCAGCGGAATATTCACCACAAACGGCTCGCGCTGATAGATGCGGCTGAAAATTTTCGGGATGTCGCCGCGCTGGATAATTTCGGGGCCGCCCACTGCCAGCACCTGTTGGCGGGCGGCTTCATTGCGCGCAGAGTCGGCGGTGATGCGAGCTAAATCATCGGTGCTGATAATCGAAGAGCGATTCTCCGGATCGCCGATCAGCAGATAGAAGCCTGTGTCACGAAAGCGCTCGGCAAGCGGCAGCAGGTTATTGGCAAAGCCAGATGGTCGTAGGATCGTGTAGTTGACGCCACTGCCCTGCAAATAGCTTTCGACCACTCGCTTCGCTTTGAAGGTCGGCGCATCTTCGTAGCCGCGATCCGCTCCCAGCACTGAGACAAAGGTGAAATGCTCGACGTCTTGGGCTTTGCTCTGTTCGATTAGCTCAATGTTGGCACGATACATCAATGCGGTGGCATCGCGGCCCGCGCCGTGGGTGCTGATGACGTAGCGAATGCCGCGCAGCGATCGCGCAATATCGCGCTCATTTTCTAAGTCACCCACAAAAATATCCGCACCCCGATCGGCGAGATCGCCGTAACGGGCATTGAGACGAACAAAAGCGCGCACAGACTCCTCGCGCTCACGGAGCAAATGCACCACACGTCGCCCGAGCGAGCCAGTGGCTCCAGTGACTAAAAACACGCTGCTGTCTCCGAATGAGTTATGTTGCCGAGTCTAACGGCCCCAGCCGAGTTTTAAGTTTCTGTGACGATGGGCAATGGGTCGAACGCAGGCAGCTAGAGTATAGCGGAGGTGGCGATCGCGCCACCGCCACTTTGCTGAACTTTCAGGATGACCATTCACGAATTCTGTTTTCCCACCACCGTTCGCTTCGGGAGCGGCGCGCGGCACGAGTTGCCCACGGCTCTGTCACAGCGAGGCTGGCAACGACCGCTACTGGTAAGCGATCGCCAGGTCGCTCAACTACCGTTTTGTCAGGAAATGGTCACGGTGCTCACAGCGGCAGGTCTGAAGCCCATCCAGTTCAGCGACCTCGGTGGCAACCCAGTCAAGTCACAGGTCGTAGCTGGGGTGGCGACGTTTCAGCAGCAGCAGGCGGATAGCATCGTCGCGCTCGGGGGTGGGGCGGCCCTGGATGTGGCGAAGGCGATCGCCCTGATGGCGCATCATCCCGGCGATCTATTCGACTACGAAGACGGCAAACCATTGGTGCGTCCAGTGGATCGCCCCCTGCCCGGTCTGGTGGCGCTGCCGACGACGGCAGGCACGGGCAGCGAGGTTGGTCGCAGCAGCGTGATCGCTGACGATGCCACCCAGGCGAAGAAAATCATCTTTTCACCGCGCCTGCTGCCGGCGCTGATCTTGGCTGACCCAGAATTGCTGGTCGGTTTGCCGCCCGCGATCACGGCAGCAACAGGGATGGACGCGCTGACCCATTGCGTCGAAGCCTATCTGGCCCAGGGCTTTCACCCGATGTGTGATGGCATTGCCGTTGAAGGGGTGCGGCTGGTCGGCCGTCACCTCCGTCGCAGCGTTGCCCAGGGCGATGACCTCGAGGCACGCGGCGGGATGCTAGCGGCAGCGATGATGGGCGGGGTCGCCTTCCAAAAAGGCCTCGGCGTCACCCACTCCTGCGCCCACGCCCTCTCGACGGTTTACGACCTGCACCACGGCCTCGCCAACGCGCTGATGATCACCGCCGCGATGGAATTTAACCAGGTGGTGGTAGCCGAAAAACTAGCAACCCTAGCAACTGCTGTGGGTGCAACGCCGACGGCGGCAGGCTTCATTGACTGGCTGGAGGCGCTGAAAGCCGACATCGGCATTCCCACACAATTAGGAGCGGTGGGGGTAATGGCGGAGCAACTCGAGCGCTTGGTGGCGATCGCGGTGACCGATGGCTGTCACCAACTCAATCCCCGATCTTGCACGACCGACGATCTTCGCGCACTTTACCAAGCCGCCGGGATCGGTTGAACGCGATTGCGCCCGCGCCGTCAGATTCAGGCCATCCAACAGCCACACCAAAAATTACGCCAAGGGCTATTGAGCAGAATTATCAAGTTCGGCTCACTTGTTGGTTCCGAGAGCGCCGGGTGAGCCGACCAAAGTTTTCTGAGGCGAGCAGGTAAAGATGGCGATGAACAGGGTCAGGATGTAGGGCGCGGCGTTGAAAATGTAGTAGAAGGAATCGACGCCAACGGATTGCAGGGCGGGGCCGAGTGCCTGCGCGCCGCCGAAGAGGAGCGAGGCATAGAGGCAGTTGATCGGGTTCCAGCGGGCAAAGATCACCAGTGCCACCGCCATCAGGCCCTGTCCAGTCGAGATACGTTCTGTCCAGACGCCAGGGTAGTAGAGCGAGAGCGAGGCACCGCCGATACCTGCGAGGAAGCTCCCGGCGACGATGCTCAGCATCCGCACTTTGAAGATGGAAATGCCCATGGCGCGAGCGGCTTCGGGGCTGTCACCGACGGCGCGGACAAAGAGTCCCCAGCGGGTGGATTTGAAAAACCAGCGCAATAGCGGGGCGATCGCCAATCCCAGCAAAAACAAGGGACTAATCCGCAGGGCATCCTGAAGCTGGGGGACATTGCTCCACGCACCGAGATCGAGCGTCATCAGCTTTGGGGCGATCGGCTGAATGAACGGCTTGCCCAAGAAAAAGGCGATGCCGCTGCCAAAGATGATCATGGCGATGCCGACAGCGACATCGCTGACGCGCGGTTGCTGCGAGAGCCAGCCGTGGATCGCGCCCAGCACCATCCCCGCCAAACCGGCGGCGAGCACACCCAGCCACGGGGCTAAGAACTCGCCGACGCTATCTTGAGCCAGATAGGAGATGGCATAGGCACTCATCGCGCCTGTAAGCAGGGTGCCCTCGAGGCCAAGGTTGATTTTGCCACTTTTTTCAGTGAGGCATTCGCCCAAACTGACGAATAGGAATGGTGTGCTGCCGCGCATCGTGCCAGCGGCGATCGCCAGCGGCACACCCAACCAACCCAGTGCTTCAGCCATTGCAGTTTCAGATTCAATGTTTAAGATTTAGCCGTTGACCAGCCGTATCAGACTGTGGCTTTGCGGCTCGCCGGCAACGCTTCACGTTCCTGAAAAATGGCGAAGCGACCGTAGAGGGACTCGCTGTAGAGGACGCAGAGAAAAACGATGCCCTGAAAAACGAGGACGGTGGCATCGGGGAGGTCGTGCGATCGCTGCAAAATCCCGCCACTGGCAAGAATCCCCCCCAGCAGTACTGAGACCAGGGCACCCGCCAAGGGATTGTGACGGGCGACGAAGGCGACGAGGATGCCGCCGTAGCCATAGCCGACATTCAATGACTCATTGGCGCGGCCGTGGACGGCGGCGACTTCGACCATCCCGGCGAGACCGGCGCAGGAGCCAGCCAGAAAGCAAATGGCGAGGGTGAGTTTACCAACGGGCAGGCCGGCGATGCGGGCGGCGCGGATATTGCCACCAGCGGTGCGGGCGGCAAAGCCGAAAGTCGTGCGTTGCATCAGCACGTAGGCGATCGCGCAGGCGACCAGACCGTAAACCAAGCCCCAGTGAATGCGAGTACCGGGAATCGTCCCCAGCATATTGAGGTCGGCGAGGGGGAAGGTGGAGGGCTTGTTGAGGGAGCTGGGATCTTTCATCGGCCCGCCCACCAGGTGATTGAGCAGGGCGATCGCGATGTAGTTGAGCAGCAGACTGCCGATCGTTTCGTTGACGCCGCGATAGTGCCGCAGGGCACCGGCGATCGCAATCCACACGCCACCAAACAGCATCCCAGCCAGGGCCATCGCCACTTGCACGCCCAGCGGTGGCAGGCTAGTGCCCAGCGCCAGACCCACGCTGATGGCTCCCAAACCGCCCATGATCAAGGCCCCTTCGTTGCCGATGATCACCAAACCGAGGTGGGCGGGCAAGGCGGTACACAAGGCACTCAGCATCAGCGGCGAGGCGCGCAGCAGTGTGTTTTGCCAAGCACTCCACTGGCCGAAGGCGGCGCGGTAGATGGAGCCGTAAACCCCCAAGGGATTAGCTCCTGCCAAAGCGCAAAAAATCCCAAACAGTAGCAGAGCAACTAGGATGGCCGCCATGGGCAGGCAAATGGCTTCGAGTTTCTGACGGGCGATCGCAGTCATGAGTAATTAAGCCGAGGGCAACACGGCGTTAGCTGACTTTCCCTTCGACACCTTCCACCAGCCAGTCCATCGTTTCCAACTCGACGGCTTTTTGGTCAAACTCTTTGTCAGCCTCGATCTGGACATTGCCCTCGTTGTCCTTGATTTCACCCTTGTAAATGGCGATGCTACCGTCTGCAAATTGTTCTTTAATTGCTTCCACCGCCTGCTGGGCTTCGTCGCTCACGGCAGGGCCGAAGGGGGAAAGCTTCCAGAAGCCCGACTCGAGGCCACCCCGGACGATGTGAGGAATACCACCATTCATCAGAGTGTCACCCGCCTGACTCCACTCGACATACTGGGTATAAATGCTCGTCCAGTCCCACTCCGCCCCGGTCAGGTAGCCTTCGGGAGCCAGTTCGGCTTGGTTGGCGTGGTAGCCCGAGGTGTAGACGCCACGCCGCTCGGCCGTTTCCATAACGACCTTGGGGCTGTCCACGTGGCAAGTGATGACATCAATGCCCTGATCCACCATGCTGTTGACGGCCTCAGCTTCTTTGACCGGCTCCACCCATTCGCCCGTGAAGACGAGTTGGGTGGTGATTTCGGGGTCAATGCTACGTGCGCCGAGGGTAAAGCTGTTGATGTTACGAATGGCTTGCGGGATCGGTTTGGCGGCAACGAAGCCGAGTTTTTTGGTTGCGGTGGTGTAGGCCGCAACGATCCCGGCGATGTATTGGGCTTCGTCGATGTAGCCAAAGTAGCTGCCGATGTTGTCGGGCATTCCATCCTCGTATAATCCCCCGGCATGGAAGAACTGCACGTCGGGATACTCTGCTGCCAGTTCGAGGATGTGGGGATCGAAGTAACCAAATGAGGTGGGGAAGAGGAGGGTCGCGCCATCGATGTCGATCATTTCCCGCATCGCTTCCTGCACTTCTGTGGTCTCAGGAACGCTCGCCTGCTCGACGATTTTGACTCCGGGTAAGGCAGCGATCGCCGCTGCCCCCTCAGCATGGGCCTGGTTGTAGCCGAAGTCATCCTTGGGGCCGACGTAGATAAAACCGACGACGAGATCCTCGCTACCGCCACCGCTGCTCGTCTCACCCTCGCCCTCGCCCTCAGAAGCGGCGGTACAGCCGGTGAGTTTGGTCGCCGCCCCGAAGGCAGAAGCCGCCAGCAAGCCTCGGAGAACCTGACGGCGAGAAACAGGGAGTCGTCGCGGGTTTCGTAACGGTTTCATAAACGCAAATTCCTCAATGACGGTATCGCAATCACAACTAAGTCTGCCCCCTCGAATTGAGTGTTTCGGCTCGTGGGCTGAAACCGGGATGAGCCAACCAACGCTGGCAGCCACGACCAGCCAAGGACACACTCAATATCTCCCCATTAACAAGCGGAAGAGATTGAGAAATTGTGTCTGAGGTTACCGAATCCTCAGCTGAGGGTGATTTCCGCAGTGACTACTGGCGATCGCCCCCCGGCCCTGGCAAATTTTTAAGCTTACTCAGCCGCGGCCTTCGCGGGCAAGTTGGCTTCCAGCTTCAGGCAATTCTGACCATTCACACGGAGCTTGTACTCGACCCGATCCATGAGGCGATTCATGATCAACCAACCGTAGCCGCCCTCTTGCTTCTGATCCGGCTTGGGGGGCATATAGGTGTCGAGGTCGTAGCCGGTACCGCGATCCCAGATTTCCAGGGCGAGTTCGCGATCGCGCAATTCCAGTCGCAGGAGCACCGGAATATGGGATTGCTCGCGATGGGCGTGGCGGACGACATTGGAGTAAGCCTCAACGAGGGCGAGGCGCAGGCGGTTGGACTGCCGCGACCAATCCACGGTATCGCCCAGCTCGAGTTGCAGCGAATCCAGCAGCCAGCGCTCGACCACTGTTAAAAACTTCAAATCGCTGGGGATGTGCAGTTCTGTCTGCATTGACTACAGAACCTCCAGGGCTAGCATGGTTTGATCGTCTTCTTGTTCATGATTGGTCGAGTTGCGGAAACTTTCCAGTAGCTTGTCAAGGTTAAACCCTGACTCACCCTGCAAAATCAGGTGCCACAGACCGTCTTGGTTGAGCATGGGGTTACTGTCCTCATGACTAGAGCCAGCCGCTGGACGCAGCGTCGCTTCGGTGATGCCGTCACTGGTCAGGAGAAAGACATCTCCTGCCTGCACAGCCGTTTCGCCAGCATCCCCCTTCCACTCCGGCAAGATGCCAATCGGGACACCGCGCTGTTTGAGATAGTTGGGTTCCGGCGTTTCCCCGGCTTGCACGACCTGCCAACTGGTCGGTTGGTGCCAGAGCATCGGGTAGATGTGCCCCGCATTGGCGTAGGCAATGGTCTGGGTACTGGGCGTATAACGGGCGATCACCATCGTAATAAAACAGTTGGTACTGAATAAATCCTCATTCAGAGCACGGTTCAGATTCTTCATCACCGTTGCTGGCTCTGGTGAAGCCTCCTGCGACAGTTCCCGGCGCAAAATCGAAAGCGCACTTGCCATAAATAGTGCGGCTGGTACTCCTTTACCGGACACATCCCCGACCGTCAGCCAAATATCGCCCTGGGGGTGAACATAGACCTCGAAGAAGTCGCCGCCCACTTCACGGGCAGGTAAGCAGGTCGCCTGCACACGGGCGGAACCCGTATCGCCCCAACTTTGGCGCAGCAGGTTGCGTTGGATTTGTCGAGCGACTTCTAGCTCCGCCCGCATTTTCTCCGCCTGCTGTTGTGTGCGCTGGTAGAGCTTGGCTTGGGACATGGCGAGTGCCGCCTGTTCTGCCACCGACTCGAGCAGCGCCAGATCCTCTGGTGTCCAAGCCGACTGGCTATCCGTTTGTGTGAGGTAGAGCACGGCGAGGAGTTCCTGCTGCGCGGTCAGGGGAAGGGCGAGGTCGGGGGCATCGGCTGACGTTTGGAGTTGGACGCAGCGATGGGCGATCGCCTGCTCTGCGAGCATCCGAGCCGGGGTCATCGCCTGATCATCCGGTTCCGCCCCGTGAATGTAGGCGGCGGTCGCCAACTGATCGCCCTCAACCAGCCACAACACCCCGCACGCGGCCTCAAAGTTCTCCGCGATCGACTGCACAATCCGCTGGAGCATCGTTTGATAGTCCAGGGACTCACGAATGGCGCTAGTCACGACATTGAGCACTTCCTCGCGGCGCAGGGCGCGGCGCAGCTCATTAGTGCGTTGTTTGACAACGCGGTAGGTGTCCGAGGCCTGTTGAACGACCGCTTTGAGCTTGTCGGGATTCCAGGGTTTGGTGATGTACTTGAAGACCTTCCCGGAGTTGATCGCGTCCACGAGGTCTTCGACATCCGTGTAGCCGGTGAGCAGAATCCGGATCGTCTCAGGAAAACGCTCAACCGTCTTACTCAAGAACTCGGTGCCATTCATAACCGGCATCCGCTGGTCAGAAATAATCACCGCCATCTCACCCTCGCGATCCAGGGTTTCGAGAGCACTCAACGCGCCATCCGCCTTGAACACTTTGAAGTCGCGGCGGAATGTCCGAAAGAGCAAGTCCAGGTTATCTGGCTCATCATCAACCACCATCAGCTTCAGCTTTTTGGGGCTTGCCTCACTCATAAATCAGCTCCCACCTGTGCCACTGACCGGTAGACACTGGCAGCCAAGCCAAAGCCATGAGCACCACAAGCACTCGTCAAAGCGATTCCGGGAACGGCATTCTCTACGGATACACTGCACGATCGGGGCTGCCCAATGTAGATCTCAACGAATTGCGAACACGCGCTCGACTCGCAGCTTGACCGAGGTGTCAGGACGCCCTTGGCTCAATACCGCGATGCGCGCCCAAACAGCAACAATATACACTCTGGAAGATTACTGTTGTCAGCCGTAACAACTGACAGCCGCTATTCAATATACCACTAGATTGCTCAGTCTTGGTCATGATAGTACTATGCAATTCCGCAACCCTTGCCACAATCGTCTAGCCCACGATCCCCGAGCGGAGGGCACGCACAGCCGCCTGGGTGCGATCATCTGCACAGAGTTTGTTGAGAATATTGCGGACGTGGGTTTTGACGGTTCCCACTGTGATATAAAGCTGCTGCGCAATTTCGGCGTTGCTACAGCCATCCACGATGAGTTGCAAAACTTCCATCTCGCGCTCCGTGAGCGCATAGTCTTCAGAGGGCGGCGTGGTGGGCTGGCCCGATTTGACCTGGGCGAGGACGATCTGGGCGATCGCTGGGTCAATCCAAGCATTCCCCGCCTGCGTCGCGTCGATGGCCTCCAGTAGCAGTTCCAACTTGGTGTCCTTCATGCAGTAAGAATCCGCCCCCGCCGCGAAGGCCGCCATCACAGCGGATTCACTGTCGTTGAGCGTCAGAATGAGGATCTTCGTCGCGGTATCGCCAGCCATCGCTTTGAAGCGGCGAGTCAGCTCAATGCCATCGAAACCGGGTAGGCCGATGTCGATGATCGCGACATCGGGGTGCTGTTGGTTGAGGAGGCGCAACCCGGCTGCCCCTTCAGCGGCTTCACCGCAATAATTGATCCGCTCACTTTGCTGCAGGGCAGTTTTTAGGCTCAGGCGCGTCAGATCATCGTCCTCAATCAGCGCCACCTTAATTGAATTCATTAGCTCGTCTCATCACTACATCCGCACGTCACTAGCGACTCATCAACAGCGGTGCAAAACCGCCACAAAATCTGTCCTGGGTCTGATCATTGCACCATCGCGGGACGCTTGACAAGATGTGCCTGCCGTGATCTCTGCGCCGACACAGGCGTCTCAACGCAGTGACCGATGCTAGCGGCAGTCGCTTGTGGAATGTGTAGAATTGTGAATCGCAAGCGACCTCCAAGCCTTTCCCCCTTGACGGCATCAGCGCGATCGCGAGAAACTTAACTCAAAATGAGTGCAGACAAGTCTGTATCTGTTAACTTACATAACAGAGTCCTAAGACTTGCTCAGGTACCCTGGGTCATTCGTCAGTTATTAGCGTAGCCATTGGCGCTCTGGATTCATGAGCATGGAAACCCTTGAATTCATCATTTTCCCGGACGGTCGCGTTCAGGAGAAGGTCACTGGCATCACGGGCGCATCCTGTGCGGAGGTCACTGCGGCAATTGAGGCACAGCTTGGGCAGGTGCTTTCGGTTGAGCAGACTTCGGAGTACTTTGCTCAAGAGCAGTCCACAGCAACGGCTGTGGAAAATTGCCAGACGACCCAGAGCCAATGGTAGGTCACTGTTGCTTCAGCGATCTTTTTGTAAATTTTTTAGAATCGAGTAAGGTTCCCGAATATGTCTCATTTCAGCAATATTAAGACCCAAATTCGCAATCTTGAGTCGCTGCAAGCGGCTTTGACCGACCTCGGTATGGATTGGAAATCCGGCCCCAGCCCCGTACGCGGCTACCAGGGAAAAACCCAAACAGCGGCTGTGGTGGTTGAGCAAAACAACGATTACGACATCGGCTTTAGCTGGAACGGACAGGAATATGAGCTAGTGGCTGACCTGCAATACTGGCAGCAGCCCCTCTCCGTCGATGGCTTCCTCAAGCAATTGACCCAGCGTTACGCCTACCGGACGGTGCTCGGCGAAACGGCGAAGCAGGGTTTCCAAGTGGCTGAACAACAAGTAAATGCGGATGGTTCGCTCCGCTTGGTCGTCCAGCGCTGGGGCGGCTAGATGGCAGACTTTGACCCTGAAGTCGGACGTTCAGGCTTAGAGCCGGAGCTGGGTGGCTCGTTTCGCGAGCAGTCCGAACGCTCTGGCTACGAGCCGGAACTGGGCGGCGAACTCCGCCAACAAGGGGTCTACGTGGATGAGGTTACTTGCATTGGTTGCAAGCATTGTGCCCACGTTGCCCCCAACACGTTTTACATCGAGCCAGACTATGGGCGATCGCGCGCCATTGCTCAAGACGGCGATCCCGAAGAGTTGGTGCAGATCGCGATGGATACCTGCCCGGTTGACTGCATCCACTGGGTGGATTTCACTGAGCTGAAGGAGTTAGAAGCCGAGCGGCGGCACCAGACTATCCCCGTCGCCGGTTTTCCGGTCGATGGCTCCGTGCGCGCCGCTAGCAACCGCCGTCGGCGCGAGCGCGAGCATCAGCGAAATTCTCATCCTCATTGAGGAACGGTCTCACGATCGAGCTATTAGCCAGCCTTGACCCTACGGTCAGAGCTGGCTTGTTCATTTGCTTGAGAGCTAATTGATGAATTGTTACGGCGGTACGTTGGCTTTGATCCCTACAGATAGCTGCCATTTCGATCACATCAATTTGGAGGGTAGCAGTGATGCCTACTGTAGCGGGAGGAATATCACTTGCCCTTCCCACTCTCCTTCGAGACTACATTCCGCAATCAAGATGATTTCCTCGATCGCTAACCCCACTGGGACACGGCGATTCACCTCGAATAATCCGGGCATAGATAATCCTGCTTGAATGCGCTGGTAAGCAAAGGTAATCATCGTAGCCACGTCGTGAGTCAGAATAATCTGTCCTGCTGTAGCTGCCCGTTCTAAAACGGTTGCATCGTTTGCTCCCAACAAATCCACATCTTGAATACGCACAATATCAATATTCGGCGCTTGGCGCAGAATACCTCGCACGATTTGGTTATTGAAATTTTCGTCAGCTAGAAAGCGAGCCATCCCGATTAACGAGATGGATGGCGTCGGGCCATCAGGCGATCGCGTATTCCAACTTGATTAAAGCGTTGTTCAGCCTGTTGCCGAATCAAATTTGCCTGTTGTTGGCGTTCTGCAAGGTAGGTATGCACCGCATCTTGATGTCTAAGGTAGTAACCGATCACGAGGTAGATATCTGGCAGTTGCAGCGACGGATACTGCTCTCTGATTTCTTCAGGTGTACACCCTTCTAAAAAAGCAGTGACGACAGTATCCAAGGTGACGCGAGTATTCGCCACTCGGACAACGCCCTGGGAATCAGGAGCCAATGGTGTGTTCTCGACGATGATCGCCATTGTCATGAGTTGTAAGCTGACTCCAATAATTCAATAGTTAAGATACAGCCGCTTCCAATGTGAGCCTAGCCGCTCTGAAGAACAGCGTTCGGATTAATCGGATAGCGATAAGTAGCCTCATCCTAAGTACTCGAATCGTAAAGATTAGCTCGTTAACTAGGGGTCTGCTGCTCCCAAAAATCAGCAACGCTGTAGCCCAGCTCATTGAGCATGGCGTGGAGTAGCGGGAGGCTCAGGCCGATCACATTGCTGTGGCAGCCGACCAGTTTCTCAATCAGCAGACCGCCGCGACCATCGATGGCAAAGCAACCGGCGCAGTGCATCGGTTCACCTGTGGCGATGTAGGTTTCGATCAGGCGATCGCTCGCCAAGGCAAAATGTACCGTCGTCACGCCACAACGAATCACCTGGCGCTGGCGATAGGGTTCGAGCAAGGCATGGCCGGTATAGATTTCACCGCTGTTGCCGCGCATCTGTTGCCACCGGGCGATCGCCTCCGCCGGAGAACTGGGCTTGCCGTGAATCTCACCGGCGATCGCCAGTACCGAGTCGCAGCCCAAAATCAAGGCCTGGGGATAGCGGGTGGCGACGGCCTCGGCTTTGCAGCGGGCGAGGGTGGTGACCAAGGCTGTCGGCTCATCCAGTTGCACTTGCGATTCATCGAAGCCACTGCGGCAGACTGTCGGCTCGATCCCCGCTTGCTGGAGGAGGCGGCAGCGGGCCGGTGAAGCCGACGCGAGGACAAATTCAGGGGGCGAGGCGATCGCAGTCATAGTGCTAATCCCAGCAGCATCGCTCCATACTGTAACAGCCACAGACCGGCCGGGGTTAATGGCTGGATCATCACCACGCCATCCCGCCTCCTTGATGACGAGCAAGATATGACCCACTTCCAGTCCCTCTGCGCCTCGAGCAAGAACGACTCTGGAAAAGCGCGGTCAGTCCCCCAGGTCTACAGCTCGGCGTCGCTCAGGGAGGGGCGGGCAGGTCGCGACTGAGCCTGGGGTTCTTCCAGGGCAAGCGGCGCTTTTTCGGTAGCGGGCAAGGGCACGACCTCTTCGCGAACCTTCTCGGCCTGATTGGGCATCAACATTGGCAGCGGCTCAGGCTTGTCGAGCCAGTAGTTGGCGACCGGTAGCGTGCTCTCCAAATCTTCTAACGGGCGCGGCACAACCATCACAGCGCTGAAGTCGCCAATGCGCTCGGCTTCGTACATCCCGGCCTCGACAGCCACTGCCACATTTGCCACTGAGCCGCGAATAATCGCTGTACACAAGCCATCGCCGATGGTTTCATAACCAGCTAACTGCACCTCGGCAGCTTTCAACATTGCGTCGCAAGCACCGACCATGGCGGGGAACCCTCGGGTCTCGAGGAGTCCCAGCGACTGATTGCTGAGGCGACTGTAGCCGCGCTGCTGCTGGGCGATCTCGACTAGGTGGGTACCGATGGGAAAAACCGCTTCCAGGTTGGGCATCGGTCGCGCCAGCACTGACTTGGAAATCAACTGCCCGAATTGTTCGGCGGTACGTGCCCCTTCCTCAACGGCTAGGCGCACATCGGCGATCTTGCCACGCACGATCGCCGTACAAAAGCCACTACCAATCTTTTCATAGCCAACCAGGGTCACATCCGCTGACTTCAACATCATGTCAGCGGTGCCAACGATCGCCGGGAAACTGCGCGTTGCGACCAATCCCAGGGCACTTTCGCGGTGGGCACGGGGGGGAGGAGCTGGTGATCGCCGTTTAAGCAGGCGGGTTTGCAATTGCATCTCGGTCATAGTTTCGGGTGCGCCTCCCGGTCGGCTGTCAGCTCTACGGTCTACCTACTAGCATAGTTGATTGTTCAGCGATCCACTTCACGAACAGCGGATTGAGTTCTAGGGGTACTCTAAGCAGGCGTGAGATTAGGTGGTATTTGTCTGGCGATCGCAGTGTTGCTGCAACAGGCCCATGACCTTATCGACATCGATCGGCTTGCTGAGGAAATCGGTCGCGCCGACAACCTTGGCACGCACGCGGTCAACGATGCCATCATTGCTGGTCAGGATCAAAATCGGGGTCTCGTGAAACTGAGCGATGCGGCGAACCTGAGCGCAGACCTCGTAGCCATTGGCAACCGGCATCACCAGGTCGAGAATGATCAAGTCAGGTTTGTGCTGCAACAACTGCGGCAGCGCCTGCACCGGGTCGGAGATGTCCAGGAAGCGATAGCCTTTTTCAACAATGATTCCTTCCAGCAGCGCCATCACCTGGGGATCATCATCAATGCAGGCGACCAGCGGTTGGTAAGCCGGTTTTGGGGGCGGTGGGGCGATCGCCACTGGCGGCGCGGGCGGTTTCGCGAGCGGACGAGGCAAGTCACCGCACTTCACCAGCGCGATCAATTGGCGGCGCAGGTAGGGAACTAGACTACAAGCGACCGCCAGCACATCCTTGTTGGCGACGACGGCGATGTCGCGCAGGCTACGCTTGCCATCGATCAATTTCGTTAGTTTCTGTAAAACTTTTAGGCTGACTGCTGCCTCCAACTTGTGGCGATCGCCGATCACCGGCACAAAATCCGGTGAGCAGCGCGTCAGACCCCGTGCCACCCAGTTCTGCCACCGCAGACGGATATGCTTGAGGGCGGGCTGGACATTGAGCATTGCCGCTTGTTGCAACATCCCGATCTTGGAAGGACGAACCCCGGTCTCGGCGGCAATACAGAATTGTGAACTACTCGTTTCGGGGTCGGTCGCCGCCTCTGCGAGGCGATCGCCCGCACGATATCAAACAGCACCTCCGCCATACTGGCGCGCAAAATCGTGTAAACCCGCTGAGCGGGTACCAGTCGCCGCAGCGCCAGCAACCAAGTGATGTGATAGTCCCAGCTCTCAATTTCGTCTGCCTTGCGAAGCACTAGACGACTGGCATCAATCTGGGGGCAATACTGCCGGAGCTGTCGTCGCCAACGCCGCACTGGATGGCAGCCGCCCGTTGCCCAGACGAGATTCCCCAAGTGCAGATAGAGCTGCCAGCGCTCGCCACTGGTGACGGTGACGCTGAGTTTGCCGGTGAAGCGCTGCTCAGCATAGCGCAGCAACTCCGCGCTGAAGCTCCCTGGCTCAAACCGGCTCGCCGGTGTCGTCGCAGTCGTGGCGGGCTGAGTGGATAGTGATGGTTCAGAGTGACTCATATGTTGCTCAAAGTCTTCTGAGTATGTCATAGTGTCAGATCCTATAAAAGCTCATTTATTTAAACCAAATGGGCGGCAGCCACCTGTTAATGACTCACTGAAGCCCAACAGCACTCACTATATGCAGAACCCGTGAAAAACTCGTGAAGGTGTGCACAAAAAATGTTCACGAATAGTTATCCCAATCATTTGGACGAGTGACAGCAGACAGTTAACTGAGTGCGCATCATCACCAGTGTATGAAGAGCCTGTGAAAAAGTTGTGAAGAGTCCACAAAAATCACACAGTTTTTTAGCAGACTTTGGCTTTGGCGATAGCAGACCTGGAATGCCCATTGCATTAGTGCGGAGGAGGTTAGGACAGCAATTTAAGTCATTTGTAGTTTGACATTTGGGGC
Organism: Spirulinaceae cyanobacterium SM2_1_0; assembly: GCA_012031265.1. Lineage (GTDB taxonomy): Bacteria > Cyanobacteriota > Cyanobacteriia > Cyanobacteriales > Spirulinaceae > JAAUTY01. Next base: position 846 of record JAAUTY010000032.1, on the reverse strand, counting down.
GAAGTGATGAAAGTCCGGATCGGTAGAGATAACTGCCAAGTTGTTCTGTCGAGCGGAGGATTGAAATTTATGCCCAAAGAGAGTAGGGAGTGACTCACCTGCCTGTCGCCCGAATCTGCGTGTAGAGCATTGACTGGCAAGTGGGCGAGCGACGTCCAGCCTTCACAGGATTTTCACAATCTTTTCGTTGAATAGGGCACAAGACAGTGTGCTGTCTTAGCCCACGGGCGATTTTCCGGTCGTTGAATGTTGAATTAGGTAAATTTGCTATGACTTCCTCCGTCATGACCGAGGGATTGATCACGGAGGCTGAGGACTATCCTTGCTCGTCCTCAGCCCGCCGCGTTTTGGCAATTGTGTCTGAGGACGACCTGCGCGAAGTGATCCTCGCGGGGATAGAGCTGATGACGAACTGGGAGGCGATCGCGGCCCGTTCGGCGTCAGAGGGGTTGAGTCTCGCGGCCACCGCAGAGCCGCACGCCATTTTGCTGAATCAGTCGGATGATGGGAGCGAGGTTACCTTGCTTGAGACCTTAGCCGCATCCGCCTCACTCTGCCAGATCCCGGTCATTCTCATGGTCGAGCGGGTGCGTGTCACGGATATTTATTACTACCGGCAGCTTGGGTTTGCTGGCATCATCGCCAAGCCCTTTGATTGCGTCCGGCTTGCTGAACAGATTGCGGCCTTTCTGGATTGGCCGCTGACTTGAGGGTGTAGTTGCCCTAATGCCGCTACGTGGAGTTTTGAGTTCTAAATTTTGAGTTATGAGTGCCTGCAATAACCGCTTTGAATGGGCATCTCATTGCCGCTGTCTTGTACTAGTGCCGCTACGTGGAGTTTGAGTT
>JAAUTY010000031.1 GCA_012031265.1 Spirulinaceae cyanobacterium SM2_1_0 | reverse complement strand
TCCAGTACTTCGCTAGTCGTTCTAGTCGGACGTCACGCCGGGTTTGCAGCAGCGTCAGCAGGATCTCCACCATCACATACTGCTTCGGGGTCAATACGCCTTGCAGGCACTTCTGGTAAGATTGGGGCAGCATTCTTCTGTGGGGTTGTCTTCAGGGTAACCCTACTTCTTTTGTGCCCACTTTTGACTCTCTTTCCCTCTCGCTCTGCTTTTCAGCTCCTTGTCACCCTCTGAAGGCGAACGGTTTCGGCAAAGGCGGGCACGGGCAGCGAGGCGGCTGGCTCGTCGTAGAACTGGGTGGGCGGCTCGGGTGCGTAGACGAAGACGGTTTGCTCAATGGGGTCGATCAGCCAACCCATCTGCGTCCCGTGTTGCAGGCAATGGAGGATATTTTTCGTGACTTTGGTTTGGCTTTGGCCGGGCGAGAGGATTTCGAGCGTCCAGTCGGGGGCAAGGGCGAAGACATTGGCGACGCCGCCGTTTTCGTTGCGGGGGATGCGTTCCCAGCAAAAGACAGTCAGATCGGGAACGATAGAACGCCCGCCAAAGGTACAACGCAACTCCACAAAAGCCCAGGCAATCTTTGCGGATTTGACAGCGGCATTGAGGCACCGGACTCTTAGAAGGTGATGACTGTGCTGAATCCCTGACACATAAAGGGTTTCGAGATATTTTTCTAGTGATCGCCAGAACCCTTTGCCCCACAAGGCTTACAGCCTCTATCACCCGTTAGTAGTCCAGTGCCGGCATTGATGGCTGGAGCAAGTTCCGTCTGAATTGCACTGTGTTCCCCTTGCGGCATGGGTTTTTGAATGATCTTCGCATCGGTGAAGTTGCGCGGCGGCAGATACTGCGCCACTACACAACCTTCAAATACCACGCCATACCCAATTTATCTAAATTGCTTCCAGTCAATATTCCCAAAAGATCCCAGTTTTGGTAGATCTCCAACTGCCGCATAAAATGCATCAGTCTTTGCCAACACATCAACTAAAGTCAAAAGATGAATTTTCATCTCCTCAATGTGAGGATGACCAAACGGCAGCCCCATTGAAGGTGATACTCAATGGTGTTGAGCGCTTTTGAGAAAGGTCTCAATCTGCCCCCCAAAGGCAGCCCCATTGAAGGAATAGAGGCGACTAGCCCCTGCTCACCTATTCATGTCTCAATCTGCCCCCCAAAGGCAGCCCCATTGAAGTGTATGCCCAGCTATTGAAACGACAGTCTGCTAAGCCGCGATCGCCGGTCGTGCCAGCAACATTAGCCACAGCAATGTGAGGGCGAGCAACACCAGCCCACTTCGGAGGCGTTGTCGCCAAATCCGCTTAGTCATCTTCGTTCGCTGCTGCTGCCGCCCGCTCCAGCCAATCCGAGCCGACGCGCAGCGTGATCTCCGAGTAGAGATCACCCGTCGAATCAGCCTGTACCTTGCCCAAATCCAGCGCTTCTTGGAGCGCTGCCGCCGCCACTAGGTCACCCTTCTGCACGATGACCTCCGTTGTTTCCAGCAAACGGGGTGCGCGTTCTTCCGAGAAGAAGACATTATTAAAACCCCGCTCCGCGAGGTAGTTCACCACCTGTCGGCCCAGATTGGGGTCATCGGTGGCATTTTGGATAGCGATGCGCGCTTGCTTTGGCGCTCGCTCCTGGAGGTTCGTACCCACGGGCGGCGCTTGATCAAAGTAGTCATTCATAACGCGATCGCGCCCTGCCGCCGACATCAGCCAATAGCTGACACCATTGAACTGTTGGGGATCGCCAAACTCACCTGGCAGCAAGACCATCTGAATCTCTGCCGCGTCCAGACCCATGCCAAAATTCACCAGCGCCAGAACCTCCTCAAAGCTGAGGTCCGTATCCACATAGCGCAACATCAGGCGGATCGCTTGCGGCAAACGCGGCAGGATCGCCGGACTTTGCAGGCGATCGCGCAAAGCCTTGATCAAGGTTTGCTGGCGTTGCACCCGTCCGATGTCGCCATACTGATCCTTACGGAAGCGAGCAAACTGCTCCGCCTGGTCACCATCCAAAGTTTGCCAGCCCTTGTCCAGGTCAATCTCCAGACCCTGAGTGACATCGGTATACTGCATATCCTTGGGCACAAAGACCTCAACACCGCCGACCAGATCGACCAACTCCCGAAACGAATCGTTGGTAATGCGCACATAGCGGTCGATCGGCACATCATTGAGCATCGCGCTAGTAGTCTTGACTGCCAGCGCGGCACCACCAACCGTATTGGCATCGTTGAGCTTCGCGACCTCTGGGTCACCAGACACCGTTACCTGCGTATCGCGCGGCAGCGACAGCAAGCGCAGCGTATTATCCGTGGGGTCAAACCGCAGCAACAGCATCGTATCAGTACGACCATCGAAGGCATCCTTGCTGCCAACCTCCGCCTCCGGAACCCGGTCAACCCCCATCACGAGGATATTAACCGGTCGTTCAATCTTGTACTGGAAGAGTGGCAAGCTTTCATACGGTTGCTCAGACGCCGCCGTCGCCTCGCCAGAAATTAGCTGGCTCGCCGCGTGCAAAAACTCAGGATTGTCAGGCAGCGGGGTGACCATCGCCACCGTCGCGCCGACACTCGCGGAGAGTGCTGCCGTGAGCGTAAAGGTGCCGCTCCACAACAAACGCCGTCCCCAGCCCAAGCGGGTCAGCGCGGGCGCGGGCGCAGTCAGCGGCGACGGGGAACCGATGACCGCCCTAGAGCCGTCTGCAACCCGCTGTGGCGATTCGGCACGGGCAGCAAGCCGCGTGACTGAAACTGTTTCGAAGCGATCTTTCACAATAACCCTCAATCCCTCACACCAAACAGGCTTCTGACCGTAGCTGCACCAACAAGTGTGGGAGGGCAGCCTTCAGGAAAAACCGCACGATCACAGCGCGCGCTCTCCGGCTTGGTCACTCCCCTAGCCTGATGGTCTAACTCCTCCATGCTGGATTATAACGCCAGCTTGAGATTTATAAAGTGCTCTCAAGGGCGATCGCCCCAACACGAGTGCTCATCGCGGCGAGGTAGCCAGAGGAAGGATAGGGGAATCGTCCCGCAGGTGCTCGCGGGGGTGCATCCCACTTTGGCGTTACGGTTCCCCACTCTGCGAGCAGCCACTGCGCATCTACATCCCCCAACCCCTTCTCCCAAGCCGGGAGCAGGGGAACAAGATCCCTCCTCTTCTCCCCTCTCCCAACCTGGGAGAGGGGCCGGGGGTGAGGGCGACGAGACTCATAAAAACATCCGGACTTTTCAGCTTGACAGACCACTAGTCTAACGCTCAGGAATCGAGACCACCGTTGGCTTGGAGCCGAGGCGGTGCGACTACAGCCCCACGACCAACAGAGTGATCGCCCAAAGGCGCGAGCAGTTGCGCTAGTTTTTTCTGGAACTTCGTCAGCCCAAACTGCTCAATCGCCTCGCGCTGCAATCCTTCCGGTTGATAGAGCGATAGATTGGGATGGGTGCGTTGCAAAATCTGGGTGAGCTGGTCGGCGATCGCTCCCACATCCCCCGGATCAACCAGACAACCCAGCTTGCCCTGCTGCAAGGGATCGACCGCGCCATCGCGATCGCCTGCCAAAACCGGCTTACCACTGGCCAGTGCCTCGAGATAAACAATACCGAACCCCTCAATACAACTGGGCAGCGCCAAAACATCACAGAGCTGATAGTGAGCGGGCAATTCTTCATCGGCGATGAAACCGGCTAGCGTCACGTTGGCCTGCAAGCCCAACGCCGCCACCAAAGCTTGCACCGCTGGCGCGTCGTCGCCCTTGCCGACCAAGAGATAATGCACATCGGGCAATTGCTGGCGGATTTTTGGGAGTGCTTGTATCACCTGCCGATAGCCTTTCTGATGCGCCGTGCTACGCCCCAAGCGACTGACTGTGAGAATGACGGGCTGGTCGGGGCGCAAGCCGTAGCGGTTGAGTAAGGACTGGGGTTTTGGGGCGATCGCAAACCGCTCTGGCTCAAAAGTGTTGGGCAACACGGTGACTTGTTCAGGCGCTAGGTTTTGTTCAATCAGCAGGCGATCGCGCGTGTAGTGGCTGACTGCAATAATGCGATCAGCCGCTCGCAAGGCCGCGCAATGCCAGGGCGCTTCAAGATTCCAGCCCTCCAAACCATGCACCACCAGCCAATAGGGGCACCCCGTCAATAGTTTGAGCGCGTAGCAGGCGATGCCATAGTTGAGGTGGGTAGCGATCAGCAGCAGCGGGCGTTGCCACAGCCCCCAGACCACAATGCTCAAGAACATGAGCCAACTCTGGACTCGGCGCGGCCAGCGTCCGAAGCAGTGAAAGTACGTCTGTGGCGAGCGGCGAATACCATCGGGCACCTGCCGGTCGTACTTGAGAAAAACGCGGCGCTCAGACTGCGGCGAGAGATCCTGAAGCGCCTCCAGCAAAAACCGCGAGTAAACTTGAATCCCTCCCTTAAAGCCAAAAAGGTTCGGGCAGAGTAAATAAATCGGTGATAACTGAGCTAGGGAGTTGAACATGGCAACACTGTTTGCAAGGAGAGAGCGTCACTCATATCTCTGGTAGACAACCCCAAAAATTATGCCCAGCGGGTCATGACTCACGGGATGAACCTCGCCCGACTGCTCGCGTTGAAAATTGAGCCGCTGACCGCTTGCAGCCAGAGCAGGCCCATGCGTCACGACCTCGAACTCTACCAAGGCACCCACTTGCCAACGTTGAATAGCTTGCCCAGTTCATGCTGGACTTTTCGATAGAGGCGGAGTTCGCCCGTGCGAATGTGGGCGTAGCCCTCGCCGCCGGGGAGTAAGCGACCCGCTTCGTTGTCGATGAGAATCTCGACACTCGCCATCGGTGCCGCGCCCGGCGTTGCCGTTTCAATCGTCGGGGCGCGATCGCTCACCGCCGCCCGATAGGGTTCATCGCCCTGAGCTTGGAATTTCACTGGCTGGCGCAGTTCGACCCACTTCGAGTCCTCTTGGCGGATCTGCACCGTGGCACGCAGCTCCTGCAAGTTGGCAATGCTCAGCACTTCCTCACCAGCTTCCAAACGGCTGCCATCCTTGAGGTCGAGGTCTGCGGCTAAAACCGTGCCGCTGGTCTTCGCCCGCAGGGTCAATTGCTCCTGCTCAGCTTGCAAGCGTTCCAGTTCCTGCGCCCACTGAGCCACGAGTTCCGATTGTGCCAGCCGTTCCGCGGCGGCCGCCGCGACCTCGCGGGCGGTGGCTTGCGATCGCGCCGCCGTCAGTTGCCACGTATCGCGCTCGTTCTGAAACTCGTCCTCAGTCTGTCGCGCCACCTCCTGCACCTGCTCGCCCCGCGCCGCAATCTGGCGCTGACGCTGACCGATCAGTTGGTGCGTTTCAGCGATGCCGTGTTGCTGCGTCTGCTGGCGATCCTTTGCGGCTTGGATGCGCCGCTCGAGGTCAAGGATTTCTGTCCGCAGTCCTTCCACCATTGGATGGTTGGCACTGAGCACCTCCCGGTCAACCAATTTGTAACGCTCGTCATAGACCTGGCGCTTGTGGTCGAGCTGACGGATCAGCTCGGTCATTTCATTAGCCGCCGCCGCGATCTCGCTCTGACCGCTGGCAATTTGACTGTGCAGGGCGCGAATTTCCTGCTCCAACGCCGCCTGCTCTTGTTGGATTTGGCGACTGCGGGGTAGACCGCTGCCAGATGAAAGCGCACGGAGATCGGTTTGGCGATCGCGAGCGCGACCACGAGCGATCGCGGTCTCCTGTTGACTCGCATTCCAACGGGTCTGGGCGAGCACCAAGTTTTGCTCAGCCGCTTGCAACCCGCCTGCCGCCTGTTCCAGCCCAAGTTCGGCCGCAGCAATTTGTTGCGCCAGTTCCGGACTATCAATCTCGGCAATGACATCACCCAGTGCCACCTCGCTGTTGCGCTCGACACGGATACGAATCATGCCAGCACGGGGCATGGTCAGGCGATCGCGGGCATTCACGCGCGCGGCGATCGTCGCTTCGCCAGTGACGTAGTTGGGGATTTTGATACTGCCGATGGCAGCGAGGGTGGCGATCGCCACTGCCCAGAGCAGCCACGGACGCCAGGGCGATCGCCCGAAGTTTTTGCCTTCGCAGTCGCGGCTGGTTGGGCGGCTGGCAATATGTCTGCATTAGTCGATGCAGCCGCAGTCCGGTGGCGTTCTTGGGGCGAGACTGCACGCAGCGGTGGTGCCGTTGGGTTAGTGGTTGGATTGGGGAGAGACTGGGGCATGGTTCTGGGGGATGTAGTAGTAAAACAACCAAGCGAGAAGGAGCAACAGCGCCGTGAATGGGGCATTGGTCAGCACCCAAGTCACCACGCGCCAGATGATGAAACCGAAAACAAACCAGAGGTAAAGCAGGCTAAACGGCGCATAACAAGCCAGCACCCAGCGCTCGTAGTTCGAGCCGGGATACCATTGCCCTTGCAGCAAGTCGCGATAGAAGCCGAAAGAGCGACTGCGGAGATTGTTAATCCCGGTCAGCGCGACCGTCAGGTAGTAGCCATCGAAGCGCGCCAGGGGATTGAGGTTGATCGCGACTGTAAACAGCGCCGCCGCCATGAGCAGCAAGCTAGTCCGGTGCAGCCAAATTCCCGGTGGCGTCACCTGCCAGAGCCAGAAGCCCAGCGCGGCAAGGAGAAACTGCACAGCGACTCCAGCCACAATCACCAGCACCCGCTGGCGGCGTGGCAGCGAGTAGGAATCTGTGGTGTTGGTGTAGGCGGCCGGGATCAGCAGCATGAATAGGAAGCCAACTTCCGGCACAACCCCACCGTAGTGCTTCAAGGTCAGCGCATGACCGAGTTCGTGCAGGCTCACCACGAACGCCATCAACAGCACAAAGGGAACGAACAGGCTATGTCCGTAGCTGCCGATTAGAGTTTGTCCCAGCGCCAGAAGTTCAGGTCGCTGCTGCCAACCAACGATCAGGGAGGCGGTCAGAAAAATCCCCAATCCGACCAAAGCCGGACGACTCCACACCCCCCGCAGCGGCGGTAAGAGTTGCGACAGGATCGCATCTGGATTGAATAGCGGCAGCTTGAAAAACAGCAGACTCAGCGGATTGAACTTACCCCGCTTTGGTTTCGCTGGCTCAGTACCGACGAGCATCCCAGCGGCGGCAAGCTGTTGGAGCAGGGCGCGCAGGTAGTCGGGCGCGATGCCTTGTTGTTGGCAGATCGCTTGCGGCTCTCGTTGACCGAGTTGTTCAATGACGGCTTTGTCAGCGGGGCTAACTTGCATCTGGTAGTTAAGGTTCTCACTATTGCGGAGAATCCAGTAGCCAGCAGGATTGGCGCGCCAACTGACGGTTGACTTCAACTGCGGGCCGCTGGCGATCGCCGGTTCGGTCGAGAGAATGCCGAGGGCAAGCAGTTGGTCAAGCAGTCGAGCGACAAAGTGAGCATCGATCTCGGCGTATTCCTCGGCGACGCGCTGCTGGACTTGAGCAAGGCTGTACTGACCGACGAAGTGGCGCAGGGCATAGCCTTCGGGGATGGAGAAGCGATGCTGCTCGCCCGTGACGCGATCGCGCAACACGACGCACTCGCTGTCAGGCAACTGACCGAGCAACCAGTAGGGTCGCAGGTCGGGGCAGAGCCACTGTTGGCACTGAGCATCAGGCATGAACTGAAAACCTCACCACATTTCAGAGCGTGCTGCTGGGGTCTCGCTCGTCAGGCAGCGGTTTTATGCAAGCAGGAGAAATAAGCGCAACAATGTCTCGCGCTCGGCGAGGGGAGCGCCATTCGCTAACGGCCACGGCGCGAGGGGTCGTCTAGACGCTGAAGACGATCAACCCAGGAGCAGCAGCGTTTGTGGCGCGCTATCTATAGTTACCATGATGACAGCAGCAGATTTGAGTCTTGTGCAGACAACCGCAGACTTTGAACTATAAGCAATGTTTCACGGCTTTATCCCTCCCGAACGCTTTTTTCCCTACTTAACCTGGACGGACATCGCGCAGATGCCCAACCGGGAAAATGTCATAATCGTGCAGCCGGTGGGTGCGATCGAGCAGCACGGGCCGCACTTGCCGCTGGCGGTGGACGCGGTGCTGGGGACGGGGGTCTTGGGGATGGCTTTGCAGCAGTTAGAACCGGAAGTTCCGGTCTATGTGCTGCCGCCGCTCTGCTACGGAAAGTCCAATGAGCATTGGCACTTTCCGGGTACAGTGACACTGACGGCGGCGACGCTGCTGGCGGTGTTAAAAGAGGTAGCGACGAGTATTTACCGCGCTGGCTTTCGCAAGTTGATTCTATTCAACTCCCATGGCGGCCAACCGCAGGTGCTGGAGATTGCGGCACGCGATTTGCATCAGGAATACGCGGATTTTTGTGTGTTTCCCTTCTTTGCTTGGCGGGTGCCGACGGTGGCACGCGAGTTGTTCAGCGATCGCGAGCTAGAATACGGCATCCATGCAGGCGATATTGAAACCAGTGCGATGCTCTCGCTGCTGCCGGAGCAGGTGCGCATGGCGCAGGCGGTCTGCGAGTGGCCGCCATCACAGCCACCGGACAGTTGGCTGAGCATGGAGGGCAAGCTACCCTTTGCCTGGACGACGCGCGATTTGAGTGCCAGTGGCGTGCTGGGGGATGCGACGGCGGCGACACGGGAAAAGGGCGATCGCCTGCTACAGTCAGCCGCCGCCAGTTGGGTGCAGGTTTTCCGTGAGGTTTACCACTTCTGCCAGCCCCAGGCTAATCCTCCGGCTTGACCTGCAAGACCACAAGCGTCATGTCATCGTCGTTGTGGCCGCCCGGCCCAATGAACTGACCCACCGACGCAAACAGGCGTTCGAGAATCGCTTGCGGCGGCGAGCCTTGTTCGCAGGCGTCTTGAAACGCTCTGACCAAGCGGCCTTCGTCGAAGCGATCGCCATCGGGACTGACGGCATCGGTGAAGCCGTCGGTGTAATAGACGATCGTGTCACCGGGTTCGAGCTGTGTCTCGGCGTCGTCATACTGCGAATTCAGATCGAGACCGATCAACATTCCTGGTGTATCGAGGCGGAGGGTGCGGCCGGTGGCGGCTTGCCAGAGTAGCGGCGGATGGTGGGCGGCATTGGTGTAGGACAGGCGGCGCGTCTGAGGATCGTACTCGGAATAGAACAGGGTTAGAAAGCGGTGGGAATTATCCAGATCGGCATACATGACCTGATTGAGGTGCTGCACGATCTTGGCGGGGGCGTGGCGGTTGAGCACCTCAGCGCGGAGCATTCCTCGCGTCATCGTCATCAGCAAGCCAGCGGGGACGCCCTTGCCCATGACATCACCGATGACGATGCTCCAGGGCACGGTCGCTACTGGTTCTTGCGCGTCGGCACGGAACTGGTCGTAGGTCGTGGGGATGAAGTCGTAGTAGTCGCCGCCGACGCGGTGAGCCGTCTGACAGGCTGCCGCCAGTTCAACACCCGCAATCGTCGGGCATTTGTGAGGAAAGAGGTGAACCTGGATCTCAGAAGCGATTTCTAGCTCGCGGTCGAGGCGTTCCTTTTGGCGCAATTCATTCGCTAGCTCGTGGTTGGCGATCGCCACAGCGGTCTGATCAGCAACCAACTGCACCAGCTTTTTGCGGGTCGGCGTCCAGACATAATCTCGCTCGCGACTGAAAATATAGAGCCGCCCCCGCTCGCGACTTTTCACCAAAATCGGGGTGCCAAACAGGCGCACATCGGGGCCGAGATCCTGCCGCAGTTGTTCATCGAGCGAAGCCGCGGCGGCCGTGGTCAGCGAGAGGGTGCGCGAGGCAACATTCTTCTCGGTACTCGGCAAAATCAGATTAGCAGTTGCTTGCTCAAGAATCTGGCGAATATCCTGACAGGCGTGACCCTCCTGGCAGTGCAACTGCTCCAAGGTCGCTTGACCATTGGCTTTGAGTAGGACGAGTGCGCCGCCATCCGCGTCGGTCACGCGCGCCGCCATCAGGGGGACGATTTCGAGAAATTGATTGAGATTATTAAAACTTCGCAGCGCGAAACCGAGCGAGCTGAGCAAATTCTGGATGCGGTTTTGCTCGCGATAGAGACGCGCGACCAATTCTTTGAGCGCGACAATGGGAGCCGCCTCGCGATCGCCCAGCGAGTCAGATGGAGAGGGAGGGGGAAGCGGAGTAGCAGTCATCACAGCAGGTGCTGAACAATCGCATCTGACAGCCACTAAACAGCAAGCTCGCCCAAAAGCCCGTCAAGCCGCTTGCTACCGTTGGGCTACCAACTCGCAGTCAACGGTCTGTCGGGGCAGGGAGGGGGCGCTCGTCGAGGGCGAGTAACAGGTTGGCTGATTTTAACGCCGATCGACCATTCTGCCAAGGTGAACCGCAAAATTCACGCCGGAATATTTGACCCCAGGGCTTGGGAATGACGCCAATCCCACAGAACGGTCGAACTGAGAATGGCGACCAACCCTGTGCATGGGCAGCGGCGGCTACTCACTCAGCAGCGCCTCGACAAATTCGTAGCTTGAAAACGGCCGCAAATCCTCAATGCCCTCGCCAACGCCGACAAAGCGGATCGGCAGATCGAGCTGCTGGGCGACAGCCAAGGCCACCCCCCCCTTCGCCGTGCCGTCTAGCTTCGTGAGCACGACGCCGTTGAGCTTGGCTGCTTCGGAGAAGACCTCGGCCTGGCGGAGACCATTTTGCCCCAAGGTCGCATCCAGCACCAGCAAGGACTGCACGCAGGCGTCCGGGGCTTTGCGGTCGATGATGCGGCGGATCTTCGCCAGTTCATCCATGAGGTTTTTCTTGTTCTGCAAGCGACCGGCGGTATCGACCAGGAGCAGGTTCGCCTGCCGAGCTTGGGCGGCGCTGATCGCATCGAAGACGACGGCGGCGGGGTCAGTATTTTTACCCGGATTGGCGATCACGGGCACATTGGCGCGCTCTCCCCAGACTTTCACCTGCTCGACGGCGGCAGCGCGGAAGGTGTCGGCGGCGGCGATCGCGCAGCGATAGCCAGACTGCTGCGCCATATGCGCTAGCTTGCCGATGGTCGTCGTTTTGCCCGCGCCGTTCACACCGGTCAGCAGCCAGATATTGAGAACCTCTGGCTCGGGAGCGAGGGCAACTCCCGATTGTCCTTGCCAGGGGGCGTCGAGGAGGGTGCAGAGAATGTCCTTGAGGTAGGCGATCGCCTGCTCCGGCGGCAGTGCTTCCTCGCGCAGATGTTGCTGGAGGGTTTCGATGATGAAATCAGTTGCCTCCACCCCAGCATCGGCCTGGAGCAACAGCGCCTCGATTTCCATCACTGCATCATCGTTCAGCGGCCCCTGCCCAACGATCGCCTTGAGCTGATTGATCAAGCCACGCCGCGTCTTGCCGAGTCCCTGGCGCAGGCGTTTGAGCCAGAGAATCTCATCCGGAGTGACATCAGCCGCTTCCCGGCCCTGATCCGCGAGCACCCGCGCCGACCAGACGAAATCTTCATCGAAATCCAGGGCTGGTGTCCGGGTCGCTGTCGGTTCCGGTTCCGGTGTCTCGATCGCCGTTTCGCGCAGCCGCTCCAGGGCGTCGGACTTGCGGAGCCAGGCCGGGCCGCTGCTGTCGGGTTCTGCATCGGGCGCAGCGGTTTCGGCCGCAACGGCTGGCTCGATGTCAGCTTCTACATCCGCCTCAGAATCAACGGCTGACTCAGCGGTCTCACTGGCCTCTGGCTCCGGCGACGTCGCTTCGGCGGTCGCAGTCCCCTCAGTTTCTGGCTCTGATGCTGGTTCTGACGCTGGCGATGCCACCGCCTGCTGCTGGATATTTTGATAGGCCGCCTTCGCCCAAGCCAGGTAATCGTCTGCTGATGGGGGCGCGGACTCGGCCGGGAAGGAAGCCGCCTCGGAGGTTTTGTCCGGCGTCGGCTCCGGCTTCGCGTCCGGCAGGGATGGGGAGGTCTTGGACTCGCGTTTGAACCAGTTGAGCACGGGCAATCGGGGGTAGGGCGGCGCGCAAATTACGTGTTCTCATTATAGTTGCGGCACTGACCGGCTTCGGCGACTGGGTAGGAAGTTGGCGCGGTGGGGAAGGAAGCGGCGGCGATCCGGATTCTGGTTCTCGCTCCTGTAGTAGCTGCTGATTGGTGAGTCGCGCTTGGGCGCGATCGCCCGTCCGACCCCGTTTCACCTTGATCAGCGAACCATGAACGATTACCAGCGCGCCTTGATGACGGTCTGTGGTCTTGCCCTCAGCACCAGCCTGCTTAGCAGTTGCGGCGATCCAGCTTCTGAACCGACGACTGACGCTCCTGAAACTGTGGATTCTGCGGAAGTCGTGGAGTCGCCCCCAGAATCAGAGCCTGAACCCACCCCCGAAGCAGCAGATGCCGATGCTGCGGCGGCTGATGCTGATTCGAGTCCTGCCCCCGCTGCTAGCACTGCACTGCGCGACCAAAACTACTGTCTAGGCGGGGAGACCTTGTTCCATGTCGTCGAGACGAGTGGCTTCTGGGTGAATATCTGCGGGGATGACCGCCCCAATCACTACGTCGGCGTGAGTAAAAGTGATGGTAAGAATATTCGTTTACCCCTGTCCGATTACAGTGCTGATGGGTTGTGGTACGAGGCATACAATGGCAACATACGCTACCAGGTGAGCCTACATGGTGAAGAGTCGCCGATTGCCTTGGTGGTGACCGATGGCGATCGCGTCCTCGTGCAACAAGACGTGCAGCGGAACCAAAAAATGGCGGTCTTCGGCCAAGATGGGGCGATCGCTGCCTCCATCGACCATAACTATTGCGAAACCAACGAAAGTGTCTTTATGGCGGTGGCAACCGAGAATTTTTGGCTGAATATCTGTGGCGGCGATCTGCCCAACCACTACGTCGGCGTGAGTAAGAACGGCGGCGATCGCATCCGCCTGCCGCTCAGCGACTACGATCCGCAAGGCACGAAATTTACCGCCAACAATGGCGCGATTCGCTACGAGATTTTTCTGGTCGGTGACCCAGAATCTCTCGTCGTCACGGATACCAATACCGGCGACATCCTGGTGCAGGAGCAGATTCTGAACTTTTAGGGCGATCGCGCCACTCAATGCGGGCGGCTGAGCACGGCTGAAGCACAGCCAACTAAGGAGCAACCGCAAGCATCGCCAGCCAGCGTCCCAGACCGCGAGAACGGCGAGGTTACCGGGGCGGCGCGATCGGGGCGGCTCCAACAGTGCTCAACTTCAGCGGCTATGATATGTGGGGATCTATCCTCTCGCAGCTTGCATGAGCTACTGCATCAACCCGCGCTGCACCTACCCCGACGATCCCGCCAACGATCAACAGCAAATCTGTCGGCATTGCGGCTCCGCGCTACATCTGCTCGGCAACTACACCGTGGTCAGCCTGCTCAGCGACAGCAGCGGGTTTGCCCGCATCTATACCGTCACCGACGGCGAGAAACAAGAAATTCTTAAGTGCCTGAAAGCCGAGCACAATGCCAATCCCAAAGTGGTGGACTTGTTTCGGCAGGAAGTCGCCGTCCTCAGCCAGCTCAACCATCCCGGTGTCCCCCGAATCTCGCCCGACGGCTACTTTCAGTATTGGCCGCGCCAGGATAGTGACCCGCTGCACTGCTTCATTATGGAGCAGATCGATGGACCCAATCTCCGTGAGTGGATGTTGCAACAGGGTGACCTGCTGATCGGCGAACAACAGGCGATCGACTGGTTGCGGCAGATTACCGAGATCCTGCATCTGGTTCACCAGAAAAACTATTTTCATCGCGACATCAAGCTCCAAAACATCATGTTGCGCTCCAATGGCCAGTTGGTGCTGATCGACTTTGGGGCGGCGCGCGAGATGACCTACACTTACTTGGCTCGCCTCGGCAGTGCCGGGAATGTCACGCGCGTCAGTTCAGCCGGTTATACGCCGCCGGAGCAGGAAAAAGGGCATCCCGTGCCGCAATCCGATTTTTTTGCCCTCGGACGCACCTTTGTTTATCTACTGACCGGTAAGTCAGTGACTGACCCGGAACTCTACAACCCGCTGACCGATGAATTTCACTGGCGTCAGTATGCTCCCGATCTCTCGCCAGCGTTTATGGAATTCATCGATCGCCTGATGGCGCGGCGGGCGGCAGAGCGGCCGCACGACACCCAAGCCATCCTCGACACCCTCGACACCCTCGCCGCACAAGCCGTTAAGCGCCTGCCACGCCGAGCACGCCACCGCGCTGCCACCGCTATCCAGCTCTCTCCCGACAGCCCGACGCTGCCGCAATCGCTGCACCCCGACCCCGCTTTCGACGCCGAGCGCCGCTGGTTTCGGCGGCGATCGCGCAGCTTATTGGGCGGTGCGATCGCCAGCTTGCTCGTCCTTGGGGGCTATGGCGGTTGGCAAGCCTATCAGCATTGGCCCTTGACAGCCGGGGTTCCCCAGCGGGCGATCGCCCGCCGCGCCCGCGACCTGCACGGTCACACCAGCTCGATCAATGCCGTCGCGATCAGCCCTGACGGTCAGCTCCTCGCCAGCGCCAGTGCCGACAAAACGATCCGACTCTGGGAGCTGGCGACGGGTGCGAAACGCGACATCCTCAAGGGGCACACCAGCTTCGTCAATGACCTCGCCATCAGCCAAGACGGCCGAGCGCTGATCAGTGCCAGTGCTGACACGACAATCCGTATTTGGGATCTGACGACGGGCGAGGAGATTCAGTCCCTGACCGGTCATACCGCTGCTGTGGATCGCCTGGAGATTAGTCCTGACGGTCAAACCTTGGTCAGTGTCGGGGCGGACTTTACAATTCGCTGCTGGAATTTGCAGACGGGTCAATTGGAACACACATTAGTTGGGCATGAGAGTTCCATCAATGCGATCGCCATCAGCCCGGACGGCAAAATCCTCGCCAGCGCCGGAGCTGATCGCTCAACCCGTCTCTGGGATTTGCGAACGGGTCAATTGCAACAAACCCTGGTTGGGCACGAGAGTTTTATCAATGCGATCGTTATCAGCCCGGACGGCAAAACCCTCGCCACCGGCAGCGCCGACACCACGCTCAAGCTCTGGGATCTTGCCACGGGTGCCGAAATACAAACCCTGAGCGGCCACAGCGGCTTCATCAACGACCTGGCGATCAGCCCCGACGGTCAATGGCTCGCCAGCGCCAGCGCCGACAAGACGATCCGCCTCTGGCAACTGCCCGACGGGTCTGCCAGTGAGGTACTGACCCAGCACACCAACTTCGTCAATCACCTTGCTTTCAGTCTCGATGGTCAAACCCTGTTCAGCAGCAGCGCCGACAAAACCATCCGGCTCTGGCAGTTACAGACTGGTGATCTCCAGCAAACACTGCAAGGCTATGAGCAGCCAATCGATGAGTTCACCATCAGCCCCGACGGCCGCTACGTGGCGACTGGCAGCAATGATCGCACTGTTCGCGTTTGGCCCCTCTAGTGCTGCTGCGCAGCAGGTAGAACCCAAACCCCAAACCCCAAACCTCAAAACCCAAAACTCAAAACTCAAAACCCAAAACTCAGAAGTCAACCTTGCTATGCAAACCCTGATCGTCGCCACCGGAAATCCCGGCAAAGTCGCGGAAATGCAGGCTTATCTGTATGGTCTACCGGTGCAGTTGCAGCTCAAGCCGCCGGAAATCGAGATTGAGGAAACGGGAGGGACATTTGCGGCGAATGCGCGCCTGAAGGCTTCGCAAGTCGCCGTGGCGCTCAAGGCCTGGGCGATCGCCGATGATTCTGGCTTGGCCGTGGCGGCCCTCGGGGGTGCGCCCGGACTCTACTCAGCGCGCTACGGCCGCACCGATGCTGAGCGGATCGCCCGCCTGCTACGTGAATTGGACGGTCAAGAGTTGCGTCAGGCCGAATTTATCTGTGCGCTGGCGATCGCCCGTCCCGATGGTGCGATCGCCAGCGAAAGTGAGGGCATTTGTCCCGGTGAAATCCTGCACGCTCCGGCTGGCAGTGGTGGCTTCGGCTATGACCCGATTTTTTACGTCCCCGAGGTCGGACTGAGCTTTGCCGAAATGTCAGCCGCTCAGAAGCACGCCATCAGCCATCGCGGTCGCGCCTTTGCGGCCTTGCGCGATCGCTTTGACTGGCAAGCGGGGGAGTAAACTGGCTCCGTTCGTGAGCGGTTGCGGGGATTGCTCGTCGAGGCTGAGGCGCGATCGCCCCTACCCGGCTACAACCTTGGCAACCCAATCGCTGTTGGTTCAGGTTTGATCGTAGAATCTGAAGATAATCTAAATGCCACTCAACCGACGGTCTGACAGTGCTGCTCGCACTGCTTTGTTTTGACTGGCGCTGGTACTGGCAACGTCAATCAATTTGAGCTTCTATCTTCTATGGTCGCCGGCTATCTTGCGCTCGTTCTGCACGCCCATCTACCGTTCGTCCGCCACCCCGAGAGCGACTACGTGCTCGAGGAAGAGTGGTTATTTGAAGCCATTACCGAAACTTATATTCCGCTGCTGCACGTCTTCGAGGGGCTAAAACGGGATGGCGTCGATTTCAAGCTGACCTTGAGCTTGACACCGCCGCTGATCTCGATGCTGCGCGACCCGCTCCTGCAAGACCGCTACGAACAGCACCTCAGCAAGCTAGAGGAGCTAGCCGCTAAGGAGGTGGACTACAACCACCAAAATGGTCACGTCCGTTACCTCGCCGAGCACTACGTCCAAGAATTCGCCGCCATCCGTCAAACTTGGCAGCGCTACAACCGCGATCTCGTCCTCGCCTTCAAACAATTTCTCGACAGCGGCAACCTCGACATCATTACCTGCGGTGCCACTCACGGCTATTTGCCGCTGATGCGGATGTACCCGCAAGCAGTTTGGGCGCAGATCAAAGTCGCCTGCGACCATTACCAAGAAACCTTCGGCCGCCCACCCCAAGGCCTCTGGTTGCCAGAATGCGCCTACTACGAAGGGCTGGAGCGTCAGATTGCCGACGCCGGGCTGCGCTATTTTCTCACCGATGGTCATGGCTTGCTCTACGCCCGCCCGCGACCCCGCTTCGGCACCTATGCGCCAATTTTTACGGAAACTGGGGTCGCTGCTTTTGGCCGCGATCACGAGTCCTCGCAACAAGTCTGGTCGTCAGAGGTGGGCTATCCTGGCGATCCGGAATATCGTGAGTTCTACAAGGATCTGGGCTGGGAAGCGGAGTACGAATACATCAAGCCCTACATCATGCCCAACGGCCAACGCAAAAACACGGGCATTAAATACCACAAGATCACCAGTCGCACCGCTGACCTCGGCAACAAGACCCTCTACGATCCCTACTGGGCACGGGAGAAGGCCGCCGAGCACGCGGCGAACTTCATGTTCAACCGGCAGCAGCAGGTGAATTATCTCTCAGGACTCATGAACCGGCCGCCGCTCGTGGTCTCGCCCTACGATGCCGAGCTATTCGGGCATTGGTGGTACGAAGGCCCCTGGTTCATCGACTACCTGTTCCGCAAAACCTGGTTCGACCAGCAGACCTATGCGATGACTCACTTGTCGGAGTATCTGCAACGCGAGCCGACGCAGCAGATTTGCCGACCGTCACAGTCGAGCTGGGGGTTTCGGGGCTTTCATGAGTATTGGCTCAACGAGACCAATGCCTGGATTTATCCCCACTTGCACAAGGCGGCGGAGCGGATGATCGAGATCAGCCGTCGCGAACCGGCGGATGAACTGGAAGAGCGGGCGCTGAATCAGGCAGCACGGGAAGTCTTGTTGGCACAGTCCTCGGATTGGGCGTTCATCATGCGAACCGGGACGATGGTTCCCTATGCGGTGCGGCGGACGCGATCGCACTTGATGCGCTTCAACAAGCTCTACGAAGACCTGAAAATGGGTAAGGTCGATGCAGGCTGGCTGGACAAAGTGGCGACGATTGACAACATTTTTCCCCAGATTGACTATCGCTGCTATCGACCACTCTAAATCTGTCCGTAACAGTTGGGCAGGCGCTGGGCTGGCTGAACGACCCTTCGATCCGCATTCTGGAGCACCGTGATGAGTAAGAGTTTGGCGATCGCCCTCAATGCCGAACAAATCCACCGCCTCGATCTGAGTGCCGCCACCATGGCGATTGAGTCGCAGCTAGACGCGACGCCGCCGCCGGAGCTACGCTTTGCAATCACCTATCCGCGCGAAGCGAGTGATCCTCGTGAACTGTCGGAGATCCCCGAGGTGCGCCTCTGGTTTGTGCGCCTCGACGCTCGCTACCCCTGGCTGCCCTTTTGGCTGGATTGGTCGTCGGGCGAATTGGCTCGCTACACCGCCATGCTCGTGCCACACCAGTTCAACCGCAGTGAAGGGATTCAGTACAATCCTGAATCCCTGGAGATCTTCGTCATGCATAAGGTTTTTGCGATCGCCGATTGGCTCCAGACCAAAAACCAGAGCGGCCAAGCAAAGCTCAAAGGCTTCGCGAAGATGCTCGGCTATGAACTGGCAGACGAATTTTTTACCCTACTCTGAATCCCGATCCAGACGCTGCGGCGGGCGACCGAGGCTAGGGAGAGCGGGGTCAATGGCGAGGCGAGGATCGTCGGGCATGAGCGTTTCCCAAGCGAGGTGGAATTGGTCGGCAAAACAGGTCGCTACCTGCTGGCGAACGGCCGCTAGGGTGATACCGGGGATGAATTCGGCGAGGCTGCCGACGGGGCGATCGCCAATTCCACAGGGCACAATCGCCTCAAAGCCGCTGAGATCCGGGCAAACATTGAGCGCGAAACCGTGGGTCGTGATCCAGCGCTTCGCCGCGATGCCGATCGCCGCCACTTTGCGCCCGGCCACCCAGACGCCCGTGAGGCCGGGCAGGCGCTCGCCGACGAGACCGTATTGAGCCACGACTTGCAGCAAGACCGCTTCAAGCTGGCGCAGATACCAGTGCAGGTCAGTCTGATACCGACGCAAGTTGAGCACCGGGTAGCCGACCAGTTGGCCGGGGCAATGGTAGGTGACTTCGCCGCCGCGATCGCAGCGGTAGAGTGGACTCGGCGCTTGAGCGGGGTCAAATTTGAGATGCGCCAGAGTTGCGCCGGTGCCCAAGGTGTAGACCGGCGGATGCTCGAGCAGCCAGAGCGCAGCGGCGGGATTGCGGTGGTGGAGATGGGCACTGAGCAGGGCCTGCTGCTGTTGCCAAGCGGTCAGGTAGGGGATGCAGTCTGCCTGGATCAGCCAGCCGGTTTGCGGGGCGATCGCCATAGGGTCAGTCGCCTGAATGTCAGTGCTAGAGACGGGTGTGGGGAATGTCAAGGGATGCAAAGGATAGTGAAGAGAAGTCAAGCCACTTCGTTCTCCAGAATACAAAGTGCTAGGGTGAAAGTATTGAAATTGACGCATTTGGGTCTCATACAACCTGAGTTTGCGCGTTGAACGCAATTGCCAAATGAGTGGGTGCGGATTCAATGGCCCCACGGCGAGCGCAGGGATCGCAACCCCGAATCATGGTTGCTGCTCTCTGACTGGCGCGGCTTCCAGTTCTAATTTGTTGAGGATTGCCGGAGGCGATCGCCGCAACTGAGCTGGCAAGCTTGGCAACGAACAAAGTTTTAGCGTTCACGACGACCGGTCAACTCAGTGACCCGGAATGCTTACTGTAGTCTCGATGGAGTGGTCAATATGAAGCTTCTTATCCAGGGCAATAACATTGCTATCACTGACGCGATTCATCATTATGTTCAGGAAAAGTTGGCCAATGCGGTCAAGCATTTTCAAAACATCACCACCAAGGTGGACGTCCATCTGTCAGTGGCACGCAATCCCCGGATCGATAATAGTCATAAGGCCGAGGTGACGGTCTACGCCAATGGTACAGTCATCCGTGCCCAGGAAGGTAGTGAAGACCTTTACGCGAGCATCGACCTCGTGGCTGACAAGATTGCCCGCCAGTTGCGGAAGTACAAGGAGAAGCACCTGCACAATCGCACCCATACCCAGCCAGAGTTCGAGGTTTTGGCAACGGCGGAACCAGTTGCAGAAGATTTGATCGGCGATCGCGAACCACAGTTGCCCCCAGAAGTGGTTCGCACCAAGTATTTTGCCATGCCGCCGATGAGCATGACGGAAGCGCTCACACAGTTGCAGCTGATCGACCACGATTTCTATATGTTTCGCAATCGCGATTCCAATGAGATCAACGTCATCTATGCCCGCAACCACGGTGGCTATGGCGTAATCGTGCCCCGCAACGGCAGCCATGAAGAGAGGGTCAACGGCAACAGCAATGGTGCGAGTGTTGCCCACCACTCCGCCGCTCAGGTCTGACCCCAGAACCGCAGTGGCTTGACCACGAACTTTAGTCCAGAAAAGCCTGGTTTGGCTCCACAGAGACGTGCGATTAGTGCGTCTCTTTTCGTTGGGCTGGGTCTCATACTCAATCCGGTCTCCATATCCCCCAAATCCCAGCCCTCACCCGAACCTCTCCTAGGCTGGAACAAGGCTTCCGATCCCTTTGTCCCCCAGCTTAGGAGAAGAGCTGGGGATGAGGGATACAACTCTTGGGTTCCGAGAACAGGATTGGGTTTCAGCCCGCAAAATGACCGGAGCGGACAATCTAATGCTGAGAATTGTTGTAGGATTTAGCCGTGCGGGTTTATTGATGGCTCGTGTGAGGAAAGGTGAATTTTGGAAACTCAACTTTTGGATTGGCTGGCGATCGCCAGTTATCTCAGCCTTGCTAGCTTTATCGCCTGGCGTGTGCTGGTAGCAGACTGAACAAGTTTGGTCGCTTAGCGAGGCGTGCTGGCCGTTCAGCCCCACCCGGAGTAAAGCTCGCGCCGTTCAGCCATGCTGACACGATTACGGCTTCGCTCATCGCCACAACTGCTCAAGGCGATCACCACGCCCAAGCCAAAATCCCGACCGGGAAAGGATGGCAACCTTAGCGAATATCTCTGGCATCGTCGCTCAAAATCCAGTGCCCGCAAGGGTTTGATCAAGACTTGAGGAGAAATTGGGTGACCGACCCTAGGCGACCACACTGATCCAGCCGCGCCGAATAGCGTAGAAGACACGTCTAATCATAGCGTACTCTGCATCGCTAGCGCACCCTTGAGTAAGAGCGTCTGCTAGCAGATCGTACTCGGGCTGCTGGATGCGGCTCGAATTAAGAATCTGTAGCACAGTCTCGATCAGCTCTGGAGTCTCGGTGACATATTCTGACGATTGAGATGGCGCTGTGCTCGGAATCAAGTTGGCATTGAAGGCCGGAAATGATTTGGATACGCTCATAATTGAAATTTGCTGATTTGCGGCTATGGGCTATAAACGAGGTTCGTGCAGGAGTAGTTGTGATCATGGCGGTGACAACCCCTCTCGTGACCTCCTCATATCTCAAGGTAGCCAAGAGCTGTGAAAAACTTGTGAAGGTCGCAAGCTGCCTAAGAAAATCCAAAGCACTCTGCCGCTTTTGACCTCAGTGACCGTCAGTTCGAGGCATGAGCGTTTGCGTCTTGATCACGTCACCGTGGTTGGCGCACGGGGAAAACGGCTGTTCGCCTGCCAATCCTGCCCTTGATTTGCACCATTTTCAGGGATTTGCACCATTTTCAGGGCTTCTAGCGAGTTTGCAGTACGCGCTCACTGTAGCTCCTGGAGTTTCGCTTGGGCAAAGCCAAGTAACTCGGTTGCCTTCGGGTGGGCGGTGGTTCCGGGTTGGATCTTTTCTAGCTCGTTGATGATGCCTTGGATTTGGGCGGTTGAGCGGGCGATGTCGGCGGGGCTGGATTCGTCGGGGATGCTGGCGAGGAGTTGCTGAATCTGGTTTTGGGCTTTTGCCAGCGCCTGCTCAGCGGTTCGTTCCGCTTCCTCGCGGGTGCGGATGTCACCGAGGTTGCGGGTGTATTGCGCCGTCAGCTCCTGCGCCTTGACGTAGCCAGCCGGGTCGTTTTCGGGTGAAACACGGGCTAACCCGGCGATCGCTTGTTCCCAAAGGGTCTCAATTTTCTCCCACTCAGCGGCACTGTGGGGTGGGTTCTGGCTCGCCTGCGCCGCCTGCCAAGCAAATTGCTGCGCCGCCGTGATCAGCGTATTCGCCTGTTCACTGTTGGCCACCAGGCCGACCAACGTTTCAAAATCGCGTTGGTAACCGACCAGTTTCTGCTGGGCTGTGCGGCCGGCCAGGGTCTGCTCAGGAATCAGACTCACCTGGTCGAGGGCAGTGCGCCAATTGGCGACCGCCAACTGCTGCGCGCTCGGTTCCGCGGCCTGCTGATACTGCTGCTTCGCCGTTGCCACGGCCGCTTCTGCGGTCTGGAGCTGAGTCAACGCATTCTGCTCCTGAAAGAGCTGGGCTTCCATGCGTCCGATCGTGGCGCGTGCCGCTTCAAACTCATCTAAAGTAAAGCGCCAAGTGCAGCCAAAAAAACGGCAATAAACTTGCGGCTCGTACCCCAAAAACCAGATCGGCAAGGCGTCGAGATGCGCTTGAGCCTCACTTACTTTTGTGGCACCCAGTTCAAAGTCGGCGTCGCTGGTGGCTCGGTTGACCAACTGATCTGCTTGCTCGACTTTGGCGATCGCCTGACGATAGTTGTGATCCATGCTGATGAAGCTGGGGAGCAGCAGGATCGGTGCCGTGCGGGCGACCGGACGGCGGATGGGGGGATAGGGCAGATTCAGCACCCAGATGCCAGCCACTAGACTGGCGAGGCCCAGGAAACCCCAACCGACATAGCTGAACAGACCCGGCCCACGATTCGCTCGTACCGCATTGTCCAACACTTTGTCGCTGAAGTCGGGAAACACATCGCTGACAGCTTGGTGCAGTTCCGGCTTGCCAGCCGGTGTGTCCCCTTGCCGCCGCAGCTTTTCCAGCCGCTTCATGACGATACGCGCCTGCACATCGCCACCAATCCCTTCAGCAGCCGCGCAACGCTTGACCTCCGCCGCCAGGATTTTGAAGGCACGATCACTGAGTCGAGCCATCGACTTCTCCTCGGTTGCAACTCCTTGCTCTATTTTGCCATACGGTTTGGCGGGTTAGCGTCTTGAGCGAGGGATGAATATCCTGCGGGAGCCACTCCAGGCAGAGGGTCTCAGCACCAAACAGTCGCCAATCCGGCGGCAAATGCCGTCCGACTGCGGCATCGAGTTGCCGACGGTCTGAGAGCTGAGAGAGATGGAGCGAGTATTGCAGACTTGTGATTTAAGCCGCCACTGACATCGAATCCGGCAAGTTGGTCAACAATGTCCCAGGTGCGATGGGTTTGCAGCGCCGCGACTACGATCGCCAGCGGCTCCGGCAAGATCGCCGGAAAATCCATCTCGGCGGGCAACTGGATCGGGAAGGCAAGCCGTTCCTGGGGCGGGACAAACTGAGCATCAACGCCAGGGCGATTGCCGCGCGGGTCGAGGCGATACCACCCTACTTCTAGTAGATGTACGGCGTTCAGACCGTGCAAGCAATAGGGTGCGCCGCGATCATCAATGCTCAGACGCTGATAGCAGCAGCCCGCCGGAATCCTATTGGCGCGCAGCAGGGCCGCGAGCAGATGGCTCTTGGCATAGCAGCCGGTTTTGTGCTGCAAAACCTCCGAAGCGCGGCAGGTGACCGGATTTAGCTGATAGTCGCAACTGTGGTGAATCTCGTCCCGCACCCACTCGAAGCAGGCTTTGGCCGTGGCTACGACGGTCGGTCGGCCGCCAATTGCTGGGCGCGAGCGAGAATGCTGGGATGCTGCCAGTCGATGATTCGGCTGGTGTGGGGATCAGCTTCCATGGACAGGTGGTGAAATTGGGCGTCCGGCTCTCCCGTAAAATGCAACCTTGGGCCTCGATCTCAAAATCGGCGGCGAGCAAGCTAGGATTGCAACATTGAAATGCTGACCAGTACTCGCATGGTACGAGCACCCGCCCAGTCACTCAGCCTAGAAGAATTTCTTCAGCGCCCCGAAACTAAACCCGCGAGCGAATATCTCGACGGCAGTATTATTCAAAAGCCGATGCCGAAAGGCAAGCACAGTAGCATTCAAGGCGAGCTGACTTCATTCATTAATGCGGCTCTAAGGCCGCGCCAACTTGCCAGGGCTTTTCCTGAACTGCGCTGCACCTTTGGCGGGCGCTCCCTAGTTCCCGATATCGCGGTGTTGACTTGGGAGCGGATTCCGCGCGACGCCGATGGCACCGTCGCCAACTTGGTTAATATCGCGCCCGACTGGACGATCGAAATCCTCTCCCCTGACCAGCGCCAGAGCCGTGTCACCCAAAAAATTCTTGCTTGCCTCGCAGGTGGGACGCAGTTGGGCTGGCTGATCGATCCCGATGACCTGACCATCCTCACCTACGCGCCTCAGCAAGCGCCACAATTTTTTGACCAGTTCGACGCCAGCTTGCCTGTCCCGGCATTTGCCACAGAGTTGCAGATTCAGCTCCAGGATCTCCGGGACTGTTTATTCAACTAGGCCCATCACCGAAAGGCAGAAGTCAGAAAGCTGGACTTGCGCGGCGGCAGGCTAATTTGCAGGGTGCGCTACCTGCCCTGCCGGATATAGTGGTCTGTCAAGCTCCAATTTTAGGTTGGGTTAGCGCCAAAATGCTCAAGCGCTGATCGCAGAAGCCTGCTGGGATGCCGTTGGCGCGCAGCAGGGCCGCGAGCAGATGGCTCTTGGCATAGCAGCCGGTTTTGTGCTGCAAAACCTCCGAAGCGCGGCAAGTAACTGGATTTAGCTGATGGTCGCAACTGTGGTGAATCTCGTCCCGCACCCACTCGAAGCAGGCTTTGGCCGTGGCTACGACGGTCGGTCGGCCGCCAATTGCTGGGCGCGAGCGAGAATGCTGGGATGCTGCCAGTCGATGATTCGGCTGGTGTGGGGATCAGCTTCCATGGACAGGTGGTGAAATTGGGCGTCCGGCTCTCCCGTAAAATGCAACCTTGGGCCTCGATCTCAAAATCGGCGGCGAGCAAGCTAGGATTGCAACATTGAAATGCTGACCAGTACTCGCATGGTACGAGCACCCGCCCAGTCACTCAGCCTAGAAGAATTTCTTCAGCGCCCCGAAACTAAACCCGCGAGCGAATATCTCGACGGCAGTATTATTCAAAAGCCGATGCCGAAAGGCAAGCACAGTAGCATTCAAGGCGAGCTGACTTCATTCATTAATGCGGCTCTAAGGCCGCGCCAACTTGCCAGGGCTTTTCCTGAACTGCGCTGCACCTTTGGCGGGCGCTCCCTAGTTCCCGATATCGCGGTGTTGACTTGGGAGCGGATTCCGCGCGACGCCGATGGCACCGTCGCCAACTTGGTTAATATCGCGCCCGACTGGACGATCGAAATCCTCTCCCCTGACCAGCGCCAGAGCCGTGTCACCCAAAAAATTCTTGCTTGCCTCGCAGGTGGGACGCAGTTGGGCTGGCTGATCGATCCCGATGACCTGACCATCCTCACCTACGCGCCTCAGCAAGCGCCACAATTTTTTGACCAGTTCGACGCCAGCTTGCCTGTCCCGGCATTTGCCACAGAGTTGCAGATTCAGCTCCAGGATCTCCGGGACTGTTTATTCAACTAGGCCCGTAACCGGAAGGCAGAATTCAGAAGTCAGAGAGCTGGACTTGCGCGGCGGTCGGCTAATTTGCAGGGTGCGTTATCTGCCCTGCCGGAACTAGCCAAAGACGCGGTGTTGGAGTGAGGGCATCTGGCGGCGGACTTGGGCGAGGCGCTGGGGATTGATCTCGGCGATCGCCACGCCCGGGCGCTCCCCGGCATCGGCTAGCACCACGCCCCAGGGATCGATAATTGCGGCGTGACCGTGAGTGTGGCGAGTGTTGTAATGGTTGCCGGTCTGGGCAGGGGCGACCACGTAGCAGGTATTTTCAATCGCCCGTGCTTGGAGCAGCACCTGCCAGTGGTCTTTGCCCGTGAAGGCGGTAAAGGCGGCTGGGATGAAGAGCACTTCAGCGCCCTGCTGCGAGAGGTGGCGATAGATCTCTGGGAAGCGGACATCGTAGCAAATCGTCAGGCCGAGCTGGCCCAGTTCGGTCGAGCAGACTGGCGGCCAGTCACGCCCGGCGACGACGGTATTGGACTCGCGGTAGGTGTTGCCGTCGGGCACATCGACATCGAAGAGGTGAACTTTGTGGTAACGGGCCAGTTCATGGCCGTCGGGGGCGATGAGGAGGGCGGTGTTGTAGGCTTGGCGATCGCCCTGGGGCACGGGGAAGCCGCCCCCCAGCAGCGTCACCTGGAAGCGCTGCGCCATGGTTCTGAGGAATTTTTCGCTCGCTGCGGCAATCTGGGCTGCCTGCGTTACCTTCGCCTCGTCGTTGCCCATGAAGGCGAAATTTTCCGGCAAACTGACCAGCTTGGCACCCTGGCGGACGGCTAGCTCGATCAGTTCCTCGGCTTCGTTGAGATTTTTTTCCAGATGAGGTTGGCTGGTCATCTGAACCGCCGCCGCGAGATAGGCATCCATAGCCGACAGTGAGAGCGATTGGGACGATTTCGATCCTACCCCATGCGGCTCGTTATTCTGCGTAGCGATCGCCAATGAACTGCACTAAAGGGCGAAAAATGGGAACCAGCTCCGCCCGGCTTGCCACCAGACTCGGAAACGGCTTATCCCCGTAGTTTTCCCCCACCGTCAACGGGAAGACTGGGCCGGGAACCAGGCTGACGAAGGCACCCCCCGCCGCTTGCAGGATTGCCCAGACGGCGGCGATGTCCCAAATTTTCGGGGTCGCTTCGACGCCGCCTAGAGCCGCCCCGGTGGCGACGAGGAGGATGTTGTAGCTGGCGACACCGAGCAGGCGGATCTTGCAGGGAAAGGGCTGGGTCATCACGTCCGTACTGCGGGCACAGAGATTGAAGAGGTGGTTTTGGCTGGGGTTGTCGCGGCTGGTTTGCAGTAGGCGATCGCCACAGTAGGCACCGGTCGGGCCGCTGAGGCCGGAGTCTGCGAGCCAGTAGCCGTGAAACAACTGGTGCAATTGCGGAAAGTAGACCGCGCCGAAGACCGGCGTGCCGCGATAGAGCAGACCCAAGGAGATGCCCCAGATCGGGATGCCGCGTGTGAAGTTGGTGGTGCCGTCGATCGGATCGACGACCCAGCACCAGTCGCGGTCGGGGAAAATGTGCTCCGTTTCCTCGGTCAGGACGCCGTGGTCAGGGAAGCGGCGGGCGATCGCCTGGCGAATTTGTTCATCCGACCAGCGATCCGCTTGGGTCACCAGCGTGCCGTCCGCCTTGCGATCCGCCGCGATCACGCCGAAATCCTTGACCAGTTGCTGGCCGATGGTCGCCGTAATGGTGCGACTGAAATCCAGGACGGCGTCCCAAAAGTTGGGGGCGAGCGATTGCTCGGATTGCGGTTGAGCGTTAACCATCGAGTTCACTCTCCATCGCCGTGGCGATCGCCTGACGAGTGCTTTCCTTGAATTCCTTGACACTGACGCGCTCCAGCAGCCAGATGGCGGCGATCGCGCCGACCGCCTGCAAGCCGAACACCAAGCTATAGGCGGGCAGCGTCGCCTGGAACAGGATCTTGCCCAGATCGAGGAGGATACCGCCGCACCAGATGGCGATCGCCCGCGCCAGCGCCTGCGAGAGACCCCAAGCACCGATGAAGGTTCCCGCCGCTTCGTCGGCCGTCAGATCGAGCATGAGACTGATCGCGCCAATCGTCGCCACGCCCGCCGCGAGGCCGAAAATGAACATTGCCGCCTTCAGCATCGCCGCCTCCTGAGTGAAACCAGCAAGGATAATCAGCGTGAACGAGACGGCGAGCAAAACACAGCCGAGCTTCGTTGTCGCCCGTTTGCCGAGGCGCGGGATGACCAAGAAACCGGTGAGCGCATAGCTGATCAGAATGCCCATACCCCAAATCGCATTCAATCCAGTCGTCTCGCCGATCGGCATTTGGAAAACCTGACCGCCGTAGGGTTCTAGCACCGCTTCTTGCAAAAAGAGGCTGAGCGTCAGCACCAGCAGAAAGCTGAAAAAGAGACCGGTCTGGCGACTAGCAGTGAGCACGCGCAGGGCATTGCCGAGGGTGATGCTATCCTCGCGATCGCGCGCCGCCGAACGCCGCGAGAAGAGCGAGTAGCGCCGCTCAATCCCCCAGGTCGCGGCCAAGGCCAGCGCCAACACCAGCAACGGCGCAACGGCGAAGATGCGGTTCAGCGGGCCTCGCAGCAGTGTCAAGGTTTGTTGCAGAAATTCGCTGGTGCTCAGACCCCCGATGGCGATGCCGGTACGCGCCGCCGCCAGGGTTTCTGGCAACTCCGGCAGTAAGATCGTGCCACTAATGCCGCCGATGACGATGCCGACCATCAGCATCGACCAGACGACCGAGATCAGACGCGGGCGGGTGCGCTCGTCGGAGATGTCCACCAGCATAGCGGTGAAGGGGGTGGAGCTGGCACTGACCGCCAGGCCGTAGAGCGCGAAGAGCAGGGCGAGCAGGAGCGTCCAGGTCAGGGTGCTGCTATTCCAGACCCAGCCACCGGCGATCGCCATCGCCCCGCCCAGTTGCCAAA
This sequence comes from Spirulinaceae cyanobacterium SM2_1_0, assembly GCA_012031265.1. Lineage (GTDB taxonomy): Bacteria > Cyanobacteriota > Cyanobacteriia > Cyanobacteriales > Spirulinaceae > JAAUTY01. The sequence goes on along the minus strand of JAAUTY010000031.1, from coordinate 20,037 downwards.
CAATTTGCACAATCGCAAAGACGGCCAGCCCAAAGGTAGCCGTGCCCAACCAGACATAGCCAGCGCGGTGGCTGCCCAACAGCGGGCGGGCATCGGAGCATTGACCAAACCAGACGCGGGCGGGAGCGACGAAGTAGGGCATGGCGACCACGCCAGCGGTGATCCAGCCAGGAATGCCGATCTCGCTGATCATCACCCGGTTCAGCACCGCCACGGTCAGCACCGACATCAAGCCGAGACCGAGGTTAAACAAGCCCAAGCGCGCAATCGTCAGCCAGTGGAGTTGACTTGCTGTGGGTTGCCAAGCGGTAGTTGCCGCTGGTTCGGAAAAGTTGCGGGTGGTCATGACCGTTACGCGCAGATGCTCAGGGGCAAACTGTCTCTCATTGTGACATAGTGCCTGCTGGCACGCCGGTACAGAAACCGGGTTTCTGCTCTGAGAAGCACGCAATCTCGTTCGCTAGCCAATGGAGAAATCCGGTGGCTCGAACCACTGAACCGATACTCTAGTACCGCTACGCGGAATTTTGAGTTCTGAGTTTTGAGTGATGAGTGAAGACAGTACAGGCATCCTACGGATCCTGAATGGGGATCTCATTGCCGCCGCCTTGTACTAGTGCCGCGATGCGGAAGTCAGAAGTCGAAACTCAAAACTCAAACCTCAAACCTCAGAACCTGATCGCCTCGCCTTCAATGTCCTCCTAACCAAGCCTGACTGAGCACTAGCGCGGTGGCATTCACGGCGAAGAACGCGGCGGCAATTTGGAATTACACTGCAATTACGGCAATTAACGCATTATTCTGCTCATGCAGACCTCCCCTTCCGTCGCGGCGCTGATTCACCGCCAGCGGCAATTCTTTCAAACCGGGGCAACGCGATCGCGCCCCGCCCGTCGCCAAGCCCTGCAACGCCTCCGCCAAGGCATTGGCGAACAGCAAGATGCCATCCTCGCCGCCTTGCGTGCCGACCTCGGTAAACCCAACTTTGAGGCTTTGGGCAGCGAGATCGTCCTCTGCATTGATGAGATTACCTACGTCCTACGGCATTGGCGGGCCTGGATGCGGCCGCAGCCGGTCGCGGCTAGCCTGGTTCAACGTCCTGGCCGCGCCTACACGCTGGCTGAACCGTTGGGGACAGTACTGATTCTCAGTCCTTGGAACTATCCCTTCCAGTTGGCGATCGCCCCGCTGATCGGGGCGATCGCGGCGGGCAATACCGCCATTCTCAAACCCTCGGAGATCGCGCCGCACACGTCACAGGCGATCGCCAGACTGGTCGCGGACTGCTTCGCCCCGGAGTGGGTCACTGTGGTAGAAGGCGACAAGGAAGCCGCCCAAGCTCTGCTCGCCGAACCCTTTGACCACATTTTTTTCACCGGCAGTACCCAGATTGGCAAGGTGGTCATGCGGGCGGCGGCTGAACACCTGACGCCCGTAACGCTGGAGCTAGGGGGCAAATGCCCCGCCATCGTCACGCCCGACATTACTCTCAAGGTGGCGGTACGGCGGCTGGTCTGGGGCAAGTTCATCAACGCTGGACAGACCTGCGTCGCCCCCGACTACCTCCTGGTTCACCGCTCGGTGCAACCGGCGCTGCTGGGAGCGCTGCGAACGACGCTGCGGGAGTTCTACGGCGAAGATCCGGCGGCGAGTCTCGACTACGCGCGCATCGTCAGCGATGCCCACTTCTGGCGGCTGCACGACCTGCTGGAGCGCGATCGCCCCCGCGTCGTCATCGGCGGCGAGACCCGTCCGACGGAGCACTACATCGCGCCGACTGTCCTGTCCGGCTGCACCTGGGACGACGCGACAATGGCGGCTGAAATCTTTGGGCCGCTGCTGCCGGTGCTGGTTTATGACCGGCTGGAGGAGGCGATCGCCCAGATCAACGCCCGCCCCAAACCGCTAGCGCTCTACCTCTTCAGCACCGATGCGGCGGTGCAACGGCAAGTACAAACCGCCACGAGTTCCGGCGGCTTCCTCTGCAATGACACGATTCTTCACCTCTCATCGCCGCGTTTACCCTTCGGCGGGGTAGGGATGAGCGGCCTCGGCTCCTATCGCGGCCGCGCCAGTTTTGAGACTTTTTCCCATCGCAAAAGTGTGCTGTCGCGCTCATTTTGGCTCGACTTGCCGCTACGCTACCCCCCCTACGCGGGCAAAGAAAAGTGGCTCAAACTGTTTTTTCGCTAGCGATTGTCTCAGCCCGCCTCGGCGCTAGCCTGAAGTTGGCGTCTCCAGATTGGCGACTTGGCGGCGACGGCTCAGTGTGAGCACGGCTGATGCGATCGCTGATCGGAGTCGCCATGTCAGTAGACCTATCGGCGCAATTTTGCCTAGTACAGGACGGCGGCAATGAGATGCCCATTCAAAATCCCCAGGATTCCCGTATTGCAGGCACTCAGAACTCAAAATTTAGAACTCAAAACTCCGCGTAGCGGTACTAGTGGCTCCGCATAATGTCGGAGTGGCGAGTGATCACACTATCCAACCCGGACTGAGGTTGTTAGTCTGTAAGAGATTCTGCTGCCGACCCAGTTTATTACTAGAAGCTCGCGGACTAGACTCGATACGGCTCAGTTTCTACCGAGAGAATCTTGCCGCTTGGCCTGAAATTGCTCCTGTTGCTTCAGGTATGAAGGTCTGCCACGTTGAGGGTTGTATTGGTAACGGCTTGCCCCCCAATGGTTGGCGGCGCGAGGCTGGTTATGCTGTGCAGCTTTCTCTGTGACTGAACAACGAGCAACGCGTCATCTGCTCAACTGCTGCTCTCCTATGTCTCCAGTCTCTCCGCGACGGTCGGTTTTGCGTCATTGGCGTGCTCACCGCCTCTCGATTCGTTGGGTGTTTGTCATTCCCTTTATGGTGCAGGTGACAGCAGCAGTCGGCCTGACTGGCTGGCTGTCACTGCGACACGGCCAACAAGCGATCAGCGACCTCTCCGCACAACTGCGCCAGGAAATCACGGCGCGCGTTCAACAGCACCTACTGGCTTACCTGGAACAACCTCACCAGATCAATCAGCTCAACGCCAACGCCATCCGGAATGGCTTGCTGTCTCTTGATGATCCCAGCACCCTGAGCCGCCACTTCTGGTCACAGCTTCAGGTTTTTGATGTCGCCCACATCTACTTTGGCAATCCCCAGGGCGGCTTTGCGGGGGCCGGGCGGCGGGCTGATGGCAGCCTCAGCCTGACGCAAACAGAGAACTTCCAGCGCGGCAAGTTCCAAGTCTTTGCCGCCGATGCCGCCGGTCAACCGAAAGCCCTGGTGCGGGTGAATGATGAAGTATACGACGCTCGCCAGCGCCCCTGGTATCAGGGGGCTAAGCGGGCGCAGAAGGCAACTTGGGGTGCAATCATCCCCTCGTTCAACAATGCTGAGTTGAATATCACGCCCAGTTTGCCGCTCTATGGAGCCGATGGTGAGTTGCTCGGTGTGTTGGGTGTCGATTTGCAGCTAGCCCAGCTCGGTGATTTTCTCCAGGAACAGCGGTTTGGGCACCAGGGCCATGTCTATGTCGTCGAGGCTTCGGGTCAGTTGGTTGCTTCCTCCGGGCTTGAGCAACCCATCTTGGACGCGGCGGGCAAGGAGACAAGGTTACGGCCGGAGGACAGCGGCGAGTTCGCGATCCGCGCCACGGATCAATTTTTGCGGGATTATTACGGTCGCTACACCGCGATCGCCACCCGTGACCAACTCAACTTCCAGATGAATGGCGAGCCTTGGTTTGTCCAAGTCACGCCGTTGCGCGATGACCGCGGCCTCGACTGGTGGATCGTGGTGGCGATTCCGCAGCGCGATTTTTCAGCCGAGATCGCCAAAAACCGCCGCACGACTCTCTGGCTGTGTCTGGGAGCACTGGCGATCGCTAGCCTCGTCGGCAGTGTCACCTCCCAACTCCTCGTACAACCCCTCTCAACCCTGCGGCAAGCCACCCATGACATTTCTCATGGTGCTTTCGAGCGACGCCTGCCGAGCTTCGCCTTTGGCGAACTCGCTGATCTTGCCACCGCCTTCAATCGCATGGCGGAGCAGCTCCAGGCCACCTTCCGCGACCTCGCCCAGCGGCAGGCAAAACTGGCAGAAGCGCAGCAGATCGCCCATGTCGGCAGTTGGGAGTTGTTGCTAGACCAGCGTGAACTGTCAGGTTCCGACGAGTTGTGGCGGATTATCGGGCAAGCCAAGCCGTCCGCTGGGCTGAGCCTCCGCGCCCTCTTACGGAGCCTCCACCCCAAGGATCGCCGCCGCCTCTGGGCGCGCGCGCGCGCGAGTCTTGCCCAACAGCAGGCTTTTGACCTTGAGGTCAACTTGCAGCGTCCCGACGGTCGGCAACGGCAGCTCTATGTCCTCGGGCGCGCGGCCGGCGCGGCGGAAAGTGACGAGGCGCGCTTCTATGGGGCGGTCATGGATGTGACCGAACAACGCCAAGCCGAAGCGGCGCTGCGGGCTGCCGAGGCAAAGTATCGCGGTATTTTTGAGAACGCGATTGAGGGTATTTTCTGCCTGAGCACGACGGGCGAGTATCTCAGCGTCAATCCGGCTCTGGCACGACTCTATGGTTACGCTTCGCCGCTGGAGTTCATGCAGCGACGGCGTAATAATACCAGCCAGTATGTCGATCCGCAGCGCCATCAGGAATGGTTGACCGCTGTGCAGACCCATGAGCACTTAATGAACTTTGAATCGGAAGTGTATCGGGCGGATGGCAGCACGATCTGGGTTTTGGAAAACGCGCGCACGGTTCGTGATGACCAGGGTCGGTTACTGCACTACGAGGGCAACGTCGAAGATGTCACCCAGCGCCGCCAGATCGAAGCCAAACTCCGCTACTGCGCCTACTACGACCCGCTCACTCACCTGCCGAATCGCACAGCGTTTATGGAATACTTGCAAGCGGCGATCGCCCGTCTGCAAGTCGAACCAACCGCAAAGTTTGCGGTGCTGTTTCTCGACCTCGACCGCTTCAAGGTTGTCAATGACAGTCTGGGGCATTTGGCGGGCGACCACCTACTGGTGTTGATTGCCAATTGCCTACGCACTTGCCTGAGTCTGACGGATGCCGCCGGGGAGAGTCCCCTGGCGATCTCAAACTCGGATTTAGAGATCCCTGACGCCCCGCTCGAACCCACCATTGCCCGCTTTGGTGGGGACGAATTCATTATTTTATTACCTGAGATTGCCACAGTTCAGACGGCAACGGCGATCGCTGAGCAGATCCTGACTGCTTTGCGATCGCCCTTCGATCTCGAAGGCAACACCGTCTTTGTCAACACCAGCATCGGCATTGCCCTGAGCCAGAGCACCTCCAGTCGCCCGGAAACCTTTCTCCGTAATGCCGACATCGCCCTCTACCAAGCCAAAGCCCGGGGCGGCGGCAGCTACGAGGTCTTCAACAACGTAATGCACGCCCGCGCCGTCGGCCGCCTGCAACTCGAAAACGACCTCCGCCACTGCCTCGCCAACCATGAACTCACCATCTACTACCAGCCGATCGTCGCGGTGGCAACACGCCGGATCGTCGGCTTTGAAGCCCTGGCGCGCTGGCAGCATCCCTTTGAAGGCTTCATCTCGCCCACGAAGTTCATCCCAGTCGCGGAAGAAACGGGGCTGATCATTCCCCTCGGTCAGTGGATTTTGGAGCAAGCCTGTCAGCAGATGCAAGCTTGGCTACGGCAGTTTCCCCACAGCCAAACCTTGTTGATGGGAGTGAACCTCTCAGGCCGTCAGTTCGCCCAACCCGATCTGCTGGCTCAGATCGCCGCCGTGCTAGAACGAACTCGCTTGCCACCGCATCACCTTCGCCTAGAGCTGACCGAGAGTACATTGATGGGCAAAGCGTCGGCGAGCAATGCAATTCTCAATCGCCTCAGTGATCTCGGCATTCGCCTCAGCGTTGATGACTTTGGCACGGGCTATTCCTCGCTCAGCTATCTCTACCGCTTTCCGCTGCACACCTTGAAAGTTGATCGCTCCTTTGTGTGTCGCCTTGGCGAACATGACGAGAGCCTAGAAATCGTTGCCGCGATTGTGACCTTGGCGCACAGCTTAGGGATGGAGATCGTCGCGGAGGGTGTCGAGACCGAGATGCAGTTTCAATGTCTGCGATCGCTCGGCTGCGAGCAAGTCCAGGGCTACCTCTTCGCACCGCCGCTCACAGCCGAGCAAGCAACAGCAATCTTGGCTGAAGCGCCAGTCTTTGTCGAGGCGCTCTAGTGGTCTGTCAAGCTGAAAAGTCCGGATGTTTTTACGAGTCTCGTCGCCCTCACCCCAACCCCTCTCCCAAATTGGGGGGGGCTTCCAACTCCCCTTCGCCCCGGATTGGGAGCAGGGGAAAGAATGGTTCTAAGTTGGCAGCCTGCATATCCTGAACAAATTGCAAATGATCGCTGTTTGTGAACTGCATTTTAGAAACCTCCGCGATAGAGGGAACGCGCCAGGTAGCGCTGTGAGGGTTGCTCGAACTGGGGTTGGGGATCGGGCTGCTGGGGCGGTAGGTCGAAGATGACTCGGTATTGCGCGCCGGGTTGGAGGCGGCGCAGAGTTTCAACGTGGCCGAGGGCGTCGGATTCACTTTTGTAGCGGGCAACGATCGCGCGTTGCATCCGAGGCAGTAAGCGGACGACGGCCCAAACTTTGAGACAGTTACGGTAGCTCATGGCGTACATCCTTGAGTAAATGTCATCAGATTTGCTGACATCATTTTAGAGCGTGTCGCCAAATTTGTGGACATTTACCCGTCTAGAGGGCTATGCGAAACTCAAAAGATGGGCAAGGCAAGTGCTGCACTCCAGCAAGCGCTGGGCGCTTACGGGATTAGCCAGAACCGTTTGGCGACTGAATTGGGTGTTAAGCGATCGATCGTCCATCGCTGGTTTCACGGTCAGGTCGATCCTAGTGCTGAGACGGTTGCCAACCTTGCTGACGCGCTCCGCCGCATTGAGCCGGGGGCGGCGCAGGTGTTTATTGAGACGTTCTTTGGTCAGTCGGAAACGCTGGACAATTCGGGACTAGGCTCGGATGACGAGAGCGATTAACCGGGCTGACATTCTTGATAGTCTGAGCATTGTGCTGGCGGGTCGGCGGTGGCTTACTTGCGATCGCTTAGACTGAGAGGTATCGAGGCTGGCGGCAGCACCTCGCCTGCGAGTGGATGACCTGAATCGCCAGCTCAGCGATGACAAGACGGGAGCGATTGGTGATGAAAACAATCGAGTTTCAAGCGGACATTCGCGACGGGATGATTCAGATTCCGGAGCAATACTGGCGGGAGTTTGCTGAGGGCCGAGTGGCGAGCGTTCAGGTACGGGTGTTGGTTGTGGAGCCGGAGCCGCCAGCAACCGTTAATCTGGCGAGTCGAATTGAGCAGCGTTTTGCGGAGTGGGGTGACTTTGAGTTGCCAGACATCCCGCACGTCGCTAGCTCTCATCCTTAGTTTTTATTTTTGCTGCATCAATCCATCGAGATCGAGTGCCATGTCTACATCAATCGCAGAATTATTACCCGCGATCGCTGCCTTATCCCAAGCCGAAAAGTTTCGGCTGGTGCAATTTGTGTTAGCGCAATTAGCACAGGAAGATAGTATCAAAGCTAGGGAAGCGCAGCCGCCAGCGGCAGCTTTCAAGCCGCGTCACTTTTTCGGTGCTGCACAGCAACCGAAGCAAGTCATTGACGATTACTTGGCAAGTAGCCGCGAAGGTTGGCTTTAATGACTTACTTGCTTGATACGAATATCATGATTTACTACCTTAATGGGTTAACAGATGATGAGGCGATTTATACTATACTTGCCAACAGCTTCAGGATTGCAGTTATTACTAAAATTGAGTTTCTGGGCTGGGGACAGTTTGCGGCTGATCTTGAATTGCAGACTAAGGCGCGGGAGTTCGTTAGCTATGCGACTGTATTTGATCTGACAGAGGCGATCGCTGAACGCGCTATTCTAATCAGACAGCAATTTAGAGCCAAAACACCGGATGCCATCATCGCTGCGACTGCCTGGGTTAACGGTTTAACGGTAGTAACTAACAATACGTCAGATTTCAGCCACTTGGGGGTGAAAACTATGGCTGTAAAGATCAAAGAAGCCTGATGCATTAGTCCAGAAAAGCGAATTCCGCTTACTCACAGTACGCCGAGACGGTGGCGAATATTGCCGACGCGCTGCGCCGCATCGAGCTGGGAGTAGCCAAAGTGTTTGCTGAGGCGTTTTTGGGCAATCGGAAGCGCTGGATGAACTAGGGCTGGGTTTGGAGCAGGGCGATCGCTGCTGGGAGCTAGCACGGCTCGTTGGCGATCGCATACACTGAAGCGCATCTCGGCTGGAGGCGCGGCCTCGCCTGCTCAAAGATCGCTACAAGTCTGCTGGCATACCGCAAATCACTCGGCTTGCCTACGGCTGGGAATTGTTGTGCTGAACTCGTTGTCATGGGGTTCTGTTCGGCAAGAGGCATGAAGATTTGTAAAGGCTAGTGGTGCTACGGTTGCGTCGGCCGAATACGAATGCTACTTTTCTAGTTGAGTTGCGTTTTGGGGTTCCAGAAAGTTGGTTGAGCGCCTGCGTCATGTTTTGGGGCTGTCCGGCGGTAAGGACAGCACGGCTTTGGCGGTGCTTCTGCATCAGGAAATCCCTGAGATGGAGTACTTTTTTTGCGATACGCACAAGGAACTACCGGAGACTTACGAATATCTCGATCGCATCAAAGCGCGGCTGGGAATCAAAATCGAATATCTGAGCGCCGAACGTGATTTCGATCATTGGTTGGCTCTGCATGGCGGCTATTTACCCTCTCCCAATCATCGCTGGTGTACCGAGCAAATGAAGATCCGACCTTTTGAAAATTTGTCGGTGATGATTTTGCAATTAGCTATATCGGGATTCGAGCTGATGAATATCGAAATGGTTATACGTCAACTCGCCCCAATATTATGCCTGTGTTTCCTTTCAAGGAACGCGAATTAGTTAAAGCAGATATTATCCATCTTTTAGAAGATAGCGGAATTGGTTTGCCGAATTATTACCGCTGGCGCTCTCGTTCTGGTTGTTATTTCTGCTTTTTTCAACGCAAGTATGAATGGATTAGACTTGCCGAAGAACACCCCGATCTTTTTGAGAAAGCTGTCCAGTACGAGCAACAGCACAAAGATGGTCGTTACTATACCTGGGCTCAAGGTGAAACATTGCTTGAACTGCTGGCTCGCAAAGATGAAATCATCACTCAGCATGAACGTTCTGTTGCTCGCGAGCAATCAAAGCAGCCAGATTTAGTTCTGGCAGAAGTTTTGGAAACCGTTTTAGACGAACAAGATGAAGCAATGCCTTGTTTAGCCTGTCACCTCTAGCGTATGTCGAATTCTGTAACGATACTGGATTGCGTTTTGCAGGTTGTTGGTCAAAGTCAAAAGCCAATGTCTGCAAAAGAAATCTGCGATGCAATTCTTAAACGGAATTTGTATTCATTCAATACAGACGATCCGCTTAAAATGGTGCGCTGGGTTTTATGGAATCATGACAAAGACTCGCAAAGAAGCAGTTCAGCGCACAAGGTTTTCGAGAAAGTTTCAAGAGGGCAGTATAAACTTCTCGGCACGGTTCAGGATGAAGAAGATCCTGTAGACGAAGCGGAGAATACTGATGAAAATCCTGATTCTGAAGAGATTCAAACTTCACTCGATCTTGAGTTTGCTAGTCTTGAGGATGTTTATAGCGAATACATCAAAGCATTTAGGTTTAAGGTTTTGAACAACCTTAAACGGCTTAACCCTTATGATTTTGAAATTTTCAGTAAAGTCCTTCTGGAGAAGTATGGTTTTAAGGATGTTGTTGTTACTAGCAAGAGCGGCGACGGCGGCATTGATGGCTACGGCGAGCTAGAAATGGGTATGGGAACAATGAAGTTTGGTTTCCAATGTAAGCGATATGATACTAGCTTGATCACGCCGCTACAACTGCGCGAGTTTCGCGGCTCGCTGGATGAAAACGGCTTAAGTCAAGGAATTTTCTTCACAACATCTCGATTTAGCAAGACTGCCAAGGATGCTGCAACGATTCCGGGAGCACGCCCAATCATGTTATTCGATGGTGAAGAAATTGTTAACTTAATGCTCCAAAAGAATTTCGGTGTGAACATCTCAAGAAATTTACCGATTTATGACTATACGTTTAGCTCCAATTTACTATTACCAACGGATTAGTCTAGCTGCTTCTTGAACAGTATTTTTTGCCTGGTTTTTCTGGATTGGAGATAACAACAATATGACGCACGCAATTTCTAATTCTCCTGATTTTTCTCAATGGATTCAGTTTCTCCGAAAGTATGGCCCAATACCTCGTAACGACAATATGTATGATGAGGTAATTCAGCGCACCCTTCAACGTCGAAAAGTTGATCCAATAGAATTTGAAGCGAATTACATTAAAGAAATAGTTGCCGATTTGCAATCACAATCTTCAACATCAATTATCTTGACAGGTACGGCTGGTGATGGGAAAACATATTGCTGTCGTCAGATTTGGAAAATACTGGGTGGATCAACTGAAGAGTGGCAAAAGGACGATAAAATTCGGTCTCTAGAACTAAGTGAAGAATCTCCTATATGCCGCAAGCTAGTTGTTATCAAAGATCTCAGCGAATTAACTTTAGAAGAGAAAAACCAAATTTTACCTGGTGTAGCAGCTGCAGTTCGAGGTCAAGACGATGCAACGGTGTATCTAATCGCTGCCAATGACGGTCAGCTCATTGAGGCATGGGTTGGGGTCGAAGACCAAAGTGATGACATCAAAGCAGTACGACAGGCAATTGAGGAATTATTGGTAAGCGATCGGTCTGAGCTAGATGGATTTCAGTTAAGGCTCCATAACTTGAGTCGTCAGAGTGCAGCTGCGATCTTCCCGCGCATTTTGGATGCTGTCTTGCAACATCCAGGCTGGGAAGCGTGCGAGTCATGTTCATACCAAAATCAAGGCTGCCCAATTTGGGAAAATAAAAAACGACTAGAAGGAAGGGACAATAAGCAAATAACTCGCAGACGCTTGCTCGACTTACTGTTGCTCTGCGACTTGGATGATATACATTTGCCGATACGCCAATTATTAATACTGATTTCTAATGCGATTCTAGGTCATCCAGATGCCAAAGATAAATTATTAGATTGTCGGCAAGTACCAAAGATTCTTGAAAAGAAAAGTTCTGCTTTGGGAAGTCTGTATCGAAATATATTGGGTGAAAACTTACCTGAGCGTCGTCGTGACTCCATTGAGATTTTTAAGGCTCTACGAGGTTTTGGCATTGGCACAGAGACGAATAACAGAATTGATAGCATCTTGATTTTTGGAGCTGATGATTCGCAATTTTTGGATTTGTATCAGCAATTAATTGTTGACGATCAACTTTACGGTGCTAATTCACAATATACGACTCAACAAAACTCTTATCTAAATGGGGAGTCAAGAGATAAAAATCATGCCTTCTTAAAATTAATGAAAACTCAACGGCAGCGTCTATTTTTTACAGTCCCGAACAACGAAATTCAATTTTGGGATTTAACTATATTCTGCTTCGCAGGAGAATTTCTTGACAAAGTTTATAGAAGTCTCTGCTCGGGCAAAAAGTGTCCTAGAGATATAATTATTCGTCTAGTTCGTGGTCTCAATAGTATTTTCATCGGTTTGCCGGTTAGAAATCAAGATGAGCTAATTCTTGCAACATCAGGCAATTACTCTCAAGCCAGAATTAGTAAAATCCATGAGGAGTCGATATCGGTTTGGCAAAAACATGGTGAATATGTCGATGTAGAGATACATAATGATAAATTATTTCTCGTTGTTTACTTATCTAATGATCCACAGATTTATCCTGTTCGTCTTCAATTAAGTCCAACGAGATACGAGTATTTGGCACGGGTTGCTGATGGTGCGCTGCCAAGTGTTTTCTCGCAAGAGTGCTATGAGGATTTACTGGCATTCAAAGCTCAACTTATTAACCAAGTAATATTTAGGGAATCATTAGGAAGAGAGCGCTACGGTTCGAGTGTCAGCACCCAGTTAAGAGTTCTTGAGTTAAACCTCGATGGTGTAGTTATTCCCCAACTTTTGGAGGTTTCTATATGAAAGTTGAAAAACTACCTTTCCCACCAAATGTTGATAAATTTGACATGTGGATTGATGAAGCAATATGGGGAGTTCGTCTTTATGATGAACAGCTACCCTGGCTTACTTTTTTGGAATTTTTACAGGTAGTCCAATATAAAGCTAAGCGACCATTTTGGGAAGAGTGCTATAACACCTTAAGCTATGAAACTTTTACCCGCTTATATCTTCGCAATTTGCTATTCAACAATCCTTCTGTTGAGGCGATTCCTGATAGCTCCTTATGTAGCAATGTAGAAAAATGGGATAAATGGCTTGCCTCTTTTCGGGATAATGTTGGTGGCATTAAATTGCCAAACTTTGACTATTTAAGAGAGCGCTTTAACTCTTTTGAAGATTTTGTTCGAGTCATTAGATTTCTCCGGGAAAATTCTATTGAAAAAGATAATAATAAGCGTTGGAGTTCGCAGTTCTTATTTCCATACGGTCCGCACTGTATCTTTACAGATCTTCAAGTAAGTAATCTTGAATGTAATGCAGATCGACGCTTTTTCAAACGGACTGGAGAGCTTCTTTATTTGATGATATGCCGTAGCAATTGTGGGGCAGATATATTTAGGTATTTAGAAACAATTGGTGTTGTTACAAGTAATTATTCTTCTGAATACAAAGGAAATAAATGGAATAGGCTGGCACTGTGTCTTCAGCCTACTCAAGATCTAGAAAGCAGCAAGGATAGTGGTAATTCGCCTTACTTACCATATGCCAATTTACCCGAGTATCGAGAGTTAGCAAAAGACTGGATTAGAATTTTCGAATGCAGCCTTCCCAATTATGATGCACTTCCCCACATCGTTACCATCACAGGCTTACATCTCATCATTTACTTGCTCAGCCGCGCGCTAGCCACGCTAGAAAGAGAGCCAACTCCCCGTTTCATCCTAGAAATCATCGCCCCCAAGAAAACCACAGTTCGCAGCCTAGCATCCGACCAATACCAAACCAACAATAGCCTTCCCCAGCAAGCCATAGAGCACTACATCAACAGCACTACAGAACTAACCGAATGGCAAACCTGCCTCAACTCCGAAACACCCCGCGAAGAGGCCATTGACATCCTCCGTGATCGCTTTGCTTGGTCAGAAGCCGAAGAAAGTAGCGCAGGCTCCCCCGAAGACCTCCTGAAACAACTTCGCGACAAAGCCATCAAGCGCCACAAACAACACCTTGGGAAATTCCACGGAGCTTGGTCGCGCGAAATTGGTTTATCCTCCAGCCGGAGCAGCCGCCGCACCCGCTACGCCCCCACCGACTCCCTACTAAGAACCCTCGTCCTCGCTTGCGTCCCCAACCGCATGGAATTCCAAGAATTTCTAGCAACCCTGCATCAGAAATATGGTTTCGTCATTGGCGATCGCCAAGCAAGCGATCTCATCGCCTCCGGCGAAGCCGATCGCGGCGACTTCGTTACCAACGCCGAACGCCTAGAATATCGTCTCGCAAGAATTGGTCTACTCAAGCGCCTCTCCGACGCCTGCGCCTACGTCCAAAACCCCTTCGCCCCCGAAAAGCAAAACCATGCAAGCAATTGAACTCATCGGCAAAGTAGCCGCCCACCTGCTGAAAGACTCCATCCAAACCGACAACATCGGCGATGGTGTTGCCCGATTCTTGCTTAATCGCCTCACTGAACATCAAGTCATCGCCATTTGCAGCACTATCCTCAGCGATCGCGACCTGGCGGCCTCCTTCAAAATCCAAGTACCGCGCGCCCTCGTCGGCGATCGACTCCCCCCAAACCTTCTTACCGACGAGAGCACCGTTCACCTGCGACACGCAGACTGCGATCGCCCCGCCCTCCTTCTCGCCAGCACCAGCGACGACCAAGCCCAATCCCTCAACGATATTACGCCTATTGGTGCTGACGAACTTAAAGCCGAGATCCCGCGTTGGATCGACCTCGCTGCCGACAGCCTCAACCTGCCCAGCGAGCACATCAAATACTGGAACAAAGCACTAAGCGGCCTGCAAAAAGCCGAAACCCTAAGCCTAGAGCACTTCGCCGAATACATCGTACAGACCCGCGATCGCATCCTCACCAACAGCTCGCCCGTCATGGATGCCCTCGGCTGGGCTTTACCCGCCCTACGCCTTCCCCGAGATTCTGGCTACTTTGGTTCCATTCCTGGCGATCGCCTAGGACGTGCAGACCAATGGCAAAAACTCTTCCGGCAAGCCTTCAGCAAACGAGCTTGTCTCCTGCGTAAACAGTCACCAACCGGTCAACCTCTCGACGAAAACGCTCTTCAGTCAGCATTTGAGCAAGTCAAAGAAGAGATACACAAAGAAATTCATCCAGTAATCCAGAAATTTATCAACAGTCCTTCTAAATGGACGGACACCTCTGCTGAACTCGCCAAATTTGAGTGGGAATCCGATCATATTAATACTCTATTCTCAGGTTTAAAAAGCCGAAAGACTGACATTGCCTCGCAAACCATTGACTTCTTCCGTGACGAGTATCCTGAAGTCTTAAAAGATGAGGAATGGCAATACCTAGATACTTTGAAGAAGCGGCGCAAAAACGAACCCAACGAAGAAGACCGCGAGTTTTATGATGCTCACCGCGAAGAGCTTGCCAGCGATCGAAAGCTTAAAGCCAAGTGGGATAAATTTGTTTACGGTCAGCCCATTGAATGCACGGATTTCCTCGTCGGCTTATTGCAAACTACTGAGCGCCTATTTCAACAAGACGAAAACGACTCTAGCAACAGCAGCGGAACCTTAAAAATCAGCACGCAGAAAGGGCCATCAAAAGCTAAGTGGCTAGAGTTGAATGCTGAAGTTGGCATCTATTTCTGCACCCGCTATCGAGGCTTGCAACAACTCACTTCTCCTGAAGTCACCTGGGAAACCCATTGGCTATTTAAATACGATCGCCTCATCGAAGAAACCAAAAAGAAAGGAGGCAAAAAATACCGCGAGAACACCTCAATATCGAAGTTAGCTAGAAGTATAAAGTTTTATGTCGAGATGCTCGACTCTCATGGAGTAACAATCGCAAAAACTCAATTGATCTGGTATGGCAATCCCAACGCCATTGGGATGGAACTAAGCACCGATCTAAAGCGACTGACCAATCCTAAACATTCATCATTTCAACGCTCCCATGTCTCGCAAGAACTAGTCAGTAAAAAAGGACGCCTGCAAGGTCTATCCCTATCAGATGTTGGAACCCTTATGGCTGCCTATCGTCAAGATCGGGGCTCGCTGATCGGCAAATATGCTGCTCAAAAAGATCTCGACAAAATTCTGAGTGAGGAGCTTAAAAAAGCAGAAGACAGTGATCGCATTTCTCAGCAAACTGCTAGCAATTTCAAGACTGCTTGGCAAACTTTTACAACGCACTATCGCAAAGCCCTACAAGAGTTAAGCGATCCGGACGGGCAAGGAATTGCTAGCCCAGAACTATTATCTCAAGCTGATGCCTATCAGAAGTTGCTAGAGTTCGCCCGAGAAAACTTGAAAGGCGACCTCAATCGCATTAAGTTATGCCAGCCAATCCTAGACTTGGGTTGTGTTCGCGTTGAACGCGGTAAACCTAGCGCCATCATTGCTCCCTGGCATCCCCTGCGGCTCGTGGCGATCGCCAGCAAAGCCCATCAATTAGCAGGACTGCTACGTTACATCCTCTCTCACGAAGTTGATTTTGGCGATAGTCACCTCTTCTTCACTGACCTTACCAACGAACTAAAGCATCCTTACTACCCAGAAGTGTGTGTCGGCTACCAAGGTCAACAGCCTGAAATCCTCGTAGTCTCTGACACTGTGAATGATTACAGTCTTTTAGAATGTCCCCTCCAAAATAACGGCGATCGAACAACCAATGAAAATCCCGCTGAAGCCGTCAAGCGCTTGATCGCCACAATGGATCGCTATGTCGAATTACTTCCCCACGAACAAACTAATTTAAGTGTTGTTCTTTATCAAACTGACTCGATTCAATTACCACAAGCTATTGTAAAAAAATTGAGCGAGCGCCTGCAAGATGAAGATGATGAAGTTCGCTGTCAAGTATATCTGCGCCATCGCGATCGAAAAAAGCTATCTAAGCTGTACGAGCAAATCCTAGAAAGTGCTGACGCCGATCCTGATAACTTTATCGCTAGCGAAGTATCTCAAGACTTCATCGCTCGACTCCGCATTGCTGTCATCTCGCAGGATACGCCTACCACAAACTCCAGAGAAGGTAAGTTCGCAGATATCGTCTTTCTCCAAGACGCGATCTCGCGGCAGGCAGAACTTGACTGGCAACCATCTCCTTTTGAGGAGACCGAAGATATCCTACTGCATTCCCCACCGCGCTGGTCGCGCAAGCGTCCGCTAGCCAAAGATGAACTTAAGTCAATTGCCTACTTGACTTGCCCCAAACAAACGGCAGTTGGGAGAGCCTATCTCGACCTAGTTTACAGTATCATCAAGAGCGAAGATTGTGTGCCAAATCAATATTTTCTGCCCGCACTGAAAGTCTCATTTCAAGATGAGAGCATTAAAACAACTTTTGAAGAAAGCCATCGTTTAGGAGAGTGGGTTGTCAACTTCGATAGTCTCTTAGAAAGGAGGCAATTAAAAAACCAAGGTGTCCGCGTCATCCGCTATCAACAGAATCGTACTGAAGGACGTAATTTTCTTATTTCTTCGGATACATCCCTAAATGTCCTTAAGGCATTGATTTACAAACGATTAAATGCTCTGAATCTTGACCTAGACAACCATCGTCTTGATGAGCTTGCTGAACGTCTAATTGAGGATGCAAACTCAGTATCAGGCGATATTGTCTTACGAGCTGCCAAATGTGGCAAATTTGCCAGCGAGTTAATTGGTGTTGTTCTTAGCCGAGCACTCATTCTGGAAGAGCTGGGAAATCAAAATCCCATTGGCTGGTATTTTCTGGATGATTACGCCTCTTGGTTGGGTCAAAAAGAGGGCAGGATTGCAGATATTATGGCCATTTCCCCACAAAACTTTGATGGCCCTATTCTGAAAATTATTCTATCAGAAGCCAAATATGTCGATCTTGCCGGCCTCGCAGATGCCCGCAAAACTTCACAAAATCAGCTCCGTCAAACGGCTAATCGCATTTTCAATGCTCTCTTTGTGAGTCCAGGTCGCCTCGATCGCGATCTCTGGCTTGCTCGCTTGAGCGATCTGCTGTTAGAAGGAATCGAGTTCAAATCCAGTGATAAGAATAATTTAGATATCGAACAATGGCGCGAGAAAGTACGTTCAGGATCGCTGCAAATTGCCTTGTCTGGTTATTCTCATATTTTTGTCACAGGTTCTAATGAAAGCGATCTAACTAGCGAGCGAGTCGCTATCCCAAAAGCTGATTACTGTTTCCAAGAGATTTTTAGCCGCGATACAGTCCGCCGACTTATGCTTGCCTATGAAGCCAAGCAGAATCTCTTACCAATCCGAGCACAACTTGGCGATCGAATACCTTGGGAAACCCTTCAAGCTCAATCTCCTGCCAATCGAGTCACTTGGATTCCCACAGTTGAGGAAATACAGAAGCCAGAATCGACCGACACTGAACAACAAGAGGATCTTCCTTCTTTCTCTCCTCCCCTACATCCTTCTACTTCTGAAGTTGAATTATTGGATCGTAGTGCCAACCTTGACAACTCTCAACTCCCGACTCAGGAATTAGCACATTGGTCTAATCCGAACCTTTCTAACTGGCTTCAGGCAATAGATAAAAGAGGTGAACCAAGTAACGACGACGTAGCAACAATCTGGCTTGAAGAGAGCACTAAAACTCTGAAGCGTGCTTTAATGGGATATGGCTTGCAAGCTCAAGTATTAGGCGAGCGACTGACACCTAATGCAGGAATTATTCGGCTCAAAGGATCTGACAGGCTCCGATTAGAGGACATTGAAAAGAAGCATTCTCAGCTTCTCACAACACATGGATTAAATATTCTGAATACTGAGGGTCAGCCTGGTGAAATTGTAGTTTCTATCGCGCGATTAAAGCGCCAAACAATTTCACTCCGAAAAGTCTGGTCAAGACGAAAGATAAATATCTCAGATTCATCAGATGTCAATCTGAGTTTTGCGATTGGCATCAAGGAAATTGACGGTGAAATTCTATATCTTAATCTTGGCGGAAGCTTCGAGAATCTCGAGCACCACGCTCCTCATACTTTGATTGCAGGAGCAACCGGGAGTGGCAAATCCGTCTTGCTTCAAAATATTCTTCTAGACATTTGTGCCACCAATTCTCCAGAACAAGCATATATTTACTTGATCGATCCTAAGATGGGAGTTGATTACGTTGCGCTGAGCGATCTGCCACATCTTCAAGATGGTATTACTATCGATCGAGCAAAATCTCAAGAAATCATGGATTTCTTGGTTGAGGAGATGGAGTCTAGGTACAAAAAGTTTCTCTCTTGCAAGGCGAAAGATCTTCAGTCATACAATAGCAGGGTTGCTAAATCCGATCGACTACCATTCATTTGGCTTGTCCATGACGAGTTTGCAGAATGGATGTTAGTTGATGAATATAAGACAGCAGTTTCCACGGCCGTCCAACGATTAGGAGTCAAAGCACGGGCTGCAGGAATTTATCTCATCTTCGCCGCTCAACGACCCGATGCTAATGTCTTACCCGTTCAACTAAGAGATAATTTGGGCAATCGCTTGATCTTGCGGGTTGAGAGTGTCGGCACTTCAGAGATCGCTCTAGGACAAAAAGGTGCGGAGAAATTATTGGGTAAAGGTCACTTAATAGCACGATTAACTAATCAACCCAGCTTGATTTATGCTCAGGTGCCTTTCCTATCAGATCGTGAAGTTGTTGATATTGTGGAAATGCTCAAAACTTAGTTTCGACTGACACCTCTTCAATTGATCGCTGATTCTGAGCTGTATATATTGTTGATTCGCTCTCCAAAGACGCCCATACTATTGTGCAGGCTTCGTACCGCCAGCACCAACACCATCCCCTCGCCCCCTACTACCAGCCCGCGACCAAATTGGACACCCTGCGGGGTGCTAGCTCGGCATCGCTACGCCGCCCCTGCCCGACCTCGGGCACTACCCACTGCCCTTCCCCACTGTTCTCCATGACATTTGAACCTACTGGCACGTTAGAACCTCTTCTCATTTTGTTCGTTCGCCTCCAAAGTCCGTTAGGCATCGTCGGCTAACTCGTCACTGACAGTCGCGTCTTAGGCTTCTACATCTACTTGCAAATCCGGATCGGCCGCTTGTGCCTGATAAGCAGCAGCCAACTCTTGCAGAAAGATGCGCTGTTTTTCGCGCCGAAGAATCTCATTGATGAAGCTGCTGCGATTAGCCGTGCGGGCGTCGATGAAATGCAAAATCTCGTCGTCGAGCGTAATGCTGACCTTCGTGCTCATCGCTAAACCATTCGCCGGGGCGTCAAAAAAAGTAGGATACTGCTAGCGTACCCGCAAGTCCGACTCCCCTTGCTGGCGGTACTGATTCGAGTGAATGACGGAGCCTTTGGCTCGCCTTGGCGATCGCGCTATCCCCCACCGCTCCTCACGTTATCAAGCACCGTCAATAGCCGATCGCCTCGGCATCGAAAAACACTACCAGTCCTGCAAGATAGCAGTCGTCTTACCTTGAGTCGCTTCATTCGACCAGAGCTAATATTAATCGTGAAACCAAAGTGACTGTCTCCAAGCATTTTCAGCGGCAACACGAGGTCTAGCGTGGAAGCGATTGAATTCAATACCGTCTTACACAACGGCACCATTCGGATGCTCAATGTCTATCCTCCCCAGTGGGAGGGGAAAGCGGTTCGCGTCATCTTGCTTGCCGCTCCAGACGACCAGACCCCACTAGTACCGCTACGCGGAATTTTGAGTTCTGAGTTTTGAGTGATGAGTGCAGACAGTACGGGCATCCTACGGATC
>JAAUTY010000087.1 GCA_012031265.1 Spirulinaceae cyanobacterium SM2_1_0 | reverse complement strand
GGTACTATGCTCGCGATCACCCTTTATGCAGTCGCGGTGCGCTCGTCGCTGGTGATGCGGTTGGGGGTGGGTTAGCGAGCACAATAGAGTCAGAACCCGCAGCCGTGTCCGTCCCCATTGGTGCTGACGGTCTGGTGGCATCATCTTCGCCGCCAGAATCACCCGCTCCCTTGTCGGAGCTAAATCCGGCGGCCTGGCTGCCCGAATCGGCGAGCTGCCCCTTGCCCAGTGGCGATCGCCACTTCGTCGAGCTGACCACACGCCTGCGGCAGATCATTGCCAAACATCACCTGCGGCTGGAGTGGGTCTCGTATCCAGATGCCGAGGCGCTTGATCTGGCTTTGCTGGCGCACGAAGTTCACGGCATCTGCACACCAGCGACAACCGCTCCCATTGCTGAAGCAGCAGCGACTGAAGACACCTTTCCCTATCGACTGACACTCCGCATCCGCCGCCTCTATGAGATCGTGCAAGCAGAGTCACTCGCACCCTTGACCACATTGACCTATGCTCGTATTCCAGACAGTGGGGAAGTCCATTCGTGAAATCCGTGACCGAGCGTCGATTCGATCCCAAATGGATCTATCTTTTGGCTGGGATTGCCTTCTACTTCAAGATGATCCTACTGCCTAGTCCCGCCGCCGAGCTGCCGGGAGCCGAGATCGTCGCGGCGATCGCCGCGGACAGCGGCGTGCCCAATGCCGTCTCCGGCATCATTTTTAGAAACCGCCTGTACGATACAATCTTCGAGGTGGTCGTCTTCACGTTGGCGATCGTCGGCGCGAAGTTCTTGTTGGCCAATGAGCAACCGCTGGCGACAGTGCGGCAGTTTAGTGATCAGCCCTCAATCGTGCTGGCGCGCCTAGGGGCAACGATCGCCGCCCTCGTTTGCATTGAACTCGCAATTCGCGGTCACCTCAGCCCGGGCGGTGGTTTTGCCGCAGGGGTAGCCGGTGGTACAGCGATTGGTCTCGTAGCAATCACCTCACCAGCCACTTTGATGCAAAGCATCTACCTGCGCTGGCGTGCCTCAATGTTTGAGAAGCTATCGGTGCTGATTTTCATCGTTATCGCCGCTATTACTCTCGTCGGTCAGGAGTTACCCCAGGGAGAATTTGGGGCACTGCTGAGTGGCGGCTTCATCCCTTTACTCAATGCCCTCGTCGCCCTCAAAGTTGCGCTCGGCTCTTGGGCGGTAATCTTGATTTTTATTCGCTATCGGGGTCTGCTCTAGCAGCGAGCCGAGCAAATTTACAATCTAGTGGTGAATCTCCAGACTCAACACATAGCACCCGAGTCGCAACTTCTCTGACCAGAGTTCATATTCCACTCGCAAACTTTCGGGTAGGGGAAGTCCCGTCAACTGGACGCGGCGCGTAAAATTGCGTAGGCGCAGGGAGCTGTAGGGTTCGAGGTGATCGCCCTGGAGCCAAAACCGACTCGTTCCATACACGCCCTGCTCCCAGAAGTGGCGGTAACCCAGTTGCCCCTGTCCCTGCATCGTGGCGATCGCCCGGGCCGGGGACAGCTCGATCCACAACAAACCTTCGCGCTCAGAGTCTGCTAGCGGCTTGGTCGGGGATGCGGCAGTCGTAGTAGGAAAGGGTGGAGCCTTGAGCAGGACATGGAAGCGATCGCGGTCTTTCTGGTACAACGTCGCCGCCGTCTCCAATGTTGACCAAATGGGCAGATCAGTTGAAATTAGGGAGAGGCAGACCGGGCGGCGGTGGTGGGTAAGCATGAGCGCGGCTGAACGCATGGTCACTTCTAAGATAGCCCGAATTTCTAATCAGCGGATCGGTAAAAGCCGAGTTTGTCCAGCAATGGCAGGCCGTCAGCAACGCGTCCAGTTTTTTCGACGAGTGCATTGTCAAACAGGCTCGGCTCTCGCTATACTTAGAAACTGTCGCGCAAAGCAATCCTCAGTAGCTCAGCGGTAGAGCGGTCGGCTGTTAACCGATTGGTCGCAGGTTCGAATCCTGCCTGGGGAGTCTTCAAGCTAAACTCATCACTCCCAATGCCTCAGAGTACGTTGGAGAAGAGTCGAGAATAGGACATCTCAGCATAAAAATCAACATACCGCTCCCGCCTACAGCAACTGGGCTAGAGCAGCAATATCCCAAAACTTCCCCTTTTTAAGGGGGACTGGAGGATCTCAAATTTAGAAGGCATAGAAAGTGGGATGCTCCCAGACCGATCGGGGTATGCGGGCGGGCGGTCTGAAAATGGAGCCAATCTGGAAGGATGAAGCGGGCTAACATTTGCGTCCGCCACGCCTCCGAAAGCTAGGATTAGCCGCTCCCAAGATGGGAACATTCGCGATCGGAGCAAACAGGGTAATCAGCCCGGCCACCAGGGCACGACTGCGTCTGTGACCTAGGCCGAACGGTGTCATCTCGATCCTGATGCGACCCCTGTCGTCGTAAAAGCGGCTCTGTTCACACTCTGGGCGATCGCCCGCTCAACTCGCATGGTCATCACTACGACACACCAACCGCTTCCTGGTTTGCCGCCGCTTCGTGGGTTATCTGTTGGAACTGCTCAAACAAGCGATCGGCCCAATACTTGACATCGTAGGTGGTGACTGTCTCGTACATTTTCGCCATCGACTGAGCTTGCTGCTCCGGCGTCATCGTCAGTGCCCGATCTAGGGCTTCATTCATCCGGTCCGTCGAGTAGGGATTCGTCAAAATCGAATCTGGTAATTCAACGGCAGCACCGACAAATTCTGACAGGATCAGCACGCCATCCTTGCCCTCATGCGCCACGATATACTCCTTCGCAACCAGGTTCAAACCATCGCGCAAGGGCGTTGTCCAGCAAATATCAGCCGCCTTATAAAACCCGATCAACTCATGGAAGGCAAGGGGTTGGGTGAACAGAGAAATCGGTAGCCAATTGAGCTGTGCGAAGCGACCATTAATCTTGCCCGCCAGTTGCTCAATCTGGCTCTGGGCGCTCTTGTAGATCCGCATCCCAGCAGCGGGCGTCACGCAGCACATCACAAAGCTGACCTTGCCATGCAAATCGGGTCGGCGCTCAAGCAAACGCTCGTAGGTTTCGAGCATCTCAAGGTTGCCCTTCACGTAGTCAATGCGACCCGTAGCCAAGAGCAGCTTCCGTCCTTGCAACTGCGCTTTGACCTTTTCGATGTGTGCCTTAGTCTCTGGCTTTTCTAGAGTATTGCGAATGTGCTGAGGATTTGTGCCAACCGGGAAAGCGTCAACTCGCACAATTTGCCCTTGGTAGCGAACCTTGCTGATGACTTCTGGTTCAGCCAGGGCGGTGCCAACAGGGGTGATGTGTTCAGGGACGGCCGTCCGTTCAACAATCTCGACGGGGCGCAGACTGCGCGCTACATTGACGAAATTCTCAGAATAACGGGGAATGTGGAAGCCTACTAGGTCGCAGCAGAGCAAACTATCAACAATTTGCTCTCGCCAGGGCAGGATATTGAAAATATCGACTGATGGGAAAGGCGTGTGGTGGAAGAAGGCGATCCGGGCATCGGGTTTGAGTTCACGAATGTAGTACGGCGCGAGCCAGAGATTGTAGTCATGAACCCAGATCAAGGCATCATCCGCCGCTTCCTCGCAGGCCGCCTCAGCAAATAGGCGATTGATCTCCTGGAAGTTGGCCCAGTCCGAGCTTTCGTAGGTGAAGTGGTAGGGGAAAGAGTGCAGGATCGGCCAGAAGGCTTCTTTTGAGGTGATGTGATAGAAATGCTTGACCTGCTCGGCGCTGAGCGGAATGCGGGAAACCTCGTAGTTTTCGTTTTCAATCGCTACCCGCTTCTGAAACTTCGCCTGTTGTTTGGCATTGACCTGCTTCCAGGCAATCCAGGTGCCGCGATTGACATTCCCGAAAAAGCTTTTTAGGGTCGGAACAATGCCATTGGGACTTTTTTTCGCGACATAGCGAACGACGCCATTTTCGACGATTTCATCGTGGGGTTCGCGGTGGTAGAGAATTACAAGATCGGATTTCATGGCTTTCTTCCAGGTAGCAGTGCGGGACAATGGATTCTGGTTTTGGGAGCATTTCGCATTACGGGGATGCAGTAGCCGCGATCGCGCAACCAAAGTGGCGCAAACCGTCCCAGATCCCGGCGGTACCAGGATAGGGGCTGATGTAGACGTTGTTGTAGGCACGGAGCGCCCGACGCAGGCACGGCTCGGCATTGCCGACCGCGATGCCACGTAGCCCGGTGGCAAAAAGTGACAGGTCATTGAGCGTATCGCCTGCCGTGATCGTGCGATCGCCCGTCGCGTCGATGGCCGTGAGCAGCTTCAGCAATGTAGTTCCCTTGCAGACACCAGCGGGGAGCACATCCAGATAGCGCTCAGCGGACAGAATATAGTCAAAGCCAGCGGCGCGGATCTTGTCCAGCGTCGCGGTTTGCAAGCGGTCTGGCTCGTAGTAATAGGAGACGCGGCGCGGTGCCGCAATCGGCTGTGGGCGTAGGCCGGGTTCAGCCGCCAGGAGTGATCGCACCCGCTCGTTGGCATGATCCCAGCCGTGATCGATCCAAGCTTGCACCGCCGTCAGCGGTTGCCAAGTCCGGCCGTCGATGACGGTCGTGCCGACATCAGCGATCACGTAGTCTGGGGATGGTATGTCAGCTTGCTGGCTCAAGCTCTGAACAAAGTCAAGGTCGCGCCCGGTGACAAAAATCAGCCGCAGGCGATCGCGGCGGCTTTGGAGATAGTGATAAAAGTCGCGACGTTGCCACTCAGAACCACCTAGGAACGTGCCATCCAGGTCGGTTGCTAGGGTTAAGTCGCGATTTGCCACCATAACTGCTCACACTAGCATCAGTTGCCATTAACACGTCATTCGACATCTGGCAATAATTTCGTGCGCTCTCCTCACACCTAGTAACAGTAGCGTCAAACGGCAATTTCCTCAAATCGCTCCCGGCTTGTCTGCACCCATACCAAGCCACGCCTCGCGGCGGCAGCGCCATGCGCCTCACCCGTAAAAAAGTTGCCCTCCTAGCGGTCAATCTTGCCAACAACCGCTATATTTAGGATGTTGATGATGCAAGAACACTACTGATAGTGCTTGACGCTTATGACCGCTTTACTAGTTACCGAGCGCGAGCTGCACAGTCCCCAAGAGCTGGCGAGCCGTTTGCAGGCGCTGAATCGCTGGCATGAGGTGGAAACGCTGACTCGCACCTATGCCGACTGGAAGTTGCAGGCTTGGGAGTTGCTGTGCCCAGCCGAACGCGATCGCCTCAAAAATCTCAAACGCTGGCACGGTCACCCGCTCGCTGAGCGCTTCCCCCTCGGCTCAATTGTACAGCGCCACGACGCGGACGCTAGCTGTAGCGGTGTTGTCGCCGGTTACTGGCACGCCTATGGCATTGACTACGTGACCTTCAAGGTGGGCAGCGACACCGACTGGTGCCGCGCTGAGCATCTCCAGTGCCTCGCCAGCTAACCCGATGGGGCGAGAACTTTTTCAGCGACTGGCGGCACTGCGGGAGTAGTCACGGAGGCGCTCGAGACTGAGGACGCCAACGGCACGGTTCTCGTCCACCACAGTCAGCGCGGGAGCACCAGTATCCAGGAGTTTTGAGAGCGCCTGCCGCAAGCTCTCATGGTGAGCGATCGCCGGTTCGGGGGGCAGATTGTGATCACCGGGCAGCGCCGCCATCGCCTGCCGCACCGTCAGCACGCTGAGCTGACGAACCCGATCATTGGCTCCGACCAGCTCACTGACGAAGGCATCGGCCGGACGGGTCAAGATGTTGTAGGGCGTGTCGAACTGGATCACCTGACCTTGTCGCAGGATCAAGATGCGATCCGCGAGGCGCAGCGCTTCCTCGACATCATGGGATACGAAGAGGATGGTTTTCCCCAACTGGCGCTGGAGACGGGCGATCTCGATTTGCAGCGTCTCGCGGGTGATCGCATCCAGCGCCCCAAACGGCTCGTCCATGAGCAACAGCTTCGGGTCAGCCGCCAGCGCCCGCGCAATGCCGACACGCTGTTGTTGGCCGCCGGAGAGTTGTGCCGGGTAGCGATCGCCAAATTCCGCCGCTGCCAGCCCCATTAAGCTCAGCAGCTCCTCGATCCGCGCCTGACAGCGACCGCGCGGCCAACCCAGCAGCTTCGGGACGACGGCAATGTTTTGCGCCACGGTCATGTGGGGAAACAGCCCGGATTGTTGGATCGCGTAGCCAATCTGGCGACGCAACTGGGTCGCAGGGAGTTGTTGAATATCGGTGTCGTCGAGCAAGATGCGGCCGCTAGTCGGTTCGTAGAGCCGGTTCACCATCTTCAGTAGCGTCGTCTTGCCACAGCCGGAGGGGCCGAGAATGACGACAAACTCGCCACTGGCGATCGCGCCATTGCACTCCTGTACCGCTGGACGCAGACTACCGGGAAATTTGAGAGAAACGCGGTCAAAACGAATGGCGCTCATGAGGACTGCGGGGAAAGCTGGCGATCAGGCCGCCCAAAGCGGCTCTCAACCAGTCTCAGGGACAATTGGCGAACCGGCAAGTCAATCCCGCGCCGTGATGCCTGCGAAGTCAGACGATCGCGCACTCAATCTGGCATCACTGCTAAAATGATTGGATAGTTTTAGTGGACACGCCTCGGATGCTTTTGCAGACGTTTGGTGATCGTCCCGGTTTCTGCAATCGGCAATTGTTCACAGCACTAGAAACAGACACCGCATTAGGAGTTCGCTAGATCCATGACGCAAGCCACTCAAACTCAATCCCAAGGCATTCAGCTCAGCACCACCGCCCTGAAACACCTCACCGCTCTCCGCCAGCAACAGGGCGAGAATCTCTGCCTGCGGGTTGGTGTGCGCGGCGGCGGCTGCTCCGGCCTCTCCTACACGATGGATTTTGAGCAGAGCGAGAATATTCGCGACGACGACCAAGTGTTTGACTACGACGGTTTCCAGATTATCTCTGACCCGAAGAGCCTGTTGTATCTCTACGGCTTGATGCTGGACTACAGCGACGCGCTTATCGGGGGTGGCTTCCAGTTCACCAACCCCAATGCCAACCAAACCTGCGGCTGCGGTAAGTCATTTGGCGTTTAGGGCACTGCCGCCAGACAGCCGGGTCGGTGGGTTGATTGCGATCAGTTCTCAGCGGCTGGTTTGGCGGCGGTTTCAGTCTGTTGTTGCCTTGGAATTCTATGACCGAGTCTGTTGCTTCCCTGTACGAATCTGGTCTCGAACGCTACAAGGCGGGTGAAGATCCCCAAGCCTTGTTGCCGCTGTTTAAGGAAATCTGCGATCGCTCCCCCAAAAGCTCCCCGGCTTGGTGCAGCCTTGCTTGGCTCTATCTGCTGGCCGATAAGCCGCAGGCCGCGCTCAGAACCGCGCAGCGCAGTGTCAAGCTGGATCGCAACTCTGCCCAAGCACGTCTCAACCTGTCGATCGCGATGCTTGAAACCAAGACCAAAGGTGTTCGCGAACATATCGAGGTCGCCCTGCGCTTGATGGCTATGGATTCAGATACCCGCCAGGAAGTCGAGGCGAACATCACCGACGGCCTGGAGCGTCGCCCCGACTGGCAGAGCTTGCAACGTGTACAGCATTGGCTGGCGGGAGGTTGAACCATGACGATTGAAAAGACTTTATTGCTGGGTCTGCGGGCTGACCAATTTCGCCACCCGCTTGACTTGGCGGCGACGCGATCGCTCCAGCAACTCCCCGGTCTAGACCTGGCGGTTCGGAGCTTACTCGGTTCGGTTGGCGAGCAATTCTTTTATCTCAACAACATCGCTGCTAGCGTGCGAGTGGGCGAGCAACAGTTGCCACACTTGCACAACTTGCTCCTCGAAGCCTGCCAGGTGTTGGATCTAGAACCGCCGCAGCTCTACGTCCAACAAAATCCGGTGCCGAATGCCTATACCTTCGCCATGCGCGGTCGGCAGCCATTCATTGTCCTGCACACCTCGCTGATTGAATTGCTGACCCCGGCTGAGATTCAAGCCGTCATCGCTCATGAACTCGGCCATCTCAAGTGCGAGCACAGCGTCTATCTGACGCTCGCCAATTTGCTGGTGCTAGCCTCAAATCTGTTGCCCAACTGGGGCGCGGTGCTCGCTCGTAGTTTGCAAGAACAACTGTTGCAGTGGCTGCGCTGTGCCGAGTTGAGTTGCGATCGCGCCGCCCTGCTCGCGACCCAAGAGCCGCGCGCCGTCATGTCAGTGTTGATGAAACTGGCCGGTGGCTCGCCCAGTCTCGCACCGCAGTTAAATCTCGATGCCTTCATTGCCCAAGCGCGCGACTACGACGCCATCGATACCAGCGAACTTGGCGCACTGCTCAAAACGGTGCAGACGGCGCAACTGACCCACCCGCTGCCGGTGCTGCGGGCACGCGAGATCGACCGCTGGGCTGGCTCGCCCGCTTATCAGCACTTGCTCGCAGGCGAAAGACCAACAGACACCGCCCAAACCACTCTGGGTCGCTGGCACAATTGGTAGCCCCGTTCAGAACCATCGGCTACGGCAATCGACCGGGACTGCTGTGCTAGAACGGCTGAGGAGAATCAGCAAACTGGCGGTTGCGGCTTGGAACCTGGCTCTAAGCGCCATCGTCCTTGGAATCAGGCAAAGCAACCCGGGCGGCGCGTCACGATGACGACAACTGGCGGGGTTCGCCGGACACTGATTCCTCATCCACCATGAGCTATTACGATTTCGACAATCATTTTTGGTCGCCGCAAGAGGTTTGCGCGCCGGCCAAGCGATCGCCCCAGCAACACCCAGACCCCCACCGCCTGCGCCAATTTTGGCATTGGTTGTGGAGGCGTTAGGCCCTGTCCTGCGCCACGAACCAGTCAGCCGTTGACTTTCAGCACTAATTACTTCGTTGTCTTGGGCTAACTCGCCGCCGCACCGATCACTTGGGGTGTTGCTAACGGTGTCTCAGCCACCGCCCGCACCGGCAATTCGATGCGGAATTCCGCCCCCTCGCCCGGCGTGGAGTAGCAGCAGATTTTACCTTGGTGCTTCTCAGTGACAATCTGATAGCTGGTTGCCAAGCCTAGCCCGCGCCCCTGACCGACCGGCTTGGTGGTAAAGAAGGGGTCAAACATTTGTGCTTGCACCGCTGGCGTGATTCCCGGCCCATTATCGCGGATGCTGATGCTGATACAGTCATTGGGGGCGATCGCCGTCGTGATCACAATCCTCGGCACAAAGTCTGGCTCCGTCTGGAAACCGGGTTCGCGCAGCGCGTCGATGGCGTTGGTCAGCAAGTTCACAAACACCTGATTCAGCAGGCTAGGGTAGCACTCGACCTCGGGCAGATCCCCATAGTGGCGCTCGACACAGATGGTCGGCGCTCGCTGCTCCAACTGAGCGCCCAGCATGGCCAAGGTGCTGTCGAGACCCTTATGCAGATCGACCGGCTTCAACCCCGCTTCGTCGAGATGCGAGAAATTCCGCAGCGAGAGAATGATGTCACGAATGCGTCCGGTTCCATACTGCATCGAGGTCAGCAGCTTCGGAAAATCCTCGGCAATGAACTCAGCATCAACCTCCTCAGCAACAGCAGCGACCGCCGCCACGGGTTCAGGATAGTGTTGCTGATAGGCTGCGAGCAGCTTGAGCAGGCTTCGGGTATATTCGCTGGCGTAGGTGAGATTGCCTTGGATGAAGGAAGCTGGATTGTTGATCTCATGCGCGATCCCTGCGACCAACTTGCCTAAGCTCGACATTTTCTCAGCTTGGATCAGCTGTGCTTGGGTTTGGCGCAAGTCCTGAAGCGTGCTGGCGAGGGTTGCCGCTTGCTCGCGTGACTGGGCTTCTGACTGTCGCAGGGCGGCTTCGGCGCGCGATCGCTCCTGTAGCTCCGTCTCGACCTGCGCGAACAAGGCCGCCTGCTGAATCGCGATGCCCAGTTGCAGGCTCAGTTCTTGCAGCAGTTCAATTTCGCCCTCTCGCCAAGTACGCGGCGCTTGGCAGTGGTGAACGATCAGTAGCCCCCAGAGATTGTCCCCCTGCAAGACCGGCACAACCAGATTGGCGCGGACTTGGAAGCGTTCGAGCAGTTGAATGTGGCAGGGATCGAGACCGGCGTTGTAAATGTCGGCGATCACCCGTACCCGGCCTTTTTGGTACAGCGGCACATGGCTAGTGCGAAAGCACTCGTCCTCGACTTGAGCATGGATGGATGGCTGCCAGCGATCGCCCACCGACTCGACCACAATCTGACCGTACCAGTCGGGATCAAAGCGATAGAGGACGACGCGATCCGTCTGCAACACCTCCCGCACTTCCTCCACAGCGGCATTCAGCACCGTTTGCAAATCCAGCGACTGACGGATGCGCTGAGCAATCTCCTTCGCCAGATGTTGACGTTGGGCGAGCGAGAGCAGGTCGCGCGCCGTCTGCTTTTGTTGCGTGATGTCTTGGATCGTGGCGAGACCACTAGAGATTTTCCCGTCCGTCGCGCGCATCGGCACGACCCGCATGAGAAAATCGCGCTCAAGGGCACTGTACTCGTAGACGCCAGTCCGGCCGTCCCGCAAGGCCGCCTCGTAAGCGGGGGCAAAGACGGTCGCCACTTCCGGAGGGAACGCTTCCTGGAGCGTGTGATCTTGGAGTTGCTCCTTGCCGAGACCGAGGGCGTCGAGGCGGCCCTCCGCTAGCCGACAGCAGCCCTGACGGTCAAAGAAGAGCATGACGCCATTGGGAATATTCCGGGCGAGCAGGCGGTAGAGGGTTTCGCTACGGCGCTGCTCGGCTTCGATGCGCTTGCGATCGCTGATGTCGCGCGTGAACGCACAATTGTAGGCGTGACCGTTGAACTCGAGATAATTCGCGGTAACTTCTACCGGGATCAACCGGCCGTCCTTAGTTTGATTCACTGTTTCAAAAGTCAGCGACCCCTGCTGGCGCAGTGCTTGCCAGTGCGACAGCCAAGTCGTGAGCGGGAAGTCCGGCGCAATCTCCGGCAGAGTCAAACCGACCAGCTCGTCGCGCGGGTAGCCGAGGAGTTGGCTGGCGGCTCGGTTGGCATAGGTGATCGTCGCATCCGCCGCGATGAAAAATGCCGCATCCGCCGCCCGCTCAACCGCAAACTCCATCAGGCGGCGCACTTCTTCATCCTCACGCCGTTGGGTGACATCGTTTTGGATGCCGATGTAGTGGGTCAGCTTGCCTGCTTCGTCATGGATTGGGGAAATACTTAGCTCATTCCAGAAGGAAGTTCCATCTTTGCGATAGTTTTTCAGCGTCACCTGGCACTCTTGGCCGCTGGCGATCGCCGCTCGCAGTTGTGCCACCGCCGCCGGATCAGTGTCCTCGCCCTGGAGAAACCGGCAGTTGCGGCCGATCACCTCAGCCGGTGGGTAGCCGGTCATAGTTTCAAACGCGGGGTTGCAATAAATGATCGGCTGGTCAGGCTGGCATAAGTCAGCGATCGCAATACCCGTGCTCGTTGCAGCGAGGGCAGGAGCGTAGAGGTGCAACAGCGCCTGCTCACCGGTAAGAGAACTATCTCCATCGATCCTAGGCAAGTTCATCGCAGATTGAAGCATACTTTTTCAAAGTGGGTCAGCACGATCAGCACCCTGCTTGCTCGCAAAAGCGCGAGCAGAGCCATCTATCAGGTCAGGAATAGTAGTGCGTTTCCCATGGTAGAGGGTTGGTTTAGGCGCGCCAACATTCAGCGATACTGTGGAATACAGCGCTATAGTAAATCGGCGTTGCGATATCAAAGAAATCTGTAACCTCTGTAACTTTATGTTAACAGAGCCGTATGTTAATGGAGCCGTCTCGCGCTGGGGATCGCACCAGTGGACTAGCTCGAAAGAGGGGTGAGGTGCGATCGCGACTGGCTGCGAGTCAGCGCCCGTTGCGGCAGCACGATCACAAACTCAGTGCCGCGACCCGGCTGCGACTTGAAACTGAGACGGCCGCCATGTTGCGTCACGATCACCTGGTAACTGAGCGCCAAACCCAAGCCTGTACCCTTGCCAATCGGCTTGGTCGTGAAGAAGGGATCAAACAGGCAGCGACGAATCTCAGCGGGAATCCCCACCCCATTGTCAGCGATGCCGATTTGCACCCGCTGCGACCCCAGTGCTTTAGTGCGGATGGTGAGGGTGGGAGCTGTCGCAGCGGCGGCTTCACTGGATTGGCGGGCCGCCGTATCGATGGCGTCAATTGCATTGGTCAGCAGGTGCAGCAAGACCTGATTCAGCGTGCCCGGAAAACACTGGATCTGGGGTAGACTACCGTACTGGCGTTCGATGGTGATGGCGCGGCGGTAGCTTTGAGCCTGACCACGCTCGGAGAGCATCATCAAGACGCTGTCGAGGTTGTCGTGGAGATCGACGCTCTTATCCCCCTCCTCGTCCAGGCGCGCAAATGTCCGCAGATTGAGCACAAGCTGGCGGATGCGTTCGCTACCGGTGCGGATCGAGCCCAGAAGCTGCGGCAGATCCGCTTGGATAAACTCCCACTCCATCGCCTCAAGCTGCTCGGCGATCGCCGCCGGTGGTGGCTCCAGATGCTCTTGGTAAAGCTGAACGAGACTGACCAGCTCATCAAAATAAGCTTGAGCATGAACCAGATTGGTGTGGATGAAGGTGACGGGATTGTTAAACTCGTGGGCGATCCCCGCCACCAGTTGACCCAAGGACGACATCTTCTCGCTCTGCACCAGTTGAGCTTGGGTGCGGCGCAGTTCCCGCAAGGCAGCTGCTAGTTCGGCGGCGGCGGCGTCGGCATCCGCCTTCGCCCGCTGGAGATGATGATGCTCCCAGACTTGGACGCGCCAGAGGGTCAGCAACATGGCGATCGCCAAACCTGCAATCGTCAGCGCCAGACCATCCAGAGGTCGCAGGGCGGATTCGATATTGCGGCGCGGCAGGACGAGGGCAATCGACCAGTCCGCCTGTTCGAGAGGAAAATAGGCGACATAGCTGGGTTGTCCGTCGAGATCGAGCCGCTCGATCCCCATCTGACGGCGAGCAATCTGGCGGGCGAGATGGTGCCACGCCGCGTCCGGCTGGTCAAATAAACTGCCCATGCTGTTAGCCTCATGGGCAGGCCAATTTGGCGGTGCCACAATCGGTATACCCGCGTGGTTGAGGACAAAGGCATAGCTACTAGGGCCGTAGTTCAGACTGGTGATAATCTCTGTGAGGCGATCGATGGAGATGGGGCCGGAGATCACACCAGGCGGAGTAGTGGTTTCGGTACGGATGGGGGCAGCGATCGAGACTTGGCGCACGCCGGTCGAGCGTGACACGATCGGATCAGAGACATACAGAGCGCCCTGCATCGCCTGTTGAAAAAATTCGCGATCGCTCGCATCCCCCGTGCGCCCTTGATGGGTGTAAAACTGCCCCTCAGCATCCAGCAAGGCGAGGAGATGAAAGTCGCCGAGGCGTTCGACTTCCGCTTGCAGATAGGGCTGAACGGTTTTCCAATCGAGTGAGCGAGCCGTAGGCGTACTGGCGATCGTCGCGATCTCCGCCTTGCGACGCCCTAACCAATTGTCAACCTCGCGCACGCTACTCTCGACTTGGAGCAAAGCGTTGCGTTCGAGATCGGTGAGAAGCGACATGCGGGCGAGCCGGTAGCCAGAGTAGCCGAGCGTGCCGACCGTCACAGCCGCAACGCCAACGACTAAGCGCATAACTCTACGACGCCAAAGCGGGTTAGTAACGGGAAACTGATTCACTCTTAGCATGAGGCACCTAGAAATACCCAAGATCAACAGCAACAATCAACAGATTTTCAAGGGTGTGAACCCCGAAAATTAGCGATTTGGCCATTATGTCGAGGTACCCCAAGCTTTCACCGCTAATGCGATCAGTTGATTTTTACAATCCCATCGTGATTGCCTGAGCTTTAAAAGTATGAAATATACAATTTACCAGTATACGAAAGCGGAAGTGAGGGGATGATTCAAATTTGCCGAAAGCCCGGAAAATCGGGCTTTCTGACTTCTACCTTCTGACTTCCACGTTGCGGTACTAGTGATCCGCCAGGCTGATGATTCATGCCCAAGTCGTGATGGCTTACGGCTCTCCTGGGTTTAGGGTGGGATAAGTATGAGGATGATACCAGATCTTGTAATCTGAATTCCTGAAACCCTTGCTTGGCAGTGATTTCAGCACCGGAAACTTGTGCTTATCACCGCAGATCCAGGAGAGCCTGGCTTACAATCTATCATTGACTGATGATTCTAAGAAGAGATCGACAGTAAGTTCAGTAGACCCCGATCATCAAACTCGCGAGCGAGTGCCAGTATGCAATCAAAAAATGCGTGATATTGCGGATCTAAATCGCGAATTTTGAGGGCTTCTTTTTGCAGTCCGCTAATATCACCGATGCGCGCCAAGTGATTGAGGGTCGCCAATTTGGCTGCTAGAGGATAAATCAATGCTAAAGCTGTATTGGTATCCCCAGCGGGAGCATTGATCGCCGGTTGCTGATAGATCCAGGTCAAGCAGAGGTGCTGTTGCAACTTCGCAAGTAGGCTATCGATTTCAAGCGGTTTGGCTAAAAAGTCATCGCAGCCAATACCCAAGCAGTGAGCCTGATCGGACTCGATTACGCTGGCGGAGGCAGCAATGATTTTCACTTGGTGATCGCCCGAGTCCCGAATCTGGCGCATCAATTCAAAGCCATCTCGCTCCGGCATCACCAAGTCAGTGATGATGACGTCCGGCTGCTGCAAGTTGTACTGCGCTAGTGGTCTGTTAACTCAGAAATGAGGGATGTTGTTAGGCTTTAGCCCTCTTGGGGGAGCGCTGGAGCGCAACAACGGAAAAGCTGCGGCGCGGGGTTGCGTTTGCAGATCTGGGACAGGTTCAGATTGGCTAGAGTGGCGGCGTTTCGCTTGGAGGGGTTGCGACGGGCCGCGAATCGTTCAGCACCAACACATCCAAGCGACCGCGCACCGTAACGCTGCGATCGCGCGCCTCAATCTCCAGGGACTCTGCGGTGCTGACATAGAACGGCGGCAGGAACAGCCCGGCTAAATCCAGCAAGGGAGCGACGACGGCTAGCTTCACAGTGCTTTCCAGCACCGAGCGCTGCTCGAGGTTGGTAACAGTGGCGCGCACGCGCTCTAATCGTTCCTGTTCTGGCGGCGACAGTGCGGGCAGGTCTTGCTGCCATTCTGGAAAGGCGGCGGCGTCCTCGCTGGGTTCAAGGTTAAACCGTTGCGCGAGGTCGTAGAGCGTGACCTTGTCGGCTGAGACTGTTTGCACCATGGCTGCTGCCCAACTGTTGTACTGCCAGTACGTCTATCTCCTCGAACAGCGCAACCCCCTCGGCAGCCGCGAGCGTCGCCCTCACGATCCCGGCAAAGCCTTTGCCCCCGGCGAATTTGAGCACATCTTCTTCCTAAGCTAAAGCAGAACTTCGACAACCTCAACAGCACCCTCACCACGAGCATCAACCAACTTCCGGACGCCACCGCACCCGACCAGCCCGACCTCAAAACCCTCCTCGCCGAACTACAAGCCGCCATCAACGACTCCGAACTCGACCCCGACGACCAAGCCGAAGCCCTCGAACAACTGCAAGCCATTGCCGCCGCTGGGCAAACACCCCAGGCCAGCGGCATCAAAAAACCGTCAAGCAGGCCACCACCGTCCTCAAAGGACTCGTCTTCGGGCTGCCCGCCACCGCTGCCCTCGTCGAAGCCTGCCAACAACTGCTGCCCCTCGTCGGGGCTTGGTTTGGGCTGTGAGGATTCAGCAAACGTAGGCTAGCCAGCCGGAAGTCAGGGTGATCGCCGGGAGGCGTGAGGGGAACTCAGCGCCGCACCGGTCGCGGGCAAGCGCCTGACTCACCATCGGGGAGCACCGCACCGCAGAGGTTGGTATTGATGATTTGTAAGCCCGTGACATTGGCATCGCGGA
>JAAUTY010000086.1 GCA_012031265.1 Spirulinaceae cyanobacterium SM2_1_0 | reverse complement strand
AAGACCAGCATCGACGTAGAGGGCAGCCAGTTGAATGCCAACTTAGTCAAGCGATTGGTTGCCATCAATGTCGGGATGATGGATGAATATTGGCCGGGGATTGAGCGCGTCCTCGCGGGTGAGCAGCGACCAGCCGAGGCGATCGCAACCCTCGAACAGTCGGACAGACCATGATGAACCGCAAGACACTTGAGGCGAAACTCCAGTCCCTCAACGAGCCAATCCAAAGATGCGCGGTCAAGCTGGTGGCTGGACAGCAACCGGCGATCGCCCATGCCCAAACTGCCGAGGCGGGCACAGTCATCGGTGACATCATACATTCGCCGCAGCCCAATCATCCGCCCACCGCCAGCAGGCGACGGGCTTGTGCAATATCGTTGATTTCCCAGCCGCGAGCCGCCAAGCGACTGTCGATCTGCGAATCACTGTAGCCCTTGGCGCGGGCCTTGCGGATGTAGTCCGCGACCGCTTGGTGGTAGGCATTGCGGCTGACCCCGCCCGTCGGTTCATCAGGCTGGGTGGCATCGGCGAGGCGCTCCAGGGGCGGAACCGTCGTGCCGGCTGCACGGCGGAGCTGGCGATAGAGAGCCAGCATTAAAAATACCACCAGCATTCCCACGCCCGTACAGAACGGCACCCAGAAGATCAGCGCGACACCTAATGTGCAGAGAATGGAGACGAAGACGAGACTCAGAGCATTACCAACACCGCCCGTGAAGAGCACCAGGCTAAAAAATACAGTGACGACCCCGATCGGAAAGCCCAGCGCGGCGATGATCCTAATATTGTTCTGTTGCATACCTCTTCTACCTCACGACACAGCATGAAAACATCTATCTCGCCCAGCCGTAGCGAGCGGCGATCGCCCCGTACAATCGCCGCGACAGCCAGCCCACCAACCACCACAGCGGCAACCAAACCGCCAGGCTCAGACCCAGCGTACAAACAGCCGAGATGGCGACCAGTGCCAGCACGCATTGGGCATTGCCGAAGCCCCAAGCCAGAATGACAAACGTAATCGGCAACCCAACCGCCAAATTGAGCAGACAGGGCTGCCAATGAGGCCAATTCAGTGAGAGTGAAGGATTCATAAGCGGTTATCTAGAACAGTTTCCCAATAACGGATGAAGGCGATAATCAATGCTAGATAGCAGGGAATCGCCAAGGCCACCTCAATCGGCACGCTCAGCGTCGGGATCGTGAAGCCGGTGAAATTGTGCGTTGCGCTCGCCCCGTAAACCCGGTAACCGTTGCGAATCAGCCAAGCTTCGAGCGGCAACAACAGCGAACCGGCAATTCCCAAGGCGAATAGGAAGCGATAGAGCAGTGGCCAGTGCATGAACAGACGCTCGATGGCGATCGCCGAAACCCCGATCATCAAGACCCAAGCCGCGATCAGAATCACGTTGATATCAAAAAAGAAGTACGACCAGCGCGGAAAATTAACATTCTCGACCATCGGCTGAATCATCACTTCAAACAGAAAAACTGCCGCAAAAGCGATGAACAAACTCCGCCACCAGTTGCGTTGCTTACTGGGAATCAGCGGC
Source organism: Spirulinaceae cyanobacterium SM2_1_0 (assembly GCA_012031265.1). Lineage (GTDB taxonomy): Bacteria > Cyanobacteriota > Cyanobacteriia > Cyanobacteriales > Spirulinaceae > JAAUTY01. The sequence continues at coordinate 14,380 of JAAUTY010000086.1, read as the reverse complement.
TCGTCGTCAATGGCAAAACTCCAGTACTTGTAAAAGGCAATCACCAGACCCGTGAAAACCGGGGTGTAGTAGAGCATATCCAGCAGCGGTACGCCCGCCACAAAGAAGCCGGTTAAATTGTCCAGAACTTCGGGGGCGTAGCTACGAATCCCTAAGTTCACCACGATCATTTCGAGCAGACTAACGACCACCAGCAGCACGCCGAGATAGACGAGAAAGCGCTGCCAAGCCGGATAATTGGTTAATAAGCGATCAACAAGAATGACTGTCATCAAAATCAGCGCCGTCCAGCTCAGCGTCAGAATCCAACTGACATCGAGATAGATGTAAGCCCACCAGCCTAGGCGTTCGTTGTGCCACATCGGCGCGGTGAAGAACTCGAAGAGCAGCACGCCAACTGCCATCACGGGAACACGCAACCAGAGGCGTGTCGTGAGCCGCGAGAGCACCGCGAAGACGATTAGGGAGAGGGCGATCGCCCCGATTTCAAAACCAATGATCGCGGCCGTCGGTGTTTTTTCAAACGAGCAGTACGCGAGTAGCGGTGCGAGGGGGAAGGATGTCAACATCGGCATTTAGAGCAACAGCTTGAATTAGAATTATTGGCGATCGCCGGACACCGTGGCATACTGACGAAATTCGGCGTCTTTCACCTTGCAACCGCCCCATTTCGCTTGGCAGAATTCTGGGAGTGTCGTCAGCCGCTCCCAAAGCCGCCACAGCGGTTCCTCGCGGATGTTGCCAAAGCTGGCGTGGTTGAAGTCGCAGGACATGATCTCCCCATAGGGCGAGATGTAGAAATAACTCGTGCCGCAACTACAGCCAACGCTGCGATGGCTCGTGAAGTAGGCGAAGAAGACGACACCGGGATACTTCGGATCGCGATTGTAGGGGCGGGCGGCTTGGATGGCGGCTTCGATCCAGTCGGGATTGTCCACGAGATCATCGCGGTGCTTGTAGCGACCACTCGGCAGCGCGTCGAAAAACAGGACTTCGTGAACGCCGAGACGACGGGCAAGTTCGACCAGGCGTGGCAGTTCCCCTTGGGCGTAACTTTCTGGCGTCAGGGTGGTGGAAATTCCCACCGAGAAGCCTTGCTTTTTGGCGACTTGAATGCCGGCGATCGCCCGCTCAAACAGACCCGATTGACCACGAAAGAGGTCATGCTGCACCGGGTCGGCGGCGTCCAAGCTGACATAAATGCTGTCCAAGCCAGCCCGCTTGAGTTCGCGTGCCCGCTGTGCCAAGTGCCAGCCATTAGTAAAGAGGATGGTCGTTGATAAATCTTTATCCACGCTGCGAATGATCTCGGGTAAATCGGGACGCAACAGTGGCTCACCGCCAACAAAGTTGATCACCGAAACGCCCAGCTCTTGCGCTTGTTGGATCACATTTTGCATCTGCGCTAGATCCAAGGTAGGGCGGCCGGGCTGCTCCACAGCGTCGAAGAAACTGCAATGCTGACAGTCCACATTGCAGGTATCGTTGACGGCCAGACTCATGAGATTGGGCAAATTTTTGTTCTGAATCGTGCGGTAGAGGGCGCGGGCAATGAAATTTGCAGCCGGTTTGCTAAACAATGCTGGGGTTGAGAGCGAGTAGACTGGGTAGCCCTGGCGGAAGTGGATGATTTTTTGATGATTTAAATAGATGCGATAAAGCGTCTCCACAAAGTCGGTGCTATAGCCCAGAGCTTTCGTGGTGAGAAACCATTTGAGACGTAGTTGCTGAATCAGGGCAAGCATAACCAAGTGATGTGGATGTGGGCAGCGTGATTCTGTGATAACATTCGCGGCCAGAAATTGGCGGAAGGTTAAGAACAGTTTCAGAGTTGCCTAGCGAGCAGCGGCGGGGCAGTATGGATGGAGAAATCGTCTGCGGCCACTTTCTCTATGCGCGATCGCCCCGAACCAAGCCTCGACGACATTGAGCGCCTTGCGGCTGAGTTGAAGCTGACCCTGCCCCCAGCCGCCACCCCCCCAGCTTGGCCCGATCGCCTGCGCCTACTCGCCCAGTGGGCGGTCAAGCCGGATTCCTACAATCGCGCTTTCCTCAGCTACGTCGAGCACGAGCTGCGCGGGCCGCGCCGCGACACCTTTCTCGCCGCCCGCGAGGCGATGCGTGCCCAAGACAGCGATGCCCGGATTCAAATTACCAACCTGCCCGACTATGACCTCTACTGCTATGGCAATGGTCGCCTGCGTGCCCTGAGTAAGCTCCCCAAGGCGATCGCCTGCACGCCCGACCTCGCCCCCGACTACCGCGCCTTCTATCCCCACGGCGTTGAACTAGGGGAGTGGAATCTGGGCGGTCACGGCCGCCTGTTTCACATCGAAACCCGCTACGATCCCACCCCCAACGAGTGGGGCGTGCGGGCTTGGTGTTTGCAAGTCTTGGCGACTCGGGGCTGGCGATCGCCGCTGGTCTGCGACTTGGCGATCGCCCATCCCGAACAGTGGCGGAACACCTGCGGTCCAGTCGGCGCTCACCTAATTGCCGACCGTGGTGAAGATCAGCTCGCCTTCTGGGGAATCAATGTTCCCGCTGGGCAACTCCGCCCGACCGTGGATGCCTTCCTCTGGGACACGGTCTACTACGCGCTGGATCGCCAGCCGCGAATCGTCTGGCTCCATGCGGTTCATCCGGGTCTTACCTACCAGTTTCCCAACGGCACCCGCAAAGAGAATCTACACCCGCTCTGGCAGGACTGGCAGCGATTCAGTGTCGCTAGCGCGGCGCAGCAAGCCTAGTAGAGGACGGCGGCAATGAGATGCCCATTCAAAATCCCCAGGATTGCAGGCACTCAGACCTCAAAACCCAAAACTCAAAACCCAAAACTCAAAACCCAAAATTGAGAACTCAAACCTCCGCATAGCCGCACTAGCCGCCACCTTTAGCCGCGAATCCGTTACAATTCTTAAGAATTCAACCTAGATGGGCCGCGCTGCTTGGTCAGTGTGCCTACTGAATGCTGAATCCTGTCCTCAGCCCCGCAATCTTTTCCATGACTGCCCTCACTGCCAACACTACCCCCAAGCCCGACTCACCCTACAACCGCCAAGACTGGCAGCGCGGCTACCAGTCGCAGCGGCACGAAACGGACTACTGGCTGGAAGCCGATGAGATTGTCGGCGAGATCCCGGCGGCGCTGAGTGGCACATTATTCCGCAACGGCCCGGCGCTGTTCGAGCGCGGCGGGCAGTCGGTACAGCATCCTTTTGATGGCGACGGCATGGTCGCAGCGATCAGCATCGACGCGGGGCGCGCGCACTTCCGCAATCGCTTCGTGCGGACGGAAGGTTTCGTCGCTGAGGAGCAGGCGGGGAAATTCCTCTATCGCGGCGTCTTTGGCACCCAGAAGCCTGGGGGCTGGCTGGCGAATGCCTTTGACTTCCGGGTGAAAAACATCGCCAACACCAACATCATCTACTGGGGCGGCAAGCTATTGGCGCTCTGGGAAGCGGCTGAACCGCATCGCCTCGATCCGGAAACCCTGGCGACGCTGGGACTGGATGATCTCGACGGGACGCTCAAGCCGGGAGAGTCCTTTGCGGCGCATCCGCGCGTCGATCCTGCCTGTGCCTTTGATGGCGGGCAGCCTTGCTTGGTGAATTTTGCGATTCGGCCGGGACTTTCGACGGCGATCGCCCTCTACGAATTCGCGCCCGACGGTCAACTCCGCCGCCAGCAAGCGCATCAGGTTCCTGGCTTTGCCTTCATCCACGACTTCGCCATCACCCCGCACTACGCCCTCTTTTTTCAAAACCCGGTCGCCTTCAATCCCCTGCCCTTCGCTCTCGGCTGGCGGGGTGCGGCCGAGTGTATCCGCTTCCAGGCTGACCAGCCGACCCGCATTCTCGTCATTCCCCGCGATCCGCAGTCGGGCCAGCCGGTGCGAACTCTGACGGCTGAGGCTGGTTTTACCTTCCACCACGCCAACACCTGGGAAATCGATGCCGAAACCCTCGCCATCGACTCGGTGTGCTACGCCACGTTTCCGGATGTCGAACCCGAGACGGATTTTCGTCAGATCAACTTTGCGGCTCTGCCGCCCGGCCAGATCTGGCGCTGTCAACTCGACCTCGCCCAAGGTCGCGTCGAGCGTCGGCAGTTGCTCGCGCGCTGCTGCGAATTTCCGGATCTGCACCCGGCGCGGGTGGGTCGCGACTATCGCTACCTCTACCTCAGTTGCGCCCACAGCCCCAGCGGCAATGCGCCTCTGCAAGGACTGCTCAAGCTTGATCTCGAAACGGGTGTGACCCAGGACTACTCCTTTGCGCCGACCGGCTACGTCAGCGAGGCCCGCTTCGTCCCGGAACCCGGCGCAACGACCGAAGATGCGGGCTGGCTGCTGCAAGTCGTTTACGATTCGCAGCGTGATCGCTCCGAAGTCGTCATTTTTGACGCCCGTGATGTAACTTCGGGGCCGGTGGCTCGCTTGCAGTTGCGCGATCGCATCCCCTACGGCTTGCATGGTTGCTGGACGCCCCATTGCTTCGTCCGCTAGTCTAAGATTGAAGCGGCAACAATCCAGATTTCCCCCTTGTCTATTCTCCAGATTGCCTTTTTTTGTAGTTGCTAGCGTTCGTCACCCTCTAGCGGGCAATTCTGTGTCATGAAATTTACCATCGTCATTACGACTTACAATCGCCTGGCATTACTGAAGCGGGCGATCGCGCGCTCCCTCGAACAGACCGTTCCCTGTGAGGTCGTCGTCGTCGATGACTGCTCGCAAGACGAGACCGAAGCCTATGTCAACAAACTCAGTGCTCAACTCCAGGCAGCCGGGGATCACCGCCTCATCTACCATCGCAACACGCACAATCTCGGACATTCGCAGAGTGTCAATGCTGGTGTCCAAAAAGCGAGCGGCGACTGGATCAAAGCTCTAGACGACGATGACTATCTTGCCCTCGACTGCATTGAGGTCATGCGGGCGGCGATCGCCCTGAGGCCAGAGGCTGTGATCTGTTCTTGTCGAGCCGCTCAGGTTGACGAGCAAGAGCAGCAGCTCTCGCTGACAGATTGTGTGGGTGCGGGTGAGATCTGCTATGTGCCCCAAGCAGATATTCATCGCGGGATGTTACTGGAACAGATTCCCTTCGGAACGCCGGTGCAGGTGGCTTTTCGCCGTGATGCCTTCCTGCGCTCGGGCGGCTGGGACTCTAGCCTCGATGGTAACTTTGACGACATCGATTCCTGGGTAAAAATTGCCCAGTTCGGTGATGCCCTCTTCATCAACCGTTGTTTAGCCTACCGCACGATTTGGCTTGGAGCCTCTAATCGCCGTTTATCGCTCATTAAACGCCTCAATACCCACATCATGGTCAAGCGCAAAATTCATGCGCTTGTTGCCGCTCAGTACCGCCATGAGCTTCCTAGCGTCGGCACCGTCGAGCGGTATCTCAAGCTGCACTGGGCGCTGGTCGCGCTGCGGCAAGGCGCATGGCGAGATGCGCTGCGTTTCTCAGCGCGGGCAGCCTGGTCGCCGCAGGCTTGGTATCTGCTCCTACAACGAAAACTGCACCGCCGCCGTGCGGGTCTCCCTTGCGTGTTCGCCAAGCCCTTGGAGATGAGTAGTGTCTTGAGTTTTTCTCGTTAGCACGCTTGCGGCTTTGATCCCAGTGGGAGCTTGACTGCGGGCTGATACTTTCTCGGTGCTGCTCAGCAGCCTCTACCCAGAAGTGTCATGATACTGCCGGGGATTGCAGTGATTGCATCGATTCACATTGGTTCCTGACCGCCGGATTCTGTATAACTCAACCCTAAACCGCCGCCTGAGCCGCTAGTACTGCTACGCGGGGTTTTGGGTTCTCAATTTTGAGTTCTGAGTTTTGAGTTTTGAGTTCTCAATTTTGAGTTCTGAGTGCCTGCAATACGGGAATCTTGGGGATTTTGAATGGGCATCTCATTTCCGCCGTCCTGTACTAGGCTAGAGAATGGCAAATGCAGAGCAGCAATCGGGTAAAACAGTGGCGTTCAAAATTGGTTTGTTGGGCTTAGGAACAGTCGGAACCGGCGTGGTTGAAATCCTCAACGACTGTCAAGGCCGCCAACCGCTTCTGAGTCAGGTTGCGATTCATCGTGTTGGCGTGCGATCGCCCGACAAGCCGCGTGCCGTCTCGCTGCCGCCTGAGTTGCTCACCACGGATTTGGAAGCCATTGTCCGCGATCCGGCGGTGGCGATCATCGTCGAGCTGATTGGCGGGCTAGAACCAGCGCGATCGCTCATCCTCACGGCGATCGCCAACGGCAAACACATCGTCACCGCGAATAAAGCCGTCATTGCCCGCCACGGCGACGAAATCTACAGCGCCGCCAACCAGGCCGGCGTCTACGTGCTGCTCGAAGCCGCCGTGGGCGGTGGTATCCCGATCATCCAGCCGCTGAAGCAAACCCTGAGTGTCAATCGCATCCACCGCGTCGCGGGCATCATCAACGGCACGACCAACTACATCCTCACCGAAATGTCCCAGGCCGGTGCCGACTTCGATACCGTGCTCGCCGAGGCGCAGCGCCTGGGCTATGCCGAAGCCGACCCCACCGCTGATGTCGATGGCTTCGATGCCGCTGACAAAATCGCCATCCTCGCCTCGCTCGCCTTCGGCGGCCGCATTCGCTACGAAGACATCAGTTGTGAGGGTATTCGGCCGGTCAGCGCGGCCGACATCCGCTACGCTGCTGGGTTGGGCTTCGCGATCAAGTTATTGGCGATCGCCCAGTGCGACGAACATACCCAAAACCGTCTGCAAGTGCGCGTCCAACCCTCGCTCGTCCCCAAAGCGCACCCCCTCGCCAGCGTCAACGGGGTCTACAATGCCATCCTGGTCGAGGGTGAGCCGCTGGGACAGGTGATGTTCTACGGCCCCGGCGCGGGTAAGGGAGCAACCGCGAGTGCCGTGGTTGCGGACATTGCCAATCTCATCGGTCTGCTGGCAATGTCCCACGCAGATGGACTGCACCCGCTCTATGGTTGCGGACACCAGCACTACTGCGATGTCGCCCCGATTGCAGAACTGGTGACACGCTTCTACGTCCGCTTTTTCTGTGGCGATGAGTCGGGGGTCATCGGTCATATCGGCACCTGCTTTGGCCAAAACGCGGTCAGCTTGGAGTCGATCGTCCAAACTGACACACAGGATGGCATCGCCGAACTGGTGGTCGTCACCCACGATGTCCGCGAAGGCAACTTCCGCGCGGCGCTCGCGGAGATTCATCAACTCCAAGCTCTGGATAACATCACGATTCAAAGCATCCTGCGCGTGCTTTGACGTCGGGCTGCGTCGGGTGCTCCCCTAATTTTGAACCGCCGGGCAACGAGCCAAGCAATTAGTATGAGGGAAAATCCTGCTCTTGGCTCCAGCTTTGCCGCTCGTGACCTACTGCCTGAATGTAGCTTGCTCTAACCCGCACAACGCTGACACCGCCGAATACTGCCTCGCCTGTGGAACACGGCTGCGTCTCAAAGAACGCTATTGTGCCCTGCAACCGCTTGGTCAGGGTGGCTTTGGGCGCACCTTTCGCGGGCTGGATCAGCACCGGCCGGGGCAGCCGGTCTGCGTGATCAAACAGTTTCATTGCACCCAAGTTCCGGATGCGGCGATCGCCAAGGCCCAATCTCTCTTTGCCCAAGAAGCGATCCGCCTCAGCGAACTCGGTGCCCACCCACAGATTCCCACTTTGCTCGCGCACTTCGAGCAAGACCAACAGTTCTACCTCATCCAAGAATTCATCGACGGCCTGCCGCTGTCGGCGGTCAGTTGGCAAGCCCGGGGCAACACCGAAGCGCAACTCTGGCAACTCCTGCGCGACCTGTTGCCGGTACTCGATTATATTCACGCTCGCCAGGTGATCCACCGCGACATCAAGCCCGAAAACATCATGCAACGTCGCGATGGGCGGTTCGTGCTGATCGATTTCGGCATCGCCCGCGTGCTGACGCAGACGGCCTTGATGGGAAACGCCACCGTCGTCGGGACACCGGGTTTCATGGCTCCGGAGCAGATGCGGGGCAAAGTGCTGCCGGCTTCTGATCTCTACAGCCTGGGGGCGACTTGCCTGAACCTGCTAACTGGCGCAAATCCTGACGAGCTGTACGATGTCGTGAGCGAGCGCTGGCAGTGGCGCGATCGCCTGCCGCCCGACCTGAAACTCAGCCCCAGGGCGATCGCCGTTTTGAACCAACTCGTTGCTCCCTCTCTACGCCAACGCGCCCAGTCCGCCCGTGCCGTGTTGCGGGAACTGGGCAGCCTGGCAACCGACCCGTCCCCGCCAATATCCCATCCGGCAACAGCAACAACCCCAGTCACCAATCAACCCACGCGCATTCTGACGCCTCAGGCTTCAGCCACGCCGCCTCCGCAACTTGAGCCTGACAATTCCGTACAGGAGGTGGATTGGTTGCCGCTACAACAGGCGCTCAAGCGTCAGCAATGGCAACTGGCGGATGAGATCACGGGGGCCTTGCTTTGTGAGTTGGCTGGCAAGCCGACCGGGAGCTACTTGCCGAATGGCGAGATTGCCAAGTTGCCCGATGCCGGGTTGAAAATCCTCGACCAGCTCTGGGTGCAATACAGCCAGGGCCAATTTGGTTTGAGCGTCCAAGCGAAAATTTATGTCGCCACCGGTGAGCAATATCCCTTGTTTTGCGATCGCGTCGGTTGGCCCGTTCACTCGCCCACCCATCACCGCTACCTGCAATTCAACCGTCGCGCGCCTCAGGGGCACCTGCCCTCACGCCGCTGGCTCGGCGGCACCACCGTCTGGCAACACATGAAATTTTTAGTGCCACGCTTGCAGGCCTGTGGCTTGCTCTGACTCACGACTCCTCCCGTGACCTTTGCCCCGCAGCGTTTAGGCTCGAGTCGCCAAAAATTCCCGCAGATTGACCCGCAACTGCTCGCTGAGATCATCGCTCAGGAAGCGAATATTGCCACAGGTCACGACCCCAGCGAGCAGATCGGCCAACTCGAGCGAGCAGAGATCCATATCGTGGTTGTTGTGCCGCTCTAGCTCGGCGATCGCGTCGGGACTCAACCCTGCCGCCGTTACGATCACCCCGGCAAAGATGGTTTCGCGCCGCAAATTTTCCACAAACGCATTTAGCGTATCGCGCTCGAAGCGAGTTTTCTCCAGCTTGACATTGAATCCCGCCACCGCCGCTTGCCAGCTAAATTCGCTACGCTCCAACGGCACCGGCCACTCCTGACCATCAGCGCGCCGCTTCAGCTTCTCGCGGGTCATGCGCGCCTGGATCAAAATCGGAACTCGCCCATCGAGGCCGCCGTCCGCCCGTCCCCGCCGGGCTGGCAGCCCGGTCACCTGGGGCGTGGGATCACCGCCGAGCGCCCGCACGAGGCGATCGCCGATGACCAGCTTTTCATTCGGCGGCAGCGCGACCAATTGCGCGACCAGCTCCTGTTGTAGCTTCCCCATCGCTGCCCAGAATGCGCTCCAAAAATTCCACACACAAGCCCAAAACCATATTCAATGCGGCTTCAGTCGTGGTCACCGGCGCGAAATCGCAGCCCGCCGCTGAACCCACGGCCAAGATCATCCAGCGGGGAATGGCGACACGATGCCAGGTTGGTGTGACCCCCAGGGGCGATCGCGCCAGCAGCGTGACCAATTGGTGCGCAGCTTGGTAGCGCAGTTGCTCGACGATATGGCGGCGATCATCCAGTTGCCGGGCCGCCACGATGGAGAAGGCCATCTCGACTTGCTGCGCCACGACATCTGTGGAGAGATAGTTCGCTAGCGCCGCCAACAGATCGCGATCCAACAACTGCGCGTCAAACTCGATCGTTAAACTATGCAGGTTTTGGCGGACGTGTTGGCTGAGGGTGGTAGTGAGCTTCGACATGATTCCCTGTTAACCCTTGAGTTCTGATAAGACTGCCAGCAGGGGATTGGCAAACATCGCGTCGGCGGTGAAATCCAGTGGCGGCCGGTCTACAATGGTAACCAATGCGGCGACAAAAACCCATCAATGGCATGAGCGTGCAGGCGATCGCGCACCTTTGCTTGTAGCGGGGCATAGGCTGCCACCTTAGCCGGAAAGCGGTGATTCACCACCAGGCGCAGCTTGGGCGCGGTGTCAGTAAACAGGCTGTAATTCAATAACGTCGCCGTCTCCTGAGCGATGTCCTCCAAGCCAAGATCGTCGTATTGGGGCACAACAGGCACGAGCAACCGCCAACCCCGGCGCGTCACCACCGCCGCTGGCACTTTGTAGTAGTCGTCCGTGTCGGCGATGAGAATGTCGAAATCCTGAGCGCCCGCAAATGACTCCGGCAACGGCTCCGTCTCGCGGATCTCGATCCGGTTGCGATCGCCGACAAAATCACTCGCCGTCGCCAGACACTGCGCCATCTTACTCCGCCCCGCCAAATCCAAAGCCCAAACCCGCCAACCCTGCTGCGCTAGGAGCAACGCCAGGTTGGTCGCGATCGTGGTTTTGCCCACACCGCCCTTGGTGGCATTCACGACGATTTTGAGCACGCGGCGACTCTGGGCCTAGTCAGCAAGAAGATCACCTTCCAGTGTAGCCACGAACTCGCGCCCCCCAGTTGTCTGGGTGAGGTTTGAAACAGTGGTCATTCGTCAAACAGAACCAAAGCACTGTAGCACTGACGGATCAATAACTGGCGATCTTTTTGGCTCCTCGTCACTCTCTGAAGCTGATTTGATTCGCAGTTGGATGCAAAAAAATTCACAGCGTGCAAGCATCGCTGGCGATCGCACACTCAGCAAGCCACGACAAAATCAGTGAGCGTATCTCAGCAGAATCTCTGACCGCCGCTTCGAGCAACATCCTTCGAGCCGCAGTTGCTGGGATATTCTCGCCATCATCCCAGCAACAAACTAGTACAAGGCGGCGGAAATGAGATCCCCATTCAGGATCCGTAGGATGCCTATATTGTCTGCACCCATCACTCAAAACTCAGAACTCAAAATTCCGCGTAGCGGTACTAGCCCAGCGCAATTAGTGCTTCAACACCAGACGGTAGCGCGGCTTGCCATTACGCAGCTTATCCACCGCCTCGTTGATCTGATTGAAGCCGTAAGTTTCCGTAATCGGCGCAATCTCGTGGCGGGCCGCAAAGCTGAGCATATTGTTGATCGTCGTCGGGCTACCGAGCGGACTGGCTGAGATCGATTTCTGGCCCAGGATCATCGGGAAGATCTGGCTAGAAATTGGGCTGGGGGTGACCCCGACCAGGTGTAGGCGTCCCCGCGGGCGCAGGGCGGCGATATAGGCATCCCAATCGAGGTCAGCATTCACCGTCGAGAGGATGAAATCGAAGGAGCTTTGCACCGCTTCCAGTGCCTTGGGGTCACGGGAATTGACAAAGTGATGCGCGCCCATTTCGCGGGCTTCGGCTTCCTTGTCCGGGCTGGTTGAAAAGGCCGTGACATCACAACCCCAGGCGTTCAGGAAGCCCAACGCCATGTGACCGAGACCACCGATGCCAATCACACCGACGCGATCCGTGGGTTGGATGCCCATTTGGACAATCGGGTTGAATACTGTGATACCGCCGCAGAAAAGCGGGCCGGCCGTCGTAGCATCGAGTTCTGCTGGGAGGGGCAATACCCAATCTTCGTGCGCCCGCACCTTGTCCGCGAAACCGCCGTGGCGACCGATGATTGTGGCTTCGGCAGTGGGGCAGAGATTGCGATCGCCCGCCACACACCACTCACAAACCAAACAGGAGTGCGAAAACCACCCCAGACCAACCCGCTGACCGACCTGCAAGTTGGTCACTTGCTCACCAATGGTACTAATCGTGCCAACGACCTCGTGACCCGGCACGAATGGGTACTGGGTCATTCCCCATTCATTATCGAGCATACTGAGGTCGCTATGGCAGATGCCACAGTATTCAACGTTGATTTCTACGCCATTGGGCAGTAATGAGCCGGGATCATACTCAAACGGCTTTAACTCTCCCTGGGGTTCATGGGCAGCATAGGCTTGAATCATCACTTCACTCCCTTGTGGCAATCATTCAGTGTGCTCGGTCAAAGCAATTGCGGCTCAGCCGACAATTCTGCCCACAGCTTGCCATAGGTGCGATCGCTTTGGGGATACCGACTGGCGATAGCACCCTGGCAACCGCCGAAACTCGGCCACTCTCGCCAAGAATACCGAGCAGACCCCGCCAAATCATTTAAAGTGTGGGTTAGACGCAAATTTTCTTCTGGTTCGGGTAGCCACCGCCGCATTCCTCGACCTTAACTCACGCTAAACTCGCACGCACTGCGACCTCGCTACCCAAAATTGCCAGAGGCAAGCGCGAGAAACCTTAGTCAGTTTTTCAGAGAAAAATTTCAGTATGCACTTAAGCGAACTTACTCATCCCAACCAGTTGCACGGTCTGTCCATCCCGCAACTGGAGGCGATCGCCCAACAGATCCGCGACAAGCACCTGGAAACAATCGCCGCCAGCGGCGGCCACTTGGGGCCGGGTCTGGGGGTAGTGGAGCTGACCCTAGCACTGTACCAAACCCTCGATCTCGACCGCGACAAGGTGGTCTGGGATGTCGGCCACCAGGCCTATCCGCACAAAATGATCACCGGCCGCTACAACCAGTTCCACACCCTGCGCCAAAAAGATGGCGTCGCCGGTTATCTCAAGCGCTGCGAGAATCGCTTCGACCACTTTGGGGCGGGGCACGCTTCAACCAGTATTTCAGCAGCACTAGGGATGGCGATCGCCCGTGATCTGCGCGGTGAAGACTTCAAAACCGTAGCCGTCATCGGCGACGGCGCGCTGACCGGTGGCATGGCACTAGAAGCAATCAACCACGCCGGTCACTTGCCCCACACCAACCTGATGGTGGTGCTGAATGATAACGAGATGTCGATCTCGCCCAATGTCGGCGCGATCTCCCGTTACCTGAACAAAGTCCGCCTCTCGCCCCCGATGCAGTTCCTCTCGGACAACATCGAGGAGCAGTTCAAGCATCTGCCCTTCTTCGGGGATTCGCTCTCGCCGGACATGGAGCGGGTCAAAGAAGGCATGAAGCGTCTAGCCGTCCCGAAAGTCGGCGCGGTGATCGAGGAGCTAGGCTTCAAGTACTTCGGCCCGATCGACGGTCACAATCTCTCGGAACTCATTGCCACCTTCCAGCAGGCGCACAAGATTCACGGCCCGGTGCTCGTCCACGTCGCCACCGTCAAAGGCAAGGGCTACGAAATCGCCGAACGTGACCAAGTCGGCTACCACGCCCAGAAGCCATTTGATGTCGTCACCGGCAAGGCCTTCCCCGCAAAGAAGCCGACCCCTCCCGGCTACTCGAAGGTCTTTGCCCATACGCTGACCACGCTCGCCGGGCGCAATCCCAAAATCGTCGGCATCACGGCAGCGATGGCAACGGGCACAGGCCTGGACAAGCTGCACGCCAAGCTACCGCAGCAATATATCGATGTTGGCATTGCCGAACAACACGCCGTCACCCTGGCGGCGGGTCTCGCCTGCGAAGGGATGCGGCCCGTGGCGGCGATTTACTCGACCTTCTTGCAGCGCGCCTACGACCAGATCGTCCACGATGTCTGCATTCAAAATCTGCCGGTCTTCTTCTGCCTCGACCGGGCGGGCATCGTTGGCGCGGACGGCCCCACCCACCAAGGGATGTACGACATCGCCTATCTGCGCTGCTTACCCAACATGACGATCATGGCCCCGAAGGATGAGGCCGAACTTCAGCAGATGGTCGTCACGGGCATCAACCACACCGACGGCCCGATCGCCATGCGCTACCCGCGCGGCAATGGTCTCGGAGTACCGCTGATGGAGGATGGTTGGGAGCCACTACCGATTGGCAAGGGCGAGATCCTGCGCAATGGTGATGACATCCTGCTCGTAGGCTATGGCTCGATGGTGACAACAGCGATGCAGGTAGCGGAAATCCTGGGTGAGCATGGGGTAGAAGCGACGGTGGTGAATGCCCGCTTCGTGAAGCCGCTGGATACGGAGCTGCTCGCGCCGCTGGCGCAGCGTCTGGGCAGGGTGGCAACGTTGGAGGAGGGCTGTCTGATGGGCGGCTTTGGCTCGGCGGTGCTGGAAGCCTTGCAGGAGCAGGATGTCCTCGTGCCGGTGAAGCGCTTCGGCGTGCCGGATGTCTTGGTGGATCACGCGAAGCCAGACCAATCGAAGGCGACACTCGGCCTGACCAGCTCACAGATTGCGGAGCAGTTGCTCGCGGCTTTCTTCAGCAAGCAGCCGACGGCTGTCAGCTAGTCACACCGATTAGATCGGGGCATCAGCTCGCTGATGCTCTATCCCAAACGCTCCAAGTCAGTAAATGCGAAAGGCATAGTTTGACTTGGGGCGATTTGTTATGTGTTCCCGACAACCAGAACAATAGCAAGTAG